>JAAVZO010000009.1 GCA_022791685.1 Clostridiales bacterium
AAGGATGAGGTCTCCAGTTCGAATCTGGATAGCAGCTCCAAAAAGCTTCGATGAAAATCGAAGCTTTTTTGTTTTTATTTAAACCAGATACCCCAGATGTCCGCAGCTTTACCACGCAGACGGCTGGGGTACCATTTTTATATTAGATTATAATATCATTTTCATCCACAAAATCAAAGCGAACCTGAACTTCATCAATCAATCCACTGTCAAATCTATATCTCTGGTTCGGATTCAGCTGAGCGCTGCAAAGCGTATCAGCCGCCTGAAGTGTAATGTCCACAGGTTTGCATTCCATTCCGGATATGCTCTTGATATTGCAGTCAAGGTCGGTTACAACACGTGCGCCCACCGTAAGTCCGAACATTTCCCTGCCGTCCTTATATACGCGCGCCATACCATTCTCACGCTTCAGCATATAGGTATGACCGAACAGCGTCTGCTCATAGCTGCTGTCGAAACTTTCAGCTGAACACGAGAATATCAGCTCATCCTTCACATAATCGATACCATAAAGATAGGTTATATATTCGAGTGCAGCCAGTATTGTCGGACCGTAGCCATCCTCACCTGGTGAAGGTTCACCAGTCGCTGGGTTGTACTGCTGCACGTATTTATCATGCTTTGCAAGGTTGTCGAGCCACTTGCGTCCGATCATCGAAGCCTCAGCATGGTGTCCGTATCCGAGCAGTGCGTCTACTGAGCGCTGCACCGACAATCCCTCTACCGGACCAGACCACGAATTATCTAATATGTCACCGTGCATATATTTGTGTACCTTTTCGGCGATCTCAGGTGTAAAATTGTTGTACGCGTCGTTCACGTAAAACAGCGGGTCGTTAGCTGCAAGGTTGGGCAACGGAAGCGGCGTGAAGAACTCATCCTTATTGAGAAGATGGAACTTTATAAAATCATCCGCCATATCCTGATCCATCAGTCCGTGATACATACATTTGAGGTTTTCGAGCGTCAGAGTATAAAGCATTTTGTTGTCACAGTCGCGGTCGAACAACGCTTTTTTCTCATCATCCCAAAGATACTCACGAACCTTTTTTCGTATATCCGCAGCAGCAGCGCGCCATTTATCGCCCTCACCGTTCTCGAGTATATCAGATATCTCAGCAAGCGCGATACGATGTGAGTACGAATATGCCATATATTCAGCCGACTCGAATGGCAGCTTACCGCGTCCCACCGGAGGCTTTTCGCCGCACCACATACCGTACTGAGTGGAATATATCTCATTTGCCAGCAGGCGCGTGTTATTGTCATCACCGGTGTCATACGTGCACCAAGTTTCAAGGCAGCCGTCACCGTCACTGTCGCGGTAATTCCACAAATATTCGTCGAAATCTCGCAGCGATTCATACAGAAGCTTCAAATACTGCTTGTCCTTGCCGATGAACCAATACATTCTCAGCGCTGAAACCGTGAAAAAGTCACCCTGCATGAAATCCTGACTCACTTGCATTCCATTGCCTGAATATTGTACCATACCAGGCATACGTCCATCGCGGCGTTGATACTGCATGAATATAAGCTGATTATTCAGCGCTACCTCCATATTGTGGGTAGCGTACATTTCGCCGCCCATAGGCTGAGTCTCAAGCCAGACTCCGTGATATTTTGCGCCTTCCTGCATGACCTTACGGTCACCGAACTGTTTGATATTAAGCTTTGCCAGCTCTTCGCAGCGGTCAAACACACGCTGACGCATTTCATTGTTACAGGTAAATTTTACACCTGTTTCAGTGATCCTATAATCTTCAGCAAGATATCCTCTTGACATAACTTCCTCCAGAAATTAAATTTCAGTTAATTATAACCTATCTATGCACTTTTGTCAACATATAAAATATTAAATCTGTCAGAAAATATGACAGTTGCTTCTAATGGATATCCTTAAGTAAAAATATAGGACTGACACGCAAAATAATGTGTCAGTCCTATTGTTATTTCTAAAAAATAGCTTATTTCTTCAGCATTTCCTTGTATGGATCTACATCATTTGCAAATACCGGCTTGATACGGAAAGTGAAGTTGAATTCCTTTTCGTTAAGCTGATATTTCGAAATAAGTGCAGGTCCGCAGGAGTTAGAGCCGCTTCCGCTCTGCTTGTAGTCGATATTGAATATCGTCTCCTTCTGCGGTACGAGCTCGTAGTCGTGAGCGGTCTCGGTGAGCTGCTTCGACGAGAAATGCGAAGCATTGAACGAGAAGTCGCTTCCAGCAGCTGTTACGAGCAGTCCCTGTCCAGCGTAAGAGGATACGATAGCCCACTTTGTACCGTAGTGTGCGCAGTTCTCCTGCGGTCTTACGTAAGGCTCAAAGTTTTCGGTAACTGTCGATTTGAATTCGCCCATACGTGCAGCGAGATTCTTATCAACGTAGCTCTCCATCGGGCCGTAGCCGAAGTAGCGCATATTTTCGGTCATCTCAGGCATAGTCAGCTCAAGACCGAAGCGCGGCAGGAACGGTACGATATCGTTTACCTTTACGCCATAGGTGACGCGCAGCTCGCCAGTTGCGAATACGGTATATCTTACATTCGCTCTGAGAATAACACGTGCAGGTGCAGCGCCAAGCGAGATCTCAGATTCGATAACAGCTTTCTTAGAGTCGACTTCAGCGAGCTTCATAGAGTAGCAGTTGACAACTGCGCGGTCAAAGCCGTGGTGCTGCCACTGATTTCTGATATTGCGGTCGTTGTCCATCGGAGCGCGCCATACGGTCAGCTTTGCCGGCTTAGTGATAAGCGCCTTGCCGTTGTCAACGATAGAATCGATCGTGCCATACTCCTTATCGAAGCGGTATACAGTCTCATCAGCAGTTACGGTGATGTAACGTGCACACTCAGACGCGGTCAGTGTTACATAGTCTGGGATCGACTCGCAGGTGCATACTACAGCAGGTGCAGGAGCGTCGAGCTTCAATTGAACAAAGCCGACCTCATGACCAACGCTTGCCCATGCGGTAGCACGGTTCTGTCTGAACGAGAGGTTGAGGTAATATTCGCCCTCTCCGTCAACTTTGCAGCCAAGCTTAACGATTTCCTCAGTCTGAGGAGCAATACCGAGCGAACGTATCGTGCCGCCGTCGATTTCCTTTCCATTCTTTTCGAGCGACCAAACGAGGTTGATATCGTCAAGCGCCTTGAAGAAACGGAGGTTATTAATTTTAACAGTTCCGTCAGCCTGATCTGCAAGCTCAGCGCTTACCGGCTTGATTGCCTGTTTCAGTTCAAGCAGACCGGTGTGTACGCGGCGGTCAGGATATACGAGACCGTCTACGCAGAAGTTACCGTCGTTCGGATAGTCGCCGAAGTCGCCGCCGTAGGTGAACTGCATTTTGCCCATCTCGTCAAACTTTGCGGTCGAGTGGTCGATGAACTCCCATACACAGCCGCCGAAGAAGCTGTCGTTCGAGTAGATAACGTTCCAATATTCGCGAAGGTCACCAGGTCCATTACCCATAGCGTGGCTGTATTCACAGAGGAAGAGCGGCAGCGGATATTTGTCGTTCTTGCAGTAATTGTCGCAGCCCTGAGGATCGAGATACATATAGCTTTCGACATCAAGTATACCAACCTGCTGCTCGCCGCCGTTATAGCCGTTATGACCGCCCTCGTAGTGAACGAGTCTCGAAAGGTCGCGGCTCTTGATCCATGCCGACATAGCCTTCTGATTTCTGCCGTAGCCAGACTCGTTTCCGAGCGACCAGAAGATTATAGACGGATGGTTCTTGTCGCGCTCGACCATGCGCTGTACACGATCAACGTATGCCGCAGTCCATGCTTCACCGTCTGAAAGCTCAGAAGCTCCTATAGTCCAGCCTACATTAAATGTCATACCGTGTGCTTCGATATCGGTCTCATCGCAAACGAATATACCGAGTTTATCGCAAAGTGCAGTCAGACGCGGATCGTTCGGATAGTGCGATGTACGGATCATATTGACATTGTGAGCCTTCATGATGTAGAGGTCGTTTATCATATGATCAAGCGGAGTTGCGTGACCAAGTACCGGATGACTGTCGTGACGGTTTACACCCTTAGCCTTTACCTTTTTGCCGTTGATGTAGATGACCTTGTCGATCACTTCTATACGGCGGAAACCAACTGCAAACTTGATAACTTCATTTCCACATGTGAGATAGAGCGCATATAGATTTGGCTCTTCATCACTCCAGAGCGCCGGCTCATCTACCTTGAATTCGATCACATCACCGTCGGTGCTGCCCTCAGCAAGAACCTTGCCACACTCGCATTCGAACGAATACGAAACCTTCGCTGGAGCGTTGGTCTTGAGTTCGACCTTCACATCACCAGACTTGAAGTCAACTGCAAGCTGAGGCTTTACGAATACATCAACGATATGGACCGGATCACGGTACAGCAGGTATACCTCGCGGAAGATACCCGACGCACGCCACATATCTTGGTCTTCAAGATACGAACCGTCGCACCATTTAAGCACAAGCAGCTTAATGTTGTTTCTGCCCGGCGCAAGATACTTCGTGATATCAATTTCGCTTGTCATATGAGAAACCTGACTATAGGCTGCGAACTGATTGTTTACATAAAGATAGAAGCAGGAATCAACGCCCTCAAAGTTTATGTATATCTGCTTTTCATTTAAAAGTGCAGCCGGAACGGTGAAATCACGTGAATATACACCGCAGGGATTCTCTACCGGAACATGAGGTGGATCTACCGGAAAAGGATAGTTTATGTTTGTATAGTTAGGTGTATCATATCCGCGGCCGAGCATATTCTGCCAATTCATCGGAACGGTAAGCTTGTCAAAATTGTTAGCAGCGATATCAAAATCTGGTGCAGTAAAATCAGCTACCTCGGTGACAGACTTGTAGAACTTGAAGTCCCATTCACCGCACAGGCTCTTAAAATATGCCGACTCAGCGCGATTGTCGTCAGCAGCTTTAGCCTTCGACTCTGCAGGAACAAAATAAGCGCGCGGCTCTTCGCAGCCATAATGCAGCACGTCGAGCGACTTATGATAATTCGGTAAATTCAGCATGGGGATTATTTCCTTTCGGTTCAATATTAAGTATGATATGCCTTGCCAGATATATGGCAAGGTATATCATAACATTAAAAATAATCTTAAATAATTATCTATATAGATGTGTTCGTTAACCGCTCAATTAAATTTTAAAAATTCTAATTTCTTCAGCATTTTCAAAAGCTGAAGTTAGGTTATCGAACACGTATATTAGATTTTAAAACGCGAACTCAGCCTTCAGTCTTGTTAGCCTTTGCTTCCTCAAGCTCAACAAGCGGATTCTTACGGTGCGGGCAATCAGTCGGACGCTTGATAACGAATTCGTTCGGAGCAGCCCAGCGAACAGCGTTGGTAAGGATTCTCTGTACGTTAGGATTGTGGAACGAAGCGCAAGTCTCATGACCGGGCTGGAAGTAGAATACTTTGCCGATTCCACGGTAGTATGTAAGACCGCTTCTGAAGATGTTTCCGCCCTTGTACCAGCTGGTGAAAATGAGCTCATCAGGCTGCGGGATACGGAAGGGCTCGCCGTACATTTCTTCCTGCTCGATCTCGAAATACTCAGGGATTCCAGCGGCGATAGGATGCTGCGGGAGTATATTCCAAACGATCTCCTGCTGATCGTCGCCCCACGAAAGATTACCTGAAGTGCCCACGATAGCGCCGAATGGCTTAGACTTATGTGCAGAGTGCATAGCGATAAAGCCCATGCCCTCGTCGTAAACGCGGTTTCTGATCTTCTCAACAAGCGCATCACTTACTTCATGATGAGACATATGTCCCCACCACATAAGTACATCAGTGTCGTTGAGCAGCTCGTCCGGCAGACCCTGATCCGGATCATCGAGAGTTACAGCGCGAACTATAAGATCCTCATTCTTTTCGAGGAACTCCTTGATAGTTCCATGAATGCCGTTCGGATACATAGCCTTTGCAGCTGCGTTGCTCTTTTCGTGACGACCTTCGTTCCAGATCGTTACTTTAATTTTGTTTGCCATAATATAAACCTCACTTTACAGTGTAAAAATTCATGCTGATTTTGTTAAAAACAGCTCTAATAACATTATCGCACATTTTTGCCATAAAGTCAACCGCTTTTTGAAAAAATTCAAAGTTTTTTTCGTTATAAATTATAGTTGAAAGTATTTGCAATTTATGGTATAATATAATGAAGTATATTTTGCACATGAAAATTAAATTCTGTGCATAGTTATACAAATTTCGCACAGCAGACTCATTTAATAAAAATCAGGAGGATAAAACACGGTGAAGAAGAAATACCTAAAAAACTTTTCCGGACGGCTATTCACAACAGCGTTTATTGCACTGCTTCAAATTATAGCATTTGTCGTGTCCATCGGAGTGCTCGGAAGCTATACACTGACTATAAACGCAGCATTAACAATAGTAAGTATTATTGTTGTAGTTATAATAATCAATCAGCCGAAAAATCCGGCATATAAGTTAGTATGGACGATACTTATATTGACCCTGCCATTATTTGGCGGGCTATTGTATCTCGCAGCTTCACTGCAATCCTCCACATTCCGATTCAGAAAAAAAGCTAAAATAGCGAGTGAAGTTATCGAACCATATATGCGTCAGGAGCTCGCTGTCACTGATGAAATGCGCCGTCAAAGCCGCACAAAGTCAGCACACGCGTCATACTTGTCAAATAAGGCATCATTTCCGGTATACAAAAACACATCATCGGTATATCTTCCAAGCGGCGAAGCCATGTTTGAATGGCTGAAAAAGGAGCTGTCAACTGCACAGCATTTCATATTCCTCGAATTTTTTATAATTCAGGAGGGAGTAATGTGGGACAGCATATTGAAGATACTCATTGCCAAGGTCAAAGAAGGAGTCGATGTACGGCTCATTTGGGACGGCATGGGATGTATGTCTACACTGCCTAAGAACTACGACAAAACGCTCGAAAACCTCGGCATTAAAGTAATGATCTTCAATCCGTTCATTCCGCTCGCGACTATAATCCAGAACAACCGCGACCACAGAAAGATCGTGGTAATCGACGGGCACACCGCATTTACCGGCGGCGTGAATCTCGCCGATGAATATATCAACGCCTACGACCGATTCGGTCATTGGAAAGACTCAGCTATAATGCTGCGCGGTGATGCTGTAAAGAGCTTCACCATGATGTTCCTTGAAACATGGTACACTGAAAACAAGGTCGACAGCAATATTGAGCAGTATATATGCACTCCTGCTAAAAACGGCTTTATTGTGTCCGATAGAAGCACATCAGGGTTCGCTCAGCCATATGCTGACACTCCGCTTGACGGCGAATGCGTAGGCGAGCTGGTATACTTCAACCTTATCAATAAGGCGAAGGAATACATTTACATCACTACTCCGTACCTGATACCAGACAACGAGCTTATAACTGCACTCTGCTTTGCGGCTAAGAGCGGGATCGACGTGCGTATAATCACACCGAAAATTCCGGATAAATGGTATGTATTTCAAGTTACGCGGGGATTCTATGGTCAGCTATTAAACAGCGGAGTTAAAATATATGAATATACGCCCGGATTTATACATTCAAAAATATGCGTCAGCGACGATAGCATTGGAGTCGTTGGCTCGATAAATTTCGACTACCGCAGTCTATATCTGCATTTTGAATGTGCTGCCCTGATCTATGACAATCCTACAGTATATGACATAAAGCGAGATTTTCTCGAGACATTGAAGGTGTCAGAGGAAATAACTCCGGAGATATATAAAAAAATACGCAGAAAAAGCGGTCTTATCATGAGCGTTTTGAGAATATTCGCACCGCTGTTCTGATATAAAAGGATATTAAATGGATAAATATAAACGTCTGTTATCAAACACAGCAATACTCGGACTCGGCACGTTCGGCTCAAAGCTGCTTGTATTCTTCCTGCTTCCTGTATACACGGAATTTCTTACCAAATCCGAATACAGTATGTCCGATATAATAACGCAGACTGCGAATCTTTTAATGCCGTTGATATCGCTCGGCATAAGCGACGCGGTATTCAGATACACGCTCGACCGCAGCACAGACCGGCGCGAGGTACTGACTACCGGATTCGTTATAAATATACTCGGTATCATGCTGCTGCTCGCATTGTATCCGCTGATCGGCTCTATAGAATATTTCGGCGGGTATATGTGGCTTATTATACTCTATACCTTCACAGCAAATATCCACTCACTTTTTGCGCAGTATATACGTGCAAGGGATATGACTACATTTTTCGCAGTCCAAGGACTGATAGCAACATTTATCACAGTTGCACTGAATATCATCTTCCTTGTTATATTCAAGCTCGGTGTGCCCGGATATGTGCTCAGTACTATAATTGCAGATGTTGTCGTATCAGTTATGATATTTCGCCTTGTGCGGCTCGATTACGCGATCCGTCCGCGATTTTGGAATCCAGTACTCGTCAAAAACATGCTTAGCTTCAGTATACCGCTGATACCAACGACCGTGTTCTGGTGGATAACTAACGTAGCAGACCGATACATGGTAAAGGGTGTCCTCGGCGACGATATAAACGGACTTTATTCAGTGGCTTTCAAGATACCTACGATGCTGATACTGCTGTCAGGAATATTCATAGAGGCATGGCAATTTTCGGCAGTGACCGAACAAAATCTGAGTTCGCGCAGAAGTCACGCGGCATTCTTTGGCACAGTATTTGACAGCTTTCAGGGAATGCTGTACATCTCCGCCGCGGGATTGATCGCTTTTTCAAAGATATTTGCTACGATATTATTTGCAGACGATTACTACCCTGCATGGCAGTATATGCCGCTGCTGATAGCCGCAACGGTTTTCTCAAGCCTTGTGACCTTCATGGGAAGTGTGTATCTGGTAGACAAAAAGAGCGTGCTGTCGTTTGTCACCTCAATGATAGGTGCAGTAGTCAATCTACTGTTCAACTTCCTGCTGATACCGACAAAAATGGGTGCAAACGGTGCAGCGCTTGCTACATTTATCAGCTACTTTGTGGTGTTCATAATCCGCGCAGTAAATACACAGAAGTTCATTAGATTTGATCTGCACGAGCAAAAGCTTGTCATAAATACTGTAGTAATAGGATTGCAGACTGTATTTATGATATTTGAGCTTCCGGGGTGGATATTCGTACAAATAATCGGTGTGATCGTTATATTCCTTATAAACTGCAAGCCTATCATTAACGGCTGCTTAAAAATGCTGAAACGTATATGATCGAAGCTCCGCAGATGATATCATCTGCGGAGCAAAAATATACATTTAGTCTATTGACAAAACAAGCAAATTGTGGTATTATATTATAGTACAGATTTGTCTCGGTAGCTCAGTAGGATAGAGCGAACGCCTCCTAAGCGTTAGGTCGCTGGTTCGACTCCAGTTCGGGACGCCAAATAACTTAAATAAGCATTCACGGAGTATATTTGCTCCGTGATTTGTTTGTATTCAAATAAAATTTATTTTGAATAATATAAATGAAAGCGAAATAAAAATGTATGATGTAATAATTATCGGAGCAGGACCAGCTGGAAGTACCGCTGCAAAGCTATTGTCCGAGCGCGGACTAAAAACTCTGCTTGTTGAAAAGTTTAAGCTTCCCCGTTATAAATCATGCTCTGGAGTTTTGATAAAAAAGACCCTTAATTTAGTATCACAATATTTTAACGAATGTGTTCCTGAATCCGCTATGTGTACTCCGACCGATAACCGTGGTATGATATTTACTGACGACCGCGGCAATGAATACAGATTTGAACAAGAAGGGTTGAATATCTGGCGCAGCTCGTTTGACGGGTGGCTCACGATGAAAGCTGTCGAATCGGGTGCTGAGCTGCGCGACTCAACTGCTGTTGTGAACTGTGCGTGTGACACTGACGGCGTTACAGTAACTTTACGTGGAGACAAAACCTATACCGAACGTGCGTATTATGTTATCGACTGCGAAGGTGCAGTCGGCAGTGTTAAGCGTAAATTGATTCATACAGCGCCTCAGTATATCACCACCTTTCAGACATTCAATGATGGAAGTATAGACCTCGATCCGCACTACTTCTATGCCTACTTGCAGCCAGAGCTGTCTGAATATGACGCATGGTTCAATGTCAAGGACGACCAGCTCGTGCTTGGTGTATCAGCAAAGGCCCCCCAGAATATACCTGAATATTACAACAAATTCATATACTATATGACCGAACAGCATAAACTAAAAATAAGCACAGTACACAAGTCTGAGCGCTGGTTAATGCCTCATATTCTTCCCGGCTGCCGCATTGATTACAGAAGCGGAAGAGTATTCTTTGCCGGAGAATGTGCTGGATTTCTGAACCCAATGGGCGAAGGAATCTCAATAGGAATTGAAAGTGGTCACAATATCGCAGCAGCGATAGCTGAGAACTTTTCGGATATTGACGCAATTTACAGCTGTTATACCGCAAGCTGCGAAGAAATACATAATTACATGAAGCGTCAATGGAATTTTGTCGGTCGCATGTCAGGTACATTTAAGGAAATGATACTCGAATAAATATTAAATCACAACTGTTGAAACATAGACGAGCCGCTCAAAATGAGCGGCTCGTTTGACTTATTTTACTGGCAGCGGCGAGTGTTCGGCTTCTGCACCTTATCAAATGCCGGATTTATCGCGAAGAAGTTCTTCGAATCGAGGTTATCCTGCACATGACGCAGCATCTCGCCAAAACGTTGATAGTGTACTATCTCGCGCTCACGGAGGAAGCGTATCGCATCGTTCACATCCGGGTCATCTGAAAGACGCAGGATGTTGTCGTAAGTCGTTTTCGCCTTCATCTCAGCGGCCATATCCTCATGCAGGTCGGTAATCGGGTCGCCCTTTACCTGCATGCTCGCCGCGGTATACGGCATACCCGCAGCAGCCTGAGGATATACGCCAGTTGTATGGTCGACAAAGTAATCGTCAAAGCCCTGCTTCACGATCTCGTCAGGCGACAGATTGCGAGTGAGCTGATGGACGATACTGCCTATCATTTCAAGGTGCGCGAGTTCCTCAGTACCGATATCGGTAAGTGCGCCCTTAACAACATCATACGGCATAGAATATCGCTGGCTGAGATAGCGCAGCGACGCGCCGAGCTCTCCGTCCGGTCCGCCGTATTGGCTTATGATAGCCTTAGCGAGCCGCGGATTGCAGTTCTTTATTTTAACCGGGTATTGCAGCTGTTTCTCATAAATCCACATCTGTCAGTCCTCACTCTCCACGATATTTGCTTCAGGCTCCCACGGCCATGGACCATCTACCCACGTCCAGCTCGAACCACCGCAGCCACAGCCGCAGTCACCACTGTCTCTGCCAATAGCAGCGGATTTTCCGGCTTCTGTTGCGCAGGCGTAGTTGCAGCCTCCGACAGTAGCACATATCTGCTTATATGCTTCAAGCGCCTTTGTGTCATCTGGGTGCGTGTCGAGATAGAGCCGAAGCTCCCATGCCGCGAACGGCAGTGAATACATCCGCAGCGAGCGTGCGTTATTATTTGCCACATTCATTGCAGCTTCCTCCTCTCGTCACTGTACGACCCATAAACGGCTTATCAAGCTCTGGAAACAGCGTTCCGCGAGCAAGTGCAGTCTCCGGCGGATACATCTTGTCGAGCCTCTGCCACGGCACATATGCCATCGCTACAGGAAATTCGTCCGACATACGCAGCTCGTCGAACGGTATATCATTCTTGCTAAGCAATGCTACATTCCCTCTTTCGTTTTATTGACCGACACCATACACTCGGCTGACTCTCTTGTGCCGGTCTGTTTTCAATATATGACGCACCGCGGCTTTCGACAAAACCGGACGCACAGAGAAAACGTGCGTCCGGTTCGTTTTATTAAATTATTGCAGGCTGACGCTCTTATCAAGCGTGATTTCGGCGTTAGAATTTTTTTCTGACAGCAGCTTGTTTGGAGAGTACATCTTACAAAGCCGCTCAGCGTCAGACCTTGATATGCCGGCTTCAGTAAGCTCGCGTACAAACTCAGCCTTGAAACGAATATACTGCATATTCGCCTTAGCAAGCAGCACCGGCAGCGAAACTAACATACGCGCAAAATTAAAAACAACCATATCTCAGTCCGCGCCCATATTTATCATATTCGTTGTCTGACTTTTGATCGTTGACATATAATCCTGCGCCATTTTAATGGCTATATCCTCCGGCATTCCGGCTGAGATAAGCTCCTTATAAAATGCGCCAACAGCCTTGCCCATGTTAGCTCCCGCTTCTGGTGAGTAAAGTGATGACATGAGCTCGCGTATCAAATTCGGGACCTTAGCGGAAACTGCGTCAAGCATTTCCGATACTTCCTTTGCTTCAGTAGACATAATAATTCCCCCTGTAATTTTAGACTTTAATAAGCCTGTATGCAAGCCTTAGCGCCGAATTCGTGAGCTTGAACGCATCCTTCAGCGATTCAAACATGTCACTCTTCGGTTCTTCTTTGATCAGATCAAACGCTGCCGCTCTTGCATTCTCCGGTATCTTATGCGCGGTCGATTTTACTGCAATTCCAAGCCGCGTGAGCATTACCGCTTCACTTCGACAGTCCGCACATTTCGCTATATGAGCCGCGATAAGCCCGCGTGTATTTGTATCAAGTCCGCCGCCGATGTATATCGGAAGCAGCTCGCGTACTTCATCACAATTCATCATTTCACCTCGAGATAGTATTTCAGCTTTGATTTGATCGCCGACATACGGCTTTTGATCGTTCCGACTGGAACTCCGATGACCTCGGATATTTCCGTATATGAAAGCCCAGCGTCGAATATCAGGTGTACAAGCTCGCGCTCACTCTCATTGAGCCGCTTTATTGCGTCAGCCGTGTCAAGCCGTTCAACTGTCTGTGCCGCTAAATCCTCGCCTGAATCGACATCGCAGAATCCATCCTCGCAGGAGTCGGGAAGAATATCTGCAAATGTGCATTCGTTCTGCGATTCACGGCTTCTCTTCCGATAAAAGTCGCAGAGCTTGCGGCGCGCTACCGCAAACAGCCAAGTCTTCAGCGACGAGCGATTGTCGTAACCGCCAAGCCCCTGCCATACCGCGAGCATTGTCTCCTGCAAAATGTCGGCAGCATCGGCTTCAGAGGCTCTGAGCGATATGTAAGAATAAAGCATATCAAGATAGCGGTTCATTAAAGCCTCAAACGCACTCTTTGAGCCGTTTACTGCTTTACTTATGAGCGCTTTATCTGAAATGTCATTATTCAACACCATCATCTCCTCCGCCTGCTTTCACTTACTTAGTCGTATTTTCTGCGCGTTCGGTTCGATAAAAATTGAAAAATAATAGAGTTGTTCGATAAAATTACATCTGCTTCTGCACTGAGCCATTCGCTGACAGCTCAAAGCTCAATTTTCTGCCGCCGTTATACCGTACTTCACCAGCGCCGCCATGCTCGCTCTGTACACTAAAGCTGCACACTTTTCCATCCTTCCACTCAGCGGATACAATAAATCCGCCGCGCGCACAAAGTCCCTTGAAGCTTCCATCCTTCCACGACGCAGGAAGCGCCGGAATAAGCTCTATGAAGCCGTCGTGGCTTTGGACAAGCATTTCTGCAATTCCGGCACACGCGCCAAAGTTGCCGTCTATCTGGAACGGCGGGTGTGCATCGAATAGGTTATTGTACGTGCTCTTACTAAGCAGCGCATGGATATGCTTCTCGCATTCGTCTCCCATGCCAAGGCGGGCGTAAAAATTGATTATCCACGCTCTGCTCCAGCCAGTATGTCCACCTCCAGACGACAAACGCCGCTCTATCGACACCTTTGCAGCGTCGAACAGCTCTGGCGTGCGCGTTTTAGTGATAAGGTTTGACGGGTGAAGCCCGTACAGCATCGAAAGATGTCTATGTCCCGGCTCGGTCTCCTCGAAATCCTCCTGCCATTCCATTATCTGCCCATACTTACCGACTCGAATCGGCGGCAGACGGTCGCGCGTCTTTTGAAGCTTCGACGCAAAATCTTTGTCAATTCCAAGTATTTTTGTAGACTCAATCGTGTTTGAAAACAGCTCGTACAATATCGAATTGTCCATCGTCGGACCGGCGCATATAGATATAGTCTCTCCGGTGCTTGGGTCACGGTAGTGATTCTCAGGCGAGTTTGACGGCGCGGTAACAAGGTATCCAGTGTTCGGATCTTCGCAGAGAAAATCAAGGAAAAATTCACAAGCTCCGCGCATTACCGGATAATATCGACGCAGGAATTTCTTATCATTACTGAAAAGCCAGCGTTCCCAGATATGCTCGCAGCACCAAGCTCCAGCGCACATAAAACTGCCCCATGATGCCCCCTCTCCAGGTGCAGTAAATCCCCACGGATTAGTTATAGTGTGCGCCACCCATCCGCCGCAGTTATATTGCTTCTCAGCAGTCTTGCGCCCGAATTCAGATATGAATTTGATATACCTCAAGAATGCGTCGCCACATTCAGGCAGATTTGTTATCTCAGTCAGCCAGTAGTTCATCTGTATATTGATGTTGATATGGTAATCAGCTGACCAAATCGTGCTGTAATCTCCGCTCCAGATTCCCTGCAAATTTGCCGGAAGCACGCAGTTATATGACGACGATATCATCAGATAGCGTCCAAATTGCCAGTAAAGCTCGACAAGCGCTCGGTCGTCAGCACCAGCTTTAAGCAGCGCCAGACGCTCGTCGATAGCAAGCTCGCCACAATAGTCATCTGCACCAAGGTCTATCTCAGCACGTGACAACATCGAATAAAAGTGTTCATTCGTCTCATGGCGAAGTTCGTTGTAGTCGCACTCTGTACAGCCACGAACAGCGTCGATCGAAGCCGCACGTACATTTATAGGCTCTTTGTAATCTGTAGTTATGTTTATGTATAGTATAATTTCATGCGCATTTTCGACAACAAGGTTCTCTGCACCATTGCTTATACTGCCGTCAGATATAACCTTGACTGCACCAGCATATTCAAGTCCATTCTTGAAGCTTCCGGTCATGATGATTTCGTCATCGACATATTCAAGATGCACATTCTCGCGCTCATAATGGAGTTCAGCCTTAAAATCGTCGCTTGACGCTATTCTTGCTATTATACAGTTTTTCGTCGGAGATACAAAATACTGACGCTCGAAATGCTGACTGTTATATGTATATTCGATCATCGCTTCTCCGCGCGATATATCGAGCTCGCGGCGATAATTTTCAACATCTGCGTCAGAATCATGAAGTTTGATAAACAGCTGTCCAGCGCTTTCAAAGCTGCCATATGAATGACCGTATCCATGTCCGTCGCCGCTTCCATCTCCACGACAGACAAGATATTTCTGTGCCGCACTCTCAGCTTCAGTGAGCTTACCTGCAAAAATCAGCTCGCGCATTTCATTTAAATGCTCTGCACATTCGGGGTTGTCAGCATACTCATCATGCCATCCACTCCACAAAGTTTCCTCATTCAATTGCAGCTGCTCAACTTCGACAGAACCATACACCATCGCGCCGAGCTTACCATTTCCAAGCGGCAATGCCTCAGTCCATTCGCACGCCGGTGATTTATAATATAGATGTGTATTTTTCATATTTTCTTACCTTCCTTAGTCTGAACTGACTTTACGATATATAATATCATAAACCTAAGCCTTTGTCAACATTAAGCAAAAAATAAATCTGCCGCAGGATCATAAAATGACCACTGCGGCAGATAAACATTATTTAAGAATTACAGAATAAACGTGAGCGTTTTCTGCACCATATGCAGATTTTGGCGTAAGCTTGATACGTTTTGCCTCAAGCTCACCTTCAAGAGACCAGAGTCTGCGGTAATTGTCTTTTACCTCAGCGGCAAGCTTATACTCACCGTCACCAGAATCAATGTACAGATCAAAGTCGCGGAGCAACGTATCCGGAAGTCCGAGCAGCTTCTCGTGAAGCTCTGTATTGCAGCGCATAGGATAAGTCTTGAAATGACCGTTCACGCCTGTAAAGCTATCGCGGTTGATATCACTGTCAAATATGAACGCAATTTTCGAAAGCTTGCGAGACTCAGGTAGGGTTATCTCAATATCATCACCAAATGCGCATTCGAGCAGATGTGATTCGCCGTCGATCGTGCGGTCAACACCATCGAATAATACTGCTGCGTCCTTTCCACCTACGCTTGCCTTCGCACCTTCCATAGCCGGAGTCAGCGAACGGCGGTTGAACGGCAGATAGCAATCGTCCTCCATAAGCGTCTGCTTTAATTCATCGATGTAATTTTCATACACACCACGCGGTGTAGTATCACGGTTGATCGCAATAGCCGCCGCCGTACCCATCGCCTGACCAAGCGTTGCGCAAGTCGACATTACACGACAGGATGACATCGCCGTATGAGTACAGGAGATATTGCGTCCTGAGAACATAAGATTGGGAACATTTACCGAATAGAGGCAGCGATACGGGATACCGAACGGAGATGGTGCGGGATGGAAAATCGTCGCAGCTTCCTTAGTATTGAATCCGCCCGGATTATGGTCGTCCATGCTCCATCCGCCATATGCGATAAGGTCATTGAAACGTCCCTCTCCGCGCACTTCATTCTGTGTCAGGATGTGGTCACCGACATAGCGGCGGCTCTCACGCTTGCCCGGCAGGAATCCGACCCAGTCAAGCTCCCAGTTCTTCGACTCGAAACGTCCCGAGTTTTTATAATAATCCCACACTCCGAAGGCAACCTTCAGAAGCTCCTTGCAGACCTCCTCCGTATCTCCGATAGAATCGACCATACCGCCGAGCTCCATCCACCAGAAGTTGTCACCGACAAACTGTCTCGGATTATTTATATTTACACGGTGAGAGATAGTCTCATCAGTAAACTTAGTCGCCCAATCAGGCGCGATAAACGGAACCTCATGGTCGGTCTCCCGTACCTGAATCAGACATGACATACCCATAGTGCGGTTATCCGACTCCTTTGGTGCGATATCCTCTCCGAACTCATCGCAAGACTCACGTCCCATGCGGAATTCAGCACCGGTCAGCGGCGCAAGTACGCTGTCACCCGAGCAGTCGGCGAACAGCTTTGCGCGAACGGTATGGAAGCGCTGTGTTGTAGTCTGCCAGCCTTTGACAGATACTATCTTTCCGTCCTTCATCTCAGCGTCAAGACATGAGCAGTTGAGCATCAAATCAATGTTTGGCTCGTTTATTACCATTTCGTAGGTAACGCTGTCAAGAATCGAAAAGTTGAGTGTAGGATTGCGGCGGATATTCGCGAGTGCGAGCTCCTCTACGAGTCCGGTCTCCTTATTATCACGTCCATGTGCGCCGCGTCTCCACATACGCACTTCACTTGAAGCGTTTCCTCCAAGTACAGGACGGTCGTGCATTAACGCCACTTTTGCACCGTGACGTGCCGCTGCTACTGCCGCAAAAAGTCCAGCCGCACCAGCGCCGACTATACAGATATCAGCTTCATGCTCGATAGTGTCGAACCCGAAAATCTCACTTCTATGTATCATGATATGATTTGCAGAATTTTAATATACTCTGCGTCCTTTCAAATTTAATTTATATATCAAGTATAGCGCAAAAAGCCCGATTTGTCAAGTATTTTACAAAAAATAATTTGTGCGGAAGAAAATTTCTTCCGCACAGTTTTAAATATCTGCATTTCGCTTTAAAAATTCAGCAAACACTATATTTTTATGATATCATACCAGCTGTCACAAGTAAAATCAATATGCTTTCCAAACATCTCGCAGCTGCGCTCATCACGGTCAAAGTTGGCAGCCACAATATATTCACACCCGTCTGCTCCTGATACCTTGACTGCCCTCAATCCGCCATCGCAAAAATATTCGCCTCCATTAGTCTCGTTGTCAGTTTTAAGCACAACACCAAAATCGAATATAGCTTCACCGCAGTCATACCATGACGGCGTATTGTTTCCTCCGACTATAACGCGGTCGACGCGTAGCATTCCTCGATTTTCATACACAATATTTCCGGAAAGACCACCTTTGGGAAGCGAAATATGATTTAATCCAATCGTTCGCGCACAGCCACATTCGACATGAATTCCGCCGTCCTTCATATTGTATACTAACTCAGCAGTAAGCTTCAAATCGGCAGTCAGGCTTCCATCGTGTGCAGTATATTCACGCTTTTCGCCATTAAATATGTCATTGGGAATATTGAGATTCAGCGGCTTCACATTAACGAGCCAGCAGTGGCGCAGCGCACGGCATTGCTGGAGAGTAACTACGGTTTTATCGTCCGGAAGTGCGCAGTAAACGAGCCTATTAAGCGCATTTTCATTGCTCGAATCGTTTTCCTCAAGCAGTCCTGATGTAATATACGAAAATTCCCCACCAGTTATAAATCCACCATCAAAGGTATGTCCACTGTGATTCTTAATGCTGCAATTGTTCATCACTCCACCGCCTTCAATCATGCTGACAAGGTTGAATTTAGACTCCGCCATTGAGCTATCGATTGGAGGAACTATACTTCCCTGCGGACGCTCAGCTGCCATCCATGTAAACGCCGCCATTCGATTTTCTCCGCGAACATAATATGAGCCGTGATACTCGTCGCTCCAGAGCTGTGATTTTGAAGGCTTATCTGATTTATTAAATATATCAGCAAATTCACGGTGCCATAGCCACATCATCGACAGAGTGCAGGCTCGGTCGCCTTCAAGGCGCGTGTAGTAGAGAGGTGAGCGTTCACGGAAAAGCTCGCAGCGCTCCTTTAAAAAGCTGCCATCGCCGTTATATTCGACTTCACGCTCTACCTGAGCGAGCCAGCCGCACTCCTCACTGCTCATATCCTCGCCAAGCATATCAGATACAAGTGCAAATACTGGAGTTAGATAATCCTGACAGTAGCAATAGCGAACTCTGGTATCTCCACCGATACGATAGAGCCGACCATCATCGAATATGCAGGTACGAACTAATTTCCATAAGTCCGCAAAATGACGATAGAGCTCGAGCGGCGCTTCGATTCCTGCCTTTTTAAAGGAGAAATGCAGCATAGCAATATTAGACAGGCATATGACCATGTATCCGACATTCATGTAACCGTGATGGTTGAGCGCGTAGGATTCGAAGAAATTTGCGCCGACAAACCACTCGCTTACTGGTTTTCCGGCATAAATATCAGTCGATTCACGGTCCGACGGTACAGATATCGAATTCAAGAGCATTTTTGTTCCATAACTGCGATAATCACCAACACGTGCAGCATCCGGATACATCATTGCAGTCCGGTGAAGCAGCGCACCGCTCCACAAATTGCTTTCTGGTACATTTGGACTGACTGGATCGGCATGCACCGGACGCTCATTGCAAATATAATCAGCCTCAGATATAAGTACTTCACGCAGCCGATCATTATCATGGTCGGTCATATATCCACTAATAGAATCAATACCGTGCATCATGCGCTCAATAGCCAGCGCTGCTAACCAATGATGTCCCCATTTTACCTTATCACCATCAGTACAATGATAAGAACCAGTCACGTGCGATTCAAGCGTAAAGCGCAACATCTTCAGAGAAAGCTCGACAAGCGCGTTATGAGTATACCCGCAGCGTTCATAATCTGTTGCCAAATCTCCGGCAGCTACTGCAAACGCCGAAAATCCTTTCATATGAGTTTGAATTCCCCAAGCATTCGTTCCAGTACCGTAATATGCTAAATCTCGTCGATCAAACGGTTCTGCAACATAATCTTTCGCAGAGTATATCCAGCCTTCTATTAGCTGTTTGTAGCGATCTATGATTTCCATATATTTATTAAGTAACCTTTCACTGTGACAGCTTTTCTAAAATTTCGTTCAATTCGGTTTCAACCTTAGTCTTAATTGAAGCGTATGCCGAAACAAAGTTATCACTTTCACCAACTGCATATTCACGAAGCATCGTCGATGAATTGCCAAAATTAAACACCGCGTTGAAATCAACTATGACATTTTTATAAAGCAGATCTATCATATCCTTAGAATTTTCATCTCGCGCAACCTTTTCCTTTAATACAACGCCGTGGATTTTCGGAAGTACTTCATTATATGAAATATATGCAAGTGCTTCCATTACCGGCGCTGCCATCTCAGCACGCTGACAGGTTTTAGGAATTGCAACTCCAACCGGGAAATATGAATTGAGGTGACTGTAATATTCGTCCTGAGCCTCGTCATATTTCGGATAAGGCAGAATAGCATAATCATCGTTCATATCACGGAAATTGAGCACACCCCACTGAATCGGCGATGCGCAGAATAATGCCTGCGAATTCTTAAACATTGCAGTCTTATAGTCTGATACACCGACTGCCCAAGTTTTTGCAAGCTTATCAGTACAGATTACTTCTTCCGGCTTCATAATTGCGTTTAGCATGTCAAGTATATCAATTGACTTTTGAGAATCAATGTTCATCTTCACGTCGCCATTAGTACTCTTTTCAGCCATGCGCATACCACAACCGATATAGAAAGCCTTTCCCGATTCAAGAGTCATTGTCATCGGAAAACGGTCCTCCGAGTCGACCACGCCATTTGAATTCACGTCGAAATAGATATCCTTCATCATCGAGCTCATCTTGTCTATTGTCCATTTGCTGCTATTTACAAGATCATACACACTCTCGAGCCCAAAATCCTCAGCCATATCAAGATTGGCAAAGAAAGCGTATGGTGCGTAACAGTAGCATAGCGCCATAGGACCTGAAACTGCGTATAATTTATCATTAAAAATCATAGTTTCATTCATCGACTGACACCACCAGTCAGCAGATATATTGATTCCATCAAGCGAGCCGATATCTACAAGCATTTCGGACGCAGCAAGCGTTCCAACTCCCTCAAAAAGTGATGTTATTATAATGTCGGCAAAATCATCGCCAGCCGATATCAGTCGTACAACATCCTTGTAAAGAGCGTTTTTATCCTCGTATGATGTATATTCAATTTTACACTTGAACATATCACCTACGGTCATGTCGCGATTGTACATCGAGTCGTTGATTACCTCACCGTTTTCCTCTCCGGCATGAAGATTCGGACGATCGCTCGCTGAGTTTACATAAACACGAAATGTGTCGCCGCCGAAATCTTTTTTTGAAATTGTGTCAAGATAGTTTACTTCGGTAGTCGGTTCGGTCGATTTCGCTGAATCGATCGATGAATCTTGGCTCTTGCTGTCATCAGAAGTCGACGCACAGGATGGCAACAAGATAAGTGTCGCCAATAAGGCTGCCAGAATTTTTGAGTAAGTAGATTTACACATAAATATTTCACCTTTCATTTGCTTATTGACATATCGAATATGTTCTGATATAATTATAATATATATAATCGCATAATAATATGCAATTATTTCTGAAAGCCGCATTTTTATATGCAATAATTGAACTATAGTGAAAATTATGGAGGTTAGCACAAATGCAGTATCAAAATAGCAATGTTTGCTCACTGTCACTTACAAATGCGCTTCTAACTAAGCCAAGCTTCAAGCTCGATTTTATCAATAATATTCCTCTCGAGTGGCAAATTGTATATTCGTATACATATACAACAGGAAAAAACATTGACAGAAACGTACAGTCATGTCATGAACAAAACTATCACGAAATTATTCTGCATCTTACCAGCGGACGAAGATTTTTCGCCCATACTTCGCTATATGAGCCGATGTATGGGGATATCATAATTTTTCCAGCCAATGTCATCCACCGCGGTATAAATATGCGCATTGAACCATATGAACGATACTATATCTATATAAACCCACTATTGATGTCATATATGCCGGATAGCGAGCTTATTAAAAGATGCTTTGACACAAGCGCTCCTACCCTTGTACGTCTGCCGCAAAAGCGCCGTGATCATATTTTGTCAGAGTTTACAGGATTCCGAAATATGCACGAATTCAGTAAAAGCGAACAATTCAGACTGCGAAATACTATAATGCAGCTTTTATATGAGCTTGCAGTCGGAGAAAACAGCTATCCGCCGCCGGCAGACAAACTTTCACCGCTGCTTACAAAAATTCTTAAATATATTGAAGGTAACTACAAAACTATTCAAACCTCCGCCGATATAGCTGCACATTTCAGTATAAGCGAATCGTATATGTCAAGGCTTTTCCGTGAGTCCCTACGCCAGTCGCCGTATCAATATCTGCAAAATATGCGGCTTATTGAATCAAAAAGGCTTCTAAATGAAGGAATGAGCGTAACGGAAGCCTGCTTTGAATCAGGGTTCAACGATTGCTCTCACTTCATTGCATACTTCAAGCGCTGTACCGACGTAACGCCGTCTGCATATAAAAATAAACAACCGCCACGAATATAACATTCGTGGCGGTTTTAAAGTTTATTTAACGTTCGCGTTGTCGAAAATTAAATTAGGAATCTTATCCTGGAATAATATCGTCTGTTTGAGATACGGCTCGCCGTAGGTTTCGATCATGTCACTGTATCCAGCATCTTCAATATCCTGCTTCGATACTGTGAGTCCTTCCTTCTCAGCTATAGCCTGAGCGGCAAGATACTGAACAGCGATGGCCTTATAATCCTCCATCATAGCGTCGATATACTCCTGCGTTGACTTATAATCGCTGAAGCTGGTGATATATTGTTCGAGTGTCATGCCATAATAAGACTTTGCCTCATATGTGAGCTGGTCAAGGTCGTGATCGATAACATAGTCAATCACTGCCTGCGGGATATTGTCGCAAACTGCCGCATTGAGGATATCGTAAAATGCGTCATTCTTCTGATAGTTAACAACAAAGTCCTTGATATCTTCGATCATAGCGTCAATTGAATCAAAGCCATAATTTGCCGCGATCTCAACCGTCAGCTCAGGAACTATCTCATCACCCTGAATGTAATTTATCGTAGTCGAGAATACCGCGTCCTTTCCAGCAAGGTCAGGATTATTTTTGTATTCTGTCGGGAATGTTACCTCAACATCGAAGGTCTCACCGGGCTTGTGACCGATGAGCTGCTCAAGAAAATCGTCGATATACTGAGTAACTCCAATAGTTACAGTCGTTCCGTAGCCATTGGTCGTTCCACCAGCGAACGCCACTCCATCTATCGTACCAACATAGTCAATATTGACCGAGTCACCGTCTTTTACTGCACGATCAGTTACCTTCTCATAGTCGACATAATTAGAAAGTACATATTCGATCTGATTCTGAACCTCATCCTCATCTGCAATAAATACCGACGGATCAATGTCGATACCCTTGTATTCTGGAAGAGTTACAATGTCAGCAGCTTTGATCCCGGCAAAAAATCCATTTGAATCAAGTCCTTTGCTGTAATCGAATCCTGCGTCATCATTGCTCTTGCCGCAGGCAAATAGCTGCGTTCCGATCACTGCGGTCGCGAGTAATGCGGTAATAGGTTTTACAAATTTCATTATTTTTCTCCATTCACTAATTTATTTGTGATTTCATAATAGGGTTCACATATATAGGCTGCGATCCCAGAGTCATTAAGACGCTGCTTTGTTGCTTCAGCAGTGGCAATATCCTCAAATATTCCGAATACTGACGGTCCACTTCCGCTCATAAGCGCATTAAGCGCACCGCATTCAAGCATGGTGTTCTTAAGCAGGCGTGCTTTTTCGCGCACCGGAAGTACTGCCGACTCGAATATATTTGATATCCCACGTGCAGTCTTGGTGAGCTCACCCTGACTCAGCAGCTGCGTGAATTCACTCACATCTGCATTGCGCTCTGCAAAATCGTACATTTCGTCAAGACGCTTGTACGCCCACGGAGTCGATACACGTTCGCCTTCACAGGCGATCAGAATATAGCAGTCGGACATTCGGGCACATGGTGAAAATATCTCACCGATACCTCGTGTAACGCTTATGCCACGTTTTATACAAAAAGGCACATCAGCACCTATCCTACTTCCAAGCTCGCAAAGCTGCTCAACGGTCAAGCCGGAATCATACAGACTATTAAGCCCGATAAGGGTAGTTGCAGCGTCAGTGCTTCCGCCAGCAAGTCCGGCAGCTATCGGTATATGCTTTTCAATGTGTATTGACACATTGTAGCTTTTTCTGCTGATAAGACTGAAAAACTCCTGTGCGGCGCGATAGCATAAATTGCTCTCGTCACAAGCGAGCTCATCAACTGAACACGATATCGTAATACGTCGGCGATTGCGAGTACCAGCTTTATTCTCCGATTCAGTATCATGTCTTTCAAGTGTCAGCTCGTCAAACAGCGACACCGTCTGCATTACGCTTTCAATATTGTGATATCCATCCGGCCGACGCGACTTTATATCGAGCCAGAGATTTATTTTTGCCGGGGCATTTAGTGTTATTGTTGTCATTATATTGCTTATCTCCATATTTTCGATTCAAAATATGTCATTACTTATCAGTATATTTATCAAACATCAAATCTTATTCCATAGTACAGTCTAAGACCTATCCGCCGATCAGCTTAAACAACGGATTCTTTTTGATTTTTATCGCCTTGATGGGACAGAGCTCCTGACAGCAATAGCATTTTATGCAGTTGTCGTCATGAATAATCGCACGTTTTTTATTTCCGCCCTTTATCGGCATAAGCTCTATAGTCTTCTGCGGGCAGCTGCGATAGCATTCGCCGCAGCCGATACAATTCTGCTTATCGACTACCGGACGCGGCTGTATCCATTTATATACCCGTCCGCCGCAAAGCTTTGACAGCAGCACGATAGATGAAGTATGCGCACCCTTTTTGTCGACTGAGTCCGGCAGCTTGAAGTCCTTAATTACAAAGCTGTCAAGCGGCTCGTCAGATGTGATATTGATATTATCAACATCAGCCGTAAATCCACGCGCCTTCGCCTCATCAAGCATAATAACACCGTCAAGTCCGATTATATGCGCGGCAATGGTATCTACTGAAAATGGATTGCGCCCCGAAATAAGACAACCAACTGCCTTTGGAGTTCCGCCAGTAGGACCGTTTCCTTCCATGCCAACGATACCATCGAGCAGGTTGAAGGTCGGCTTCGAGCCGACATTATAAGCACACAGATCGACCAGCATTGAACCAAAGTCTGAATAATCCGGGAATCTCGCGTGGGTCTCTACTTTTTGGATCCCAGGTATAACGCCATAATAATTCTTGACCGTTCCGCTTAGTTTAGTCAACGCATGGCTTTTCAGCTTTGCGAGATTGACAATGACCTCCGCGTCGAGTATCGGCGATATCAATTCAAAACCGTGTGCAGTTTTTGCGTCAACGAGTGCAGCTTCACGGCTCGACGTGTCAAAATTCAGCTTTACGCCAAGTCTCGATGCGACCTCAGTGATACCACAGCTGTTGTAGAATCCCTTCAACGCTGATTCCGTATAAAGTCCGGGTGGACTCTCGGCGATCAAAATATCCGCCGCCGATTCCTTTAAAATGCGAAGCATAGCCTCGAGCACTGCCGGATGAGTCGTAGCCGCCGCGTCAGGGCTCTTTTTCATGACGAGATTCGGCTTTACGACCACTCGCTTTCCTTTGAACATATCAGTAAGTCCAAGAGAATCAAGCTGCTTTCGTATCGTTTTTTCGAGTATATCGACATCGTAGCTTGTAATGCGGCTGAGGGCTGCCGGCTCTGATCTATCGACTCCTGGAGTAAAATTATAACTCATGCTTCAATATAATGTGCGCCGACCGATACTTTACGGTTAATAGCGCCAGTCAAAATGTCATCAGCAATAGTTGCCATCGAATATAGCTCATACTCAGCACGGGTCTCGAGCTTTGCAGCGTCGAGCTGGGAGAGCAGCTCATCAATAAATGCCTTACCGTGAGCCATTCCGGCTGGAGTTCTGACGGCATTTGCATCATTCGTCATTACATCCCTAAGCTCTGCACGCTTTTTGACAACAAAATCATACGCGAGTTCTTTTCCGCCAGACAGAGGCTTATCTGAAACTGAGAGCGTGATCTCAGAAACATTGCGCATATTGGAACAGATATGGCGAGCTGCGCGCCGTCCGAATACAAGGCATTCGAGCATTGAATTGCTTGCGAGTCGGTTTCCGCCATGTATACCAGTCCACGCACATTCACCGCAGGCATATAGACCAACAATATTTGTCATTCCATTAAGGTCTGTGTTGATGCCGCCCATCAGATAGTGCTGAGCCGGGCGCACAGGAATGCTGTCTTCCGGCACGTTGATACCGAATTTGCGGCACTCTCCGAATATTGTCGGGAAACGGCGCGAGAAGAATTCCTCACTCATACTCGAAACGTCAAGATATACATTATCGCGTCCGGTACGGCGCATTTCATGTATTATCTCGCGGGTCACAATGTCGCGCGGCGCAAGGTCGGCAAGCTCATGCTTACCTTGCATGAAGGCTTCGCCGAGGTGATTTCTCAGTATTCCGCCCTCTCCACGGACCGCCTCTGAGATAAGGAAACGACGCTCGATCTGTCCCTTCTGCGGCATCATTGTAGTCGGATGGAACTGCACAAGCTCCATATTCACGACCTCCGCTCCAGCGCGCTGAGCTGCTGCGATACCATCGCCGACTGCTCCCATCGGGTTTGTCGTATGATTATACAGCGCACCGATTCCTCCGGTAGCGATAACGATATTCGGGCATTTGATAAGCTTTGGCTTGCCATCGAATACAATAGCTCCGGTGACTTTATCGTCTTCGGTCAGTATGTCTATGAGATATGTGTTGAAAAGGATATCAAGATTCTTGCGTTCAAGTGCGATTTCACCAAGTCGGCGAGTCGTCTCGCGTCCGGTAGCGTCACCGCCGCAGTGAACGATACGGCGGCAGGAATGTCCGCCCTCACGAGTTATCATAAGTTCGCCCTCGGGGTTGAGGTCGAATGGAACATTGAGTTCCACCAGCTCGCTGATATTATCCGGACCTTCCTTGACAAGTGTCTCGACTGCGGTGACATCGCAGAGTCCAGCACCTGCCTTTAATGTATCCTCAACATGCGATTCAAAGTGGTCGCTCGGGTCAATAACAGCAGCTATACCTCCCTGCGCGAGCCATGAGTTGGATTTTTCGAAATCGACCTTAGTGACGATCGCTGCCCGTTTACTCGGGTCGATGTGGAGTCCGACATACAGTCCGGCAATACCGCTTCCGACTATCAGCACATCATATTCGATCTGCTCAAGTCCGGCGGTGCTTCCGCTGTAAATGTAACGTCTCATTTTTTATTTTACAACCATTGCTTTCGGTTGAAAGCGTCCTTTCTTCAAATTAACTGTCAATATATTTATTCAAATGATGAAATTATACCGCACAGCTTCAGTCTTATCGGATCATGATCTCCGAGACATTCGAGAAAATAATCACGGTATTCGTTTGTTTTCAAATTAAAATTAAGCGACCAGATAGCCCAAAATATATCAAAATGCTTGTCACCGAGTCCGGCACCGCCAAGGTCGATGAAGCCAGTGAATTTCCAATCGTCAAACAATACATTTGGAAGACAGAAATCACCGTGGATAAGCGTATCATGCCGCAGCAGATGAAGATTATCGCGAGCAAACTGTCTTGCTTCAGCTTCATCGTATACTCCAATGCAGGCTGAATAATCAGTATTAAATCTACCGCTATCTATCAAATTCTCACATGTCTCTGCTACGTAACCGCAGCTTGACGCGTCGATCGAATGCAGCTGATTCATCGCCTCCGCCATAACTCTGCAAAGCCGCTTAGGGTCGGAAAGATATTTTTGTGCATAAGCCGACTCGCCATTCAAACGCTTGGTAACAAGATAATCTCGGTCAGCGCTGATATAATCAATCACCCGCGGTGCAAGCCCTGCCGACGCGAAATGATCGTACATTTCAGCTTCGCGCTTCAATTTGCCGATATCTGATATTTTAATGTAGTAACCATCGTCAATATCAGCAAAAAATGTTTTTGCACCTGAACAGCCGCTTGTTTCGGTAAGCTTCACTTGACCGACAAGCTCACGAATCCTATCCGGAAATCCTGTCATATCCTGCGAACTCATAATAAGCTGCTCCAGTCCTTGACAAATCCGGGATATGATTTGTTTGTGCAGTTGATATCATCAACTACAACGTCACCTGTGCAGGCTGCCGTCGCTGCAACAGCCGACATAGCCATGCGATGATCGTTGTACGCTCGTATTTTTCCGCCTGAGAGCTGCTTCTGACCGATTATGATAATTCCATCGTCTGTCTCACTCGCCTTCGCACCAAGCGAAGTCAGAAGGTCGACAGTAGCGGTAATGCGGTCACATTCTTTTAGTCTGAGACGAGAAGCGTTATAAATGCGAGTCGTTCCATCAGAACATGCAGCCATGACCGACAGCGCCGGAACAAGGTCCGGAATATCGGCAGCGTCGATATCGTGCGCGTGAAGTTCACCGCTTCGAACACGTATCCCATCCGGTTCAATGTCAACATTTGCCCCGAATGACTTGATTATTTCAAACAGCTTATAGTCACCCTGCAATGTGTTGTTATTTATTCCTGAAAGCTTAACATCACCGTTTATAGCCGCTGCAACTGCGAAAAATGCGGCATTCGAGCAGTCGCCCTCTACTGTAAAATCACGCGGAGAGGGCTTACCGCTGTGTATAATGTATCCACTATCCCGCTCATCTATGTTTGCACCGAATCGGTGCAGCACGTCGACTGTCATGTCGGCATACGGCTTGCTTTCAAGCCTTGTTGTGAGCGTTACATCGCTGTCGCCGTCAACTAAAGAGAGCGATATCAACAGCCCCGTCACGAACTGCGACGAAATATCGCCGCGGAGTGAATAGCTTCCGGCGTGCAGCTTTCCTGACACCTTCAGCGGCAGAAAATCGCCATTGTCTGGATATTCGAGCTTTGCGCCGTTAGCTTCGAGCAGCGGCTTATACAGCATAGTCGTGCGCTTCGGAAGCAATCCGCCGCCTATAAATGTTGCGCTTATTCCAAGCGCCGCAGCAAGCGGTATCATGAATCGCAGCGTCGACCCAGACTCACCGCAATTGACTGTACCAGCGTCAAACTCACTGCCCACTGAGCGCGTGACAGTGAATGTCAATGCAGATTCATCGTATTCAAGCTCTGCACCGAACGCCCGAAGCGCTGATACAGTCGCATTGATGTCGTTAGACAAATCAACGCCGCGCACTATGCTATCACCAGCCAAAGCCGCGCAGATAAGCGCTCTATGCGCTTGACTCTTAGATGACGGCACACGCACTTCTCCGTGTATCTGGGACGGAGAAAATTTCATTTCTTTCATTAAAATTCCTCAGCCGATGAGTTCGGCAACCTTACTGATAGGAAGCTTCTGTGTAAACGACTTTCCGATTCCATCAAGCAGTACGAACGAAATATCGTCACCCGAACGCTTCTTATCAGAGCCTACGACACGAACCAGCTCCTCGACAGGATAATCCATAACAGTCGGAAGCTCCCATGCTTCGAGCGCTGCCTTGATTTTATCATAGACCGGCTGATAGCCCAATTTCTCACCAAGCTTCGCAGCATACAGCATACCTATACCGATCGACTCGCCATGTGAGAATCGCTCGAAATTTCCAAGCTTTTCGACCGCGTGTCCAAGTGTATGTCCATAATTGAGTATCATTCGCAGTCCAGTCTCGCACTCATCGATTTCCACAACCTCTGCCTTAATTTTCATGCAGCGATATATCATCTCAGCGCGGTCGATCTGCTTTGATGTAATGCCATTGAAAAGCTCCTCATCATAAATGCAGCCGTACTTCACCGCCTCGCCCATGCCGTCGTCGATATAACGTTTCGGAAGAGTCGATAAAAACGAACTGTCGGCTATAACTGCTACCGGCTGCTTGAATGCACCGACGAGATTCTTTCCAACTTCAAGGTCTACTCCGGTCTTTCCGCCGATAGATGAATCTATCTGTGCGAGCAGCGTAGTCGGCATTTGTACAACATCTATACCTCTGAGGTAGGTCGCAGCCGCAAAGCCAGCCATGTCTCCACAGACTCCGCCGCCAAGCGCAATAACGAGCGAATGCCGTGTCAGGTGTGCCTTAGCAAAAGCGTCGTACATCTCAGATACGGTAGAAAGTCGCTTCGACGGCTCTCCTGCAAGAAATACATACTCACCCGCAGGCGCTCTATTAAGTTTGACGAGATTTTCGCGTAAAAGTTCTCCATAGAACTTAAAAACATTGCTATCTGACACAACAAATACGCGGTCGTAGTCTCTATTTTCGAAAAATATTTCCAATGCCTCAGCAAGAATACCCTCTCCGACGTATATATTGTAATCTCCAGATGAATATTTTAAATTTATTGTTTCCATAGTTTTAACTCTTTCGTTTTATTTCAAATAGAGTTACTGAATTGTAAATTTCAGGCTGATATCGAGAGCTCTAACTGAATGGGTCAATGCTCCGATACTGATAAGGTCAACACCGCAGGCTGCAACCTCAGCAAGATTTCGGTCTCCCATATTTCCTGAGGCCTCGGTAATAGCACGTCCATTGACAATTCCAACCGCCTTAGTCATATCCTCGCAGTTCATATTATCGAGCATGATAATATCAGCGCCAGCTTCAAGCGCTTCGTTAAGCTGCTCGAAGGTCTCTACTTCAACTTCAATTTTCAATGTATGCGGTGCGTTTGCGCGAGCCGACTTTACAGCCGCAGTGATCGAACCAGCAGCCACTATATGATTATCCTTGATGAGGATTCCATCAGCGAGATTGAAGCGGTGATTTGTGCCTCCGCCGACCTTTACCGCATATTTTTCAATAACGCGAAGTCCGGGCGTAGTCTTGCGGGTATCGCATATCTTAGCATTTGTGCCCTCGACCTGCTTTACCGCTTCAGCAGTGCGGGTAGCAATGCCAGACATTCTCTGCATAAGATTCAGTCCGGTACGCTCACCAGTCAATACGTCTGTCGCCTTGCCGCTGACTTCTGCGATTATCTCGCCCTTCTCTATCCGGTCACCGTCCTGCTTGTATGCAGTAAACACAATGTCAGGGTTGATGAGCTTGAACACACGCTCAGCAACTCCGACTCCGCAGAGCACACCGCTCTCCTTAGCCTTGTAAAGTCCATGCGCGATCCTATCAGCCGGAATCGTCGTCTCAGTTGTGATGTCGCCTGTTCCGACATCTTCATTAAGTGCGTTAAGTATAATGCTGTCAAGCATATTTCCGTATAAGTACATTATTTTTCTCCTTGATTTACAGCGGCAGCTTTATTTAATAGCGACCATTCGCTCAAGCGGAGCTTTAGCTGCCTCGATCTCCTCCTGAGTCATGATAACCTCGTTCGACTCGTCGCGAAGTACCGCAAGAACGTCGCTGAGCTCGGTTTTCTTCATATTCGGGCATACGAGATACGGTGTGAGCAGATGATATTTCTTCTCAGGATGATAGTATGCCAATCTGTCAACTACGCCTACCTCAGTTCCGATTATAAACTCCGGCGCGTCGGTATTTACGCAATAGTCGATTATCTGCGACGTGCTTCCGACGAAATCAGCCTTTGCGACGACTTCATCCTCGCACTCGGGATGTACCGCGAATAGCGCATTAGGATGCTCAGCCTTCGCCTTGTCGACCTCAGCTGCCGTGATATTTCGGTGAGTTGGGCAGAATCCGCTGTGCAGGATGAATTCCTTCTCCGGCACGAATTTTGCAACATACGCGCCAAGGTTCTTGTCCGGCACAAAAATTATCTGACGGTTCGGTAAACTCTTTACCACCTTTATTGCATTCGACGATGTGCAGCAGATATCCGACACCGCTTTTGTTTCGGCGGACGAATTCACATAGCAGACTACCGCAGCCTCGGGATACTTCGCACGCAGTTCCAATACATCCTCTGGCGTAACCATATCAGCCATCGGACATCCCGCATCAACGGCAGGAAGCAGCACCTTTTTATCCGGGTTCAGTATCTTCGCGCTCTCAGCCATAAATCTGACTCCGCAGAAAACTACCAACCGATTCTCAGCAAGCTTAGCCTTTTTTGAAAGCTCGAACGAATCGCCGAATATATCAGCGACCTGCTGGATCTCGAGCCGCTGATAATAGTGCGCAAGTATCAGCGCGTCCTTTTCTTTTTTAAGCCGCAGTATTTCGTCTGACAGCTGTTTTATTTCATCCTTGGAAAGCATTTATTTAACTCCGTTTCATCTATAAATAATTGTCACATCCGGCACTCCGCCTTGTGAATTACCTCGAAAAAAGTATATATACTAATATGATACCACAAATGGCTCGATTTTGCAATAACTACTCGAACAAATTTAAAATCTTTTTTAAATTACAATTTTGTCAATTAACCGAAATGATTTCGTTTATAAACAAAAATACGGTTTGACCAATGTGTTAAATGTTTTTAATGTTTTGAAAAATCCCTTGACACTGAAGGCTTTTTGCGTTACAATGGTATTAAATATTTCTTATAGATTCAAGATTTGGAAGGATGGTCACAGATTGAAAATCAACTGGAATCAAAAATACACTACAATAGCAGTTTATGCGATACTCGCTGCAACAGCAATACTGCTGATACTATTTGCTTTTCTTAATTTTTCGGTATTCGCTGAATGGTTCGGAAAACTCAACAAAATACTGTCACCGGTATTTCTCGGAGTAATACTCG
>JAAVZO010000010.1 GCA_022791685.1 Clostridiales bacterium
GGGGTGAGCCGGGGGATGAGAGATTCCAAAAGAGGGAAGGGGGCTGGCAGGGGAAACCTTTGGTTTCACCTATAAGCCCCTTTCCCTCTTTTGACCGTTCCCCGAACCCACGCAGTGGGTGAGGTCGTTTCCCCGAGCCCCTGTAAGGGGCGAGGTCTCTTAGCAAGCCGCCGTGCAACGGCGACTTGCGTGGATAGCGCCACAAAGTGGCGCGTCTAACTTCAAAAAGCGATGAAGTTTCACGAAACTTCAAAAGTTATCGCAGTGCCATAAGCCCCGACACGACAAGCAGCGCACCGAATGCGTACCGCACCATTTCAGCGGGAACAGCCTGCGCAATCAGGCTGCCGCCGATTGCGCCGACGCAGCCGCATAGCGCAAGATATGCAATGAGCCGCAGATTCAGACGGCGGCGAATCAAATGAACGATCATCGCTGCACCTGATGAAAATAGGAAAAATATCAAATTTATCCCTTGCGCCTCAAGCTGCCCAACCCCACTGAACAGCGCAAGATATATCACCAGCAGACCTCCGCCGCCTATCCCAAGCCCCGATAGTATCGCTACACCGAAGCCGATCAGAAAATTCAACATACCCATCTCACCTCAAAAAGCATATGCCCGCCCATAATACCATTATGGCGAATATCCGCTTCAGCCACTTTACGTTGATCTTGTCGAGTAGCAGCGCGCCTGCCGCACCTCCGAGCATTCCCGGAATAATGTACGGCGACGCTGCACCCATGTCCGCGGTCTTGCCGTAAAATATCACCGAAACTGCGGATAATATTATTATAACCGCTATGACCGTCGCAAAACGGTCGCGCACAGAATCGGGTGTACTTTCACCTTTTGCAGTAAGCGCCAACGCAAATACTAACAGTATCCCACCGCCTGTCCCAAGAAAACCATTCACAAACCCGGCAAGTATTCCGCCTATAGTCAGCAATATGACTCTAATCTTTTCATTTTTTATCTCAAATTTTTTCAACTTTTTATCCTTCCAAGGCAAATTTCGGGTTGTAATTTTCATAATTATGTGTTATAATATAATGTAGGGTATTAGTTTACCCTCATCCAAACGTCAAAATACGTCCTGTCCCGAAAATTGTTCATAAAAGTTTCGGGAAAGAAAGGAATCTTCATTAGAATGGCGCAGACCACTAAAAAATCTACTACATCAAAAACAAATAAATCTTCATCCGCAAGAAAACCAGCCGCCAAAACTCAGACTAAACCTAAGTCTACGTCAAGATCGGCTGCTAAACCAGCGACGAAGCCGGCTAATAAAAATGTCGACCGCGGCGGCGATCCGTCGCTGCTCCGTCACCAGCTTATGCCGTATATTTTCGGGCTCATTGCGCTTTTTCTCGTGATTTGCTACATCGTCTCCGGTTCGACCGGATTCATTGGCGGATTTCTCAAAAAAACGCTTTTCGGTCTATTTTCCTACGGCGCGTGGGCTGTGCCATTTTTGCTTCTTAACACTGGCATATTCTGGAAGCATGACATAACCGTTGGCTCGACTGGCTACAAAGCGGCGTTTTCGACTGCCTGTCTCTGCTTTATTTCGGTGCTTATCCATGCGTTCACACGCGTTAATGAGACTTTCAATATCATCACGCTTTTTAACGATGGCGCTAATAAGATCGGCGGCGGAGTTATCGGTGGATTTATCGGCAATCTGCTGCTGCGCGGATTTGGCTTCGCGGGTACGCTGATTTTGTCTATCGCACTGATACTTTTGTTTGGAATTTTCCTGTTTGGCATGACTCCGCATATGTTCTTTGTCTACATCCTGACCGGCATTCGCGAGTGGCGCGAAGGTATGTCGAGCCAGCTTGAAGCTGGGCGGATCGAGCGTGAGGCGCTGAAGCTTGAATATGAAAAACGCCGTATCGCTGAGCGTCAGGCGGCGCTTCATGCCCGCGAGGAGCAGCTTCGCAGCCGCACGCCCAACGTAACGCCGAACCCGAGCCGCCGCCGTGCGGATATCGACCGCAACATTTACGCTGAGGAGGCGGTAGTTAGCGGTGCGGATGTATATAATAATGAAGAAAATGTAGCTGCGAGCGCCGTCGAGGTCGAATCGAGTGCGCCTGCAACGGCTGAGCCGGCGGTCATCGACCCGTCTATCGTTGACGATATCATGCGCCGCGAAAACGAGAAGCTGAATCGTCGTTCAGAGCCGGTCGACATCGACGAGCTCGCCGATTCTAACGCCGCTATTCCGGTTGAGTCAGATTCTAATGTAGTAGAATCTGATGCACCGCCGTTTGCACACGAAAGTGACGGCGGCGATTCGGCTGATGAATCGGAGACTGACAGTGAGAAGCCGGTGAAACTCAGCTTTTTCCGCCGTGAGAAGGTGAAGCCGCTTGAGAAGACAGCATCGCAGAAGCTCGATGAGCTCGAAACCGACGAGATCGACTTGTCGAAGATTTTCGTCGACCCTGAAACTGCCGAAAATCCGGTCGTTTCCAATACAAGCGAGCTTGCCGAAGCTGGCGAGCCGCCGTTCGACACGTCGGCTGAAATCGATTTGATAATCGAAAAGAGCAGGGTAGAAGCGTCCGCGAAAGCAGGCGAGCCTATCGGATTGCCGGATGAAGATGACGAGCCTGAAAATAGCGAACCTCCGTTCGATGTCGACGATACAGCAGCTGCTGAACCCGAACCGCAGCCTGTATCTACGCCTATTGTCGAGCAGGTCAAGCCGCAGCCTACTGCCGAATATCGATTCCCGCCGATACCGCTGCTAAATTACGACCCGTCGCCGCAGAATGCCGATATGTCGGGCGAAATCCAGCAGACAGCGGTGAAGCTGGTCGAGACTTTGCGCTCGTTCAACGTAAAAACTAAGATAATAAACGTCTCGCGCGGTCCTACAATTACGCGCTACGAATTGCAGCCGGAGATAGGAACGAAAGTTCGCTCGATACTGAACCTCGTTGACGATATCGCACTTCACCTCGCGACAAGCGGCGTGCGTATCGAAGCCCCGATCCCGGGCAAAGAGGCGGTCGGTATCGAAGTTCCGAACAAGACCACGTCGATGGTCTACATCCGCGAGCTCATCGAGGACGCAGGTTTCAAAAATGCGCAGTCGAAGGTCGCGACCTGTCTCGGAATGGACGTTGCGGGAAATCCGGTCTTCCTCGACATAGCTAAAATGCCGCACATACTCATCGCCGGAACGACTGGTTCGGGTAAGTCGGTATGTATCAACAGCCTAATTATTTCCATATTATACAAAGCTCGCCCAGACGAGGTAAAATTTATACTGATTGACCCGAAAAAGGTAGAGCTGAATATCTACAACGGACTGCCGCACCTCATCGTTCCGGTCGTTTCCGACCCGAAAAAAGCGGCTGGCTCGCTGCACTGGGCGGTAACCGAGATGGAGCGCCGCTACGAGCTGATCGAGGGCGCGGGTGTGCGTAACCTGAAGGGCTACAATCAGTCGATCGCGAACGACCCGACCGCCGAACGCCTGCCGCAGATAGTCATCATTATCGACGAGCTCGCCGACCTGATGATGACCGCGAAGGACGATGTCGAGGAATCGATTTGTCGTATTGCACAAAAAGCGCGTGCTGCCGGAATGCACCTTGTAATAGGTACACAGCGCCCGTCGGTCGATGTCATCACCGGACTTATCAAAGCGAACGTGCCGTCGCGAATCGCGTTCACGACCGTATCGCAGGTCGACTCGCGCACTATAATCGATGTGACTGGCGCGGAGAAGCTTATCGGACGCGGTGATATGCTTTTTTCACCGGTCGGCAGCATCAAGCCGATACGCGTGCAGGGCTCGTTCGTGTCGGACGAAGAAGTCGACGCGGTTACTACGTTTATCAAGCAAAATAGCGGCAAGCAGGACTACGACCAGTCGGTTATGGAATCGATCGAGCGCGAGGCGCAGCTTTGCGGCAACAAGAAGGCGACCGTTCTCGGCGACGGTGACGAGGAAGCGAACGACGGCGATCCAATGCTGAAGCCAGCGATTCAACTGGCGGTTGAATCAGGCAAGATATCGACATCGCTCATACAGCGTCGCTTGCAGCTTGGCTACGGTCGTGCGGCGAAGCTGATCGACATGATGGAACAGATGGGCATAGTCGGACCGCCGCAAGGACAGAAGCCGCGCGAGGTGCTGATCTCGAAGCAGGATTACATGGAAATGGAACTGCGTAAGGAATGATATCCCTATTCAATGAGATTCCTGCGAATAAATTCGCGAAAAATGGGAACATTTTCAGAGATATTACGTCTAAAATATAGTAAAGAATAACTCTTTTTAACAAACACAGGAGTGAAAAAATTGTCAACACTAATAGCAATAGATGGTCTCGACGGGTCCGGCAAGGGCACGCAGACAAATATGCTCGTCGACCGGTTGAAAATCGACGGGTATTCGGTGAGAAATATCAGCTTCCCGATGTACGAAAGCGACTCGAGCGCACCGGTTCGGATGTACCTTGACGGCAAGCTCGGCACGCGTCCGTCCGACACGAATGCTTACGCTGCGTCGACCTTTTTTGCGGTCGACAGATACGCGTCGTATAAAGCTGACTGGAAGCGTGATTATGACAAATTGAACAAAATAATTATTGCGAACCGCTACACTTCGGCAAATGCAGTACATCAATTGTCGAAATTGCCGCGTGGAGAATGGGATTCATTTCTCAGCTGGCTGTGGGATTTTGAGTTTATCAAGCTTGGGATTCCGGTGCCCGACCTTGTCGTTTACCTCGAATTGCCGCCAGAATTGTCGCTCGAGCTTGTAAGAAAGCGTTCGATTGAAACCGGTCAGCGTCAGGATATTCACGAAAAAGACGCGGATTATATGGCACGTTGCTACGAGGCGGCGTTGTTTGCCTGCAATAAGCTTGGCTGGGAGCGCATAAAATGTACCGACAGCGACGGAAATATGCGTTCTCGCGAGTCGATTTTCCATGATCTGTCGGATTTGATCGCTGCGCGAACAGATATCGTTATGTAATAAGAAAGGAAAATTGTGATGGTTTACCTATTTTTAGCTAATGGATTTGAAGAAATCGAGGCACTATGCCCACTTGATTTACTGAGACGTGCTGGAGTAAATGTTATGACCGTCGGAGTCGGCGAGAAAGTCGTTCGTGGTTCACACGGTATCGAAGTTATCGCGGATATCACTACATTTGAAGCAGAGAAGCTGCTCGAAAAAAATCCAGCGGATATGGTGATTCTGCCAGGCGGTATGCCCGGAACCCTCAATTTGAAGGCTGATGAAATTGTTAATAAATTTATAAAATATGTTGTCGAAAATGATAAATTTCTCGCTGCTATATGTGCCGCGCCGTCTATACTCGGCGAGCTCGGATTGCTGCGAGGGAAGGAAGCGATTTGCTTCCCGGGGTTCGAGGACAAGCTCGATGGTGCGGTGATTTCTGGCAAAAGCGTCGTTCGCGACGGCAAGATCATAACCGCGAAAGGAATGGGGGTTGCGCTCGAATTCGGGCTCGCACTCGTGTCTGCGCTTGTTGATGACGCTACGGCTGAACAGCTTCGAGCGTCGGTTCAGGCGCAGAATTGAAATGACTTGAATGATAAATCCTTCAAGTCTGTGAAAGGATAATTCATACAATATGTACGAAATACGAAAAAGAAAAAATGAGATTCGGGACAAATATAAACAGCTGCGAGAGAAGCTCGACCGTGGGCTGAAGGCTGAGATGGATGAACGGATCTGCCGCGCATTTCTCGACTCCGCGACTTATCGGTTCGCGTCGGTGATACTGTTGTACGCGCCGAAAGCAAATGAAGTCGATGTCAATGCGATAGCTGTACGCGCGCTTGCTGACGGCAAAAAGATCGCTTATCCGCGCTGCAATGGCGAAAATCGCAGCATGAGCTACCATTTTGTGGAATCACTCGATCAGCTCAAAAGCGGACTTTACGGAATTTTTGAGCCTTCCGCTGAGCTTCCGGTATACGATCGCGGTTCAACTGAACCAGCCGCCTGCATAGTCCCGGCGCTCGTTTATGACAAATTCGGCTACCGTATAGGGTACGGAAAGGGTTTCTACGACCGATATCTTGGCAGCTTCACCGGGTCAAAAGTGGGCATGATTTACAGTGATTACATTATTGACCAGCTTCCGCGCGGCCGTTACGATCTGTCTGTTGACTTTCTTGTAACTGAGCGGGGCATTCGAATAAAGTCCAACTAACAGTTGTTTCTTATTTATTATCACAGTATTACTAATATGAGACCGTGTAAAGGATGGTCAGAAGATTGAAGATTAAAACCACCTTCACTGCGCCGATACTCGTAATGGCGGTATTGCTGCTCCTTGCTGCGTCGCATTTCCTCGACCTGTCAATGCTCGCCTATCAAGAGAATATCTGTCTTGCGGTGATAGTACTGCAATTGTTGATACTTGTAGTACCAACTGGATTTTACGCCAAACTGCGTGGCGGCGGGTTTATGAAACGTATGCGAATCGCGCCGTTCGGAATCGAACAGCTGCTTGTTACGCTGCTTGCGGCATTGACATTAGTGCTTGGCGACGCTTTGCTAAAGCTCGGATTGTATAATTTAGGGCTTGTAGATGGCGACTATTCGGTATATTATTACTATATTTCTGGAGAAGAACCGAATTTTCTCTATGCAATGTTGACATTTTGCATTATTCCTGCTATAGCGGAGGAGCTATTGTTTCGCAGCGTTATATGCGCCGAATATGAATCGAGCGGAACGCTGACAGCCGTGATCGCGTCAGCGGCGCTATATGCAATGTATGGTATCAATTTTGGATATTTTCCCATATATTTCCTTGCTGGAATGATTTTTGCACTTGTCATGTACTTGACTCGATCGGTACTTGCGTCCATGATTTGCCATATTATTTACAATGCTGCCATGCTAACACTCAGTGAAACCGTATGGAATATCATTGCAAAGCCTCAAAGTACAGTATTTTTGGTATTTGTATTAGCAGGATTATTCCTTGTATGCCTTGTTACCTTATTTGGTGAATGTGAACGAATTTACTATGGATATTCACTCACCAATAAGCGTAGTGACTACATAAAGGACGCAGATTTTAGTTTGCGCGCATTTCTTGAAGCGCTGCTTGCGCCTCCATTTTTGATGGACGCAGTGGTATTCATTGTGGCTTCACTCCAGTTGTCATAATATTGCACAAAATATGTAAAAGGAACATAAGTGGTTTATGGAAGATAACAAAGATAAGCTCGTAAATTCAAATAAAAATGATGCCGATGAGCTGATGGAAGATACGATCGTATTCAAGCGTGAGCCAGATACTATCGTTCAACGACGCACACCACAGGGGCAAAATACCCAACATGGTAGCAATCAAAATCCGGCAATCAGGAAAAATGCACAACCAGATGTGGATGCACAGCATACCGCGAGAGTCCAGGGCGGGGCGGTGATCCGTCCACTGAAGCAGTCGTCACAGTCTGTTCAAATGAATTCGAATGCTCAGAATCAGCGTCAACCAGCAAACTCGAAACAAGTTTCGAACCAGAATCAAGTTCAACAACAGAGCACGCGCCCGATTCAAGGACAAAATAGACAAATCCAACAGCCTAATAATGTGCAGTCTGCACAACAGCAACAGCGTGCGCCTCAACGTCCTCAGGGACAGCTGCCACCGCAAGTTCAGGGACAGCCGAGAGCTAATACACAAAATCAAACTGCAAGACTTGCGCAGAACCAGCATACTCCACAACAATTGACATCCGGACAAAGTTTGACTACCCCAAATCAGCGTTATGTGCAGCCTCAATCAACTCAGAATGCGAATCGGCAGGGAACTGTTAATCGTGGAAGCGTGCAGCCGGTCAATCAAAACAATGTTCAAAATAATTCCGCTCGTAATTTACCGATTGAACGCAAGCAAGTTGCCAGCCCGCAGCCGGCGCGCGAAACAGCCGACTTCGAAATAGATGATTCGTGGCGGCGCGCACCAGAAAAGCCCCAGCGTGAGGTTTCGGGTGTGCGCGACTCGGCTACAAGCGCAATAATGAGCGCCGTAAAAGCGATCGTTTACATCGTATGCGTTATTGCTATTTCGATTCCTTTGGCAATATTTGTAATCAACACTGCCAATGACGTATTTGCATTTGTTAAAGATGACAAAATTATCGAGGTGGAGATACCAGAATATGCCACAATTGACGATATTGGAGACATTCTTGGTGAAGCAGGCGTTATAAAATATCCTTGGGCGTTCAAGCTTTGGAGCAATCTCAAAGAGCGAAATAACATTAAAAATGGCAAACCGCCGGAATTTGTCGCAGGCCGCTACGAGGTTTCGACGCAGCTCAACTACGATTATTTGCGTGCTACTTTCAAAAAGCGCACGGTTCGTTCGACTATACGAATCACGATACCCGAAGGATTTACAGCGCTGGAAATTATTAACTTGTTTGTATCAAACGGGATCGGAACCTATGATGGTTTTGTGGATGCGATAAATAATCATGACTATGATTTTCCATTTATTGATACGCTGCCAGCTACAAGCTCTGAGCGGTATTTCCGACTTGAAGGCTACTTGTACCCTGACACGTATGAATTTTACACCGACGCTTCAGAAGCGCAGGTGATATATAAGCTGCTCTACAATTTTGATGTGAAGTTTCAGGATTTCTATGACAGCTACGCTGACACAGGTATGACCATTGATCAGATTATTACGCTCGCTTCAATTATAGAAAAAGAGACTAAATATCTTGATGAAATGCCTGATATTTCATCGGTATTCCACAACCGTTTGCAGTATAGTACAAATTTCCCGTACTTGCAGAGTGACGCAACGATTGTTTACGCTATGCAAAATGACACAGGATCGCGCCCTGAAACGTTGACTGGTGATGACACATCTTACGATTCGCCGTATAACACGTATACACATCGCGGACTGCCGCCTGGGGCAATTGCAAACCCCGGAATCAATGCGATAAGGTACGCACTTTATCCGGCAACAAGCAATCATTTCTACTTTGTTTCCAACAGTTCAGGCCGAAATTACTTTGCAACAACGTATGAAGAACATCTTGAAAATATCAAGAAGGCTCGCGATAATTGACAAATTGCACAAACGAGCCTCAGTGCATAAGTTTTTTGCTGAGGCTCGTGTAATAATTACGCAATATAATAATCTATAGTCATTAAAATATGCAGCGCTTATATAGCTGTATATTATTATAAAATATTATAGTGTAAGGAGAATCAAATATGATTTACCGATCTTCACCAGTAATCAAAAAACTTGACAAACCGGTTCTGACCTATCGCGACGTTCCGTACAAGGCTGCGCTGATATTCAACGCAGGCGTTGCCAAATTTGGCGGCCGCTATGTCATGGTGTTCCGTAACGACTACGGTTCGATGGAGGAGCACAAGCTTGAGGGAACAAGTATCGGACTTGCCTTCAGCGACGATGGAATAAAATGGGACGTTCAGCCGAAGCCTTGCTTCGAAATGCATGACGACGAGATTTGTAGAGCATATGACCCGCGTCTTACGGTAATCGATGGTCGCTGCTATATGTGTTTCGCAGTCGACACCCGTCACGGATTGCGCGGAGGAATCGCAGTGACGGACGATTTCGAAAAATTTGACGTTCTGTCGCTTAGTGCACCAGATAACCGAAATATGGTTCTTTTTCCTGAAAAAATTGGTGGTTATTACTGCAGACTTGAGCGCCCGATGCCTGTTTACTCACGTGGCGGACGCGATAGATTCGATACTTGGATGTCGTTTTCTCCCGATATGCGTTTCTGGGGTGACTCGAAGCTGGTGCTCAAAGTTGAGGATGTGTCGTTTGCTAACGACAAGGTTGGCCCCGGCGCGCCTCCGATCAAGACTGAAAAAGGCTGGCTAACTACATTCCACGCGGTTGTTCGTGACGACAGTTTTGGTAAAAATGGATGGGAAGCGACTTGGAAAAAGCAATATTATGCTGGCCTCATGCTGCTTGACCTCGAGGATCCGTCGAAGGTGATCGGCATTTCGAAAGAGCCGCTCATTGCGACTGACCAAGCATATGAGCGCGAAAATGGATTCCGCTGCGATGTAATTTTCCCGGGTGGAATGTTGCTTGAACCGAGCGGAGAAGTGAAGATCTATTACGGCGCGTCGGATACTTATGAATGTATGGCAAGTGCTGACGTAAATGATTTGATAGCATTGTGCCTTAAATAATTATATATAGCAAGTGATATTATGACAATATCACTATAGCTATAATGACGAAAGGATAATCCATAACATATGAAATACGGATTCATCAAGGTCGCGGCGGCTTCGCCAACGGTGACAGTCGCCGACGTTGACGCGAATGTAAGCGAAATTCTGCGCGCTGCGGCTCAGGCTGAGTCGCTTGGCGTGCGGCTGCTCGTTACACCGGAGCTCGGCGTGACCGGATACACCTGCGGCGATCTGTTTCTGCAAAAGAAATTGATCGATCGTGCGCATGAGGGAATACTGAAAATCGCAAAAGAAAGTGCAAATTTATCGCTTGTGCTCATAGTAGGCGCGCCAATTCGAGTTGACGCAAATCTTTACAATTGTGCAGTTGTTATCTACAACGGTAAAATATTAGGTATAGTGCCCAAAGTTAATATACCTAACTACGGCGAATTCTACGAATTGCGTCATTTTACTCCTGCACCGGACGATATTATTGAATTGAATATAAATAAAGAGTCTGTGCCGTTTGGTTCGGATTTGGTTTTCCGCTGTGATGAGCTGCCAGAATTTGCATTTGGATGTGAAATTTGCGAGGATCTGTGGGTGCCCAACCCTCCGTCAAGCCGACTTGCAGTGAATGGTGCGACTATTATTTGTAATCTTTCGGCAAGTGACGAGACTGTCGGCAAGGCAAGCTACCGTCGCGAGCTTGTGAGAAGCCAGTCCGGACGCTTACTTGCCGGTTACATCTATGCAGACGCTGGCTGCGGCGAGTCCACTACAGATATGGTATTTTCCGGACACGATATCATCGGAGAAAATGGAAGTATTCTCGCTGAATCGAAACCGTTCGAAGGCGCGCTGAACAAAGACTGCCCAATAATCGTTAGCGAAATCGACGTTGCGAAGCTTGTTGCTGAACGCACGCGAATGAACACGTTTAAGTCGGAAAAAGGTAAATATACTGTAAACTTTTCAATGAAGCTTTCTGATACGGCTTTGACCCGCAATTTTGAGCCGCAGCCATTTGTGCCGTCGTCTGAGGTTGAACGTGCAGAGCGCTGCGAGTCGATACTCGAAATGCAGTCGTTCGGACTTCGCAAGCGAATCGAACACGCTCATTCGAAATCCGCGGTGATCGGAATTTCTGGCGGACTCGACTCATGTCTCGCTCTGCTGGTGTCGGTACGTGCGATGGATCTTTTGAATCGTCCGCGAACTGATGTTATCGCCGTTACAATGCCGTGTTTCGGAACGACGAGCCGAACTCGCTCGAATGCCGAAATTTTGTGCGAGCGATTGGGTGTAAGCTTCAGATGCGTCGACATCAAAGCGGCGGTGAACCAGCATTTTTCCGATATCGGTCATGATGAATCGAGCCATGATGTTGTTTATGAAAATTCGCAGGCGCGCGAAAGAACGCAGATCATAATGGATATCGCGAACGCCGAAAACGGTCTTGTGATTGGTACGGGCGATTTGTCTGAGTTGGCGCTTGGATGGGCAACATACAACGGCGACCATATGTCGATGTATGGTGTGAATGCGTCGATACCGAAAACATTAGTTCGCCACATTGTGCGTTATTATGCCGACACAGCTAATGATCCGGAACTTTCCGCAGTGCTGTACGACATACTCGCAACACCGGTCAGCCCAGAGCTTTTGCCGGCGGACGACAACGGCGAGATCGCGCAAAAGACTGAGGATTTGGTAGGACCATACGAACTTCACGACTTTTTCATATATTATTTTGTGCGTTATGGATTCCCAGCTGAAAAAATCGAGTATTTAGCTAACTATGTATTTGTAGGGCAGTACCCGAGTGATGTAATTCATAAATGGCTTACGACATTCATTCGCCGATTCTTTGTGCAGCAGTTCAAACGTTCTTGCTTGCCAGACGGACCAAAGGTGGGGTCAGTTACTTTGTCTCCGCGCGGAGATTGGCGCATGCCATCGGATGCAGTTTCAAAAATATTCCAGATATAACCTGTAAAAGTAAAACAAAAGCTCTCGAGAATATTCGAGAGCTTTTGTTTTAAATGCGAAACTTTAGATAAGTTCAAGAAGTTCATCTTTTGGACGATATCCAACAGATACTTCCGCGATAACGCCGTCTTTTATAACGACAACTGTAGGAATACTTGCAACACCAAACGCCTGTGCAAGCTCACCCTCATCGTCAACGTTGACCTTTCCGACCTTCAACGATGGAGTTTCCTCTGCGATCTCGTCGATGATCGGCGACAGCATTTTGCAGGGACCGCACCAGCTCGCCCAAAAGTCGAGCATCACGGTGCCTTTGTAATTCTTTACTTCGCTTTCGAAGTTGCCCTTTGTAATGGTAATAACTGACATAATATTGCCTCCCTATAAATTATTATTGCATAAATATTATAAAAATATTCAGTTTTCGCTTCTTACGCCTAAAATATCACGATAGTGGCGATAAAAGTCTTCATAACAACCAGCATCAAGTGCATCACGAATTTTCTGCATAAGCTCGTTATAGAAATACAAATTGTGCAAAACTGCGAGACGCATTCCGAGCATTTCTTTTGCTTTGAAAAGGTGACGAATATATGAACGCGAGTAATGCTGGCACGCCGGACATCCGCAATTTTCGTCAATTGGGCGAGGGTCGCGCATGTATTTTTCGTTCAGCAGGTTCATTTTGCCATGCCACGTGAAAATATTTCCATGACGCGCATTTCGGCTCGGCATTACACAGTCGAAAAAGTCAACTCCAAGATGAACGGCTTCCAAAATATTACATGGTGTTCCGACACCCATCAAGTAGCGCGGCTTGTCCTTCGGCATATGCGGTTCAACTACTGAAATAGTTTCATACATTTCCTCCGCCGATTCGCCTACTGCAAGACCGCCTATCGCGTAGCCGTCAAGCTCGAGCTCGGCAATCTTCTGCATGTGTTCAACGCGCAGGTCAGAGTACGTACTGCCCTGATTTATTCCAAATAACAGCTGATTTTTGTTTATTGTGTCGGGTAAGGAATTAAGGCGCTCCAACTCGTCACGGCAGCGCACCAGCCATCTCGCAGTACGGTCGCATGACGCTTTTACATAATTGTACGGTGCCGGATTCTCTATACACTCGTCGAATGCCATCGCTATAGTCGATGCCAGATTTGACTGGATCTGCATTGATTCCTCAGGCCCCATAAATATTCGTGCACCGTCAATATGTGAAGCGAATCTCACTCCTTCTTCAGTTATTTTGCGCAATTGTGCCAACGAAAATACCTGAAATCCGCCAGAATCAGTTAAAACCGGCTTGTCCCAATTAAAGAATTTGTGTATTCCGCCCATATCATGGATGAGCTTGTCACCAGGACGAATGTGAAGGTGATAGGTATTCGAAAGTTCAACCTGACACTTGACATCGCGCAGGTCCATCGTCGAAATGCCACCTTTGATCGCCGCACACGTTCCGACGTTCATGAATACCGGCGTTTCGATAACACCATGAACTGTCTCGAAGCGTCCACGCCGCGCCAAGCCTTCTTGTTTTAATAATGTGTACATAATATATTGTTCCTTTATTTATAATTAAAGTCTATTTTGTGCCTATAAAATCAAATCAGCAGCGTTTAAATTGGTGCTCTATCGAATGCTTGCTGATCTCAAACGCGACCGGTCTGCCGTGTGGGCAGTATTTGATGTCATCGAGCGACAAAAGTCGGTCACATATCCACTTGATATGTCCTTCGTTTTCATCGCGTCCGATTTTTATCGCCGCTTTGCACGACGCTTGATAAAGCGCCTTTTCGAAGATCAAATCGCGTGATATTTTAGCCTCGCCGGTTCCAGACGACACACGTCCCGCGATAGTCACGATCATGTCCGCTACCGCCGACAGCTCTACGCCAGTAGGAATAGCACGGACCGCAATTGTATTGCTGTTTTTTTGATCAAACTCAAACCCGAGCGCCTCAACCTCGCTGCGATAATCCTCGAGCGAAGCAAGCTCTATAGGTGTGAGGATTACTTCGACCGGCACGAGCAGCATTTGCGAAGCAACTTCAGAAGAGTTGAGATTTTTCTTCAAATCTTCAAAAATTATTCGCTCATGAGCGGCATGTTTGTCTATTATCATGATTTTATTGCCAACTTCAATAAAAATATATGACAAATATGCCTCGCCAATTATGCGATATTCCGGAGAAGTTTTCTGTGGCAGTTCGTTATCCGATGGTGCTGTTTTCTGCATTTCATCGTCATAATTGCCGCCGAGAAAGTTCGGCAGACCTTCATTGAAATCATTATAATTTTGGCTTTGGTCTGGCTCGCCATTTGTCGGAATCTCGGCAATTGCAGGGGGGAATTGACCGCACGAAGTGTCGTTGGTGTAAGTTATTTCCAGAAGCTTTCGCCGATGTTCAGCGGCAAGCTCAGCGTCCGTTTTGTCCATCTGCTGCTCGGTATTTTCAGGCACCACTATATCTGTAGCAATCGGTATATTTGACGTTTCATCAGATTCATCCGAATGGGGGAGATTCGGAGTTATTGCTTCTATTTTGGGTAGAGTGTTATTTGCATAATTTACAGTTGCACTCGAACTGCTTGTGATATTATTGTCTATATCGACAAATTCTGCTTCAACGTTTGAAATCTGATCATCAATTGACATCTGATCCGGACTGACCTTCTGCAAATTAAGATACGGACTTTTTTCAACTTTTGGTTCGTTTGATTTGTCATTTATTGGCACAAATGACTGCAGCAACTTCATTTTTTGGTATGCCGCCTCGCTCGCCTTTTCACCATCGAATTCAAGCTGCGGGCGCGGAAGGGAACTTTCAAGCACACCGCGGACTGCGTAATATATCACCTCAAATACGGAACGCTCGTTCGCAAGCTTGACTTCAAGCTTTGCAGGGTGCACGTTTACGTCGACGAGTCGCGGGTCAATGTCGATCATCAGCACACAAGTCGGGAATTTGTCCTGCGGGATGTAGGATGTGTACGCCTGTTCGAGCGCCGATTGCATACAGCGGTTTTTCACGAAGCGGCGATTTATAAACATAGTTTGATAATTCCGATTTACTCTAATATTGTCGGGCGTGCCAATGTATCCGCTTACCGTAAATCCATCCGCTTCACGGTGGATTTCGGTCAATTTGCTTGCAAAATCGCGGCCAAATACCGAATAAATTGTGTTTTTTAACACTCCATCACCAGCGGTCGAACAGCGAATCTGCCCGTCAACTATAAGCTTTATCGCGATCTCGGGGTAGCAGAGCGCTATCCTTTCGACTATCGTAGTAATTGCATTTGCTTCAATTTGATCTTTTTTCAAAAACTTACGGCGCGCCGGCACGTTTGCGAACATATCTTCTACGATGATTGTCGTGCCATCTCGCGCACCGACCTCACAAAGTGTAGGCTCACCGCCGGGCTCACATTCGAGCAGCGTGCCCATCCGGTCGTCACGGCGCTTTGACAATATTTCGATATGCGAGATAGCCGATATCGCAGCCAGTGCTTCACCGCGAAAGCCGAGTGTTCGTATTCCGTCGAGGTCAGTTGGTATCTTGATTTTGCTCGTCGCATGTCGAAGCAGCGAAACGGGAAGGTCATCGCGCGACATTCCGCAGCCATTATCCGCGACGCGCATCAGCTTGACGCCACCGTTTTTGATTTCTATAGTGATCATCGTCGCGCCTGCATCAATTGCATTTTCGATAAGCTCCTTGCACGCCGACGCGGGACGGTCGACCACCTCACCTGCTGCGATCAAATTTGCCATTTGCAAGTCAAGTCTGTTAATTATTCCCATCAATATCCCCCTTGTGTCTCAATTTTTAGTCAATCAAGCAGTTTTTTCAGCCTGAAAAGCTCATTCATCGCCTCAATTGGCGTAAGTGTGTTAATGTCGATTGCGCGCACCGCGTCGGCAAGTTGACTTTCGATAACATTATCAAAGCTCATCGTTAGCTGCGCCGACTCCTCAGATTTAGCCGATTTTGATATTTTTGTTGAAGGTACGTCGGCTTCAATGATTTCCTTCAATATTTCTTTCGCGCGTTTTATCACCTGATTAGGCACGCCGGCGAGCTTTGCTACCTCGATTCCGTAGCTGTCATCCGCACCACCACGCAAAATCTTGCGCAAAAATGTAATATCATCTCCGCGTTTTTTAGCGGCTATGTTATAATTCACAACACCATCGAGAGTACCTTCGAGCTCGCAAAGCTCATGATAATGCGTCGCAAATAGCGTTTTTGACATCAATTTTTCTGCCGTATATTCAGCGATCGCGCGCGCTATCGACATTCCGTCGTAGGTTGACGTGCCTCGGCCAATCTCATCGTAAATTATCAGTGAACGTTTTGTTGCATTTTTTTAAAATATACGCACACTCGTTCATCTCGAGCATGAATGTAGATTGTCCGGATGCGAGGTCGTCCGAAGCGCCTACTCGAGTGAAAATTTTGTCGCAAATGCCGATTCGTGCCTCGCGGGCAGGGACGAATGAACCGATCTGCGCCATCAGCGCGATGAGTGCGACCTGACGCATATACGTCGATTTTCCCGCCATATTCGGACCAGTTATAAGCATTAAACGATTTTTGTCGAGGTCAAGATGCGTGTCGTTCGGCACAAAATAGCTGTCATTAACGAAGCGCTCGACGACCGGATGACGACCGTCGACGATCTCGATAACATCGCTGTAATCGACCTCGGGACGAATGTAATTATTCTGTACTGCGGTTTCAGCAAGAGCGATACAAAAGTCGAGCTTTGCAACTGCTGCTGCGCTTTTTTGAATGCGCGAAACATTTTCATTGAGCTTGTCGCAAATGCTGCGGAACAATTCGTACTCCAACACATTCAATTTGTCAGCTGCACCGAGAATTGTTGATTCAGTATTTTTTAATTCTTGAGTAATAAATCGTTCACTACCTGACAAGGTTTGACGACGTATGTAGTGTTCGGGGACAAGCGCAAGCTGCGAACGTGTGATATCGATGTAGTAACCGAAGACGCGATTGTAGCCGATTTTTAAATTTTTGATACCGGTCGCCTCGCGCTCGCGTTCTTCCAGCTGCTTGATTATATCTTGGCTGTTCTTGACGACTGAGCGCAGATGGTCGATTTCTTCCGAATAACCGTCAGCTATAATGCCGCCTTCGCGAATAGTGATCGGAGGGGTTTCATCGGACTTTATCGCGCGTTTAATGAGCGAGCATATGTCGTCGAGCGGGTCGAGTTCAGAGCGTATCTCACATAATTCTTCGCATTTGGTGTCGGATAATTGTGCAATAAGTTGCGGAAATACTTCGATAGTATTACCAATCGCAAGCAAATCGCGCGCGTTCGCGCTGCCGTACACTAATTTTGTCGTAAGCCGTTCAAGGTCATGAACCGATTTCAACAGCAGCGAAGTCTCCTCGCGCAGCATGAAATTTCCGGCAAGTTCGGCGACTGCGTCAAGTCTTCGATTGATGTAGTATGAATTCACAAGCGGCTGCTCGATGTTTTTTCGCATAAGACGCGCACCCATCGAAGTGCGAGTTTTGTCGAGAACCCACAAAAGCGTACCTTTCTTCTCTTTGGTACGCAGGGTCTCGCAGAGCTCGAGATTGCGGCGTGTGTTCACATCCATGTCAAGATATTGGCTCTCGGTATAGATATTTAGCCCAGAAATATATGTCGCATCGGTCTTTTGTGTGTCACTTATGTATGAAAGCAGCGCACCAACTGCGTCGGTTATTACTGCATTACTTTCGTCCGGCTGAAAGTCTGACGCAAAATGACGGCGCACCACTACTTCGCACGCTTCATGAGCAAAAAGCTGCTTTTGATTCATGCTAATGAGCGCGTGCAGCTTTTGACAGATATATTCGCCAGCACTTCCAAGGTTTGCCGGTTCTGACTGGAGTAAAATTTCGCTTGGCTCGTATGTCGCAAGCTCGCTCGCGAGTCGGTCGAAACGGTTTTCTCCGGTGAACATCGTCGCGCTCAGCTGACCGGTGGAAATGTCACAAAAACTAATACCGACGCTTGTTTCGCCTTCCGAAACTGCTGCGAGATAATTGTTTTTTCCCTCAGTTAGAAGGGAATCTTCGATAAGCGTGCCGGGAGTAATTATGCGAATGACCTCGCGCTTTACGAGTCCTTTGGCGAGAGCTGGATCTTCGACCTGCTCGCAGATGGCAATTTTATAGCCCTGAGTAACGAGCCGACCGACGTAGACTTCGACTGCATGATAGGGAACACCACACATTGGTGCGCGTTCGGCCTCACCGCAGTCACGTCCGGTAAGAGTGAGTTCGAGCAATTTAGACACTTTGACAGCGTCATCGAAAAATAATTCGTAAAAATCGCCGAGACGATAAAATAGAAGATAATCGCTATACTGTTCTTTTATCTCCAAGTACTGCACCATCATCGGTGTCATAAAATAAAAAACCTCCTATGCGTGCGGGGAATCCCCCGCAGGCAAAATCGCGTGCGGAGTATCTGCTAAATTGAAGTATACGGCACGCGAGCGCGCTCGCTCACTCGCTTCGGCAGATACATTTCCACATCGTTTAAAATGTCACTAAAACAAAAATATGCGGTAAAACCATCATCATAGGGCACTTATGCTATACGCTGCACGTATGCTATGTTTGATAGGCGCTGCACTAACAAGTTTACGCGCACAAACCTTGACTATGCCCGCCGGGGCTCCCGGCTTAGTGGCATCCGTGGCAGGTCGAGCAGTCGTGGGTGCAGGGACGCTCGCCGGTGATTTGATAGGTTATCTCGTTGTTTACTTCGTTCATAAATGCGTTCACATCATCCTGCGCTTTTGTGAATTTTATCATGTTCTCGTTGCCCATTATCGATGTGTACAGCTCGTGAATGCGAGTTTCGATTATCTTTATGAACTCCTTGTCCGGAGTTTCTTTCTTATATTCGGTGCTCAGCGCCTCCGACTGCGTGTTGTATTCCTGAATTTCTGCCTGAAGCGCCTTGTCGTTTTCATACGCTTCCTGCGCTGCGTTCAGCGCTTTTATGCGGTCGTCTTCCTTGATTTTTTTGCCGAGTTCGGCTGCTAGTTCCATGATTTCCATTTTTTGTAGTCTCCTTGTATATTTATTATAAATTTTTAACTATTTTACTGTGAACACGCCGCTCACGTTTGCTGTCAAGTGACGCAGTGTCGATTATTTCCGCCGCCGTTTCGATGTTGTACGGCATTGATTCGCGCGAATTGGTCTTGCGTATGAATTTACGAAGCTTATGAGTTTGCACGACGTGCGCATTATTAAAGCGGCAAAATCTGCGAAAAAATTTCCGCCGAACGTATAATTTTGTACGCGGTGTGAACACCGCTGCCGAAATAAAGCAGCTTCGCGGCAGCTCGAGCAGTTCCATCAACGCCGCAATGTGCGCTTCATTCTGCGCGAGCGGACTGTAAAATTCACGCCTATCGCCGCTGCGATGTTCGCCGTAGCGATATTGTACCCATTTTTCGGCATTTTCATGCCCGTACACCGCGCCACCGTAATTTTTTACTTCCAGCACAAATATGCCATGATTCGACAGCACAATGTGGTCGATCTGCGAAGTTCTGGCACCTCGCGGCAGCATTATGTCGGCGAGCGATACGTAGCGCCCGGCTGGCAGGGAAGCGAGGATCTCCGAAACGAGCCGCTCACCGTCCGCGCCAATTTCACGCTGACGACGTTCGCGCCGCCGCCTGTCAATTATGATAACTATCGACAGAGCCAATATCACGGCGATTATTATAATAATACCAACAATAGCTGGTATATTACTGTCTAATATCGCCAATTTTTCAATCTGCCAGCTCGCCGAACAGCGCGAACGTTTCTGCACGTGTTATGCGAATATTCGCAAAACTTCCGAGCTTTGCCTCCGATTCGGGCGTGCGCGGGATGTGCACAAGCTTGTTCGAGTCGGCACGTCCAGTCAACATATCGGCGCTCGATTTGCTCTCGCCCTCGATCAGCACACGCTGGATCGTACCGACTGCCGCAAGATTTTTCGCAAGCGAGATTTCATTCTGCACCGCAAGTAGACGCTCCATGCGCGCCGATTTCACTTCGGCGGGTATCTGACAGTCGAGTTTCGCCGCGGGAGTCAACTCGCGCGGAGAATAAATGAACGAATATGTCATGTCAAACTGCACTTTTTTGAGCATTTCGAGTGTTTCCTCAAATTCCGCGTCAGTCTCGCCCGGGAATCCGACGATGATGTCGGACGATATCGCAATGTCTGGCATCCGCGAACGCATGTACTGTATCAATTCGAGATAGCCTTCGGGCGTGTAGCGGCGGTTCATCGCGGTCAGCACGCGCCCCGAGCCCGATTGCATCGGCAGGTGAAACTGACGCGCGCATTTACCGCACTCCGCCATTGTGTCGATGAGCTTGCGGTTCGCGTCCTTCGGGTGGCTCGTCATAAAGCGCAGTATAAAATCACCATCGAGCGAACAGATTTCTTTGACTAAATCGGCAAAATCTACACCGCAATCGAGGTCTTTTCCGTATGAATTGACGTTTTGTCCAAGCAGCGTGATCTCGCGAACGCCATCGGCGATCAGCGACTTCACCTCAGCTAGAATCGCGTCAGGCTGACGGCTGCGCTCGCGTCCGCGCACGTATGGCACGACGCAGTAGGTGCAAAAATTGTTGCAGCCGTACATCACGCTGACCCACGCCTTGATTTTCGACTCGCGGCTGACCGGCAGTCCCTCCGCGATATTGCCTTCAACTTCATCGTTAAAGAACAGACGTTTGTCGTTTTCGAGGTGCGCGAGCAGAATTTCAGGGAAGCGGTAGAGCATTCCTGTTCCGATGAGAAAATCGACGTAGGGGTAGCTGTTTTTTATCGTGTTCAGACGGTGCTCCTGCGTGACCATGCAGCCGCATACACCGATTATCAGATTTGGATTTTTTTCCTTCAAATGCTTATATTGACCGGTTATCGACAGCGCGCGCTGTTCGGCGTGCTCGCGGACGGCGCAGGTGTTCACCAAAATCAGGTCTGCGTCATCGGGCGAGTCGGCGCGGACATAGCCCATCGCCTCAGCCATTCCGGCGAGACGCTCGCTGTCCGCTTCGTTCTGCTGGCAGCCGAATGTGCGCACAAGTACGCGTTTTCCGGTACCATTGAGCAGTCGCACCTTCTCCATGCAAGCGTACTGGCGGTCAATTTCATTTTGTGAGATGATTTTCATTTTTTCTCCAGATTTTGTTTATTGTGCTTATTAGTAATGTAATTATTTAGCAATATTCCGGCAATTCCGATAACTCCGGTTATCACGAACACGAGTATCGATCGTCCGAAGTTGCCTTCTGAAACCGCCGCCCCGACTATTGTCGATGTGATGACCGATGGAATGCGAGCGAGCGTTGAGATTATCGCGAAGCGCAAAAAGGGAATATCTGTAAACGGCGCGAAATATGTAAGTATGTCCTTGGGCGTGCCGGGAATGAAGAAGAGCAGAAATATCAGCGAATCGCGCTTGTTCGGGTCGTGTAGAAATTTCAGCTTTTCGAAATTGTCTATGTCGATGAACTTTTTCGCGAAGCCAACGCCGAAACGCTTGACGGCGAAGTAGACAATAGTCGAACCGAGCAAGATTCCGACGAGCGTCAGTGCGCAGCCGCCGTATGCGCCGTACATCAGCCCCATCAGCAGCTCGATCGGCTCTCCCGGGATGACCGCGACGACGATTTGCAGCACCTGAATAAAGAGCATGAGCGCGATTCCCCAGTAACCGAGCGAGTCGATGAATTCACGGAATCGCTGTTGATTTTCGGGGGCGCGGAGCGACAGCACGGCTGGAATCATCCAGACGCAGAGTGCGATTATCGCCGCAGCCGCGAGTATTACGAGTATGATTTTGAACGTTTTCTTCATTATTATATAACCCAATTAGAACGATGCTTAGTTTGCAAAATATTCGCGAATCGTCGATTCGTGCGGCTTTGATTCAGCGAGTGCGCCCACCGCGATCTGCTCGCTTTCTGTAGTTATCAGCAGCACGCCGATTTTGTATTCGGGGAACGAGTCGATAATTGACTGCGCACGCTCGCTTCCGCAAATGAATATCGCGGTCGAGAGCGCGTCGGCGAGCGCACCCGCTTCGGGCGTTAGCGCGTCGATCCAGACGGCGACGCTCGCGAGGTCGGATTTGCTCGGTCGACCGATGATGGGCGAGATGATGTGGTGGTAATATTCGCCCTCGTACTCGACGTAGCGCTCGTACCCGCCGCTTACTGCGACGATTCCGGATGGGATATTAAGTACGGCGGCGAGCTCGTTTGGCGAGTATGGATTTTTGACTCCGACAGAGAAGCTTCCGGTAGGCTTAGAGCCGATTGTTGCGATATTTCCGCCGAATGAGAGCGTGCCGTAGCTTTGTCCAACATTTACGTTTAGCTCAGTCGTCAGCGCACCGACCGCCCAGCCCTTACCGATTCCACCGAGGTCGATTTGTACCGCGCCCGCGGACTTCGAAAGCCGCGAGCCGTCGGACGCGATTTTTTCCATACCGACAAGCGGCAGCAGGGAAGCGATCTCGCCATCGGTCGGCGGTGTCCACTCCTCGCCTTCGGCGAGGTCATTTTGTGCGATGTCCCACAGCTCGACGAGCGGGCGAACCGTCACGTCGAACGCGCCGTCAGACGCAGCGTTGACGCGGCGTGCGATGTCGATAAGCGCGGCGGTGGTCTCGGTGATTTCGCAGCCGTCCGTTGAGCGGTTGAAAAGCGATACATCACTTGATTCGATGGTGGCAGAAAGTGTAGCTTCGAGCGGCTCGACGACCGACTTGCAGCTGCTTTCGAGCGAGGAGTCCGACCACTGAGCGGTGTCTGCGTCGTTTATACGCACGCTCAGTATCGTGTCCATCGCGAACAGCGTCGCGTCGACGGTAACTGGCGTGCTCGCGCATGAAGTGAGCAGCGTTACGGCGACCAGTGGGATGAGGGGCTTGAAAATATTTTTCATATTTTGATGTTTTTTATCCGTTGATAGATTATTTCTGCAAGGATTCCGGTGAGCGCGCCCGTCGGTATAGCGAGCAGCAGCAGCCACCACAAAAGCCCGAGCGGTGCAGGGCTCACGAAAACTGCACAGGCGGCGAGCGTTTGTCCGACATTGTGCGCTGCGGAAGCGAGTATCGAAACGCCTACGAACGAGATTTTGCCGTAGATTTTTTTCGTCGCCGCCGCCACCGCGAACGCGAACAGTCCGCCGGCGAGCGAGAACGCGAAGCTCGTGACCGAGCCGAACAGCGTCGACATTACCGCGACCCGCGCGAGCATGACGACGAGTGCGTCGCGTCGTGAGGTGAGGTGTACGGCGAGCACGACTGCGATGTTCGCGAGCCCGAGCTTGAAGCCGAAAATCGGAAGTCCGAGCGGCAGTATAGCCTCGAGCCAAGCGAGTATAAGCGCCGCCGCGAGCAGCAGTGCATCAGTAGCAAGTCGGCGGCAGAACACCGGGCAGCGTGCGCATTTGCGGGACGTGCAGCTGCTGCACCGGCTGAGTGAGCGTTGGTTAGCCGACCTCGACGGTTTACCCGGCGATGATGTCCGCAATTGGCTCACCACCTTTGATTTCGATCAACACACGAGCCGGAACGCAGATTATCGTCTGTCCAGCACGCGAGATTTTGCCCGCTTTCATGCAAAGTCGGTCGGGGCAATCGGCTTCAGTGACCGAAAGTGTACCGCCGTCAATGTGTATCACAAGCGTATGCCCATGCGAGTTGATTTCATATGAATTATCCAAATCAAGCGGCAGAGTAATGACACCGGAATCGGTTGTGACCGCCGCCGCGAGTGTGGCAGGATCGGTATGCGTTAGTCCGGGCAGTGCCGCCGCGACCGCCATAGCTGCGACTATCGCCGCCGCCGCAAAATCGAGCGGTTTCAGAAGCTTCATTTATTGTTCCTCAATGATAAAATTCATAGTTTATACATTATACCACGTTTAACGCGATTATTCAACAATAATAATGTAAATAAATTCATTTCGGACAAATTAGTTGCAAAAAGTAAAAGCTCCGGCGTGCGGCCGGAGCTTTTCGATTGGCTTACTTTTGAAGCAGGTGGAATGCGAATCCGGCGATGTCGTCCTTGAAGTAGACCGCCTTCGACTCTCCGCGAGCGAATTTCTCGTAGCTTTCAGGCTCGAACTCGATGCCCATGTTCTGGAAATAGAACACTGCACGGTCGAGGAAGTTTACAGCGATAGCGATGTGTCCGTTCTTGCCGTGGAAAGGCGTGTACATAAATTCGAACTCCTTGCCAGCGAAAGCGCCGCTGTTGCCGGGCTTCGGTTCGAGTCCGAACAGCGAGCAAATAAGGTTCATAGCCGCGAGCGCCTTTTCCTTCGACTCGCAGTTGAAGCCTACATGGCGCAGCTCAAAGCCGTGCATTTGCATAACGGCGGCACGTGTGAGCTCTGCAATTTTGTCAAATTCACCCGCATTGATGAGGTCGCTGGAAACCATGTAGCTTCCGCCGCAAGCGAGTATTTTATTGAATTTGAGGTAGGAGAGTATGTTCGACTCATTGAGACCGCCGGTCGGCATGAACTTAAGTCCGCCGTATGGTGCGCTCATAGCCTTAATCATAGCGAGTCCGCCCGCAGCCTCAGCAGGGAAGAACTTGACTACATCGAGTCCAAGCTCGAGCGCAGCTTCGATGTCGCTCGGGTTCGAGCATCCGGGCGTGATCGGCACGCCGATATCGATGCAATGCTTAACGACCTTCGGATTGAGTCCTGGGCTCACGATAAACTTAGCGCCAGCAGCGACCGCTTTATCCGCCTGCTCGGGAGTGAGCACTGTTCCAGCACCGACGAGCATATTCGGGAACTCAGCGGTGATTCTCTTGATAGCCTCTTCCGCGCAAGCGGTTCTGAATGTGATCTCAGCGACGGGCAGACCGCCTTCGCAGAGTGCCTTCGCAAGCGGCACAGCCTTCTCGACATCGTCAATCTTTACGACCGGAACTATGCCGTACAGTCCGACCTTCTTTAATATTTCGTTCATGTTATGTTATTCCTTTCAGGGTTAGTTATCCTTTATGGGGGACGAGGGGTACGCGGCTTTTCTGAAGAAAAGCCTGGCAAAAGACTTTATACA
>JAAVZO010000011.1 GCA_022791685.1 Clostridiales bacterium
AGCTCGATCTTACCGAGGCAATGCTCAGCTTGATCAGAACCGGCGAGGACTGCGTGACCAAGAATGGCCTCTAAAACCGTAACAACGCACTGCTTTACTGTAATCCGCGTGCTCATCAGCTCTTTTCTGACCTGTTAAACATCCCGAGCGAGAACATTCTCGTCGCCGGAAACTCGAGCCTTAATCTGATGTACGATACCGTAGCGCGTGCAATGCTTTACGGCGTTGTCGGCAGCGAGAAGCCGTGGTGTCAAGTTGAAAAAAGAAAATTCCTCTGCCCATGTCCCGGTTACGACCGCCATTTCGCGATAACCGAATCGCTTGGATTCGAGCTTATCCCTGTAAATATGACACCGACCGGTCCTGATATGGACGAGATCGAGCGCCTCGTTGCGTCCGACGACACGATAAAGGGTGTGTGGTGCGTACCGAAATATTCGAATCCGGAGGGAATTACATATTCGGACGACACCGTCCGCCGCTTTGCCGCATTGAAGCCGGCAGCGAAGGATTTCCGCATTTTCTGGGACAACGCCTACGTTGTTCACGACCTCTACGCCGACGGCGACAAGCTGCTCGACATATTCGAGGAAGCGAAGAAATACGGAAATGAGAACATGGTATTCTACTTTGCGTCTACCTCGAAGATCAGCTTCCCGGGTTCGGGCGTTGCTATCATGGCGGCGAGTGAAGAGAATCTTAAACAAATAAAATCGATCATGACCGTGCAGACTATCGGTTATGACAAGATCAACATGATGCGTCACGTGAAATACTTCGGCAACGCTGAGGGTATCATCGAGCACATGAAGAAGCACGCGCAGATCATCCGTCCGAAGTTTGAGATCGTTCTGAACTCGTTCGACGACGAGCTCGCTGGACTTGGTGTTGCTGAGTGGACGAAGCCGCGCGGCGGATACTTCATCAGCCTGAATGTTATGGACGGCACGGCAAAACGTGTGTTCGAGCTCTGCAAGAAGGCTGGACTTACGCTGACTGATGTTGGCGCGACCTTCCCGTACAAGCACGACCCGCGCGACCGCAATCTGCGTATCGCTCCGACCTATCCGGCAAACGACGAATTGAAGCAGGCGTGCGAGCTGCTCTGCCTGTGCGTCAAGCTGGCGGCGGCAGAAAAGCTGCTCGGCGAGTAATAAACTTGCTCATGTTCATACGCAGTTAATAGTTGTATGGTACAATATAACTACTAAGTAATATAGACGTGAAAGGAAATAGTGCGCAGCGAGCGCTGCGTGCTATGTATAATAATGAAGGATTTATACGATATTTACGAATCACCGTTTTCGACCCGCTATGCAAGCCCCGAAATGCAGTACCTTTTCTCGCAGAACATGAAGTTCCGCACCTTCCGCCGTCTCTGGATCGCACTCGCGAAGGCAGAGCAGCGCGCCGGTCTCGACATCACCGACGAGCAGATCGCTGAGCTGGAAGCACACAAGGACGACATCAACTACGAGGCTGCGGAGGCTTATGAGAAGAAGCTGCGTCACGATGTAATGGCGCACGTACACGCTTACGGCGACCTCTGCCCGAAGGCGAAGCCGATAATCCACCTCGGCGCGACTTCCTGCTACGTCGGCGATAACACCGACGTTATCATCATGCGCGAAGCGCTGAAGCTCGTCCGTTCGAAGCTGCTCGCAGTTATCAAGAATCTGCGTGACTTTGCGCTCGAATATAAGGGAATGCCGGCGCTCGGTTACACGCATTTGCAGCCGGCTCAGCTGACTACAGTCGGCAAGCGCGCGTCGCTCTGGCTCTACGAGCTCACCCTCGACCTCGAGGACCTCGACTATGTTGCAAATTCGCTGAAGCTGCTCGGCTCGAAGGGAACCACCGGAACACAGGCAAGCTTCCTTGAGCTGTTCGACGGCGACGAGAGTAAGATCAAGCAGGTCGAGCGCGATATCGCTGCTGAGATGGGATTTGAGGACTGCGTGCCGGTATCGGGACAGACCTACACCCGTAAGCATGACAGCCGCGTGATGAACGTTCTCACCGGAATCGCTCAGTCGGCGTACAAGTTCGCGAACGATATGCGCATTTTGCAGTCGTTCAAGGAGATGGAGGAGCCGTTCGAGAAGAACCAGATCGGTTCATCGGCAATGCCGTACAAGCGCAATCCTATGCGCTGCGAGCGTATCTGCGCGCTGGCGAGATACGTGATCTCCGACTCGATCAACCCAGAGATCACCGCTGCGACCCAGTGGTTCGAGCGCACACTCGACGACTCTGCGAACAAGCGTATTTCGATGGCTGAGGGCTTCCTCGGTATCGACGCGATACTGAATATCTACATCAACGTAACAAGTGGACTTGTCGTTTACCCGAAGATGGTCGAGCGCCGCATAATGAACGAGCTTCCGTTCATCGCGAGCGAGAACATTCTGATGGACGCAGTCAAGAAGGGCGGCGACCGTCAGGAGCTGCACGAGCTCATCCGCGAGCATTCGATCGCAGCTGGCAAGCGCGTGAAGGAAGAAGGTCTCGACAACGACATGATCGAGCGCATCGCAGCTGACAGCCGTTTCGGACTCACCCGCGACGAGATCGTGACCAACCTCGACCCGAAGAACTACACCGGACGCAGCGAGCATCAGGTGGAGGAATTCATTCGCGACGTGGTAGACCCGCTGCTTGCAGGCGGCGAGGTTGCCGGCGAAGTCGAGCTTAATGTGTAAAAATTAGTTAGTTATAAACAAAACCCGCTCTCTTTCGAGAGCGGGTTTTGTGTCGGTATTCAAACACATCAAAGTTTAAACAAGCTTCTAATAAACCTCAGCAGGGCATAGTATTCGTCGAGGTGATGGAGGTAAAATAGTAAAATCGAAATCAAAATCAGCAGCTTTGATTTCGATTTTTTATGTCCCTTATTATTATTTATAGTGTCCATATCTTTATATTTCTCTCAAAATCTTTTAAATTTTATGATCGAATTAACTATATAATGTGATATTATTATACCATAGACTATCGAAAAAGTAAATAGTTAAAATGTGAAATGATTTTATTATAAAGATAGCTTTTGAATATTTCTGATTTTAATTCTAAATTTATATATATGATTTGGTCGAAAATTGGCTTGATTTTCGGGGGGGGGTATGTTAGAATTATTATGCTGATGTTGCAACATATAAGCGAAAAAATTAACATATATTCAATACTATATGTAATCTATACAGAAATGACTGATCACATTTCTGCAAATACATATGGTGTTCGAATATCAGAAAAGGAGAAAAAGAATATTATGGCTATTTTTAAAAATTCCCGAAGAATGACAGCGGTTATATTGTGCGCATTACTTTGTGCTGGTTCAGTGTCCTGCGGTGATACCCAAAAACCGAAAGATTCTGACGCTGATATGTCTAACAACGTTGAATCGGTCGCTGGTTCGAACGAATATGTCTACCCAACATTCGACCTTGGTGAAGATACGTTCACTATTCTGAATACTTCTCAGAACTACAGCTTCTATTCATATATCGACTTTGAGAGTGAAACTGGCGATACTCTCGACGACATTATCTATAAGCGCAACCGCACTGTGGAGGAAAAGTTCAACTTTAAGATGGAAGTTGTTGAATTTGAGCTGGACGAGGCAGCGAATAAGCTCCAGACTGCAGTACTGTCTAACGATGATGTGTACGATTTGGCATTTATTCGTGACCAATATATGTCTACAGCCATCAGTGAAGGCTATCTGCAAAATCTTGACGATATTCCCGAAATACAGCTTGACTGCGAGTGGTGGGACGGAAAGGCTACCGATGAGTCGCGTATTGGTAAGTCAAAGAAGGCGCTTTTTGCGCTTACTGACGTTTCTTTGACTGACTTTGAAGGCACTTATGTTACCTTTTTCAATCAGGATATGTTCGAAAATCTAAAGCTCGATCTGCCATATCAGCTCGTACTTGACGGCAAGTGGACGTTTGACCGGATGAAGGAGTTCATGGCTGCCGGTGCGAATTTGAACGGCGACGACAACTGGACTTTGACTGAGAATGGAAAGAGTGTATACGGACTTGTCAGCTTTGAGCGAATCGAACCGGCGCTTCTGAGCGGTGGAGGCATAAGCTTTGTGTACTCGAACAATGAAGGTTATCCTGAAATAGGTACGAGCGGCGATAAGTTTTATACTTATTTCAATATGATAAAAGACTCGCTCAACACAGAGGGCGAATACCTGCACGCCAATACCGGAACGAGCAACGACTGGGGACATTATGAGCGTGTCTTCAAGATGGGACGTGCGCTTATGATGAGTGCGCAGCTCAAAGCGGCGAACAATTACCGCGACATGGAGTACACTTACGGTGTGCTTCCGATGCCAAAATACGATGAAAATCAAGCCGAATACCGCAATCTGCGCACATTCCCGTGCATGATGTGCGTTCCGGTAACGAATCAGCGCCCGCACGAGACCGGAGCTATAATCGACGCGATGTCGTATATTACGTACAGTGAGATAATGCCGTACTTCTACGAGGGCAGAATGTCTCATAAAATGCTGCGCACCGACGAATCTATAGAGATGTTCGAGATAATACGCGAAACGCGCTGCCTCGAATTTGGCATGGCGTATGGCTGGGTAATGCCGATTTGGAAAGAAGTGCACAATGTGGTAATAACCAACGATTCCATAGCCTCAACGCTTGCTTCCACGCTTACGTCGATAGAAGCTTCGATCGACAAGGTAATGGAGAATATCGATAAATAATTTACATAAAAAACATTCGCATTGTAAATTTTCAATGCGAATGTTTTTTTATTGTATTAAATTTATATCCGCGTGATCTCGCCGTCTACTTCAAGCCTGCCGCCGACATTGCCGCGCAGGATGAGGTCGCCGCCGACAATGACATCACCGTCAACGTCGCAGTAGAGCTCGCAGTCGCCGTCGCACTCAATATTGCGCGTGACGTGACAATTGCGCAGATCATTCTTATCGCCGACAACGATATTGCCGCCTGCGCGAATGCTTCCGTCTACATCGCCGTTGATTTCCGCGTTGTTGCCGGCTTCTATGCTGCCGCTCACATTGCCGCTTATCGCTGCATTGTTGCCCGCGTCGATATTTCCTGCAACTCCTCCCGATATGTTGATGTTATTACCTGCGTCAGCGTTGCCCGCGACTCCGCCTGACACGCTGATGTTATTACCCGCGTCGATATTTCCCGCAACTCCTCCCGATATGCTGATGTTATTACCTGCATCAGCGTTTCCAGCAACTCCGCCTGATACGCCAATGTTACCGCCCGCGTCAATATTTCCAGCAACGCCGCCTGATACGCTAACGTCGCTGCCCGCGTCAATGTCGCCGCCGATTCCGCCGGATATAGTGACGCTGCCGCCTGAATCGACATCGCCTTCAACACCTCCGCTAACGCTGACGTTATCGCCCGCGTCGATATCGCCGGCAACCTTTCCGCCGACCGTTACGCTTCCGCCTGCGTCTATGTCACCGTCGACATCGCCGGTAACGCTGACTTCATCGCCCGCGTCAATGTCACCGTTCACGCTGCCGTAAATTTCCAAGCTTCCACCGACATCTGCCGAGCCGATATCGCCGGTATATTTGAAGTCACCGTCGCAATCTATGTGCTGACCGGATATGAAGGCAGATTCAATCGTCGCTTTGCTCGATGCTGGTGTTTCTATCCCGAACAGCGCGTTTATGTCGGTACCGAGCAGCTCCGCGATGTCCGGCAGCAGGGTAATGTCGGGCAGCGTCTCGCCGCGCTCCCACTGACTTATTGCCTGATGGCTGATACCGAGCTTGTCCGCGAGCTCCGCTTGAGTCATGCCTTTTTCGCGGCGCAGTGATGAGATTCGTTCGCTGAGTATTGCTTTGTCAAACATAGTGTAACTCCTTTGTGATCGCATATTTTGTTTTGATGTATATAGTATATCATATTTTCCGCGGTTTGTCCATAAAGCGATCATTGAATTTACATAAAAACAGCGCCTGCGGTTTGCAAGCGCTGCTTGAATCTACTATAGATTGACGGTTAGTTTACTTTGCAGAGCGAGATACTCTTGATCTTCGGTTCGCCTTCAGACTTTGTGACTTCGAGTATGAGCTGACGCACACGCATGGTCGGGAAGCGGCAGATAGCCTTGTGTCCGATGGTGCTTCCGCTGTAAATACATACGATTCCACCCGAAACTGCGGTTTTAGCGTAGAGCTTGAATTCCTCTATCGCTTCGCAGTCGGCGATATCCTCTTCGATAATGCAGGTGTCAGCGAGCAGCGAGCGGTAATCCTTCGGATCGCAGCCAATGCGGCGCTCGTCCGGAGAGATTGACCAGCGGTTTTCGCCTTCCTTGACGGCAGCAGTGAAGGGAAGCGGTATATATCTGCGTCTCAGCTCAGCGCCGAACTCAACTATACGTGCAGCGTCAGCTTCGGGAAGCAATCCGCGGCTGTCCGGACCGATGTTCAGCAGCATATTAGCTCCGCGTCCGACAGAATACTCGTATATTCCGACGAGCTCATCGACCGACTTGACCATATCGACGTTAGCCTCACAGTCGAACCATGTGTTGCGCATCATCATGTCGCATTCAGCGGGCAGATAGCGCATACCGCCTACGTCGCGGTCGCCTTCAGCTAATACCGAGAATGCCGCCTTATCAACTGTGTTTATGTTCGGCATATCGGCGTAACCGTCCTCGTTGCCTACCCAGCGAGTGTCGGGGTCCCACATCGAGAATATGCGTATCTCAGGCTGAAGAGTGCGGATCACGTTGATAATGCGGTCCTTGTCGTACTCGTGATTTTCCGAGCCGCAGCCGTCGAACCAGAGGTAGTCGATCTTGCCGTAATTTGTGAGCAGTTCCGAAATCTGGTTGATGAAGTAATCGTCGTACTCGACCGGATTTTCGAACTTGACAGTTCCGCCCCACTGAGCAGGCGAGTAGTAAAGTCCAACCTTTACGTTGAACTCACGGCAAGCGTCAACGAAGCATTTCACAACGTCACCCTTACCGTTTTCCCACGGCGACTGAGCGACCGAGTAGTCGGAGTATTTGCTGGGCCAGTTAGCGAATCCGTCGTGGTGCTTGCAGGTCAAGATACAATATCTCGCACCTGCTGCCTTGGCAGTGCGCACCCACTGCTTGCAGTCGAGCTGTGTCGGGTTGAAGGCTTCGGCGGGCATAGGCTTGCCGTCCCAGTCTCTGTGACCGGGGAAGAATGCGCGGATTCCGAAATGGAAGAATACGCCGAATTCCCAGTCGAGGAATTCGAGCTGTTTAGGTGATGGTTTAATTTTCATTTTTGTTAATTTCCTTTCTGCGATGTGTGGACATGGAGAAAACTGCTTATGCAAATTTGCTTGAACAAAATATATTTATTCTAACACATCAATATAATTTCCTTACAAATATGATAACATAAAACCAATAGAATGTCAAGTAAAGATAAGTTTGATAATATGTACTTTTCAGTAAAAACATAAGGCACTGCATTTGCAGTGCCTTATGTTTTATTCACGAGCTGCTGTCAGCAGTTCGCTTGTAAGGTTAGCAGCAGCCGCAGCCGCCGTTGTTGCCGCAGCAGAAGATGATGAGGAGCGCGATGATGATGAGCCAGATGCAGTTGTTGTCGAAAATGTTGCAAAGACAGTTGTTATTCATAATATGACCTCTTTCGCTTATTAAATTCCGGGTAAACCCCAGTTATTGAGGGACTGATACGTCAATATGGAAGACATATATTACGTAGAAACGTATTATGTTTACAGCGTCGCTGTGTCTTTGGCGTATTGTTTTTCGCCCTCTGATATCATATTATGTATTGGCGCAGGTTTTGCTACAACTTATTTTTACAACTTCATTTAGAGCCCTCAAAGCCGCTCCAGCTTCAAATGATGTACCTCCATAAATGAGCGCGCGAAGATCTCGCTGTCGGTGGGGATGTCCTTTGACGCGCCGCAGGATTTGCAGTAGACCTTGACATGGTCGTCTGAAACAGCCACATCGTACTCGCCGTCGTCGCAGCAGCAGGATATCTCGCCCGCTTCCATCAGGTCGCGGATGACGAACATAATAGCATCGTATATGGAAGGATCGTATTCGCGGCGGCCGTCGATCTCGTCGTCGTATGGGTTCGCGGTCTCGAGACTTTCGTGCAGCGCGTCTATGTCGTCGATACCGGCTTCCTTCAGCATTTCGAGCAGAGCCTGCTCGGACTTTTCAAGCGCCTTTTCGACAGCTGCCGGCGTGCCAAGGAAAACAAGGTCGATTCCGGAGTAGGGGCATGGGTATATAAACAATTCTTTATCAAAGAAAAGCTTCGAGCTGATTGTAAATGTATGGTCGTGCTGGCAGAATAGGCAAGGCACAGTAATGCGCAGTTTACCGTCGTTTGTGTGAGTTATCGTTAATTCGCTTGCGCCGCAGTCGCATTTCAGCTTCTTCATCGAGCCTGAGAGGGAGAATACTCCGACCATGCTCTTAACGCCGGATGTGCAGTAGGGACAGCGGTAGGCGATGCAGGTTTCGCGTGAATTCAGTATCATGATTTTATCCTTTCAGCGCGATTTTATCCTTCGCGCTATATGGCATTTGTTTTTCTTACATATATTATATCACTTCAGGCGCAAATTGTCAACGGCAGTCGAGTATTAACAATATATTTATTGACTTTTTTTAAAAAAGGTGGTATCATATAATACAGTATTGACAATATGTCCTCGACTATCGTGCGTGGACATTACTAAGTTAAAAACTATTCTGGAGGAATATGACTATGACTACAGTTTATATGCTTACATCTCAGTCGTCAAGGCAGATGATGTCGTTTATTATCACTGACGGCAAAAAGCTTGTCGTTATCGACGGCGGATATACCTGTGACGCTGATTATCTTTGCACTTACGTTCGCTCGCTCGGCGGAGTTATCGACGCGTGGTATCTGACTCACCCGCACAGCGACCATATCGACGCGCTCTATTCTATGCTCGAAAGGCACACCGAAGACCTGAAGATCGGTACTATCTACTATAATTTTCCATCCGACGAATATATCGCGAACAGTGGCGATAACGACGACCCTATGATGCACGTCACCCGCCTGCGTGAGCAGCTCAAGCTGCACAACTGCGACGTTAGAACAGTGCAGCGTGGAGATGTCCATACGTATGGCGAAATTACCATTCGTGTACTGCGTACACCGGATGAAACTATCGATACTAACCATATAAATAATTCGTCGGTCGTCTATCGCCTTGACGCGAGCGGACGCAGTATGATATTCCTCGGCGACCTTGGTGTTGAGGGTGGAAATCAGCTGCTTGAAATGACCCCACCTGAATTGCTGAAGGCAGATTACGTACAGTGTGCGCACCATGGTCAGCAGGGCGTTGACAAGAACGTGTACGACGCTATCGACCCAGATTATTGTTTCTGGTGTACGCCCGATTGGCTCTGGGATAATGACGCTGGTAAAGGATATGATACCCATATATGGAAAACAATAGTAACGCGTGGTTGGCTCAGCGACCTTGGTATCAAATGGCATTATGTTTCAAAGGACGGCACACAGGAGGCTCGCCTTGGCGAGGAAAATGAGCTGCATAGGTGGATACGTACATGAAAAAAGAGCAAAAAGCCTGTAAATATACGTCTATCGGAGGTCAGGCGCTGATCGAAGGGATCATGATGCGCGGGCCTATCAAGTCGGCGATGGCAGTCAGAAATCCTGCCGGTGAGATCGTGCTGGAGGAGTGGGACACTGAAACCTCGAACCGTCCGAAATTCCTGAAGCTGCCGTTCATTCGCGGCATATTCAATTTTATCGACTCGATGAAGACCGGCTACCGCTGCCTTATGCGGTCGGCGGAGATCGCTATGCCTGAAGAGGCAGAAGCCGAGCGTACCGAGAAGGAAAAAAAGAAGGACTCGATTTTGATGTCCGGAGCGATGATGATAGGCTCGGTGCTGGGAGTCGCGCTGTCGATAGCGCTTTTCATATGGCTGCCCGCACAGCTGTTTTCGTGGATCTCCGGAGCGGTGCCGGCGCTCGATAATCGTGTGATACGCAGCGTGTTTGAGGGACTTTTCCGAATCCTGCTGTTTGTCGGCTATATGTCGCTGATGTGCCTTATGAAGGATATTCGCCGACTGTTCCAGTATCACGGTGCGGAGCATAAGACGATATTTTGCTATGAAGCGGGATTGCCGCTGACGGTCGAAAATATCCGTCCGCAGAGAAGATTTCACCCCCGTTGCGGAACTTCTTTCATGATACTGATGCTGCTTGTCGGAATCATCATTTCGATGTTCATCACAGTGACCAATCCGCTGCTGCGCACTCTGATAAAATTGGCGCTGCTGCCGGTATCTGTTGGAATAGGTTATGAGCTGATAAAGTTCTGCGGAAAGCACGACAATATAATTACAAAAATAGTATCAGCCCCTGGCGTTTGGCTTCAGCACATAACGGTGCATGAGCCCGACGATTCGATGATCGAATGTGCGATAAAGGCGATGAACGTTGCGATTCCGAAGGACGGAGAAGCTCCTGAAAAAGATAATAGCGAATCATAAAAATAAAAGGGAAGCGTTAGCTTCCCTTTTCTGTATTAGTAAATATCCCCCGGCGAAGTCGTGGGATATTTACTAATCTTGCTCGATCGCTTCGACCAAATCGCCTATCGCACCATCGTCGCATGAGCAGAGATGAAGCTTTGCGACAGCTTTAACGGCTGGGATCGCGTTCGCGGGGCAGGCTGGAACGTCGCAGTGCCGGAGCATGTCAACGTCGTTGCCGTAGTCGCCGATGGCGTATATTTTCAGTGATTCGCTGGCTTTTGCGGACGAAATCAGCTCGGAACGAAGACGTGCTATCGCTGTTCCTTTAGTTGCGGTGATGTCTTGGAATTCGAAGATCCGCGGCTCAGCTTTTGAAAAACTGAAATATTCCGCATATTTTGGCGTTATGTACTCGGCGAGTTGGTCAAGTATCTCCGGCTCGTGCTCGAATGCGACGCGCGTCCATCCATCGCGGGGCAGTGAATCAACGTCAGCTTCATGGTATAGTCCGTTCGAACGCAGCTTATCGATATTCAGGCTCTTTTTCAGATGCTCGTTCAGATGTGCGACGCAGTAACCGTTGCGCGCTGAAATTCTGATTCCGATTTCTGGAAAAGCGGCACGAACTTCCTTGATTAGTTCAGTAGTTTTGTCATAATCGAGGAAAATTTCACTGCTGCGAGCGCCTTTTTTGAAATCGTATACAAATGCGCCGTTGCAGCAAATGCAAGGCGCGTTCGTGAGGTCGACTATCGGCTTTAGTCGATCCATCGATTCGGGAACGCGTCCGGTGGCAATCGTGAAAAGTCCGCCGTTTGCTTTGAAATATTCGACCGCGTCGAGATTGCGCTGCACAAGCTTGCTGTGTGAGTCGATGAATGTTCCGTCAATGTCGCTGACTATCAGTTTGTTTGTGAATTTCATATATTTTTACCTTCTTATATCTCTTGATTTTCTCTTAATTTTCCAAGTATTTTCTCGAAATAATCGGGTAATTCCGAGTCAAAACGCATGAACTCGCCGGTCGTTGGGTGACGAAATCCTATCACCTTAGCGTGCAGGCATTGTCCGGATATTGCAGACTGCCGCTCGAATGGCGTGTGGTTCGCGCCGTAAACCTCGTCGCCGAACACCGGATGTCCGAGTGACGACATATGCACGCGGATCTGATGTGTCCGCCCAGTTTCGAGCACCAGTCGAACGTAGCAGTAGCCGTTGAACCGCTCGAGCACCTCGTAATGCGTGCGCGCCGGTCGCCCATTTGCAGCAATTGCCATTTTCTTCCGGTCGCGCGGGCTTCGTCCTATCGGTGCATCGACAATTCCGCGGTCGTCGCGCAGGTTACCGACAAGGATTGCGCGGTATTCACGCTCAAAGCTGTGTTCCTTTATCTGCTCGGCGAGTGCGAGGTGCGCAGCGTCGTTTTTTGCGACGATGAGCAGTCCGCTTGTATCTTTGTCTATTCTGTGAACGATGCCGGGACGGATAACGCCGTTGATTCCGGATAGGTCGCGAACGTGCCAGAGTAGCGCGTTGACGAGCGTACCGTCGGGATTGCCGGGGGCAGGGTGCACGACCATGCCTTTTGGCTTGTTCACTATCAACAAATCAGTGTCTTCATATACAATGTCAATTGGCAAATCTTGCGGTATAGCGTCGGCGGGCACAGGTTCGGGAAACTCGCACTCAACTTCATCTCCATTGCGGAGCTTGTAATTTTTTGCCGGGATCTGGTCATTTACTGTCACAAACTCGCCGCTTATCAGCTTTTGTGCCGCTGAACGTGTGATTCCTTCAACCTCGGCAAGAAATATATCAAGCCGCTTGCCCACGTGTTCGGGTGTGATTTTCATACAATTCTCCAATAATCACAATAAAGAGGCGCTGCATTTTTGTGCAGCACCTCTAAAATTATATCAATTTCATTCCGTAACTGCTGACTTCTTGCTGCTTGATTCGGACATAAACACGTATATCACCACGAGTGCCGCGCCAATGCAGACGAAGCTGTCCGCACCGTTGAACACCCAGAAATTTATCAGCCGGAAGTCGATGAAGTCGACTACATATCCAAGAGCCACACGGTCAATCATGTTGCCAATACCGCCGCCTACTATCAGCGAAAGTCCGGTATATAGCAGCGGATGATAGTATTTTTTGTAGAAAACTAACATAAATACCAGTATTCCGATGACCGCAACAGTGGATGTTACCATGAATATCCAGCGGTGATCCTTCAGCATTCCGAACGCCGCGCCACGATTTTCGACATAAGTCAAGTGCAGCACGTCTTCTATGATCGGAAATGTTCCAACCGGCTGAAGTCTCGTCGCCGCGAGCCATTTTGTTAGCTGGTCAATTACGACCGACGCGACGGCGATTATCAGCCAAATTATGCGCTTGAACATCAGCCCTCGATCACTGCTTTGCAGCGTGCGCAGAGGTGCGAGTCGCCGTCAGCGTGAGTTTCTGTCGAATATTTCCAGCAGCGGTCGCAGCGCTCGCCGTCGGCAGTCTCCACAAGTACGCCGCCGAGAACAACTCCGTCGACCGGATTGCATTCGGTAAACGCACCTTCGGGTGCAGCGTCGGTCGTCAGTGTTACGCCGGAAACGATGAACACGTCCTCGAGCTCGGATTTGAAGCTGTCGAGCAGGGCGTAGGTGTCAGCGTCGGGAGCATAGATCGTGAGTTTCGCGTCGAGCGATTTTCCGATGAGCTTGTCGGCGCGCGCGATTTCGAGTGCCTTCATCACGTCGTCGCGCAGAGCGAACAGCTTATCCCACTTTTCCTCATTCTCGAGGTCGAGCGACGAATCGTACTTCGGCATATCCGAAAGGAATACGCTGCGTGTGTCATCGGTCGATACGTGCTTCATCGCGTGCCAGATTTCCTCAGCGGTGTAGGAGAGGAGCGGTGCGACGAGTCGAGTCAGCGCCGACAAAATCATGTACATCGCGGTCTGAGCCGAGCGGCGTGCCTTCGAATCGGTGCGCTCAACGTAGAGGCGGTCCTTCGTGATGTCGATGTACAATTTAGACATATCGACGGTGCAGAAGTTGGAAATTGCGTGTATAACTATGTGGAATTCGTATATTTCGTATGCGTCGTTGGCTTCTTTTACCAGTTTGTTAAGACGCGAAAGTGCCCATTTATCGATCTCGCAGAGCTCGCTGTACGGCAGCATATCGGTGTCGGGATTGAAATCCTCGCCCGCTTTGCCAAGATTTGCCATGATGATACGCGCGGTATTGCGGATTTTTCTGTAGGTCTCGGAGAGCTGCTTGAATATCGGATCGGAAACGCGGACATCCTGCTGGTAGTCGCTCGAAGCCGCCCAAAGACGGAGGAGGTCAGCGCCATATTTCTTGATGATGTCCTCAGGTGCGATAGTGTTGCCGAGCGACTTGTGCATAGCCTTGCCCTCGCCGTCGACCGTCCAGCCGTGAGTGAGCACCTGTTTGTACGGAGCGCCCTGTCCCTTCGCGCCGATTGCGGTCAGCAGCGACGACTGGAACCATCCGCGGTACTGGTCAGCGCCTTCAAGGTAGAGGTCCGCGGGCCATGACATATTCTGCCACTTCGACAGTTCGCCATCCTCGAGCACCGAGAAATGCGTCGAACCTGAGTCAAACCAACCATCGAGCGTGTCAGTTTCTTTTGTGAAATTAGCGGAATTGCCACAATGCGGGCACTTGAAGCCCTCTGGCAAAATTTCCTCAGCGGATTTATCGAACCAAGCATTCGAGCCTTCAGCTGCGAACAGCTCAGAAATTGCGTTTATCGTTTCGTCATTCGCAATCGGCTTGCCGCACTCAGGGCAGTAGAATACCGGAATCGGCAGTCCCCAGTGGCGCTGACGCGAAATGCACCAGTCGGCGCGTTCGTTTATCATCGAAACCATGCGGTCTTTGCCCCAAACAGGGAACCACTTCACGTCGTCGCACGCCTTTACAGCTTTACTGCGGAATGCGTCTACCGAGCAGAACCACTGCGGAGTTGCACGGAAAATTATTGGATTCTTGCAGCGCCAGCAGTGCGGGTAGCTATGGAGTACCTGCTCAGATGCAAGAAGTGCGCCCGATTCCTTCATATCGTCGAGTATTGCTTTGTTCGACTCCTCGTAGTACATTCCGGCGAACTTGCCAGCGTCAGCGGTCTGATATCCGCGGTCATCGACCGGCACGATTATGTCCATTTTGTAACGGCGGCAGGTGACGTAGTCGTCTGCACCGAAGCCGGGCGCGGTGTGAACGCATCCAGTACCACTGTCCATGGTTACGTAATCTGCGCAAACGAGCATACTGTCGCGGTCGATGAACGGGTGCTGAGCCTTCATGTATTCGAAGTCCTGACCCTTGAATTCAGCGACGCGCTCGTAGTTCTCGATTCCAGCAACTTTCATAGTTTTGTCAGCGAGCATATCGGCAACAATGTATGTTTCGCCATTTTCAGCCTTAACTGCGACGTACTTTTCGCGCGGATGAACGGCTATTGCGAGGTTGCCCGGGAGCGTCCATGTGGTGGTCGTCCAGATCACGAAGTAGGTATTTGCAAGGTCGAGTCCCGAAAGCTTGCCGAGGTCGTCCTTAACTTTAAACTTTACATAGATAGAAGTACAATCGATGTCCTTGTACTCAATCTCAGCTTCAGCGAGCGCGGTCTCGTCGTGCGGGCACCAGTAAACCGGCTTAAGTCCCTTATAGATACAGCCGTTTTTGAACATTTCGCCAAAAACTTTGACTTCGCGCGCTTCAAATTTTGGATCCATCGTCAAGTATGGGTTATCCCAATCGCCGAGAACACCGAGACGCTTAAAACTTGTCATCTGAATGTCGACGAAATCCTGCGCGAACTTGTGGCAGGCGGAACGGAATTCGGATATCGACATCTTCTTGCGGTCGAGCTTGTTCTTTTTGATGATCGCGGACTCGATAGGCATACCGTGGTTGTCCCATCCGGGCACGTATGGTGTGTAGAATCCGGACATTGATTTGTATTTATTGATAAAATCCTTGAGAACCTTGTTCATCGCGGTTCCCATGTGGATGTTTCCGTTCGAGAAGGGAGGTCCATCGTGCAGGATGAAGGGGGTGTGTCCTGCATTTCGTTCGAGCATTTTGTGGTAGATATCCTCGTCTTTCCAGACCTTGCCGATTTCGGGCTCGCGCTGCGGAAGGTTTGCGCGCATTGAGAAGTCGGTGCTTGGGAGATTGAGTGATTTGGAATAATCCTGTGGCATCGTTAGTGTATATTTCCTTTCATGTCAGAATATGGTTATTTTTTCTTTTTGGAGTCGTTAAAAATGAGGTCAAAATCAGCCTGCTTGTCCGAATCATCGGAATCATCGCTGCGTCCGGTGACAGATTTTACGAAATCAAGATAGTTCGTGTCATCGTCGAGGTCGCTGTCGGGCGTATTGATAACATCTTCAGCCTCTTTATAGCGTTTATTTAGTTCTTTAATTGAGTCCTTCATTGAATGACGCGAGGTTGGGACTGGCTCGCGGTTGACGCTCAGCGCCTCGGAATCGTCATTCAGTTCGCTTGGGATTTTGTCGAATACAATTGTATCTGTGTCGTTGGAAGGCTCATTATTTGTTGATTGTGCGGCATTATCGAGCAGATAATTGTCGATAAGCGCATCTTCACTTGATGTATCATTTTCATTGATCACATCGCTTGGCGAGAACACAACAGTATCATCGAGATTCTGTGTCTCCTCAGGTTCTGAATATGACGGCTGCGGCTCATACGTTTCAGCTGTCGACGCAGGTTCACTCGCAGCTGGTTCATTTACAGTCGTGTTATCCGACGGTGAACTGTAAGCCGCGGCAATGCTTGACTTCAACTCGCTTACCGCCTGCTTACGAAGCGTATCTGCTTCCGGAATATCGGCAGGGTCGATTCCCTCGGTGAGTTTGTCAAGGTAGCGGATGTGCTCGCTATATCTATCGAACAGCTCGCGCTTGAGCTGTAATGTATCGCGCTTCATTTCGATGAGCGTACTTCTTCCGGCCTCGATCTTGTCGTTGAAGTCGGACAGAATAGTGTTGCAGCTGGATTTTGCGGAACGAATGATCGCCTGCGCGCGATCCTCGGCCTCGGATTTGATCTGTGCTGCGGCGCGTTTCGCGTCGATCAGAGCGCTGCGGATAGAATCCTCGTCATTCTTAATTTCGTCGAGCTTTGTTACAGCGGTCTTGAGCTTACGCTCGAGTTCGTCATTCTCGCGGTACAGCTCGGTGTATTTCTCGATGATGAACTCAATATATTCATCGACTTCTACCGGATTGTATCCGCGCATCGCACGCGAAAAGGTCTTATTTTTTAGTTCGTGCGGAGGTAGCATTATCTTCATTCCTTTCGGGGTGGGGTTTGCGGGATTTGTTTATAGGAGGTACGCAAAATCTATATGGGCTATTATAAGTCATGCGCACTCGCGGTTTCTTTCATCATTATACAGCAAAGCTATATATACTTTCTTGCGGCGAGCTTCAATCTGCCTTTCGACGTTTGCTCGTCGATTCTGTCGATTATGTACTTACCAAACCGGATACGGCTCTCGCGCTTGATCGAGATCACGTCGCCGCCCACGACGGGTGAGTCGGGTTCGTCGGCGGTGAAATAATTGTGCTCCACGAGTCCACGGCGAATCAGTTCCTTTGCCGTTTCACGCGAAGTCCTCGCGAGCTCTGAAACGACCGCGTCGAGCCGCGCTGAAGCGAGCGTCGCGCTTACCGCCTCGAATTCACGCTTTGGTGCGAATCCATCGGGCAGGGAAGTGTCAGCGACCTTGACTTTATCGCGTCCGATCGTGGTGAGCTCACTTTTGATGTATCCGGCGATCTGCACGGCGGCGAAGACTATCGCGCCATCGTCGTCGATAACAATGTCGCCGATAACGCGGCGGTCGATACCGAGCGCCAGCAGCGAGCCGAGAAAATCACGGTGCGTCAGATTTACGTAGCCGCTCGTCTTTATCCGAAGCGGCACGAATATTTCGCTGAGCTCATTTTGGACAGTTCCCGCGATTGCCGGGATGATATCGGAATCAGGCTCAGCTGCAATTGAGTACGCGAAATACGACGGCAACGCACAGTAGACCACGCGCTCAGCGTCTGGGTATCCGCCCCAGAAAAAGCATATCGTGTCAAGTCCGGCGAGCTCGTCGGTTGATTTCACGTCAGGCGAGAGCAGCCCAAATGCACGAAGTATCACGCACTCGCGCGGGCTCAGAAACTGCGAAAATGCCGGAGAACCGCCATTCGCTCGCTCACGCAGCTCTTCGCAGCGTCTGACGAGCAGCCGTTCTTCATCGGTCATGACTGCCTGAATACTTGAATAGTTCATAAAAATATTATAAAGTTATGCTGGGAAGCAGGATCTGGATAATGCTCAGCAGCATAAAAGCGACGATAAACGAGATGTCGATAGGCAGCTCGTTAAGCGCTTCAATGCGGCTCAGCAGCGCGCGCACCGGATATATGACCGGCTCTGTCATGGCGTACAGAAAATTCGATAGATTTGAATCATCGTCTATCGGCAGCCACGACATGATCGCGCGTATCAACATCATAAATTGCAAAATGGTCAGAAAAATACTGACGATTTTGGTTATTACATAAATAACACCAATCAAATGTTATCTCCTATCAAGCGTTGATATTCAGCCGTTAATCTGCGGCTCAGATATCGTTAGAGTAGAGGTCTGCGCTTTCTTCCTTCTGACGTTTGTCGCGGAGCTGGTCGCCCGTGACATCGACGTTGCAGGGGGTAATGACATAAGTATTGTTAGCGACGCGCTTCAGATTGCCGTTTATCGAATATGCGACACCCGAAAGGAAGTCGAGCAGGCGGCGTGCGGTCTCTTTGTTTGTCTCCTCAAGGTTGAGGACGACCGTGCGGCGGTTGAGCAGGTGATTTGCGATCTGCGGTACAGCGTCGAAGCGCTCCGGCTTTACGACCTTCAGTTCAAGTGAGCTTCCGCTTACCGACATACCAGTGTCGGCCGGTTGAGGTGCGTACTGCTCCTGCTGAGGGGGCGCGTACTGCTGCTGAGGCTGCTGATATAAATTATCGTTGAAGTCGTTCTGAATCTGCTGTGTATACATATCCTGATCATCGTATGCAGGATCGGTTTCGGGATTGATACCCTGCTTAATCTTGTCAAAAAGTCCCATTTTTTATGTTACCTCCAAAAATTTACACTTGTTATATACTTATTTTTATTTATTAACTATAATTATTGCAGCGTTGAAACGCTGTAATTCCGCGCACCGAATATTGATGAGCCGAGGCGGATCTCATTCGAACCCGCGATGACCGCTTCACGCCAGCTTCCGCTCATTCCCATCGACAATGTATCGATTTTCATCGGGTCAATGCCGCTCGGCGGGTCATTTTTCAAGTCGTCGTAAATCAGCTTAGTTTCTGCAAAATATTTCGCGTACTCCTCACTCGAACTTACAGGTGCTATCGTCATTATACCGCGCAGCACGAGCGAATCGCACACGCTTATTGATGACACGAGATCGCGCAGTTCATCAGGCATTATGCCGCCTTTTTGCGGTTCGCGCCCGATGTTGACTTCGACGAGAATGTCCATCGTCCGCCCTACTTTTTTGGCTTGTTTGTCTATTTCAGCCGCAAGTTTCAGGCTGTCGACCGATTCTATCATATCGACTTTGTCGATGATGTACTTGACTTTGTTGGTTTGCAGGCTGCCGATTATGTGTATCTCGAGCTTTCCGCTTGCCGGTTTGTGCAGCTGGTCGTATTTTTCGAGCAGCTCCTGCACGCGGTTTTCACCGATCGCGTCAATACCGAGTTCGTCAATTGTATAATTTATCACATCGACCGGAACGGTCTTTGTGACGGCGAGCAGCTTTACTTGACCGCCGTAATCATGCAGCAGGGAAGTGAGCTCCCCGCGCACATTATCTAACCGCTCAGCGATAAGCTCTGGCGCGAATCGCGGTTCGGTCACATCATAGGTATTATCCATAATATTCCTTCGTAATAATGAAATATTTTTGCTTATTCTATAGTTTTTCCGACATACAATCCCTTGCCGCCGGTGATAATCGCATCGTGAACGCCCAGCTTTTTCGCGTAGTCGGGGTCGTTTCGGGTGTCCTGCGGCGCGACGATGTAGTAACCGTCGAGCTCCAGCAGAATTTCTATCTCGCGGAATTCTACCGTGCTTCCGACCAAAATGTACACGCCCTGCACGCCGTCAACGAGACGCACTGCCGAGATCGGCACGCGGTATCCTGTGTGCGAGCTGCGGACTACCTCGATCGGCTGCATACGCCGGAAACTGAAGTCCTCAGGTATCTTGTTAGTCTCGAAAACAAGCAGGATACGCTCGCTTCCAGTGTCCTGAATTATGTCCGAAAGCGTCATTCTTATGCTCTCGTCGTTGTTGTACGGGAACTGTACTGTGTAGGTCGAGCCCTCATTGAAGTAGCGCAGGCTCTCGCGATTCGTTTCGCTGACGACATACCAATCGAAGTCTGTCGCTACCTTTCCGACGGCGCTTTTCGCGTAGCTTGTCGGCTCGCGGTCGAGCAGTGAGTCGAAGCCGTCAAGCGTCAGTTCAGCGAGCGAGTCGGCGGTGAAAATGCGCTCGTACCCGTCAAGCTGGGAGTAGAAGTAACCGGATACCGGCGTTGTTACTGTGCCGGATGCGTTTTCGTAGTCGAGCGTCAGCTGCTCGCGCTCGAATTTTAAGTCCTCGATGACCGCGTCGTAGCTGTCGACCGCGCCGGTTATCAGCATACGCTTATTTATCAGCGTGAGCATTTCGTCGCGGCGTTTTTGAAGATTTTGATAACTGCCCGACTCGGACGCTTTTCGTATTGTGTAGTAGTAAGTCGCTATCCGACTGTCGATAACGCTCGTGTCGGATGATGTCATGCCGTCGGTCAGCGAGCTCGAGGTCAATAGATCGAGCTGCTTGTCGATTGCCACTATCGAATCGGTGTTGGTGGTCGCTGATGCGTTGTATAAGTTTGCGACGGTGCCGCCTACCTTCACCTTAGTTCCGTCCGACTGGAGCACGCCGACTGCATAATCGCCGTTCTGCTCTGTGTAAAGCACGCGCTCGTTTCTGAAAATATACCCGTCGAGCGATATCATATCGCTGTCTGTGACAAGCACTGCGTACTCGGTCTCGATGTCGGTTGAGAAGCTCGAAAGGAAGTGGTATCCAAGGTAAAATATCGAAGCCGCCGATATAACGAGCGATACGATGTGCAGTGCGAATTTTGTTAGTTTTCCGTTATTTTCAGCCGAGGGACGCTTGTTTGCAGGGGTCGTATTTATTTTTCTATTATTTTTCAAGCTTAGAAACCCCCGACAAAAAAGGTAATTACAGGAATTGCTGCTATAGTGATATAACGCAGCAAATCTTTTATTCCTTAATTATACCACAAAATCAGTCAAACGTTAAGAGCTTTAGCGCATTGTTTACAATAACTTCAAAATTATTATCCATATTAAGCCAATTCACGCTCTTTTCGCGTCGAAACCACGTCAGCTGACGTTTCGCATAGCGCCTCGACGAGCGTTTTATCTCGTCGACCGCCGCGTCGAGGGTAGTTTCACCGTCAAGAAATGATATGATCTCCTTGTAGCCGATCGCCTGTGCGGCGGTCGAAACACGCGGAAGCCGTCCCGAATCCACGAGTCCGCGCACCTCATCGACCAACCCCGCCTCAAGCATTATGTCGACGCGGCTGTCGATTCGCTCGTACAGCTCATCGCGCGGACGGTCGAGCGCAAACAGCACCGACTGGTACGGCGGCGGAGCGAGACGCGAACGTCGATCCCACTCAGACTTCGGCGTACCGGTCGTAAGGTATATCTCGAGTGCGCGCGCGACTCGCTTGACGTTGTTCGGGTGGACCGCTTCCGCCGTTTCAGGGTCAACTGCGTTGAGCCGCTGCCAGAGCGCGTCGACGCTGTTCTGCCCAGCATATTGAAGCAGCTCGCTGCGCAGCGTTTCGTCGGTCTCGCCGGGTGAGTAGACGTTGGCGGTCAGCACCGCGTCGAGGTAGAGTCCCGTTCCGCCGCAGAATATCGGAAGCTTGCCGCGTGCGATTATGTCGTCGGCGGCAGCACGTGCGAGCGGCGCGTAATCGGCGGCAGAGAAGCGTTCGCTTGGCTCGATAATGTCTATCATGTGATGAGGTATTCCGCGCATTTCGTCAACGGTCGGCTTAGCAGTGCCGATGTCCATGCCGCGGTAGATCTGCATCGAATCGCAGGATATTATCTCGCCGCCGAGCCGTTCGGCGAGTTCGATAGAAAGCGCCGTTTTTCCGGACGCAGTCGGTCCAACAACAGCGGCGATAAATTTTGCCATTTTAGTTCCTTATTTAATAATATAATCAACATTGTAAAGATATTCGCAGCCTTTAAGCGGAGAACATCTTTACAATGTTGTATCTATGTATATTATAACTGTTTTTGCGCATTTTGTCAATAGACTTGCTTGATAATCCGATAAAAACAGCCGAATAATATTCTGCGTCTCTGAATATTAGTATACGAGAGCAATTACATATCAGGAGGGAATAAATGTACACTAATTTCTTAACAAAGCTGCTGTTTGTATTTTTACGGGTGCAGAGCGGAGGAGGGAGCGGGGGCTCATTCCCGCCGCCGTTGTCCGCTGAACGTGAGCGCGAATGCTTCCGGCTGATGAAGGAGGAGGGCGACATGGAGGCGCGCAACGAGCTTATCGAGCACAATCTGCGGCTTGTTGCGCACATTGTCCGCAAGTACTACTCGTCCGGCAAGAATCAGGATGACCTCATCTCCATTGGTACGATAGGGCTTATCAAAGCGGTAGATTCATTCGACCCAAAGCTTGGCGCGCGCTTTGCGACCTACGCTGGAAAGTGCCTGCAAAATGAGATACTGATGTACTTCCGCTCGCAGAAGCGGCTGTCAGCGGAGGTGTCGATGTCGGAGACTATCGATATCGACAAGGACGGCAATCCGCTGACGTGGGGCGACATAATCGCGGTCGACGACACGATAGCCGACGACCTCGACCTGAAGCTGCGTTCGGCTCGTGCGATACAGGTCATCAACAATGAGCTGTCGCCGCGCGAGAGGCAGATAATCTCGCTGCGCTACGGACTCGGCGACCGTCCGTCGATAACGCAGCGCGAGGTAGCGTCGCTTATGGGCATATCGCGCTCATATGTGAGTCGACTCGAGGGCTCGGCGCTGAAAAAGATAGGCGAGAGTCTGAAGCGGTATTCTATGTAAACGACGAGCGTGCTCGGTGTACGAGATATGCTCGTAAGACAAAATGTTCGTCAAAAGTGAGAAAATAACGTATGTTGAGTCGAAATAACTCGAATTAAAATTACATTTTATTAAAGTTATCGTTACATTGATAAAAAAGCATATAAAAATTCACAATAATGTGATATACTATTTATGTATAAAAGTTATTGAAGGAATCAGTGTAAAAAATATTTTTCACGATGGAAAGGTGTAATTATATAAATGGATAATCAAAATATTGATGTTGAGTGTTTCGATTCCGACCCGGCCGCGGAGAAAGCGCCCGATCAGGAAGCGATTCGGAATGGATTCTATAAAAACAGCACGAGAGTTATAGTTTCATATGTTGCATACCTCATAGGTATTAAAAAAGAAATATTTGAAAACGACCACGAGCCACCTCAGATGGATGTATATGAGCTGCTCGAAAAAGATAAAAATGCAAAAATTGTCCGCGAGCTTTGTCGTATCCGCGGTGCTATAGAACGAAATTTTGGTATTATAAATCGGAAGATGAAGTATGAATACCGCACGATAATGACTATGCCTGAGCTCGTTCCTAACGATGCGATAATGTATTTAGCACGCGAAGGTATAAATATTGTAAAAACTAAAAATCGTATGCTGGTCGATTACATAATAGATATAAATCACACAATATGCGACCGAATCAACAATTGCAGCAGTTTGTTTCCGATTTGGATAAACTGGCAGTATATCCGCGAGCTGTTCGTTATGCCGAATGGACTGTCGCCGGAAGGAACAAAGGCTGCGTCCGAAAAGTATTATAATAATCGCCCAAACTACCCGTATCAAATGTACATTAACTGGGAATCAAATGAAGAACAGGGAAATATATTATTTAATGATAAGAAATTTGTAACATTACTCTATAAGCAGCACGATGATGAGTTCAGCGATCTGTCGAAGGTCACCGACGCTGGCGCACGTGTGAAGAATAATATATACGATTTCATCAATGAGAGCAATCGAACTATACTTGTTGTCGACTGCGAGAACTCCGACCCATACAAGCTCATCGCGACGCTCAACAACCTTGACGCTGAGCAGATCGCAAAGATATGCAAAATTATGCTGTATAACGACGTACATGCGTCGAGCGCTTGGATGCTGTTCAACGATTTCTCGAAGAATATCGAGGTCGAGCACATCATGATAGAGCGCGTGAAGGAATCGAAGTCGCTGGTCGATATCCGGCTGACGACCGGTGTTTGCAAGGAATTTTATATGAATAATGTCGACTCGTTCATCATCGCGTCGAGCGACTCTGACTACTGGGGACTCATCGAATCGCTGCCGAGCGCACGCTTCCTTGTAATGCTCGAGTGGGAGAAGTGCGGACCGGACATCAAGTCGGCGCTCGAAAGCCGCGGGATATTCTTCTGCTATATCGACGACTTCTGCACCGGAAATTCGAACGACATCAAGATAATTGCATTGGTCACCGCGATCAAGCACTACCTCGACCAGTCGCTGAGCCTCAACGTCAACGTTATGCTTGACGAGGTGTACCGCACGACGCGCGTCACTATGTCGGAAGCGGAATGCCGTCAGTTCTACAATAAATATATACGTCCGATGCACCTTGTGATCGACGACAACGGCGACGTGTCGATCGAACTCAGGTCACGATAATATTAAATTATATTTAAAATGAGAGGGTAAGCCTTTAAAAGGCTTACCCTCTCGCCGTTTCGGCTTAGATTTTTATTACCTTAATGCCGCGCTTTTCGGCTTCCTCCGTGAGCGGGGTCGATTTACCTACCGCAAGAACGTGAGTTGCGTTTTCGAGTATGTATTCGTTTGAATCGTCGACGGTGACTACATCGGTGCATTCCTCAAACAGCTTGTAGTAACGCTCGCGGCGTTCGGGGTGCCAGCGTTTGGCTTGCAGCTCGTCCGTCGGTACGCAGATGAGGTCTATCTTGCCGCCGAGCGCACGAATCGCGGCGCAGGCTTCAGCTCCCCACATTTCGGCTCCCTGTTCGAGCGATGACATAAATGTCGTACAGCCCTCTCCGATGATGTGAAGCAGCTGGTCGGCAATTGCCGCCTTGGTTTCGACGCAGGCGATATCTTCCTCGTCATATCCGTAGTCAAGATCGTCCGGAGTAACTCCGGTAATAGCACAAATTTTTTTCTCCATGATTTTACTCTACTTTCTTTCATAATTTGATATATACCGTGTGATTCCATCGCGGTGACTACATTATATCACATATTATCTGCGAATTGTGTCGTTTTTCGTCGCAGGAAAAATATTTTTTTGCTTTTTGGATGAAAATTTTTACAACAAATGCAACTGAATATAAGTGCATTTGTTGTAAAGCTTTGATATAATTTTATTATGAATAGAGGTGATATCTCATATTGAAACGCCGGAAGTCTCGATACTCAGAGAACGTAAGTTTTATTTTCCCCAGCTTTCGGCTATCCTTTCATATTCCTCTTTTGAGATCAGCACCTTTCGCGGCTTTGCGCCCTCTGGGGGACCGATCCAATCGTGATCTTCCATCTTTTCGACAAGCGTTGACGCGTATCTGTAGCCGATATTCATCTTACGCTGCAAAAGGGCACAGGACGCTTTGCCTTCGTTTACGAAGATATTCAGTGCCTTGATGAGGAACGCTCTGCCTTCATACGGCTCAGCGGTATTCGTTTCGTTCGAATTTTCGTCCATATCACTATCGCCGGGTCGTCCTACGTCCGCAAGCATTTCGTCGCGCGACTTGTATCCGATCGTGAAAGGAAACCCATTATCGCGTACTGCCTGCTTTAAAAAAATGTTGATAGCTGTCGAAAGGTCGATCCCAAGCCCGGAGAAGAGCTCCTGTGCCTGTGCCTTCACTTCAGCGTCAATGCTTATGTTGGTTGAAATTTTTGCCATATATTGCCGCTCCTTTTTAGTCTATTATAGCACATCCAATTAGGCTTGTCAATAGATAATGCGCATATTATATCTATAATATGCGCATTATTGATGAACTCAATCTGCCAGTCTGCCGAGTTGGTATGAGTATATAAGATAGCTCGGATTCTGGTAGTACACATCGGAGGCGAAGTTGGATATAGCGTCACTTATGAATGATGAGAACACTTTGATAAGCTCGTCTGCGATATCGTCGTTACCGGCACATTCGATAATCATTATGCTGTATAGCTTCCCGATGTCAGTGTAGCTTGGAATTTTGTATTTACATCCAGTTATTGTGTCGAACTCTCCATTTGGGATGTGATAGTATTCGATTATTTCGTTGCTCACCTGCTCAAAAGACAGACAGTGATTTACACCCGCGTCGTGCAGCTGCTTCAATACCCCAGCCTTTCCCAGCGACTCGACGATTACTCGCCTGTGATTTTTGGTTTTTCATGCCGTATATTCGATGAGTGCGCAGACATAAAACAGGTCGTTTTTCATTTCAGCTGTCATAGATTACCTCACTTTTTTTGAATGTCAGGCAATCGATCGCCGACAATGTATGAAAACTTATCTGATGAGTTGGATATTTAAATTCTGCCAATGCCCAAAACTGTTTTCGAGTTATATTACCAATAATAAAATCATTAACATAATTCCATATTGTGTCATCAGCCATAGGACCTTCGACAATATCATATCCGTGCGTTTTTCCGCTTCGGCATGAAGCGATAAAATCAAGCCATTCATCGCTTATTTCGTCGAATTTCAATATTGTTAATCTATTGTTTGGCGTGTATTCGTAATGGTTTATTATCGGTTCGCTGTTTCCTCTGTTCGCCCAACGAACAGCTTGATTTAACATATTTGTACAGTAAAAGCCCCAAGAAAAATCCTTTGTATAGCGTGTTTTGCGTATTTCCGGAAATTCTACGATCTCACTGCTTGCATAATATATAATCATATTACGCTCCTCTTGTTATCACTTAATAAAACAAGCGTCACCGAATGAGAAGAACCTGTATCTCTCCTTTATCGCGGTCTCGTAAGCGTTCATCATGATCTCGCGGCTCGAGAATGCCGATACGAGCATTAACAGCGTGCTCTCGGGCAGGTGGAAGTTCGTGATAAGCGCGTCTACCGCTTTAAATTTGTACCCCGGGTAGATGAATATACCAGTGTCGCCGCTCATCGCGTGTACCACTCCCGCTTCGTCCGTTACGCTCTCGAGCGTGCGGCAGGATGTCGTACCTACCGCTATTATACGTCCTCCAGCGGCACGTCGCGCGTTCAGCTCTGCGGCTGCCTCCTCGCTCACTGAGAAGTACTCAGAGTGCATGACGTGCTCGGTCAGCGAGTCGACCTTTACTGGACGAAACGTACCTAACCCGACGTGCAGCATCACCGGAACGACCGCGATCCCCTTAGCCTTGATCTTATCGAGCAGCTCCTCAGTGAAGTGCAGTCCGGCGGTCGGCGCGGCGGCTGAACCCTCGGTCTTCGCGTACACCGTCTGGTAGCGGCTCTTGTCCGCGAGGCGCTCGGTTATATACGGCGGCAGCGGCATATTTCCTATGCGGTCGAGAATGTCGTAAATGTTCGATCTTTCCTTATCGTACACAAACTCGACCATGCGGTTTCCGCCGTCGAGCGTTTCGATAACGTCTGCACGCAGCAGACCGTCTCCGAATATAATGGAAGTACCAGGCTTTACGCGCCGACCCGGGCGGACCATTACCTCCCAGCGGTCGAGCTCGTGCTGCTTTAGCAGTACAAACTCAATCTGCGCGCCGGTTTCTTCCTTCACGCCGTACAGACGTGCGGGGATGACCTTGGAATTGTTTATCACAAGCGCGTCGCCGGGCTCGAGATAATCGATGATGTCGTGGAATACTTTGTGCTCGAGCTCGCCGGTCTTGCGGTCGATGACCATCAGCCGCGACATATCGCGTACCTCGCTCGGGTGCTGAGCTATCAGCTCCTCTGGCAGGTCGTAGTAGAAATCTTTTGTGGTAAGCTCGGTCTGTATGCGTTCATTTGTTATCATTGTATAAAAATATACTCCTTATTTTCCTGATTTTTTGCTGAAATAAGCTTGACAAGTACGGCAAAATGTGATATCATATATGTATAGTTCTGATGAACTCAGTTCTACAGATCTATATAAGTATTATGATAGAGGCGCATTTTCCGATCATTAGGCGGGCAGAGACCTCCGCGGTCCTTGAAGTCCACCGAAAGGCAGAAGATGCCGAAGCCGATTCCCGGCGGAGCGGGGAAAGGCTGGTCACAATCCCGGCACAATAAAAGTGCTTGGGCGGCGAACAGCTATGTGACTGTCATCATTTATTGATGGAGAGCTATCTTAATGTATTAGATATCCCGAAGCGCTGCGGCTCGTCCGTACCCCTCGTATATATTATAGTACATAGATAGCTGGTTTTCAACCAGTTTTTTTATTTTTCATCCGGCAGCGCGAAAATTTTCGAAATACGTGGAATTATCGCCGGACCGTGCGCGATAATTTGTACATATCGCCTGACATAATTTGGAGGTAAATTCAATGAGCAACCAGAAAACTACAATTTTTACTGGCGCAGCAGTCGCCATTATCACACCTTTCACGAACGGAAGCGTTGACTATAACGAGCTCGGGGCAATGATAGAGCGCCAGATCGCCGGCTCGACCGACGCAATCGTCATCTGCGGCACGACCGGAGAGGCTTCAACTCTGACCGACGAGGAACACCGCGAGTGTATCCGCTACTGCGTCGAAAAGGTCGCAGGACGCGTGCCCGTAATCGCAGGAACCGGCTCGAATGACACCGATTACGCAGTCGAGCTCTCGAAATTCGCGTGCGATGTCGGTTCAGACGCACTCCTGCTCGTAACGCCTTACTACAATAAAGCAACACCAAAGGGACTCATCAAGAGCTTCACTGCCGTAGCGGACGTAGTAAATAAGCCAATAATCCTCTACAACGTGCCTTCGCGTACCGGAGTCAACATCCCGCTTTCGGTATATCGCGAGCTCGCAAAGCATGAGAACATCGCCGCTGTCAAGGAAGCGAGCGGAAATATCAGCGCGATCGCGGAGCTGTTCGCGGAGTGCGGAGACAGCCTTGACATCTATAGTGGAAATGACGACCAAATCGTACCTATACTATCGCTTGGTGGAAAGGGCGTAATCTCGGTACTTTCAAACGTGCTGCCGAAGGAAACGCATGACATCTGCCAGCTCTATTTCGACGGCAAGGTGAAGGAGTCGGCTGAACTCCAGCTGAAGCTTTTAAAGCTCGCGAACACGCTGTTCTGCGAAGTCAACCCCGTACCGGTCAAAACTGCAATGAGCTTGATGGGATTCTGCTCGGAAGAAATGCGCCTGCCGCTCTGCGAGATGGAAGAAGCAAACAAGGCAAAGCTCGCAGCCGTACTTAAGGAATATAATATAATAAAGTAATAATTTCTAAGCAATCTATAATACAAGCACATCGCAGAAATTAGTTCGACGGAGAGGTGCGGGGCCACGGAGTCGAACGCGAGTCTGTAGTTCTAACAACATGTAGCTAATGTGTCCGACCAGTGAATGAACGGCTGCGGAAACCGGCACGGCGGACGCGCATTAGCATAGCGAATGCGTTGTATAAAAGTTCTTTGCCAGGCTTTCTTTCAAGAAAGCCGCGTACCCCCCTACACAAACAAATCCCGAAAGGAAAAAATTAAGATGCCAGAAACAAAAATACTGCTGTCCGGAGCGCTTGGACGGCTTGGAAGTGCGATACGAAATATTGCGTCGCAGTCAGATAAATATAAGATTGTTGCAGGAGTTGATGTAGCGCCCGCAGCTGAGAGTTTTCCTATTTTTGCGAGCCCAGCCGACGTGCCGGATGATATCGAAATCGACTGCATTGTCGACTGCTCGCACCACACCGCAGTTGTACCACTGCTCGACTACGCCGAAAAGAGAGGGCTGCCCATCGTTATTTGCACGACCGGCCATACAGAAGAGGAGACCGCGCGGATTCGTGTGTCGGCTGCAAAGATACCGGTCTTTTTCTCGAGAAATATGTCGGTCGGTATCAATTTGCTGATACAGCTCGCGAAAAAAGCGGCGAGCTTGCTTGGCGATGATTTCGATATCGAAATCATCGAGCAGCACCACAACAAAAAGCTCGACGCGCCCAGCGGAACTGCGCTCATGATCGCCGACGCCATCGCTGATTCGGTCAGCTACGAGCCGGAGTACACCTACGAGCGCCAGTCGAGACGCGAACAGCGCAAGAAAACCGAAATCGGTATACACTCGGTCCGCGGCGGAACTATCGTCGGCGAGCATGAGGTGATATTCGCGGGTGGGGACGAGGTCATCAAAATCGCGCACAGCGCTGCGTCGCGTGACGTGTTCGCGAACGGTGCGCTTCGTGCCGCCGCGTACATGACCGGCAAACCGAGCGGCTTCTATAATATGGAGAGCCTCGTCGACGACATAAAAATTTGACTTTGTGCAATTTGACGAAAATATAAGATTATTCAAATAGCGGAACAAAATCATGACGAGTACCGTCTAAATAAATAATGGCACATTAGATAATGTACGAAATTTAGGAGGAAAACATCATGAAACAGCTCATAGCAGCGTTGACGGCAACGGCAGTGATTGCAGCTTCCGCAACCGCCTGTGGGGGTAAAGCTCCACTCGCGGCGGTGAAGTACCCGGACAAAATCGGCGACGACCGAATGGGGTTTTACGAACAGAACGAGCTCGACGATAGTTTCAAGCAGGCTGTCGATTCGTTCGCGTATCGGACGGCGGACGAGCTGCTCGCCGACGGTGAAGGCAACGCTAACTACTCGCCTATTTCGCTCTACTTCGCACTCGCAATGGCTGCGGAGGGCGCGTCGGGTGAGACAAAAGCGGAAATAGTTTCACTAATTGGCGACGAATACGATGGCTCGGTTGCCGAACAGTGCGCGCGGCTTTACCGCAGACTCTACAACGCCGGGGAGCATACGACATTGAAAATTGCGAATTCGGTCTGGTCGTCAGTGCCGCTGAAGCTCGATTTTGCGAAATCGGCAGCCGAAAATTTCTACTCGGAAGCGTTTGAGGTAGATTTTGGCGACTCTTCCACCGGAAAACAAATAGGAAACTGGATCTCAAAGCAGACAGGCGGCACACTCAAACCCCAAATCGTAACCGACCCAGAACAGCTCGTCTCTATAATCAACACTATCTACTACATCGACGAGTGGACAGATAAGTTCGAAAAATCGCAGAACACCGACGGCATATTCCATACACCGGACGGGGATGTTGAAACTACTTTCATGAATCGCGGTGCGCTCGGCGGGTTCAGCCGCGGCGACGGCTACACTCGCGCGACGCTCGGACTCAAAGGCGGAAGCATGACGTTCGTCTTGCCAGACGAGGGAATCGGTGCGCGTGAGCTTATCGCACGTGTCGGTATGGAGGAGCTGCTGACTGGCGGCGAGAGCTGCTACGGTGACATCACGTGGAGCGTGCCGAAGTTCAGCTTCGACAGCAAATTCAAGCTTTGCGAGCTTGTAAGTAAGCTTGGCGTTTCGTCAATTTTCACAAATAGCGCCGATTTCAGCTTGATGAGCGATGAGCCGATGTTCGTCAGCGACATCGAGCAGGGCACGCACATCGCAATCGACGAAAAGGGCGTGAGCGCGTCGGCGTACACGGCTATCATGTATTGCGGCGCGGCAATGCCGACCGACCACGCCGACATGATTCTCGACCGCCCGTTCATTTACGCTATCACATCAGGCGGACAGACGCTGTTTGTAGGTGTTGTCGAAAATCCGAACGAATAAACAACGATATATTAAACAATCCTCACCAATACGGTGAGGATTGTTTTTATGTAACGATTATTCCATATTTTCGAAATAGTCGAAAAGCTTATTGTAATATGTGATTGCGGACGTTGAGTTCTTAGCATAGTAAGATTCAAAATTCGACGATTTTTCGGTTCCTATTATATTCTGAATATAGAATGCCATGCCCTTCCAGTTATCATAAATATAGCCAAAATCGAATACGCGATTCTCAACCAACTTGTCGAGTATAGCTACCGATTCGTCGTCATAGGTATATTTTGTCTTCAGTGCCACCTCGTAATATGCAGGATATACCGATTTGTATGTCTCAGCGTTCAGCGCTTCAGTGATAATGCCTACAAATTCTGGATCATCGATAGTCTTCGGCACGCCGAGCGCGGAATGATAGCCGTCAACCATCGTATAGTAATCATCCTGTGACTCATCAAGCTTCGGATAGGGAAGGATGCCGTATTCGTTTGTTTTTTCGCGGAAATAGTTGATGGTCATATCCATCGTGCCTGGAGCAAATACGCACAAGTTATCGCGGAATGACAGTGCGCCTGTGTAATGATAGCCGGGAGCATCTTCAGGATAGAGTACTTTCCGATCTGTACACACACCTTCCGACTCATAACAAAGTTGATATACTTTTTCAATTATTGTATTTGTACGTTCGTTTTTGAATGTGATCTCAAATTCGCCGCTGCTGTTTTTTGAGATCACATGGTTTCCGGAGGACCACAGATACGTGTTCAGCGCACTTCCAAGCTGGTGTGTGACTCCGTAAAAGTCGAACGCGTCGCGCTCACCGTTGCCGTTGATGTCGCGGTAAATGTCCTTCGTGATGTTCATCACATAATCGATCGTCCATTTTCCGTCATTCACAACTTCGTAAAGATTACCGAGGTTGTAATTTTCGGATTCTTTCTTGTCAAAGAAATAGCAGTATGCGCCCGACAGGGAGGATAGCGAAAAGTCGCCGACTGCGAGAATTGCCTTGTCGTCGCCATAGGTGAGGTCCTCAGTATTGCTTCGTGACCACCATGGTTTGCTGAAATTGATATAATCAAGATCATACCAATTCATCAGTAAATCATCCATCACAATGCCTGAGAAAGCAACAACATGATATGATATGAGCGAGAAATCGTTGTCATTTGCAAGTACGCTGCGCTTTACGTGACTTGTAGTATCATCGTAATTCGCGTAGCTGATCGCACCGATCTTGCATTTGAAGCGCTCCTCTACAGCGCGGTTGCGATTATACACCGCGTCGTTGATTAGGTCGCCGGTCTCGCCCTCGACAAATGAGTCCGTCAACAGCTGGTCGTATGTAAGGATCGTGAATTCTTTTCCTTCGAAGTCACGTTCGGGCAAGTCGTCAGAGACTGCTTTTCGTGCGTCGATGGCGTTGGTGGTTTCGACTGAATCTATGTCGTTAGAGTCAGTCTGATTTGTGTCATCCGTTGTGCTGTTGTCACCGCATGAAACTGCTGACAGCAGCGCTGAGAGAAGGAGCAGCGCAGTAATACGTTTGAAATTCATAGTATCCTCCAGAAAATTAATTAATTTGATATAATAATATATCATAACATATTATACCATATAATCAATGCGGGGGGGGGGGACTAATTGAATAACAAACTGTAAACTAATTGTAAATATCGAAATATTTTGTTAAATAATAATAAAAATAACAGGTCTCATTTTCACGAGACCTGCTTTATGATACTGTATGTATTTTTGTTTACTTCATATTTTCGAAATAATCGAATAAATCATTGTAGTATTTTATCGCTGATGCGGAATTTTTCGCATAGTAGGATTCGAGGTTGATGGACTTTTCCTCACGAATTATCGAGCGGAAATAGAATGACATACCTTTCCAGTTGTCATATACGTACCCAAAGTCAAATACTCGGCTTTCGACTATCTTATCAAGCATTTGAACAGATTCATCGTCAAATGTATATTTAGCTTTTAAAGCGACTTCGTAATACGCAGGATATACAGTTTTATAACTTTCGGCGTTAAGCGCTTCGGTGATAATACCTACGAATTCCAAATCTGATACTGTCTTTGGAACTGCAAGCGCTGCGTGGTATCCATCAACCATCGTATAATATTCATCCTGTGATTCATCAAGCTTCGGATATGGAAGTATACCATACTCGTTGGATTTTTCACGGAAATAATTCACAGTCATATCGAGTGTTCCTGGAATCATCAATGTCAACCCGTCACGGAATGCCAATGAGTTGATGTTTGCGAAGCTATTTGCCGAATCCTCGGGATATATAGCGTCCCGATTTGAACAAATTCCATCAGATTCATAAATAAGCTTGTAAACCTTTTCCAAAATACGATTTGTTTGCTCGTTTTTATATACAATTTCAAATTCCCCGGAATTATCCTTTTGCACTATTTTGCCGCCGCATGACCATAGATATGTGTTCAACGAACTGCCAAGCTGATGTGTCATACCGTAGAAATCGTATGCGTCGCGCTCATTGTTTCCATTAAGATCGCGGTAGATATCTTTTGTGATATCCATCACATAATTGAGCGTCCACTTTCCGTCATTTACTACATCATAGAGGTTACCAAGATTATAATCTTCAGCTTCTTTTTTATCATAAAAATAACAATACGCACCGGACAGACTCGAGAGAGCATAATCGCCGATTGCAAATAATGCTTTATTTTTGTAGGTAAGGTCATCAACGGTAGACTTTGACCACCATGGTTTGTCGAAATTAACGAAATCGAGGTCATACCAGTTCATCAACATATCCTGCATAACCATACCGCTCAGGCTAACAACGTGCGATGCTAATAGTTGGAAATCGTTGTCATTGGCAAGAATGCTTTTTCTTGCAAAATCAGTGGGTTCATAGAACGCCATATCTTTGCCGAGTACCTCGATTTTGCAATTAAAACGATCTTCAACAGTAGAATTGCGCTTGTAGACTGCGTCGTTGATCACGTCACCGGTGGATTCCTCAATAAAAAAGTCAGGGTATAATTTGCTGAATGTTAAAACTGTGAAAATTTCACCGCCGAAGTCACGTTCTGGCAAATCGTCAGAAATTGACTTACGCGTGACGGTCGGATTGGTAGTTTCGATGGAATCTGTGCCGTTTGAGTCAGGTTGACTTGTGTCATCCGCTGTACTGTTGTCTCCACATGAAGTCGCTGACAGCAGTGCCGAGAGAAGGAGTAGTGCAGTAATACGCTTGAATTTCATAGTGGGTCCCTCCGAAAAATAATGTATTATGATATACAAAATATCATAATACATTATACCACATAAACCATGCGGGGGGGGGTTATTAGTAATACTGTTGCGAAAATCCGCCGGCGTGCGCCCGCATTGGTCGAGAAATACGCGGTAAAACTCCGAACGGTTGGTGTATCCAACTTGTGCAATGATACTTTCAATCGGCATATCGGTTTCGGTCAGCAACCGCACAGCTTCGTCAATACGCCGCATTTTAATGTAGTCTTTGAACGACATTCCGTAACATTTGTGAAAAACGCGTCCAAAATAAGCGGGATTGTAGAAGCATTTCTCCGCAAGCATTTCAGCGGTGAGTCGTTCGTTGTAATTTTTATCAATAAAGTCAAGTATTTCCTGTGGGATTTTGTCAGATGACTGAGTAGAACCGATGAGCTGACGTATCATAATAGACAAAATTATCTGCAAACAGCCACGAATAATTGACTCAAATCCGAGTATCTGGTTCTTGAATTCGTCATCGATTCGGTCGAACAGCGACTCGGCAAGCAGCATTTCTTTGCCGGAAAGGTTGATACAAGGGAACTGCGCGTCGGTGAATTCACTGAGATCACTAAATTGCGACAGAGTCAGAATTTCGAGAAAATTGTCGGTGTTGATGAGTTCGCGCGAGATGAATCGCGGCGAGAGCATGAGGTCGATCTGTACGATCGGCGTGTGCACACGTATCTCATGCGATTGGTTATAATTGATAAAAAATACTGACCCTTTGTGTATTGGATAGGATTTTCCGCCAATTATATTCACTCCGCTTCCGGAATACACATACGCAAGCTCGGCGAAGTCGTGCGTGTGCGGTCCTACGTTGTAGTCAAGATCCTTGAAATGCTTGACCGAACAGATATCGACGTTATTTTTGAAATAATTTTCACTTCTGAATTCATACATGGCTATTCCTCCTTACCTGATTCACATTATAGAAATAAAATTCACATAAGCTTTACATTATTTGCCGCTTAAATCTATCTTGTCAAAAATACTCTTGACCGGGATCAGTTTAACATCGGGGTAAATAAGCGACTTTTTTTCATAATTTCGTTGGGGAACTATTATTTTCCTAAAGCCAAGGCGGACCGCCTCGCTCACGCGCTGTTCGAATTGCTGCACGGCGCGGCACTCTCCGGCGAGTCCGATTTCACCTATCGCGATGAGGTCGTCAGCGACAGGCTCGTCCTTTATCGACGATATCAATGCGAGCGCTACGGCAAGGTCTGACGCGGGTTCATCGACGTGGAGTCCACCGATTACGTTGAGGTACGCGTCATTGACCGAGAAGCGGTAGCCGAGCCGCTTTTCGAGCACGGCGAGTATCAAGCACATACGGTTGTAGTCGATGCCGTTAGACGTGCGACGCGGGGAAGGGTAGGAGGTTTGCGCTACAAGCGCCTGTACCTCGGCGATGATCGGTCGAGTACCCTCCATTATGCACATTGCACAATTTCCGGATACTCCAGCCGGTCTGCCAGAAAGCAGTGCTTCGGACGGATTCGCGACTTCCTCGAGCCCGCCGTCGGACATTTCAAACATTCCGATTTCGTTGGTTGAACCAAATCGGTTTTTGATGGCGCGGATTATGCGGTACGAACGCAGCTTTTCACCCTCGAAGTAGAGTACCGCGTCGACCATGTGCTCGAGCACCTTCGGACCAGCGATGCCGCCTTCCTTGTTGACGTGACCTACCATTATGACTGAAATTCCTTCATTTTTTGCCTTAGATATGAACGCAAGCGCCGATTCGCGCACTTGTGTGACGCTTCCGGGTGCGCTTGCGACGTGCTCGTCGTACATCGTTTGAATCGAGTCAACGATTATCACGTCGGGATGAAGTTTGTCACATTGACGAAGAATTCGCTCAACGTTTGTTTCCGTCAAAACATATAAACTTGAACAGCGTACACCAAGTCGCTTGGCACGCAGCTTCAATTGTCCCTGCGACTCCTCGCCGGAAACGTAGAGCACCTTACGCTCGCTGACTTCGCCGGTTTCTGGGTTGGGCGCGCCAAGTGCAAGGCTGGATGAAATTTGCAGTAAAAGTGTAGATTTACCAATTCCGGGCTCGCCTGCCAATAATACGACCGAGCCGTGGACTAGTCCGCCGCCAAGTACACGGTCGAGCTCGCCCATTCCGGTAGCCTGACGGATGAAATGCGGCAGCTCGAGGTCGTCGAAGCGGACAATTTCAGATTCGTATTCTGGCGCAATACGCTTTATCGTGCGTGCTGAGGCTGAAACGGCAGTTTCAACGGGCGGCTCGCCCTCCTCCATGGTGTTCCAAGCGCCGCAGGAGGGGCATTTGCCGTACCATTTCACGGTCGTGTGTCCGCATTCGGAGCAGGTGAAAATTGATTTTGGTGACTTCATTTTAAGTTTCCTTCATTATTATATATCGCAAAATTTTATTGTGCTGTTTTAAACAATTCTATCTATAAATTATTATACTCTAAAATCGAATGAATGTCAATAAAATTATGTTATTTTGTCGATCAAGCAAAAAAATATAATTTTTTTAGATTTTTTTTCAAAAACCCCTTGACAAATCGATTGAGATGTGGTATAATAATATACGTCGTGAGGAACACAACACAAACGAATGAATCACGACAAACAAAGCTCGCGAGAGTGGCGGAACTGGCAGACGCGCACGTTTGAGGGGCGTGTGGTTCTTACCATACGGGTTCAAGTCCCGTTTCTCGCACCAAGCGCGTCCGATTTTCGGACGCGCTTTTCTTTTAACTTTTATATTTTGAAAGGAATCGTTTGAATGCGACTTGGATCGCTTCATTGATTACGGTTTGTAATAAATGTCTAAGATAATCCTCACTGGAGACCGTCCAACGGGTAAATTGCATATAGGTCACTATGTTGGTTCGCTGCGTCGCCGCGTAGAATTGCAGAATTCGGGTGAATATGAAAAAATATTCATAATGATTGCCGACGCTCAGGCGCTCACTGACAACGCTGATAACCCAGAAAAGGTGCGCCAAAATATCATTGAAGTAGCGCTCGATTACCTTTCCGCCGGACTCGACCCGAGCAAAGTCAACATTCTTATCCAGTCGCAGATTCCCGAGCTGACCGAACTGAGCTTCTACTACATGAATCTTGTCACCGTTTCACGTCTTCAGCGCAACCCAACTGTCAAGTCGGAAATTCAAATGCGCAATTTTGAAACGAGCATTCCGGTCGGATTTTTCTGCTATCCGATAAGTCAGGCGGCGGATATCACCGCGTTCAAGGCAACGACCGTTCCGGTTGGCGACGACCAGCTGCCGATGATCGAGCAGACGCGCGAGATCGTGCGCAAATTCAACGATATATACGGTGAAACGCTCGTGCTGCCGGACGCGCAGATCGCGACCGATGAGGCATCTCGCCGGCTTCCAGGCACGGATGGCGGTGCGAAGATGTCAAAGTCGCTCGGCAACTGCATTTATCTGTCCGAGACTCCCGCAGACCTCAAAACGAAGGTCATGAGCATGTACACCGACCCAGACCACATAAAAATTACAGATCCGGGAAAAATCGAGGGCAATACGGTATTCACGTATCTTGACGCTTTTGCACGTCCTGAACATTTTGAGGAATATTTGCCTGATTATTCCAATCTTGACGAGTTGAAAGAGCATTATCAGCGCGGTGGACTTGGTGACGTTAAGGTCAAAAAGTTCTTGCTCGCGGTACTTGAGGAGACGCTCCAGCCGATTCGTGCTCGTCGTGGTGAGTATCAGCAGGACATCGCAGGTGTGTACGACATCTTGAAAAAGGGAAGTGACGCTGCACGTGAGGCAGCAGCTGCAACTCTCGACGAAGTTCGTGCGGCGATGAAGATAAATTATTTCACGGATGAAGCACTGATTGCTGAACATATTAAAAAATATAAGCAGTAAAATTTACAATTACATTGTGAGATTGTGTAAAATGATATTGGCGGAACAGAATTAGGATGTGGTCGTCAAAATGATGAAAAATAATAACATCCTCTCAATCGTATTCGCACTGCTCGCTGCAATTTTTTATGCGGTAAATATACCTTTTTCAAAGCTATTGCTTAACGAAATTTCACCGACATTTATGGCATCACTACTGTATTTCGGAGCTGGAATCGGCATTGGAATACTGTACTTATTCA
>JAAVZO010000046.1 GCA_022791685.1 Clostridiales bacterium
ATAGTACACAAGCAGCCCTTATTCTTAATTCATTAAGTAAAACTTATGAAGAAGAGAAGAGCAAAGCGCTTCTTTCGTTTATATACCAAGTACAAGAGAATCCTGTGCTTTGTGACTGTCTGGATTATGAAGAGATTATAGACCTTGAACAGTCACTTATTTTGCTTTATGGTTTGACAGAGAAATCCATACCATACCTTGAACCAGACAGAAAAGCAAATCTTGCGGCTTTGTGTGTACATATGGATACCGTTTATGGACTTGGATTTGACTATAGTAAAACAGAGGAAGAGAGAATTTTAGGATTAATCAATAACTCTGTATACTTAGAAAAATCTTTAGCCAGCCGTAACTCAAAGAGAAAAGCTGCCTTAAAGTTTATAGATTTTTACAAGGAAGCATTTGGTTATTGGAAAATAATTAATGTATCAAGTGTGAAAGCCAGCGATTTCGACAGGTATATTTGTGATGATGAGATTTGGAAACTGGCTGACGCAATCAGTGACAAGATGTTAATTAATAATTATGCAGGGGAATACTACGAAGTTTGGAAGTCATACAAGGTACTGGATTCTGGATATCTTGATGACCTGTTAAGGAAGAAGACCGGTAAAGCAGGTATTCTTTCTTCTATAGAATACAGGTTAGGAAAATTCTTCAAGACATGCGGGGTGAATTACAAAGTTCCACGTAACTTGTCTGTAACTGTTGCGCCTGTAAATGATTTACACGCAGCTGTGCGTAAGTGTTGTGTACAGGTACAAAATTTAAATTATTACAGGTTTCTAAAGTGTGCCAGAGAACTTCCTGAGGAATTGGAATATGTTATTCCAAATGATTTAGCTTTAGAATATGAGTCTGCAAGAAAACGGCTTCTTTTGCTGGCCGCAGAAGAAATTTCTGGAAAGAAAGAATATGAATATTATCTGCGTGGTTTTAGTCCAGAAGAACTTGAAGAATACAGTGATGAGCTGGAACTCTTTACTTTCGGCAGATGGATTTTAAAGCGCCGCAAAGACGAAAATATTACCAGTTATGTTACAAGGTTAATGCAAGCTGAAGAGGGACAATATGATTATGCACGTTCTGACGATTATTTAGAAAAATTTATGTATATCTCTGAAGATGTGCTTGTTTTGATTGCCGTAGCTGCTTTTAGTGGTATAGAATACCAGTCTTATAGTACGTCAGTGTTTATTGGGTGGGCTATACAGTTTATTAATGGTACTGGCAACCGTGAGGTTTTACAGCAATTTTTAAATGTTCCTGATTCAATATTAAATATTGTTGAGAGCAGTACTATATTTGCTGATGGTAATAACCTGGAACTTAGTTTGTGTAAGGACTTTTACAGGATACTTAGTGGTAATTATTTCACTTCTGCAGGCAGTGTGGTAAGTGCTTACAGCAGGAAAGCTGAT
>JAAVZO010000012.1 GCA_022791685.1 Clostridiales bacterium
GCTGCAAAAATACATTGCTACATTCGGTGTGAAGTCGATACTATGCAGCAGTGTCGAGCCGTTGTACCACTTAATATTGACCTCAGTCGCATATATGCCATTATCTGTATCGAAGGTAAGTGTTATCCCCTGCGAGCTGAACAAACCGTTCGCTGTCATTGTAAGCGTAATCGGCGATTCGAATCTTCCGTCGTCGCTGGATATCTGCTTTGACCATAGCCCGAGTGGAATATCGGTCGTATCGTCGGGAAGAACGCTTTGGCTGCTATCGAGCAGAGTCTGATTCAGCTCACCGACCGTTCCATAATTCCCGAACGTTAGGTTGTCTCTGTTCAAGTCATAAATGTGCGATACGCTGTCGTACCCAGAAGCAGTCGGTGTGAATGTGGTTTTCGAGCCGACTGCGACATCCTTGTATACGAGCTTGATCATGTCGGAGTCACCTGTGCGTCTATAGGTATGATGTTCACCTGAAAAGTGTCCCAACATAACACGCCTTTCACTACGCGGTTGAGCTTGCGTGAACCGTTCGACGTGTATGCTTCATACGCTATCGTGCTCTGTCCGTCGGCGAGCTGCACAGTGAATCCAGTACGGCGTGGTATTTTGAAGAAGTCCCAGAGCTCGTCGAAGCTGGCGCGATTATTCAGCGGCGCGAAGGTTACGCTGTGTCCGATAAACGTGCCTATCGGGTCGAGAAACATATGCCCGTTCGCAAGCGTTCGCTTTGTGTTGTCGGTGTAGAGGATATTGAAGCTCTCCTCCAGCTCGATTACGTTGACATCATATGCCTTGTTGTTTATTATGCAGTAGTTTATTTCGATTCACCTCTTTCTTTTGAAATAGAAACAGCACTGAGGTGATAGGCTTTTGCCTATTTCAGTGCTGTTTGTGTTTAGTTTAAGAATGTAAGAAATCTAATGTTCTTGCTGTGATTAGGCAAGAGACTAATTGCATAGATTTTTTTATTGTATTTGCCATTTTTTTATCTTCCTGTATAACCTCATATACGTCAATCAACGCGTTGTAAGCGTTTGTCGCCTTGCGCATATCTATGATATCATGTATAGTTTCTTGCCTGTCGTTCGATACAGTTGGCACAGGCTTTTCTACCGGATCGTCCCACGGTAAGCGCGGCTTTTGTTCGACTGGCTGCTTCGGCGCTTCGAGTAATGGAAGCTCGACTGCTACCCCGAACAACGCAGCCAGCTTATGAATACCGCTTGCTGTGATTACGTATAGGACGGACATCAGCCGTTCGACGCATGGATTTTCGAGCTTGTATTCGGCTAAACTATTACCGCTCAGTAAGTGGAAGTCATCGCCGGCGACAAAGCGCTTGCTGATTTTAAGAACACGTGCGATTTTGTTCCTCGGTACTCCGGTGGCTTCCGATATGTCCTCTACAGTTAAGACCGGAACGTTACGCCATGTCTTCGGGATATATTTGTACGGCTGCTTTACTGTCGGCTTGCTGTAGCTGCCGGTGTGGCGAATGGCTGGCAGGACTTCATCCATGATCCAGCGTTCGACTTCCTGAGCCTTAGGAAGCTTTGAGTGAACAATCAATCGCCAGACATTACCTTCCGTTAAGAATCGTGCTTCTTGAGTTCTACCCATCGAATCAATGACTGGGTAATTCGCCCACCCATCGGATTTACAATGCGTTTTTACAGCTTTTGCTGTATCTGCATATCCAAGCATTTTCGCTACATCTGCTGCACAAAACCATACTGCTTTGCTGTCTTCAATAGTTCTTACTTCTCCAAACTCATTGTTTGAAAAAACTTGTACATTGTTTCCCATAATATACACCTTTCATTTTTTTAAAAATGCTTGACAAGATTGTCTATCTGGTGTATAATAGATTCCAGATAGAGCAATCTGTCGGTTTTTAGGATAACGTTACTTTGGTAGAGGGGCGTTATCCTATTTTTTTTCGTCTTTTTCAAAATACTCTGAACAAATCATTCTCACAATTGAAGCTAATGATATATTTTTCTTATCAGCTTCTGCTTTTAATTTGTTATAAAGCTCAGAAGGTATTTTGATATTCAACGCTTTGTCATTCAAGAAGTTCACCTCCTTGACTACAATTATACTACAATAATTGTAGTCAAGAGGTTTTGCAAAATTTCTTAAAAAATTTTTCCGAGCACTAAGTTTGGAAAATCTAAACTATATCAATGTTCATTCAGCAAAGGAAAAGCACCGGATAAACCAGTGCTTTTACGTGTTTAATTGTTCTTCGGGTTTTCAGTTTCGAATTTCATAACTTTGCTGGAAATAACATTAGGCTTAAACTGAATCTCAAGCTTTTTCCAATCCTGAGAAACCTCATAACCAATAGCACCACGCAACTTTTTCCCAGCAGCTATAGAACCATCGAGCGTATCGGCGCCGCCAGCAGATTCTGCGCTTATGCTCAAATCCGTAACATAATCGTCAACATATGCTGTGAACTGTAATAAAGAAGATATAGCCAACTCATTACTGGTGTTGTTCTCTATCTCAAATTCAGCTATAATGTATACCTTACCGTCTCCAGGAGACAGGAACATATTACCGCTGACTTCACGAACATCAATAAATGAAACCTTCACTCCGTCCTGTTCGATATACTCACCGATTCCAGCTACAACATCCTCAACCTTGCTCTTATCACCTTGTTTATCGAGAGACCCTTTTTCTTGATTGCCTCCGCTTCCGATTGCACCGATTATAGCAATTATAACAACCGCTACTATAGCTACGGTTATTATAGTTTTAACTAAATTCGGCTGCTTCTTTTTGCATTGAGGGCAAATCTTCGCTTTGTCGTCAATTTCCGATTGACAATACTTACACTTTTTCATACCAACGTCACCTCTAAAATATAATATTTTATGACTTAATTATACATTATTTCGCGTAATTTGTCAATACTTTTTTAATTATTTCTAATATTTCTTTATATTACGCCCTAACGCGCAGTCCAACGCGCTGCTCTTCCTCGCGTCCAAGCTCAACGATAGTGCGGCCGAGTTCGCGTCGACCTACCTGCAATATTACAGTCATATGCTGCGCAGTACCGCCGCCTGATTCCGCCATAGCTTCACGGAACGCTTGCTTTATCGTTTCAAGCGGCGCTTCGATATTCATGCCCTGCTTCTGGTCGCCGAGCACTGCGAGGAACTCGCGGTTCGGCGGAATTACTGCACCAGAAGCGAGACGAGGAATACTAAGTCGCGATATGTGATAGTCAGTTATTTCAGGTATATTTACACCGAAATGCTCACCGCCTACGAATGGTATCCAATCAGGAATATCAAAACTAATTGTATTCAACGCGCTTATTAGCCTATTTATTCCCCATACTACTCCATCAAGCAAGCTGTTGACAATATCAATGATAAAATTGACTCCGCTTTCAAATAGTCCAATTATTATATTTATGACACCCTTGAAAATATCCACTATACCTGATAACGCAAGTTCAAAATCCCATGTAAAAAGTCCCGTTAAAAAATTGATAACGCCAGTCAGAACTTGTATGATACCATCAACTACATCAATTACATATGCGAATATATCGCCGAGCAAGCTTAATATTAAATTTGTTACGTCAGTAATAATAGGGCATAATATATCATATACCAATTTTAATAATGGCTTAATTGTATTGTAAATTGCGGTCATATTATTCATGAAGGACTCAAAAAATTCCTTTAAATGCCCCCATAATCTACTTAAATGATTATCCCATAAATCGCTGATTATATCCATAAAGTGGTTACATATAGGATCAATGACGTTATTTTTGAAATCAACAAATTCCTTTTTAATATTGTCAATTATACCTTTCACATTATCAAATAACGACTTTCCATTGCTGCCCATTTTTTCAGATAATTCATCCCAGTGCTTAATCAACAGCAAAACAATAGCAACAAGTGCCGCTATAGAAGCTACAACCCAAAATACCGGATTTGTCAAAGCACTCATTATCGTACTTAGTATTGAAGACGATGTCGCAGCAAGTGTAGATACCGTTTCAAATAAGCCCATTGCTATTGTAACAGTTCCAATAGCTCCAGCTACTGAATTAAGCACGATCTCAACATCGGACAATTTACTAATGAAATCCTCAAATGTAATCTTACCACTGAAAAATTCAAATGCCAGTGTTGCTATCTCATTTACACGTTCAAGTGCATCTGATATAGCATTTATAGCTATCGGCAAACCAGTAGTAATCGCCCACTCACCCATCGGTAAAAGAATATCGCTATAAAACGCCGATAATCCTTCGCCAAAAGGCATAGAAAAAAGCTTAACTGAATTCCATAGATTCGACAATGCCGCAATAGTTGGCTCGATTTTCTCACGAATATTTTCAATCGCGGCAGCAACAGCGTCAAGTCTACTACTTGATCCTGTATCTATTCCCGTGCTTGTATCTATGGAAGGTATTGCGAACGTCCTCGCCACTTCCGTATCGCTTGTCGCCGACTTATCAGTCAACGTCTGTATCTCATCGAAACCAGCAAGCGCGCCTTCCTGCGTTTTCTCCGTAGCCTCGACCGCAGCTGTCAGCTCATCCTGAGCCTCTGCCGCTGATGAAATTGCAGTCGCCTGTACATCTTCCCAGCCAAACACCCGCTGCAAAGCCTGCCATGCACTCTGTGCCGCTTCTGTCATGCGCTGCAACGCTGATGTCATAGATTTCACGACGGGAAGAGCTAACTTCAACACCGGCTGACCTACGACTGCGAGCAGCTGCCGCCATGCTTCCTTTAAGTTGCCGA
>JAAVZO010000013.1 GCA_022791685.1 Clostridiales bacterium
AGCGTGATTACGTGCGCGACAATCCAGATGCGGTGAAGCTGCACAGCAAGCTGAGTGAGAAGGAAGAAGCCGAATTGCAGGAGCTGCGGAGTTTGTTTAAATAAAGAAAACGCCGGTATACATTACCGGCGTTCGTGTTATGGGTGTATGTTCAGACGTTCGACGAGGGCTTCCTGTAAGACTTGCGAAAAATTGATTCGGTGCTGTTCGGCAGCGGTATTCAGCCATGCAGGGATTGTCAGTGTCTTTTTGACCGAACGTTGTTTATCTGTTATAGGAGCTTCGATTAAAGCGATAATGTCATTCGCGTCATGCTCGATTGATGATAAGTCAGAAGCTTGTGGGAGAAGCTTGTTATCTTCAACTATGACAGAACAGTATGCGCTTAATGCTTCTTTTGCTTCTGCGAAGATATCTTCAAGTGTATCTGCAAAAGTGTGACAGCCTTCAAGGTCTGGAAATTCGATCCAATATGCGTTATCTTCATGGTGGATAACTGCGGGATATGATATATTCATATATACCTCCATTTCTGCGCGTTACTTTAATCCCGCGCGTTTGAGAATTTTGTTTAGTAATCCTATCGGTACATCTTTACCGTGTACCGGAACGACCTCTGTCATATCTCCTTTTTGAAGAACGTGGTGGCTGCCTTGGATACGTATTTCTTGCCAACCATTCTTTTTTAGCAGATTTAACAGGTCTTTATCTTTCATTGTCATGTGGAATCCCTCCATGATAATATTATAGCACGTATATACGTATTTGTCAATAGCATTTTTTAAGGTGGTGATAATTTGGCGGTTGATGGTAATCTTAATTTTAATACGAAAATCGACCCTTCTGGTTTTGAACAAGGCACTGATAAAATTTCCGACGAAGCAAAAAAGACAGGCGAGGAAGTTTCGGATTCTGTAGATAAGTCTTCAAAGAAATCTACCGAATCAGTTGATAAAGCAGCTGAGGAGATTCGCAAGAAAATTGATGATGTTTTAAACAATACTGAAAAGTCTGCTACTGCTAAAGCTACAGCCATTTCATGGATATATCGCAAAAATGGAATGAGTGCTTCTGAGGCTATGTCTAAGGCTTGGGATGATGTAGGCAGAAGCGAGAATAAAAGTATTAAAGGCAGTAAGACTGCGAGTGAAAAGTTTAAGAAATCATGGCTTGGTTCACTTAATAAAATAAAGGACGCTTTCAAGGAAACTGCTGAAACCACAAAATCGAACTATCATAGTATACTGCCGACAGTTAAATCTTCATTCTCAAAACTTGAAAAACTGATAGTTTCAGTCTTTTCCTCAGCTGCAATAATAAAGTTCGGCAAGGACGCACTTGAATCGGCAGCGGCGGTCAATGCAGCTGAATCACAGTTCGAGCAGACCTTCGGCGCGTTCCAAAGCTCGGCTGCCGCTGCAATCAATCGTGTAGCCAGCGAATCCGGCATACTTGAAACTCGTCTGCGGTCTACGGCTACGTCGATCTACGCTTTCGCTAAGACTGCGAAGATGGAGTCTACACAAGCGCTGTCGTTCATGGAGGAGGCGCTGCAAGTCGCGGCTGACTCGGCAGCATATTACGACCGTTCGCTTGAAGATACTACAGAGACGCTGAAATCCTTCCTTAAGGGCAACTATGCCAATGACGCAGCGCTCGGCTTATCTGTAACCGAAACTACACGAAATGCCAAAGCGACTGAGTTGTATGGTAAGAAGTTTGCCGACTTATCCGAAGCACAAAAGCAGCTTACACTGCTCGAGATGGTCAAGGACGCTAACCGTTTATCTGGTGCGCTCGGACAGGCTGCGCGTGAGTCTGAGGGCTGGGAGAATGTGCTCGGCAACTTAAAGGAAGCATGGCGGCAGCTGCTCGCAGTCGTAGGTCAGCCGGTGTTGAAGTTAGCTCTTCCCGTCGTGAAATCTATGACATCAGCGTTGCAGCGCATGACAGAAGCGGCGCAGACTGCATGGCAGGCTTTGCAGCGGGTGTTTGGCTGGGAAGATGTACAGGCGACTGCAATTTCATCAGCGGCAGAGGCTCAGGATGAGCTGACAGCTGCGGTCGAGGCTACGGAGAAAGCGCAGGAAGGCGCGCTCGCTGGTTTCGATGAGATACAGACGCTGACTGATAAGTCGGCGACAAGCGAGACGGAAGCGGCTTCTCAAGGTACATCTCAGGCGACTGTATCTTATCAGGAAATAGAAGCAGTTGACAGCGTACAGCTTGAGAATGTCAACCGTTTAGCGACTGCCATTGATAGTCTGCGGATACTGTTAGCGCCTGCTGCAAACGAGCTTAATCTATTGTGGGCTTCACTTGAACCTCTGCAATATTTCAGTTCTCAGGCAATGACCGATTTCTATAATAACGCTCTTAACCCGATTGGCACATGGGTACTTGGAACAGGGCTGCCTACGCTGATCGAGATTATACGGACTGGTACAGAAAGTATAAACTGGGAGAACATAAGTCAGTCTCTCAATCAATTGTGGTTAGCGATAACTCCATTTTCAGAAAATATCGGTGAAGGGCTGCTTTGGCTGTTCAAGAACATATTCATTCCGTTTGGTACTTGGATACTTAATGACGCAGCACCGGTATTTATCGAACTGCTAGCAGAGGCGTTTAATGCGTTCAATTCTATATATGAAGCAGTTAAACCTGGACTTGAGTGGATTTGGGAGAATTGGCTTGTGCCTATTGCCGAATGGACTGGCGGACAGATAGTTCAAATTATGGAGGACTTCAAAGGCTCGTTTGAGGATTTACAGAAGGTAATTTCCGGCGATATGACTCTATATGAAATGATAAAAAATATGTCCGATTTAGAAGCTATTATTGTTGCTGTTATTGCAGCGATAGCGATTTACAATGCAGTTACCGCTATTGCCGCTATTGTAACTAATACAACACTGTTGCCTATCATATTAGTAATAGCCGCAATTGCAGCGCTTATTGCTATTATAATATTGTGCGTCAAGCATTGGGATGACATAACGGCAGCGGTATCTAAAGCATGGGAAAAAATAAAGAATACTTGCAAAGGTATTGCTGATTGGTTTAACGAAAAGGTAATACAGCCTATTGGCGATTTTTTTAAAGGATTATGGAAAAGTATCAAGGTAGGATTTGTGAATTTTATCAATGCAATAATTGACGGTATTAACTCTTTAATTGAAGGATTTTTATTTCCAATCAATGCGTTGATTGATGGATGGAATGCTACGATTGGATTAGCAGTTGGCGAAATTCCGGAGATAAAAATAGCGATACCTAACGTTAAAGTGCCAGCACTTGCCTCTGGTGCAGTAATTCCGCCGAACCGTGAGTTTCTCGCAGTTCTCGGCGACCAGAAACAGGGGACGAATATCGAAGCGCCGCTTGAAACGATAAAGCAAGCGTTCCGTGAAGCTATGGCGGAATCAGGCAGCAGCACTACACGGCATATGACTGTAATATTGCAGGTAGGTCGACGCGAGCTCGGCCGCACTATCGTTGAGCTTGGACGCGAGGAAGAGCAGCGCGTTGGGCTGCGCGTTAGAACTTAAGTATACGTTATTAAAAGGAGGGTGAACCGAAATAAATTACTGCATAATAAACAACAAGGCATACGATGTCAACGTAATCGAGCTGGAGGAGAGCTTTAACATCCTTTACACTGACAACACAAAGCGAACGCTTGCGAACGGGCATATGTTTCTCGACCCGATAGGCACGTTCATCGGGCACAGCGTGACCTTCGCGCCGCTGAACGACCGTGCCAGTTTCGACGAGCTCTGGGACTTCTTCAAAATACCACACCGTACAGGATTCACCGTACAGCTTGCCGACGGACAGAGCACGATAGCGTATGAAGCATACACGTCGAACGGCTCACGCAAGCTCAACCGCGTAGTGAAAGGCGTGTTATGCTGGGACACTTTTCAGGTGAACATCATACCTATAGACGCGCAGGTGGTTCCGATATGATCAAGCTTGTATACAAAGACATTGCGGTCGGCTCGAAAACCTCATTCACACCGACTGCTTCTGAGTTTGACAGCGTATCGCACATCTATGACTTGAACAGAGACAACCTAACGTTCGAGAATTACGGAACGGTCGGTGAGCTGAATCAGACTCTGCTCGATGGCAGCCAAAGCATTCTTCCCGACAATACTACCAACATTCCGCTCGGGCTATGGTCAAAGCAGATATCCAGCGACGACGGAAGATTCGAATCGCCGATTACGCTTACAATGACAGCGAACGGTTTGTTCAGCTCGCAGGGGATAACGCTTACCTTCGATACCGATAATGGCATATATGCGACTGAGGTCAATATTAAGTGGTACAACGGCTCGACACTGCTGCATAGTATCGACTTCACACCGAATGTAGCAATGTATTTTTGCAGCAAGAAGGTCGACAATTACAACAAGGTAGTGCTGACTTTCACTAAGCTGAACTTCCCACACTGCCGATTAAAGCTGCGAGCGCTTGACCACGGAATGATCCGCATATTCGCAGGCAAGCCGCTTACTGATATTTCTATTATTCAGGAGTGCTCTCCAGTGTCAGATGAGCTTGCGATAGATACGCTTGATTTCACGCTCATAGGCGACGAAAACGTCGACTATGTATTCAAATCAAAGCAGCCGCTTTCATTATATAATAACGCCGATTTGCTCGGCGTTTTCTTTGTAAACAGCTTTGACAGAACGGCGGAGAGAATATACAATGTTCGCTCTGACGACTATATCGGATTGCTTGACGAGGTACAGTTTACGGGCGGTATGTATAACGCAAAGAATGCAGTTTCATTATTGTCGGCAATATTTGAGGCTGCCGGCGTACCGGTGTCTATTGACGATAGTTTGCAGGGTAAGACAGTTACAGGATGGCTGCCGATATGCTCATGCCGTGAAGCGGTACGTCAGATATGCTTTGCTATAGGCGCAGCGGTAAGCACGGCACGCAGTGACAGTGTGCGAATATTTGCGCCGTCTGATAAGGTCGTGCGTAGGTTTGAGCTTTCGGAAACAATGCAGGGACAGACCTTCGCTGACCGCGACAAGAAGCTGACCGAGCTGCGTCTGACACAGCACAATTTCACTAAGCTGTCGGAGACTGTAGAGGCATACAAGGCGGAGAGCTCAGGTACAGGAGTTGATATATACGTCGGTTTTAGTGAGCCGCTGCACGACCTCAGCATAGTAAACGGAAGCATAACCGAAGCGGGTGCGAACTATGCGGTCATTACGGCAAATGTCAGTTGTGTACTGATTGGTGAACGGTATCGCGATTTGACGAACGTTGTGTCGAGGACTGATCCGCTGACTAATGTCGGCGACCCGGCGAATGTTGTCGAGATAAAGGATATGACGCTGGTCAGCGCTGATAATGCTACAATGCTGGTTGATAGCTTATGGGAGTATTATTCGAAGTGCGGAACGGTGACATCTGAATTGGTGTTAAACGGAGAACGACCAGGAGACCTTGTTGTACTGTCGACTGAGTATCTTGGCGACATTACGGCGCGGATTGAATCAGAGCGATATAATTTATATGGAGGTGCGATAGTAGCGGAGGTGACAGCACGATGAATTTAATATATGACCGAACACAGGCGGATGTCGAAGAAGCGAAGCTGCTTCGCGGAAATGTATTGATATCTCTGCGCGGCTGCTATAACGTAGCCGACATGAATCGAGTGACAGCAGCGGTGAGTGAGCTCGCGGCGCAGCTCAACTTGGCGGGATACGGTGTGTCAGTATCAGTCCGGGAATACAGCTTAGGCGAGCTGATACGTAAATCTGACTGGAGGAAGTATCTCGCGAATGTACAAGCGCTGCGTGACGCGTACTACGTGCGAGCTGATACACCGGAGCTACCGAAGCCGACGGATAGGCGCAGTATCGAAGGAGCGAATGCAATTGAACGGACGCTGTATGATATATCGGTGCTGGTCGATTGTATGAAGGCAAGCTACCGTAAGTGCGGTACGTTTGCTGCCGGAAATAACGCGGTACACTTGCCGTTGAAAAGGAGTTGATAAAATGGCATATAAAGCACCACAAATATATGACCGAGTAGCAGTTGGGGATAATAAGTACCGAATGCAGGAGCTTGGTGACGGGCTGATAATACTTATTCCTGCACCGGACGAGGTGACCGAAGCCGGAACGAATATCAACCGAGAGCTTTTACAGCCAGCGTTGAATGCAATCGAATCGCACGACGTGTCGATAGAGAATATGCCGAACGACATAACATCGGCGATTGTAAATAACCCACGCGGCTGGGTAACGCATACTATCACTAAGGCTCACCTCAATAGTAGCAACGAGTACGCAATACCAGTAAACGGAAGCAGATATGCGATATACTTGCCGGATGAATTCAGTATTACGACAAAT
>JAAVZO010000014.1 GCA_022791685.1 Clostridiales bacterium
GGTCTTGAAAGTCTTTATCTTGAGGATATTCGTTCAAAATGAACGTCTTATACATACCAAGCATACTTTCTACTTTCCAGAGGTCGTATAACTCCTCGTCTAAGTCTTTTATGTTCATAAATATTATTTCCTTTCTAAATTTGTTGACAAATCCCGAAAGGTATGATATAATAGATTTATCAATCTTTTGGGATTGGTTCGATAATGAGGATTGCTTAACTTACGACGGTGGAGCAATTCTCATTTTCTATTTTGGCATATACCTCTCTGATACCTTGTCGAATTATATCCGACTTAGTCATACCTGTTTTCTTTGCGCATATCTCTAAAAGTCGTATATCTTCATCTGTCATGCGAATTCTGGTACTAAACTTTTTAGGATCATCAGTAGGTCTGCCTGTTTTTGGAGACATTATTTCACCTCCTTTTGTATCCACATATATTATATCACAAGTGGATACAAAAGTCAATACCTTTAGAAAAAATTTCTCAAAAGAATTATAAATCAAAAGGAAGCAGAGATTCCACGTGGTAGATTGGTGCTAACGTGGGTTAGGTGACCTACTAACACTCTATTTGCTTTGTTAGCACTAACTCAAAAAGCTAACAAATGGGGTATATAAAGATATCACGTCGACGGAAGTCGGCGTGCAAGTAAGGAAGGGGTGAGCCGGGGGATGAGAGATTCCAAAAGAGGGAAGGGGGCTGGCAGGGGAAACCTTTGGTTTCACCTATAAGCCCCTTTCCCTCTTTTGTTCGTTCCCCGAGCCCCTGCAAGGGGCGAGGTCTCTTAGCCCATGTCTGCGCAGCAGATGTGGGCGTGGGTAGCGTCGCATTGCGACGCGTCTAATTTTCATAAACGATGAAGTTTCGCCAAACTTCATCAAAGTCAAAATTTGCAAAAACTTTATCGAAAGTATTGCAAAAGTGCCGTAGAAGGTGTATAATATAGCATATATCAAAAGGAAGGAAACCAAAATGAAATATGCAAAACTACGCGACTTTCTCGACCTGATGGCGAGAGAGCACACACCAGGATGTACAGTTACGGTATATCATAATAATACGAAGGAGTTCGAGTACTCGGCAGGCGTTTCAAGCCTCGAGACCGGTAAGAAAATGCAGGGCGATGAGTACTTCAACATCTACTCGTGCTCGAAAATCATGACCGTCACCGCCGCTGCTCAGCTGCTTGAGACAGGCAAGTACCTGCTCAACGACCCTCTCGGTGAGTACATACCTGAGTATAATAATATGAAGGTGCGCCAGCCCGACGGAACACTCGCCGACGCTAAACGCAAGATAACCGTCGGCGACCTCTTTTCGATGACCGCTGGTCTCGATTATAACATGAACTCGAACGCATTCCAGCGCGCACGCGAAATCACCGACGGCCGTATGGATACCGATGTCGTCGCACGGCTCATCGCGGACGAACCGCTCTCGTTTGAGCCTGGCGCACATTGGCAGTACTCACTCTGCCACGACGTGCTCGCAGCTTTTGTCGGCATCGTCAGCGGCATGAAGTTCCGCGATTACGTCAAGGCTAATATCCTCGACCCGCTCGATATGCGTGAGACCGTATACCACGCAACACCCGAAATTCTCGACCGTATGGCTGAACAGTATACGTTCGTTCCGACTGGACAGGGTGAAGTTATTGATATCGTCGAAGCGCAGCAGTTCGGCCGCGCTACCGATGGCGGCTTCCGCAACGTCGGCAAGAGCGTGCCGCATATCCCCGGTCCGGAGTATGACAGCGGCGGTGCGGGCATTACCACAACCGTTGGCGACTACGCGAAGTTCCTCGCCGCGCTCGCTAACGGCGGACTCGGACTTACTGGTGAGCGTATCCTTTCGCCTTACACCGTCGAGCTGATGAAGACTAACCGCCTTGGTGAAGTGCAGCTGCGCGACTTCAACTGGGACGCGCTCATGGGCTACGGCTACGGTCTCGGCGTGCGTACTCATATCGACAAGGCGCGCTCGGGCTCGAACGCTAACCTCGGCGAATTCGGATGGGGCGGTGCAGCGGGCGCTACTGCGATAATCGACACCGAAGCTAAGCTCGCACTCTTCTTCGCTCAGCACACGCTGAACCCACGTGAACAGTGGTATCAGCCGCGACTGAGAAATATAGTATACTCGTGCATTAACTGAATCAGCAAAACCGCTGCACAAATAACGTACAGCGGTTTAAATTTAGTCATTCAAGTGCAGAGATCTTTTCTACTAAGTCGTTGAGCGTTGACTGCCACTTTGGCAGATTCGACGCGTGGTAGGAAGTGAGATTTTCCGGCCAGCCTTGACGGTATTCGGTAATGCTGTTTGTGAATGGGTCAAAACAGGTCGAGTACGCAAAGTTGAAGTCCATCATCGCACTTTCTCTTATTATTTCAAGCATTTCTTTGACATCATCGTCGCGGGTGTATTTTTCTTTCAGCGCGACCTCGTAGTATTTCGGTACTACATCTATCATGGAATAATACGACAACGCCTCGCATACCATTCCGACCATGTCAGCATTTCGTGTAGTTTGCGGAATGAACATCATATTTGTAGATGTTCCTATCTGGGTGTGGTAATGCTCCTGATTTTCGTCAGCCTTCGGGAAGGGAACTATACCAAAATCGCTGGGCATATCACGCATATTGTCGGCAGCATTGAGCAGCGCGTTCATGAACAGAGCCTTATCTTCGGTGAAATTCTTCGTTTGAATATCGTATTCGTCCTGCGGGTTCATGACTACGTTTCCGTTTTCCATGAACAACTTGTAAAGTTTGTCGTAAATGTCTACAGAACGCTCAGATAATTCGCCTAATTCCGGTACGCCGTTTTTACCCATCGATATCATTTTCATCTCTGTAGAAGTTGCAAGCGAACGGTTCGCCACTGGATTGTTCATGAAGCCGACCATGTCGTCACCAAATGTAAGCTTACCATCATTGTTGAGGTCGCTCGAAACGCCCTTGATCAGTCCCGCAAAGGTGTCGATAGTCCAACTGCCGTTACGCACGTAGTCATACGGGTCAGCGAGATTATAGTCGTTCAGTATCTTTTTGTTGAAGTACATGACCGCGAGGTCCTTGTACAGCGACAGGGACGCGTCGCCGATAAAGCCGTACAGCTTTCCATCTATCGCGAGGTCGTCGTTCATGCCTTGGACCCACCACGGATTGTCGAGATTGAGGTAGTTTATCGTGTTCGCATTGATGAAGTAGCCCTCAGCCGCGAGAGGGAGCGTGATAACAACGTATCCGGTCATGAGGTCGTACTCTTGGTCGTTGGCTAAAATGCTGCTGGTGATAATGCCGTTGTAGGTGTTGCGGTCACTCCATTCGCCGGGGCGGTCGACAAATTCAAAGGTGACGTTCAGCAGTTCCTCGACCTTTTGGTTGCGCTCATAAACAGCGTCCGAAACTACGTCTCCTGTCGCTTCCTCAGAAATGTACTCGTAGTTTTTCTGAGTAGGAACAAGCATTCTAAAGGTCTCGCCGCCGAAATCAGCGTCAGCTGGCAGCTCAAGACGGGGTGAATCGTCGACGGGCTCGGTAACTGGTGTTGTATCATCAGTTGAATCTTTTTCGGTTACCCCCCCCCGCGAACTTTGACATGATGCAAGCGCGGCGATCATTGAGAGGAGAAGCAAAGTGGAAACAAAACGTTTTTTCATGGATATTTTCCTTTCGTATATAATTTCTTCGGCAATTTTAACAAATCATTCAGCCTAATTAAATTATAACAAAAATATCCTTCGTTGTCATCAAATATATTTCGCAAAGCACCAAATATGTTTTCATCCCACACTAAATAGAAAAACAGCACGAGCAATTATTTGCTCGTGCTATTACTTTATTTTAATTATCACTATTGACGAACTTGTCAATTTTATCTTGTATCTTTGGCAGCTTGGCGGCTATCTGCGAGGCGAACTCGTCGTTGCCGTTCAATAGCGAGTAGTTGATGTCGAACTCCAGACCCTCTGTCCAGCTGTACGCTATGCCAAGGTCGAATGAACGCGTTTCCTTGATTATATTCAGCATTTCTATCGACTCGTCATTGCGCAGTCCCTTCTGCTCAACCATTACGTTAAAGTAGCTCGGAAGTACGCTCTTGTCCGACTCGAACGAAAGCGCGTCAAACAATAGTCCCACCTTCTCGGGGTTTCTGTTCGTTACCGGTATCGTGAACATTGCACAATGCTGTACTTCTGTCGAACGATAGCTCTTTTGGTTTTCGTCGAGCTTCGGGAACGGGAGTATTCCGAACGACGACTCCATCGTTCTAAATATCTGCGCCATTTTCAGCTCGTAGCCAAGGAAAAGCGTGCGGTTATTTGCGAATATGTTCTGACTGTGAGTTTTCAGCGTGTTGTCGTACACTTCCGCGTCGAGGAAGTCGCCCTCAGTCGAGATGAACTTCATCAGCTTCTGGCAGGCGTTGATAAACGCGTCCGTGTTGCAGGATACCTCAGGAACGCCCGAATCACCCATCTTAACAAATTCTACGTTGAAGCCGAAAAGAAGCTTCGGGAACATTGAATCGTATGTTGTGCAGCCGTAGATGCAGTTGCTCGCATCGGTGTTAGCAAAGCTTTCGTCTCCGTTCAGGTTAGCCGCTGCGTGCGACAGCTCCTGCATTTTGTCGAGCGTCCACTTGCCGTCGCGCACCAGCTGGTACGGGTATTCGAGCTTGAGGTCGTCCATCATATCTTCATTAAAGAATATGCACCAAAGCGAGTCCCAGCCCATCAGATGTGCCGACGACTGCGCAAAATAGTTTCTGCCGTTGAGCTCGGTCGACGAAAGCAGTACCTGATCCCACCAGCTCTCGTCAAGATGGATAGTGTCGATGTCGTTCAGGCACTGGTAGTAGCCCTCCGTAACACCGGTACTTATTGTGCTCATCGGGATATACGCCGCGTCGTACACGTCGTCGTCTGCGAGTATCAGCTTGCCGAGTTCGCTTGACATTTGCTCATAGTTGGGGCTGTTTACCTCTTCGATCTCGCAATTGAGCTTCTGCTTGACAAGCACGTTGCGGTTGTAGATAGCGTCGTTGACAATTTCGCCAGTCAGCTCGTCGGGCTGGATCAAGCATATCATGTCCCATAGATTTTTTTCAAGATTGAAGACCGTGAAAGTCTCGCCGCCAAGGTCAGCTCCGTCGTAATAAAGGTAATCCTTGTCCTCAGGCGCGGTGGTGTCGGTATCGGAAGATTGTGGGGTAGTGTCGCCGGGCGTTTTGTCGTCTGACGAGCCGCAGGCTGCCGCTGAGAGGGCAAGCGCCGCAGCAAGCAGCAGTGTCAATAAGCGTTTACTTTTTAACATTGTGTCGTTTCCTTTCGATAATAAATATGTTAGGATATGCTAAGGAATATTGTACCATACAAATATGAACTATGCTTGAATATATGCGGGGGGGGCAAACTATTTGTGAATATTCTGTTAATCCTGCGAGAATTTGCGGATTTTTATATTTATAGCTTTTCTATGACGGTGCTTACCAGTTTCTTAAATTTAGCTGCTACCTCGTTCGCTACGTCGAGCACCTCCTGCTCAGTTATCGCCGCGCCCGTAATGCCCGCCGCCATGTTCGTTACGCACGATATGCAGAGTACGCGTATGCCGAGCTGCGCCGCGAAGATGTTCTCAGCCACCGTCGACATACCTACAAGGTTCGCGCCAAGCAGCTTCAGCGCGCGTATCTCAGCCGGTGTTTCGTACTGCGGGCCCGCCATGTACGCGTACACACCGTCGAGCAGCTCGAAGCCCTGCGCCGCCGCGACTTCATGTGCAAGTGCGCGCAGGTCCTTGTCGAACACCGACTGCATATCGAAGAAGCGCGCGCCGAATTCCTCGATGTTCGCACCACGCAGGGGCGACATAGGTGCGAGCTTTATCTGGTCGGTCACGCATACGAGATCGCCCGGGCGCATGGTGCGTCCGTCGTTGTAGCCCATGCCGCCGGCTGCGTTCGTGATTATCATCGTGTCAACACCCAGCAGCTTGAAAACGCCGACCGGATACGCCGTCTGCCACATCTCCCAACCCTCGTAATAATGGAAACGTCCGTTCATCGCGAGTACGTTCTTGCCCGCTAACTTGCCGAACACCAGCTCGCCTTTCTGGTAGGAAACGGTGGAGATGGGGAAGTGTGGGATATCGCGGTAGGGGATTATCACCGGATCTTCGATCTCGTCGGCATAGCCGCCGAGCCCCGAGCCGAGAATTATCGCGATATCCGGCTTAACGCCGCCGATCTTTTCGCTGATGTACGCCGCGCTGTCCTTGTAATCCTGAAAAACTGCCTTCATTATAATATACCTAAGCTCGCAGAGAGTCTGCGGGCTTTCCTTTCAAGTTTTCTTATATTATACCAAATATTGGCGCAAAAATCAAGTGCGGCGGCGATATCGGTCGGCTGATAATGTTAATTTTGTGTTAAGTCGGCAGAAATTTGCGTAAACCTATTGAAATTTCCGCTGAAATGGTGTAAAATAATACTAAGTAATGCTGTACCTCAGATGGAAACGTAATCGTTTCCATCAAATCCAATATAAGGTAATAACTCCCGTTAATTCGGGAAAGGCAGAAATTTTTGGAGGAATATTATTTATGGTAGTAGCCGGAGATTTTAAGAACGGTATCACATTTGAAATGGACGGACAGGTGCTTCAGGTCATCGAGTTCCAGCACGTTAAGCCTGGTAAGGGCGCGGCGTTCGTTAGAACTAAGATGAAGAACGTCATGACTGGCGCGGTAACTGAGCGTACCTTCAACCCGACCGATAAATTCGAAAACGCAATCGTTGAGAGAAAGGAAATGCAGTACCTCTACAACGACGGCGACCTGTACTATTTCATGGACATGGAGTCGTTCGAGCAGCTGCCTATCGGCGCTGATAAGCTCGGCGACAGCTTCAAGTTCGTTAAGGAAAACGAAATGTGCAAGATCGTTTCCTACAAAGGTAACGTATTCGCAGTTGAGCCGCCGATGTTCGTAGTTCTCGAAGTTACCGACACTGAGCCGGGCTTCAAGGGCGACACTGCTACTGGCGCGTCCAAGCCTGCAACTCTCGAGACTGGCGCGACCATCAAGGTTCCGCTGTTCGTTGATATCGGCACCAAGATCAAGATCGACACCAGAACTGGCGAGTATCTCGAGCGCGCATAACTTTGTCGATGCGATGAAGTTTCACCGACTTTTGAGGATTTCTTTGTGAGTATTGAATGAAAGGAAGATTCATAATGAAGCTTACTGAAAGAGCCGCTTATCTGAAGGGACTTGCTGAGGGTTACTGCCTCGACAACACAAAGCCGAAGAATAAGCTTATTAACGACATGATCGCAATAATCGGCGAGATGGCTGAGAAGATCGACCAGCTCGAGACCGAAGTTGACACTCTCAACGACTACATCGACGAGGTAGACCACGACCTTGGCGAGCTCGAAGAGACCGTTTACGAGGAGTACGACGACTGCGATTGTGACTGTGACGATGATGATTGCGACTGCTGCGATTGCGACGATGATGAAGAGTGCGATTGCTGCTGCGATGACGAAGACGAGACCTTTTATGAAGTGATCTGCCCGAACTGCGGCGAAAAGGTTTACTTCGACGAAAGCGTTGACCCGTCCGAGATCACTTGCCCGAGCTGCGGTGATAAGTTCGACTGTGTATGTGACGACTGCGATTGCGACGATGATGAGTGCGATTGCTGCTGTGACTGCAAGGACGAAGAAGAGAAATAAGGTCTATCGACGACATTGTCGATAATTAATACCACATTTTGGCAGGCGCGATGGATATTCGTTCCTGCCTTGTGGTGTATATTATATAATGGAGTGTGTAATATGAACGGCAAGGACAAATGCGCGATATTGAAGCAAATTCGCCGCGATATCGCTGAAAAGAACGATATTTCGCTTACAATTTCGGAATGCAAGCATAAGGGTGATTGCGCCGGCACCTGTCCGCGCTGTGAATCGGAGGTACGCGAGCTTGAACGCGCGCTTGCCGACCGAAAAAAGCAGGGAAAGCGTGTGGTTGTTGCCGGAATTTCGGCGGGACTCGTTGCTGCAAGCTGTGTATCGTGCGAATTTCCGGGTATTGGAGCGCAGGGAAGCGAATTGCAGGGAGATATGATGGTGAATACGGACGATAGCGGATACGAGGAAACAACCAATGCTCAACATGAGACTTACGACGAATTGATGGGCAATATTCCAGCTGATAATATTGAATGAGCTCTCCTATAAAAAGCGTGTACTTTAATTTGTTAGGAATCGCTCGGCACCGACTCGAAACCGATGGCGACGGTGTGACAACGCTTGTCGGCGGAATCGGCTGTCCGTTAAATTGTAAGTATTGCCTAAATCCGCAGTGTCACATATCAATAAAACCATTAAAATTAACCGCTGATGAACTGTATGAGCGGATCAAGATCGATTCGCTATACTTTGAAGCTACTGGCGGTGGAGTGACATTCGGTGGGGGAGAACCATTATTACAGGCGAAATTCATCATATATTTCATAAAATTAATACGTGCGCGCGAGCATAATTGGCGTATTTGCATTGAAACCAGTCTCGCAGTACCACTCGAAGCACATGAGATAATTGAGCTTTCACAGCTTGTCGACCGCTTCATAATCGACGTTAAGGACATGAATCCCGACATTTATCGCGCCTACACGGGATGCGAAATCACTCCAATGCGTGCAAATCTTGAACGCTTCACGGAGCTTGCGCCTGATAAGATTCATGTTCGTTTGCCGCTGATCCCGTCGTTCAATATGCCGGCAGATGTTGATAGTTCAGCATTTGAACTCGAAAAAATGGGAATAATAGATATTGAACGCTTCGTATACAGCACGAATATTCGTAAGTAATGACGAATTTTATCGCTTGACAAGTAGGCAAAACTGTGGTATAATATTACTGCTCTAAATTGAATAGCTGCGGGGTGCTGAACGGCTGAGACGGAGAGATCCGAACCCGATGAACCTGTACGGGTAATTCCGGCGAAGGGATATGCAATATTTACATATTATTTACGATTGCTCTGAACAGGATTCTGTTTGGAGTAATTTTTATTTTGAGGAAGCTTTCGCGAAATGAAAGCTATGGTCGTATTTATGAACAATTCGAAAACTTTTTCTCGTAGTGACAAGATTCGTACACTTGTCGAATGTGCAGTGCTTATCGCAATCGGCATGGTGCTGAGCTTCGTTGTCATCTGGGAAATGCCGCTCGGCGGTTCGGTAACCTTGCTCAGTATGCTGCCGATATGCCTGATCGGCTTCCGTCACGGCGCAAAGTGGGGCTTTGGTTCGGCATTTGTATATTCGCTTTTTCAGCTTTTGACAAGTAAGGTGTTTGCATGGGGACTGACTCCGCTCGTACTCGTTGTCTGCATTCTCGCCGACTACATTGTTGCGTTCACGTTGCTTGGCGTGACGGGATTTTTCAAAGAGAAGGGCGAAAAGGGCGTTATCATCGGCACATCGGTTGCGATGGTACTGCGTTTCATCTGCCACTACATCTCGGGCGTAACGATATGGGCATCATCCGCGCCTGAAGGCTGGAATCCGTGGATATATTCGGCGGCGTACAATGGAGCGTACATGCTTCCGGAGCTGATTTTCACAATTATCGCTACCGCAATTATCGTGAAAATTCCGGCGTACCAAAAGACGTTAAAATAAATATTTTGTAAATAATATAAAAAAACATCCGGTTCATGATTATTATGAACCGGATGTTTTTTAGCGATTTTGACGGAATACTTCATACGCAGCTATCGACGACGCGGAAGCTGCCGAGAGTGCAGCAGTGAAACTTCTTCCATAATCGAGCCGAACAATCGCATCGGCTGCCGACAAAAGCTCATGTGAGAGACCGCGTTTTTCACCGCCAACTGCAAGGAGCAGTGGCTTTTTTAAGTCTGCGTCATATATCGAAATCGAGTTTTTTATGTCGCAGCAAATTAGCTTTACACCAAGCGAACGCATGGTCGACACCACATCGGCGGATGATTCAGCGACGTACATAGGGCATAGTTCCGATGCGCCAGCCGACGCACGGCATACCACGCCAGAAGCCGCCATCCAATTTCGTGGCGGAAGGATCAGCGCCGAAATTCCAGCCGCCCAAAGCGAACGCACCGCGTAACCGAAATTATACGGGTCCTCGATTCCTTCAAGCATTGCAAAAAAGCGCGCATTTTCGTCCGGAAAATCGTGAACAAGCGTTTCTGAATCAAGTGATGGCAGTGTACGTGCGGTAGTTTCGCAGATTATGCCGCCGTGAGAATTGCCGAGCGCGATACGTTCGATTTCTTCCGGTGCGACTGCTTCGAGGCTGAAGTTATACTTATATGACATCGCTTTTAGGTAAGATAGCTCACCTGCACGCGATTTTTTCTTGGTTTCATCGTACACAATGCGCAAAATCTTTCTGTCAGACACGCCAGACTCAATCGTGCTAAGCACAGCGCGAATCGATATCATACCTTCGAACAAATTTTCGCTTTGCTGTTTATCTATCTCTTTAGTCATTGAAATTTTTTACGAACCTCGGCAGCTTTTCCGCATGAGTATGCGCCCTCTGAGCAAGCGCCGTGCAGACATGACGGTCCTGCATTTGCAAACAGCAGGGGGCAGACTTTGCGCACTTCGAACAGCATGAGCGTTGCGAGCTCGCGTATTTCCCACTGCGCACGGTTGCAACAGCGCAGACGGAAGAAGTTGTGGAGCGAACGAACGTTCATAGTCATTATAATTCTCGTGTCGCAGGCATTGGGGAGAATAAAGCGTGCGTCTTCATTTGCTTTTTTTTCGGCGGCTTTGCGTGCTTCCGGCTCGCTCATTCCAGCGGCGAGGTTAGCTGCAAGGTGACGCGAAATTAGTTTTGTACGCAGCGATTCGTAGTGCTCGGCATCCTCGCGCATCGCGGCGATGAATTCTTCACGCGCTTCCGGAATCGCGTCGATTTCTGGTGGTATGATATAGGAAAAATCACACTTTGACACGTATCGCTGGCTCTGAACCGAGAATGACGCGATCCGATGGCGCGTTATCTGAGCGAGCAGCGCACGCGAAACGCCCTCGATAGCGAACGTGAAGCTTGCGTGCTCGACCGGCGACTCATGACCAAGGTCACTCAGCAGTTCGAGGAATGACGCGACCTTGTCCGGTGTTAAATTTTCTTCGAGCGTATCGATGTCACTCTTTGCGTAGCAGAGCTTCGCCGCTTCGGCGACGATTTTTTCCGCATCTTGTGTATATGCGATTATCTTACATTTTATCATTGTTACATTACCTTTTTGTTGTTATTGCTGTTTATTGTTGATTATTCCGCGATTTCTTTGCGAACATCGTACCAAATATGAACTTTGGCAGCTTCATCATACGCCCGATCCGACGTGGCTCGCAGCAGAGCCGATAGAACCATTCGAGGTTCGTTTTGATGAAAAATTTCGGTGCGCGGCGAACGTTGCCAGAATAAACATCGAGACTGCCGCCGAGTGCAAGGCAGAGTCGAACGCTTGTCAGGCGCGAACGATTTGCCGCTATCCACTCCTCCTGCGCCGGCACGCCAAAGCAAACGTAGAGCACATCCGGCGCAGCGGCGTTTATTTTATCTATAATTGCATCATTTTCTACGCTGTTTTTGTTAAAATAGCCGTCATTTGTACCGACGACATTCAGTCCGGGGAAGCGCTCGCACAGCTTTTCCGCGGCCTGATCAGCTATCGACGGAGCACCTTCCGACGCAGGTTTGCCGCCCATCAAAAACACACGATACCCACGTTCGGCGCTTATTTTTGCGACCTCGATACCGAGCTCACAGCCCGCGGTCTTGCATTTGAGCGGCGTTTTCAGTATTTTTGACGCGAGCACGACACCCGCGCCGTCGGGTGTGACGAGGTCGGCGGAGTTGACAAGCTCCATCAACTCTGGACGCTCGATACAGCTTTGCAGTATCTCCGCGTTTGGCGTGAAAACCGCGCGCAGCTTATCGCCGCAGATGAATTCATCGCATATTGCGGTCGCCTCAGCAAGGCTAACGTTGTCGACTCCAACACCACGTATGTTGATTTTTTCGGGCATGAGTTTTCCTCCTTTTGGAAAATATGTCAGTTATTATTTTTAAATTTTATCCATTTATTGGTTATCATGGCAGATGATATCAGTCCGATAACCAACAATATGATGAATGTCGCATAAACTGCGCTCCATCCGAAGTCCTTTGCAAGTAGTCCGACTATGTATGTAGAGATTCCACCGCCGACCGCCGCGAATGCGTTGAGTATGCCGGTTACTGTCGCTGATCTGCCATATTTGCCAAAATTGAGCGGTACGAGACTGATAAACATGGTGTGAACGCCCAGCAGGAAAGTAATCGAAAGCGCCATAAGCACGAGCATGAGCACAAGATTTTGCTCTCCGAACAAAAACATCGCGCCAACGCAAGTCACTGACAGTGCGAACAACAACACCGCAGACTTCATCTCGTCGTGCAGCCACTTGTCGATGATCACCTTTGCGAGCGCCGAACCAAACAGACTTGTAAGCGGGATGATGGTTGTGAGCAGCGTCGAGAGCTCAGGCGATGTGGAAAAAGTTTCGGTTATGATCGTAGGAGTCCAGACAGTTATGCCGTCTTTGACTATGCCGAACGACAAAATCGGAACGATCATAAACATCGCTCCAGATGCGATCATGAGCGGAAAAATAGCGTTTGTACGACTATTTTTCTGCATATTTTCGGCGCAACCGACAAATTCCGAAGTACTATTTTGACTATATTCCACATAACTTACAGTTTTGCGTCTAAATCCGGCAGTCAGCGGCAGCCAAACAACGGCGGCGGTGAGCAGTATTACGCCCGGAACGATGAAGCAGGTTTGCCATCCGGCGGCGTGCATAGTGAGCGATGACAGCAGGTACGCAAGCATAGTGCCCGTCGCGGTCGATGCGAGCATTAACGTACCAGCGCTTGTTCTGAGCCGTTCGGGCATGAGATTAGAAACAATACGTATCATTGTTGGCCAAACTGACGATTGACAGTATCCATTCACCGCCCAAATGAGCAAATATACCCAAAACGGCGCACCACATCTGAATGCAGTGAACATAGCGATATTCATAACTCCAGCCCCCGCGAATCCAAGCGTGATCATCCGGAACGGTGAAACTTTGTCCGAAATAAATCCATTAACGAGTTGTCCGCATCCGTACACTATGAAGAACGCGGTATTCACGAGCCCTCCAGCGTCCTTTTCCATAAACCCCGACGTGCTGATTTCCGACAGCGCCGCCGAGTAATTGAGCCGCCCCGAATTGAGCAGCGTATAATACAAAAAGCAGACGGCACACAGGCACCATCCCATCCGCTCATCCTCAAGCGGCTTGATTTTCAGTCGTTTCATGTTTGTTCTCCGTTGGTGGTAGTTGTTTGAATGGGGAATGGGGAACGCGGCTTTCTTGAAAGAAAGCCTGGCAAAGAACTTTTATACAGTCTCCATTTAAGAGTTTTCGTAAACTTTGAAGTATTGCTCTCCAATTAACGGTAATCATGTTGAAGGCTCATTGCTAATACGCGCTTCACTGCGGGGGACCTCTACAACACGCCACCGGAGTGTTGCCTCCCCCTCCGTATCGCTTTGATATATTATACCACAAATTTATTTGAATTGCAAGAATTTTCTGAAATTCTGTCTGTTTTAATACGCTGTTCATATATATGCGGTATAATATTAGTACATATGCTATTTTGTGGGGGTGGGCTATTGGACGACATTATTAAACTTTCGGTGCGCGAAGTGACCGATTTTTTGTGCCGCTCCGGAAGCCTCGACTCCCGCGCCGGCATCGCTCGCATGGTCGAGGGCACGCGTATGCACAACATTCTTCAGTCCCGCGACGCAAACAAGTACGGTGGTGCGTATGTTAAGGAAGTAGCGCTTTCGTGGGTTTTTACGCTTGGCTCTGAATGTGACATATATAATAATGAAGGAAACTGCGAGGTTTTGCCTCTGCGCATCGAGCTTTCGGGGCGTGCTGATGGTATTATTGACGATGACGACGGCTATACAATTGACGAAATAAAGACGACCACAATGCCGCTGCGCTTCATAAACGAGGAAGATTTTCCCGCGTACCGGGCACAGCTCGACTGTTATGCCTGCATGTTTGCTCTGCTGCACGGTCTCGACCATGTGCGCACGCGGTTGACTTTTTGCCACATTGAGACCGAGGACTGCATTTATTTTTACCACGAACGCACGCGCGACGAGCTGCTCGCGGTCGTTATGGGGCTGCTCGATGAATATAGAAAATGGACGCGGCTGCGTGCCTATTTCACGGCTGAGCTCGCGTCGAGCGCCGCAAAGCTGAAATTTCCGTTCCGCAGCTTCCGTGAGGGGCAGAGTGACATGGTACTGACCGCATATCAGGTTTTCAAGCGTGGCGGTAGGCTTTACGTTCAAGCTCCGACCGGCATTGGTAAGACGATTTCGGCGATTTATCCAGCGTATAAGGCGCTCGGCGACGGGTTCGGAAAACGGATATTTTATCTGACCGCCAAAACTCCGCTGCGCACCGCTGCCCAAAATGCCGTCAAGCTGCTGCGTCGTTCGGGACTGCACACACGTAGTATTATTTTGACGGCAAAAGAGAAGTGCTGTCTCTGCCGCGAGGCGGTTCGTGACTGCTCCGACCTTGTGTGCGAATATTCAGAAGGACATCTTGACCGCGTAAATGCTGCGTTATGGCAGTTATTGAACGCTTACGACGACTTTACGCCTTCACTGATAGAAAAAAGTGCTAAAGAATTCAAGGTTTGCCCATATGAGCTGTCGCTCGACCTCGCACTTTGGTGCGACATCATAATTTGCGATTACAACTACCTGTTCGACCCGCGTGTGTCGTTGAAGCGCTTTTTTGGTAGTTTTGACGATGACTCAGACTGCACGCCGGAAGAGAATATTTTCCTGATCGACGAGGCACACAACCTTGCTGATCGTGCGCGTGAAACTTATTCCGCAGAACTGCGATTTTCGCCATTTCTCGATATGCTGAAGCGTATACCCGAAAGCGATTTCATATTGTACCAGCCGCTGCGTGCGCTATGCCGTCAATTTTTGCGTCTGAAACGCCGCGCAAAAGCTAATATGGAAACAAATGGTACTTTTCTATTGTCGCATGATCCCTTCGAAAGCTTCGGCGACGCGGTGACGATATTTATCGACAGTGCGCTCGAATGGCTTCACGTCAACGGCAGTTTGTCGGTGAAGGACTCACCGCTGCCGTCGCCAGACAAGCTCTCCGATCTTCGGTTCGACGCAATGCGCTTCAAATTTGCGCTCGAACGTTTTGGAAAAAGTTTTATAAATTACGTTGAGCTGTCGGGCGATGAGATACGCGTGAAAATATTATGCCGTGACCCGTCGGCGATTGTCGCGAAACGGCTCGACCGTGGACGTGCGGCAATGCTGTTCTCGGCGACGTTTACGCCGCTCGATTATTACGCGAATCTGCTTGGCGGAATGAACGAAGGCAGCGGATCTTTCAGTTATGGTTCAAAAAAAGGAAGCAAAATTAGGCTGTTGGAGCTTGAGTCGCCGTTTCCGCGAGAGAATTTACTCGTTGCTGCGATGTATAAAATTTCGACCAGATTTGGTGACCGCGACGCAACGATACACGCTGCTGCCGAAGTGCTTGCTGCAACGGTGGGCGCAAAAGCGGGGAATTATATTGCATATTTTCCGTCATATCGTCTGATGAGGGAAACGTATAACGCATTCAGATTGGTGGATTCTGACACATACTGCATTATGCAGAAGCCGGACATGACGGAGTCTGACCGTGACGCGTTTATTAAGAAATTCGACACAAATGAAAAAGGTATGCTTGCGTTCGCGGTGCTCGGTGGAATTTTTTCGGAGGGAATCGATCTTATCGGCGACCGGCTGATCGGAAGCATAATCGTCGGAGTGGGACTGGCTCAGTTGAACAACGAATCGAATATCATCGCAGAGTACTACAACGAGGTCAACGAGCAGGGGTACGAATACGCATACGTCTATCCTGGTATGAACAAAGTTTTACAGGCGGCGGGACGAGTCATCCGAACCGACACCGACCGCGGCGTAGTTGTGCTCATCGACGACCGCTTCGCCACGCCGACATACACAAACCTGTACCCGTCGCATTGGAAAGGAATGAAGCTGGTCGGCGACACACACGCATTAAGAAAAGTTTTGGCTGATTTCTGGAATGATATATAATTAACAAGCAACCGCAAGTATGCGCATATATGAAATAAATATTGACAATGAAGTGAGTATAAGTTACAATATTAGGTGAGGAATAGTGTTTCTCATTGAATAAAATATTTGTAACTAAAAAGGAGACTAATTATGAATTTTAATGTTAAAGAAGATATCATCGCAATGACTCCACAGTGGAAGGGTGAGAGATTCGAGGACGGCAGACCGAGAGTACCGGACAAGTATCTGGAGGCGCTCAAGGGTATGACGCTTGAAGAAGTGTGGAAGCCGATTTTTGTGCAAGGTTACGAATCTCAGTTCGAGGGAAGGCTTCACACGTTGCATGATGACGGAAGAAAGCTTGTGGGACGTGCTGTGACCGCGACTTTCGCTCCGACACGCCCGGACTTGCACGAGGTCATGTTTGGTATCGGTCAGAAGGAAGGCAGAAAAGGCAACTACAATCAGTGGGTCGTCGATTCGCTCGTCGAGGGAGACGTACTTGTTGCAGATATGTATGATAAGATTTACAAGGGAACATTTCTTGGCGGAAATTTGACTACAGCTGTCGCGTCAAAGACTAAGACTGGCGGTGCGGTTATTTGGGGTGGTATCCGCGACGTTGAGCAGATGAAGCAGGTCGAAGGCGTGCAGGTGTACTATCGCGGCATCGACCCAACGCCGATTCGCGAATTTCTGATGACTGGATTCAACACGCCGACCCGACTTGGCGGTGCTATCGTTCTGCCCGGCGATATCGTGTTTGGCGCGGGCGGCGGCGTGCTCTTTATCCCGAGCCACCTTGTGCCTGAGGTCGTCGATGGGGCGGCAAAAACGCACGTCAAGGACATATTCGGTTTCGAGATGATCACGCAAAACGTGTTCACAACTGCGCAAATTGACCGTAATACTTGGAGCGAGGATATGTTGGATTTGCTCATAAAATTTATAAAGGAAGACCCGCGCGGTGAGGAGTACCGTGACCTTGACTGGTCGAAGGAGTACGACCTCGCGCGGAATGGTGACCCAAATGATACGCAGACCGCATTATAATAACGTATATTTTGCCGCTTGTGCCAAAGTCGCTGACGGCGGCGGAATTTACCACTGCCGCGTGGATGGCAGAAACATCGAATTAACTAAATATTATCCGCTTGACCGACCGATGTATATCGATATCGACGACGATACTATGTATGTTCTTTTGCGAGAGCCGTTCGATGGTGCAGCCAATTCGGGACTGGTTTTGTGCAAAATCAACAATGACGGTTCGCTTGGTGAGTGGTCAGTGCCAATATCAACCGCAGGACGTTGTGCTTGCCATTTGTCGGTATACAGCGGTAACGTCTACGCTGTCAACTATCTTTCCGGCAATGTCGTCAAAATGACCGCTGATGGTGTTGTGCAAAATGACGAGCACAAAGGGCAGGGTGTTCACCCGACACGTCAGGAAGCACCGCATACGCACTTCGTTCGCGAATCGCCGGACGGGAAGTATGTGTTTGCAGTCGACCTTGGAGTGGACAAAATATTTACATACACGCACGAACTTGAGCTTGTAAGCACGGCTTCCGTACCGGCTGGCGAAGGTTGCCGCCACCTCGAATATCATCCAAACGGACAGTATGTGTACTGCGCGAATGAACTTGGCTCATCGGTAACGGTGTTCAAATATTCCGCTGATGGAGCGCTAAATCCCCTTAAAACCTACACTGCATTGCCGGTTGACTTTGACAAAGAGAGCACAATTGCTGCAATACGCATATCACCGGACGGACAGTATCTGTATGTGTCGCACCGCGGACATGACTCAATATGTGTGTTAGACATTGCCTGTGGCGGCGCTGTGCTTCGTTCACCCGAGTGGACAAAAATCGCGGGCACGTCTCCGCGAGACTTCGACCTTCTGCATTATGAATCGGGCGCGTCACTGCTATTTGTGACGAATGAGCGCACAAATAATGTGACTGTATTCAGCGTTGACGGTAAACAAATTCACAAAATCGACACAGAATTCGCAATGCCGAATCCGTTATGTGTGAAGTTCTTCTGAACTTCACACATAATATGCTGCTGGTTGTATCATGATTTACACTATATATTAAGGAGAAATGTATGAGATACGAAGAAATTTCAACAGAAGAATACGCTGGCGGCACACGCCTAAACTTCCGGCTGGACGGACGCGACAGCATTGTCGTTCGCCCAGCAAATCCACTCCCCGGAAATCCGACCGCTTGGCGGGCTGAATTTTTTGGCGCTTTTGACTCGGTTGACCGCGCACTCGTCGAACGCGGCTGGCACGTTTGCTACTACAAGGTAAGCGATATGTACGGCTGTGACGCGGCACTTGATATGATGTATGAATTTTACAAATTTGTTTCCGAAAAATTCAGCTTATCAAACAAACTAGTGATGTTCGGATTCAGTCGCGGCGGGCTCTATTCGGTCAACTACGCCGCGAAATATCATGACCATGTATGCGGTCTTTACCTCGACGCGCCGGTGCTCGACATTCGCTCATGGCCATGCAGCGACCTCGAAAGTCGTGAAGCAAAAGAGTGTCTCGAATGCTATGATCTCACGCCTGACGTACTTGTCAACTTCAACAAAAATCCGATTGACAAAGTTGCTGCTGTTGCTGATTTGCCGATAATAATTGTTGCTGGAGACGCTGACCGCGTTGTGCCTTACCTCGAAAACGGTGCGATATTTGTTGAAAAGCTACAAAAACTCGGCGCAAATGTTGAAGCTATAATCAAACCCGGCTGCGATCATCACCCGCACTCACTTGATGACCCTATGCCAATTGTACAATTCTTGGAGAAAAATTGCCTATAATGCGTGAAATATTTATAAAATCAAAAAATGCTGACTACCAGCGATTCGAAGTCCTGCGATCCAACCGAAATAAACGTTATCGCTACGGCGAGTTCCTCGTCGAGGGTGTGCGCAGTTTGAAGGAAGCCGCCGCCTGCAACTGGGAGATACACTCGCTCATCTATCCCGACGCGCAGCTCTCAGACTGGGCTCGCGGTTACATTGAATCGACGCGCACAAATGTAAATTATCGTCTCACACCTGAGCTTATGCGCGAGCTGTCGGGCAAAACCGACCCATCCGAAATGATGGCGATCGTCGCAATGCGCGACGACTCGCTCGACAATGTTAAATTATCGAAAAATCCCTTCATTGTGCTGTTTGACAGACCGTCGAACCGCGGAAACCTCGGTACGCTGATTCGCTCATGCGACGCGCTCGGCGCGGATCTGCTGCTGATAACCGGTCACGCGGTCGACCTTTACGACCCGGAAGTCGTCGTGTCGGCGATGGGCTCGTTTTTCAAGCTGCCAGTTGTGCGAATTGACGATAACACGAAGCTTGACTTGTTCATAAATCGTTTACGCAACGATTACCCCGATTTTTCGCTGCTCGGCACGACCGCGCACAAGCAGTGCCCGATTTGGAAAGCGCCGCTCGACAAGCCGTTCATGCTGATGATCGGCAACGAAACGATGGGACTCAACGCGGCGTTCAAGGAAAAATGCGACTATTTGTGCACGATTCCGATGGCGGAAGACTCTTATGCAAGTTCATTCAACGTCGCCTGCGCCGCCACTGCCATGATGTACGAGGCAGTTCGCCAAAGAAACGATATATAACAATGAAGGAAAAAGCCCGTGTGGTCGGGCTTTGTTGGTGATTATGGAAAATATTACTATATCAATAGAAGAAGCAGATAAGCGTGCGCTCGAGGAATTTTGTCGTGAAGTCGGACTCAGTCTCGACAGCTTTTTCGGAATATACATCAAAAAAGTGCTGCGCGACGATGAAATTCCATTTGAAATAACGAGCGAACGTCGAACGTCGCAGTATCATGACGAACCGGAGTCGTCGTTTCTGACATCAGGAGAAAGCGACATCATCGCAAAGGCGATCGACGAACTGAAAGGACTAAATTAAGCTCATAGATTTCGTTATTCTGCACAAATCATATCATGATCGCCCGGCGGGAGTATAAATTTTCAACTCTCGCGTCGGGCTTATTTGTGCATAACTCATGCAGCTGCTCAGCTATCATTGCTCGCTCGAATTGTTCATATGCTGTTAATGAATACTGCGATTTTTCTCCATCGGGTATATTACTGAAATATTCATTTTTACATAACAGTTTATTACCATCTGACGGCTTCGACAATATTGCTATTGACGCAGTTTTACGCAGAGCTGCAAGCAGTTCACGTCCACGTGCATTCGCTGCAAGCAGGGAAGCGAAGCGTGGTATTTCCTCACATTCGCGCATTGTAAAGCCGAGCATTGACCCAATCAGCGCGCGCCTAAGCCTCGACCGCGAATAACGTCGCTCGCAAGCTGCTTCAACAATGCCATTGACCGTACATTCACGCAGTGCCGCGGAGTGCAGGCGATTTTCGATTCCGCCCGAGACCTCCATTTTCCCGCTCATCCGCCGCCAATCAAGCCGTAAAAACGCCGTCACAACTATGTCAAGATTCGCGAGTCTGTGCAGTCGTCCAGCTTCAAGCTCGCGCTTCATGATATCTACTGCAGGTGCGGGTATATGTGCTGATATGGAATTTATAACATTATCTGTATTTTCTGAAAAAATTAGTCTGCGTATTGCCGTAGCTGACGCGTATTGTGGATTATCGCTATTATTGCCAATTGAAAGTTTGTCAGAATTATAAGTGTTGCCTATTCGCTTAATAGCGTAAGGTTCGACTTGTTTCAAAGGCAATTCGTCATTATGCACTGATACACGCGAATTCACACGCTTAATTGCACGTATATATTCAATCGCGAGCAGGTCGTTCGAGCCACCGAAAACGTCTGACGCGATGTTTTCATCTCCAAACAGTGTACGGCAAACCTCACCGCGCAGCACACCGACCTGACGGTCCGGCGAACGTCGCTTAGCCTTCTCGAACGCCACCGCGAATTCGTCCGAATCGAGCCGTGCGGCGACCTCACATAGCGCCGTTAAATCGCCGTTTTCGCTTCCGAACGCTAAAACGTCGACGATTCCAAGCGCAGCCGCGATTTCCACGCCTCCGCGAGCGAAAAATTCCGCGCTCGACATCGACCAAGGTGCGGGCAGTTCGAGCACAAGATCACATCCGCACCGCACTGCCATCTCCGCGCGCGCGTACTTATCGAGCAGAGCCGCGTCGCCACGCTGCACAAAACTGCCGCTCATTATCGCGATGATCGAGCTGTCCGCGCCGAATCGCCGCCGCAGCTCGTCAAGCTGGTATTTGTGCCCGTTGTGGAATGGATTATATTCACATATTATAGCTATGATTTTCATATTTTTTTGTAGCTTTCCTAAAATTTTCGTTTATCTACTTGTATTTGCGAGAAAAATGTTATATAATATATTGTAAGTATTTTTGATTTTGCGCCGCACGCATTCGGGCGCAGAAATTAGGCACATTTTATACCATAAAGCCGTCAATGGCGCAGTCCTGCGAAGCAGGCGCTAAAGCGTTAGCTTTGGCGAAAGTCTTGCATTGCAAGATTTTCTGCGTATATTATATCATATTCCGGATTGGAATTCAATATTTATCGGAGGAATTTTAAAAAAATGAAAGTTTTAGTCGTCAACGCGGGAAGCTCGTCGCTGAAGTATCAACTCTTTGACACTTCTACATATGAAGTGGTAGCTAAGGGAATCTGTGAGAGAATTGGAATTGATGGAAAAATCACCCACAAAATGCCGGGCCGTGAGAACTTCGTCGCTGAGTTCGATATGCCTAACCATTCGGTAGCAACAAAAATCCTCATCGACACGCTCACCAGCACAGAGCACGGCTGCCTGAAGTCGATGGACGAGATCGAGGCGGTCGGTCACCGTATAGTTCACGGCGGCGCGTACTTCTCGGAGTCCATGCTCGTCACCGACGACGTTATCTCGAAGCTCGAGCTCTGCCGCGACCTCGCACCGCTGCACACCGGCGCGCACCTGATGGGTCTGAAGGGAATCACCGACGCACTTCCGGGCGTACCGCAGGTACTCGTGTTCGACACCGCCTTCCACCAGACGATGCCCGATTACGCATATATGTACGCAATTCCGTACAATATGTACGAAAAATACAGCATTCGCCGCTACGGAGCGCACGGAACTTCACATAGATTTGTCGCTGGCGAGATGTGCAAGATCCTCGGCAAGACCGAAGGCACAAAGATCGTGACCTGCCATATCGGCAACGGCTCGTCGATTTCGGCAGTAAAGGACGGCAAGGTCATCGACACCTCGATGGGCTTCACCCCCCTCGACGGCGTTGAAATGGGTACCCGCTGTGGTTCCATCGACCCTGCAATCGTAACCTTCATCATGGAGCACGAGGGCTACACACCCGCACAAATGAGCGATTTTATGAACAAAGAATGCGGAATGCTGGGAGTTTCTGGAATTTCGAGCGACAGCCGCGACATCGAAGCCGCTATCCTCAACGGCGACAAGCGCGCGTCACTTGCCGCGAACATCCTCGCATACCAGATCAAGAAGTACATCGGTTCGTATGCAGCCGCAATGAACGGACTTGACGCGGTCGTATTCACCGCCGGCATGGGCGAGAACAACACAGAGCTGCGCGAGCGTGCTTGCCGTGACCTCGAATTCCTCGGAATCAAGCTCGACAACGAACTGAACGCGAAAATGCACCACCAGCCGAACACCGTTAAGCTGTCGGTTGAGGATTCGAAGGTGCAGGTATGGCTCATTCCTACAAACGAAGAGCTTGTGATCGCGTCCGATACCGAGCGTATAGTAAACGAAATGAACAAATAATTTGGTGAATAGAATGAAAAAAGTAGCAGTAATTATGGGCAGTGATTCGGATCTGCCTGTTGTACAGAAGTGTATCGACCAGCTGAAAAAGTTCGATATTCCTTATGAAGCACACGTAATAAGCGCGCACAGAACCCCTTCGCAGGCGGAGAAATTCGCGTCCGGCGCTAAGGCGAACGGCTTTGGCGTGATAATCGCGGCGGCAGGAAAAGCCGCACATCTCGGCGGAGTCCTCGCTGCGTACACCACGCTTCCGGTTATTGGCATTCCGATAAAGTCGTCGACTCTCGACGGTCTCGATTCGCTGCTTTCGATGGTACAGATGCCGGGCGGAATCCCGGTCGCAACCGTAGCGATTGATGGTGCGCAGAATGCCGCGATCCTCGCAGCACAAATGCTGGCGCTCAGCGACGACGTTTTAGCCGACAAGCTTGCAGCGTTCAAGCAGGAAATGGAAGACGGCGTTGTAGCAAAAGACACAAAATTACAGGAAATAATATAGAGGTATTACAAATGTCAGATAAACTTTTTGAAGGAAAAGTAAGAGCCATATACGAGGCAGGAGAGAACCTGCTCATCGTCACGACCGACCGAATTTCAGCGTATGACGTGATCATGCCAACCCCTATCGAGGGCAAAGGCAAGATCCTTAACGCACTTTCGATGTTTTGGTTCGATTTGACTAAAGATGTCATAAAAAATCACGTAATTACTACCGATATCAACGAATATCCCGAGCCTTTCAAGGGCGACGAGTCACTCCGCGACAGATCTATGCTCGTAAAGAAGCTCAAAATGATCCCGTTCGAGTGCATCGTCCGCGGCTACATCACCGGTTCAGCGTGGGAAAGCTACCAAAAGGACGGCACTGTCTGCGGTCACAAGGTCGCAGCTGGTCTCGTCGAGTCGGACAAGTTCCCGGAGCCGCTATTTACTCCGTCGACTAAGGCTGAGGAAGGTCACGACATCAACGTCGATTTCGAGTACATGGAGCGCGAGATCGGCACTGAGCTTGCAACTAAGCTGCGCGACAAAACCATCGAAATATACAAAATCTGCGCTGATTATGCCGCTGAACATGGTATAATTATAGCAGACACCAAGCTCGAATTCGGTCTCGATGAGAACGGCGAGCTCGTGCTCGGCGACGAAGTGCTCACTCCAGACTCGAGCCGCTTCTGGCCGGCTGCCGACTACAAGCCCGGACAGGGTCAGTCGAGCTACGACAAGCAGTACCTCCGCGACTGGCTCTCCGCGAACGGTCACAAGGGCGTTTCGCCTGCACCGGAGCTTCCGGCTGACGTGGTAGCCAAGACCCGCGCGAAGTACGTCGAGGCTTACGAGATCATCACCGGAAATAAATTCGAAGGCTGAACACTGCAAACAGTGGTCGATTTTAATATGAACAAAAAGAAAATTGCCGTACTCGTATCGGGCGGCGGCACTAATTTGCAGGCGATTTATGACGCTTGCGACAGTGGAATCATAACAAACGGCGAGATCGCACTCGTCGTCGCGAGCAAAGAGGGCGTTTACGCCCTCGAGCGCGTGAAGCAGCATAATGAAGCGCACACACAGCAGACCGAAACCGCAGTGCTTCCGCGCAAAGCTTACGCCGACCGCAAGAGCTATTCTGATGCACTTCGCGAGCTGCTCGATAACCGTGGTATCGACCTTATCGTACTCGCTGGATTCATGATAATTCTTGATGAAAGCTTCATTCGTGCGTTTGAAAACCGCATTATAAATGTACATCCGGCGCTCATCCCGAGCTTCTGCGGCGATGGTTTTTATGGGCTGCACGTCCACGAAGCGGCGCTCGCGAAGGGAGTCAAGGTCACAGGCGCGACCGTGCATTTCGTGAACGAGATTTGCGACGGCGGTCCGATAATCCTGCAAAAAGCAGTCGAAATAGAGCAGGGCGATACGCCCGAAACTCTCCAGCGGCGTGTAATGGAGCAGGCAGAGTGGAAGATTTTGCCGCAAGCGGTAGAATTGTTCTGTGCTGAGCGACTCGAAGTAGTCGACAATCATGTGATAATTAAGTAAAAAACTTAAATATCCTTCGGTAAATCCGAGGGATATTTAAGTTAAACAAAAAACCGCCAATGGCGGTTTTTGTTTTGCTGTAATTTTTAGTGCTGAACTGTATTTTCTTCAGATTCAGAAGGGGCTTCAGCAGGAGATTCATTCTCATCAGCTGATTCCGAAGTTTCAGCCACGTTCGATGTCGGTTCAGCGGTCATCGTTGCGAGTCCTGCGCCATTGCTCATGGCTTTCGCCGCGTTTATTTCAGCGAGCGTCAAACGCTTCCAAGATTTAACAAGGAACAGTACACCCAGCGCGATAAGCACGACTCCAATGAGGAACATAACGCGAACTGCGGTGAAGCTGGTGTAGTCGATGAGCAGCGGCTCGCCCATTTGCTCAAGCTCAAATGTTGTATAGCCCATGTCGATGAGGTACTCGTTGTAATATTTCTTGATGTCGGACTCCATCTTCTTGACGCGTCCTTCCATGAAATACTCGGTCGTCGGGAGCGCACCGCCGTCTAAGTAATCCCACGTCTCATCGCAGATCTTTTCGAGTGAAGAAACATCGACCTGACGGCACTTCATGCCGATGTATCCATCATAGGTCGGAATAAGGTAATATCTTCCATTCGCCTTACTTGTGCTGCGGCTGCCGTCCTTGTACTGTGTGTAGGTCGACTCTGTCGCGAAATAGTCGATAACGTACTCGACATTTCCGGCAACGTGGCTTCCCGCCTTGACTTTTGTATTTTCGTCGAGTAGGTCGTCGAAGCTGATCGCAGGCTTAAAAGAGCAGATAGTGTCAGCGAAATTCATGCAGACAAGCATGATTCCGATTCCAAGCAGAATGAAAATTCCTGTGTTGAAGCAGGATATAAGTTTTTTAATTTTGTCCATTTCCATGGTCCTCCATAATAATTTACATATTAAATTATACTACAGACGTTCGCTGATGTCAATTCGTGATATGTACGAAATCTATTATATTTTATTATAATATATGTACAAAATATGTTCTTGGGATGTAATAAGTCAATTATCGTCATTCTTTCACGATAATTTTGCGGCCCTTTTTATCGACACCGAGCTTCTCATTGACAGTTTCCTGAAATTTCGGCGCAAATTCGCGATACAGCTTAGTCTCATCGGGCTGCTGGATGTTGACCTGACACTCTTTACCCATGCGTGTGTTGCTCTCAGATATCGACAGGCAGATGTAAGTTCTGTCATTTTTGATATTTATTGTCAGTGCAAGCGGACTTCCGCCGACATAATCGAGCGTTTCAGCGCTTGCAAGGAAGGGCTGCGAACCGAGCGGCTTTCCGCCGACGACTTCAAGCGGTACCATCCAAAGGTGGTCGGGTTCGTCGACCTTGTAGCCGATCGCGAAATAACGGTAGATCCGTGTGCGTCCGCGGTACTCCGTGCTGCTGGCGTAAGCGGCGGTGTAGCTGCTTCCGTTTGGCACTAATGTGCTAATAATGTTGCGAATTTCAGCCTTTTCTTGGCTGTTTACACCTTTTTTCTCATCGTGCGATATTTTGAGCCAAATCAAAACAAACGCAACAATGATAACGGCGACCGTTATCAAAAGTCCCTGAGGAGTCGTTCCGAGCTTGTCAGCTATTTTTTCAAGCATGATCTTTCTCCTTGTTTAATAATAGTTCCAACTATAAATTATACTACATTTCCGCGGAAATGTAAATTCGCAGATGTAACAAAATTCGATAAAGTATGCAATAAAATTTACAATTATCGCAGTTTATTTGTCAGCAAGAAAGGCTTCAATGCGCGCGTAGAGTTCAGCGCGGGTCGGGCAGTCGGCGTAAATATCCCAGTACAGTGCGCTGACATTTCCGTCGATAATCTCCGCACAGTCGTATATTTTTGGTATGCACTCAATTATGCGACTTTTGTAATCCAGTATCCCGAACGGGATAAAATATGTACGTCCAGCCTTCAGACGCGGTGTTCCAGAGGTGACGTAGTACTTGCCGAACGCGCCGCCGGACAGTATGAGCGTAAGCGAATCGCCCTCGTGAAAAGAGAGAATATCTGCGCGATTGTTATAATAGATATGGTCAACATTTACAATTACATTATGCCGCGCATCGTATGAATTTAAGTCGAGCTGCTTTGGATCTATGGGGTTCTTCAATTTTATGTTGTTGAGGTAACCGCTGCCGACCGTTTCGACGGTCGCAATTATCGCTGCGTCGACGAAATCGAGCGTGTCTTCGAGCTTTTCGGTGCGCTCAATAAACCCGTTGCATGGCGTTTCGATGACCTCGTACAACTCGTCCAGTGTCGGCTCGGCGACCTCGGCTGGCGCTGATTCGCAAGCGAACAGCGTGAGGCAGAGAAGGGCGGACATGAGCAAAGCGACGTATTTTTTCATAATGGATACCTCCGATAATTTTATAAATCATGTTTCATCTATATAATATCATAATATTGCTATATAGTCAATATTGAAATGATATAGAAATAAGATTTGTGTGATATGTGCAAAAAAATGTTAATAATTTATATATTACGACGAATATAAAATAATTTTGCGAAAAGCGTTGACAAGTAGGTAAATGTATGCTATAATGTAACTAGCAAATACAAAATTTGCTAAAAAATTTATCATAAGGAAGGTGTTTTCAAAATGAAAACAAAAACAGCAAAACGGATTCTCATCGGGACGGTCGTGATGCTTATTTTGAGCACTCTAACCGTTGGCACGCACATCAGCGCTTCTTCTGAAGAAGCAAGTCCAATCGCAACGAGCGCAGTTGAAGGCACTCACGAGTTGATTCCGAAAATCGCACGTGGCAGTTCAATTCCAACCAGCACTTGGAATATTGCCAATAAAGGGAGTTATTCTTTCCAAGGGTACTCAACAACATATAACGACCTTTATACAGAGTATCGTTTTTCTGGTTGTTCATCGTATGATATTACAGTAAAGAACCATTTTGACAGCAATCTGGTTGTTACTGTATGCAGGGCGGCAGATGGAAAGGTGCTTAACTCTTACACGTTTCCTGGAAATTCAGAAACATCGTTTACACTTAATGTTTCAAATATGTGGTATCTCGAGTTCGGTGCTCCGTGTGATGTCACTGGAACAATTTCGGCTGCTGAATAGTAAGGAGGAAATACTATGAAAAAAGTTCATAACATAACTGCCGCAGTTATGATAACTGTTTTGCTTGTTACGTTGGGTATGATCTCAATATCCGCAAGCACTTATGAGGGTGAAGCTATAAGAATCATCCATGTTGATTCTTATTATGATGTACCGTTTGGCAACCTACCCGAAAATACGGTGTATATCTATCCGAACTCAACGATTCCGGATGATGTTCTTTCGAGTAACAAGCAACCGTTGATTTGTGCGGACAACTATGCAAGAGATTATAACATTCCAACAAGTACATGGAATGTAGCAACGCAGGGCATGTACGAATTCGCAGGTTCAGCTGCAAGCAGTCGATATACGTTATACTCTCTGTATAAATTTAGCGGTAAGACGACTTATACAGTATCTGTAACAAACTTGCTTAGCAGCAGTCAAGCAGTTAATTGCCATAGAACAATTTCTGATGCTATCTTTAGCACCTTTAGCGTAGATGGCAATAGCACTGCGACATTTAGCGTAAGCAGTGGTGCAGCAGTATGGTATCTCGGTTTTCCAGGTAAATGTTCTGTTGAAGGTTACGTTGAATAATAAATTCATCACAAAAAGAATCGCCAAAACGGCGATTCTTTTGTTTATCACAATATTGCAAAATCCGACGAAATGTGATATAATAATAGGTAATAAATATTCCAACCAACGAAAGGTTATACAAATGAAAAAACGCGCTATAATCAGCCTTACCGATAAGACCGGCGTTGTTGAGTTCGCTCGCTCGCTCGTCGACCTCGGCTTCGAGATCCTCTCAACTGGCGGTACGTGGAAGGTCATCCACGAAGCCGGCATCCCCGTAACTCAGGTTTCCGACGTGACAGGATTCCCGGAGTGCCTCGACGGCCGCGTCAAGACACTTCACCCGATGATCCACGCCGGCATCCTCGCTATGCGATCGAACCCTGAGCACATGGAACAAATCGAAAAGCTCGGCGTTACTCCAATCGACGTCGTTGCAATCAACCTCTATCCGTTCAAGCAAACCGTACTTAAGCCCGGAGTTGAACGCGCTGAAGTCATCGAAAATATCGACATCGGCGGTCCGACCATGCTCCGCGCAGCAGCGAAGAACTACCAGGACGTTTCAGTCATCGTTGACCCCGCCGACTACGACACCGTCATCGAAGAGCTCCGCACAAACGGCGCAGTATCGGTCGACACTAACCTTCGTCTCGCGTACAAGGTATTCAACCACACCGCCGCTTACGACACCCTCATTCAGTCCTACCTTCGCAAGGAAACCGGCTCGTCGATTTTCCCGGACAAGCTGTCGCTGACCTACGAAAAGGTACAGGAAATGCGCTACGGCGAAAACCCGCACCAGGGCGCGGCTTTCTACAAGGAAATCGGCAACGAGTTCACCGGAACTCTCGCAGCAGCTGAGCAGCTCCACGGCAAGGAACTTTCCTACAATAATATAAACGACACCAACGGCGCACTCGACTGCCTGAAGGAATTCGGCGACGACGCGTGCGTAGTTGCAGTTAAGCACGCAAATCCGTGCGGAGTTGGAATCGGCGCTGACATCCACGAAGCATACATGCGCGCATACAACGCTGACCCCGTATCTATTTTCGGCGGAATCATCGCAGCGAACCGCGAAATAGACGCAGCGACCGCGGCTGAAATCAATAAGATATTCGTAGAAATCGTAGTAGCACCGTCGTACACCGACGAAGCGCTCGAGATCCTCTGTGCAAAGAAGAACATCCGCGTACTCCGTCTCGCGGACATAATGAAGCCGAATCCGAAGGAATTCCTCGATATGAAGAAGGTAGCCGGCGGACTGCTGATACAGGAGCGCGACGACAACGTATACGACGACGACAATCTTGTAGTTGTAACTGAAAAAGCGCCGACTGAAGCAGAGATGGTCGATCTGCGTTTTGCGATGAAGGTGGTAAAGCACACGAAATCGAACGCTATCGTGCTGGCAAAGAACGGTTCGACCGTAGGCGTAGGCCCGGGTCAAACCAACAGAATCACCGCACTTGAGCTTGCAGTAAAGTACGCAAACAGCACCGATGGTGCAGAACAGAACCGCGCAGCTGGTTCAGTGATGGCATCGGACGCGTTCTTCCCGTTCTCGGACTGTGTAGAGTGTGCGGCGAAGGCGGGCATAACAGCAATAATCCAGCCCGGCGGCTCGATACGCGATCAGGAGTCGATAGACGCGTGCAACCGTCACGGCATAGCGATGGTATTCACCGGAGTCCGCCACTTCAAACACTAAGCGGGGCAGCCCCCGCGGGCATAGTCAAAGTTTGTGCTCTGGTCGCCGTTTGTTTACTGGCTATCAAACATAGCAGGTCGGCGGAGTACCTCCGCGCGTATAGTCAAGGATTGTGCTCAAGCCGCCGCTTGTTTACCGGCTATCAAACATAACAGGTCGCAGATAGATTTTGAAGTTTAAATATAGAAATAACACGAGCATTTATTGCTCGTGTTATTTTTTCTTCATTATTATATATACAAACCTGAAAGCTGTCAAACGAATGCAAGTGTCGGAGCGATACGGAGGGGGAGGCAACACGCCAGTGGCGTGTTGGAGAGGTCCCCCGCAGTGAAGCGGGATGTTGTGGATAGACTACAACATGAATAAACTAACGCTGGGGAATCAAACCTCGAAAGTTTGCAGAAACTTCTAAAAGGAGACTGTATAAAGTCTTTTGCCAGGCTTTTCTTCAGAAAAGCCGCGTTCCCCTCGTCCCCCTCATACAAATACAGCTAACTCACACATCAAGGTCAGTGTAAGCCTTGATTAGATCCTCAAGCCCCTGCTGCGCCTTTGATTCTATGCCAGCCCATGTCGATGCAAAATCGCTCGATTTGGCGTTCATCATCTTGCGGCATACTAAGCCTGCATCGTTCATCGCGTAGTTGTATGCGTACACAAAGTCGGTCGTAGCCGCTTCCTTTATCATGTCGACTATCTCGCCCGCTGTGCTGTCACTTGTGTATTTTACCTTCAGAGCCATCTCATAATATGCCGGAACGACCGTTCTGTAGGACTGTGCGCACATTGCTTCGAGAGTAGCGCTTACCGCGTCAAGCTTGTTTACGACGGTTACGGGGATAGCGTATATTGTTGAGCAGTCATGGAGAAGTGCGCCGTAGTTTGCTTGGCTTTTATCGTACTTCGGGAAGGGGATTATGCCGTACTCGTCCTGCATATCGCGCAGCTGGTTCGCACCAACGAAACGGTTCACAAGGAAGAGTGAACGTCCCTCGATGAAGGCGTTGAACATGACAGTTTCTTCTTTAGTTACGTATGTACCAACATTATTATAGTACAGGTCGTACAATGTCGACATATAATTTATAAATTTCTCATTATTAACGTTCAGCGACGGGATTCCATCCTTATCGCGGGTGTACATCACATTGCCAGCGGTGTACGTGAAATGGTCAGGCTCGGTGTTGGCGCGCACGAACATTCCGTATGCGTCGGTCTCGTCCGCCGTCGTATTACCGTCCAAGTCCTTATAGCCCATAGCGACGTACTTGCTTAACTCATCATATGTCCAGTCACCGTCAAGCACCATCTGATAGATGTCGTCAGCCGATACGCCCATCTCCTCAAACAAGCGTTTGTTAAAGAAAATGCAGCTCATGTTCTGGATGCCCGCGAGTGCGATGTCGCCAGAAAGGAAGAAGGTAGCATTGTCGCCTATCTTGAGTATATCCATATAATCGGACCACCACCACGGCTGAGACAGGTCGATGTACTTGTTGCCGTCGAGATTGTGGTACGCACCTTCAATCGCGTGGGGAAGTATCGAATACTGCGACAACGACGCGATATCGTAGTCGTCAGAGCCCGACATTATCGATGTGCGCACGGCGGTCGCCGCCTTGTTAGCGTCCGTGTCTATCGGAATCGACTCCAGCTTCACGTTGAGACGCTCCTCGACCATACGGTTGCGGTTGTAGATAGCGTCGTCGACTATATCTCCGGTCGCTTCAGCGGTAACTTCCTGAACGTAGACTGTACCGTCGCGGTGAGCTATGCGGATAGTTTCGCCGTTGAAGTTGAGGTCGGCGGGAAGGGAATCGGGCGTGTTTTCGCGGGTAGCCTCGGTGTCGACAGAACCGGACGTACTCTCGCCATTACCTGTTACGTCGTCCGGAGTATCATTGCTGCCGCAGGAAAACGCGGCTGTGGACAGCATAGCCATCAAAAGAATATAAGATACAAATTTTGCAGAGCGTGATTTTTTCATAGCTTTCTTCTCCTTAGATATATTAAAGATAATAATATAGTTCAATTAAAAATATGAACAATAACTCGAGTTGAGTATATTATAGCATATCTAAGATAATTTGTCAATTAGCTTAATTCACAATTACCCCCCCCCGTAATTTGTGCAACCTTTATAAATTTGGGCGAGTAAAGTAAAAAATAGGGCAGTCTGGTGTGTATAAATTAAAATGCTACGATATTAAAATAATACTTAGAAACGAATATTTTAATCTAAATTGCTAACACATCCGTATAACAGAGCGATACGGAGGGGGAGGCAACACGCCAGTGGCGTGTTGGAGAGGTCCCCCGCAGTGAAGCGGGATGTTGTGGGTATACTGCAAAATGAATAAACTAACGCTGGGGAGCAGAACTTCAAAGTTTACGAAAACTCCAATAAGGAGACTGTATAAAGTCTTTTGCCAGGCTTTCTTTCAAGAAAGCCGCGTTCCCCATAAAGCACAACTATCTTAAAGACTTCTTAATCCGCTCCAGCGCACCCTTTTCGATGCGCGATACCTGAGCCTGAGAAATGCCTATCTCGCCCGCGATCTCCATCTGAGTGCGACCCTTGAAGAAGCGCAGGTCGATGATGTTTTTTTCGCGCGGGGATAGACGCTTCATCGCCTCCTTCAACGAGATGTCCTCCAGCCACTGCTCGTCCGTGTTGTCGTTGTCGCTGATTTGGTCCATTATATATATCGAGTCGCCGCCCTCTGAATACACCGGCTCGTACAGGCTCACCGGCTCGACTATCGCGTCGAGCGCAGCCGCCACGTCCTCCGGCTTCTCGCCGAGCTTTTTCGCGATGTCGTCGGTCGTAGGCTCGCGGTCGAGAGTGCGTGAAAGCTCCTCACGTGCAGTCAGCGCGCGGTAGGCGAGGTCGCGAACAGAACGGCTCACGCGCACAAGGTTGTTGTCGCGAAGGTAGCGGCGAATCTCACCGATGATCATCGGGACGGCGTAGGTGGAAAACTTCACGTCGAGCGAGAGGTCGAAGTTGTCGACCGCCTTGATGAGACCGACGCAGCCGACCTGAAAGAGGTCGTCGAGGTTTTCGCCGCGGGACGTGAAGCGTTGGATTATAGATAAAACGAGTCGGAGATTGCCGGCGATGAGTTCGTCGCGTGCGGCGGTGTCTCCGTCGTGGGCTTTAACAAGCAGGTCGTGCTTTTCCTCAGCGGTCAGTGTTTTAAGTTTTGCGGTATTAACGCCGCAGATTTCAACTTTATTGCTCCAGCTGTACATAATTCCTCCAAAATGGGGGAAAAGCGAGCGCATATACAGCGCGCGTCTTTCCCGGGAAATAATCGCTGTATAAAGTATTGCCTCTGCGGGTGGTAATTTATGCAATAAAAAAACGCTTCCATCAACTGGAAGCGCGCGGGCGGAGTACCTCCGCTCGTATAACGCGGGTGAAGTGCGGCGCAGTTCGCGCCGTCTCGCGTTTGCGCCAGCTCTGGCTGGCTTTGTTCCTCCTTCACTCGCGTTCAGTCGGAAAGCGTGCAGCGAGCCCGGCGAGCCGCCGGTGGCGTAGTCAAGGTTTGTGCTCTTAAACTTGTTTGTTTACTGGCTATAATACGCACATAGTGCGTATTACATAGCAGTTATTTTTCTGCTGAAATGTACGTTTTGACTCGTTCGATTGATGAGGTCATGTCTTTGACTCCGAGGTCGTACATTCTCTGCATGACGGCAGTGTCCTTCTCGAGCCGACCAATGTCGATGTGGCGCGTCGGGCGTATTACCGTAATTCGTCCGGCTCGTTCAAGTGTAAATACACGCTCGACCTGCGCGTTGTAGCAGTCGGGGCGGGTGTTGATTGCGCTGACAAGATTCGGATAGTTATGGTAAAACAGCTTCGCGATACGCTCGTTCGACTGCTTTTTGCGGTAGTCAGCAGGGCGCGTCAGAACCACGACGATGCGGTCGTATCCTTCATTGATCGCCCAGTCTACCGGTATGCTGTCGGAGAGCCCGCCGTCGAGGTAGCGCTTGCCGCCGACGTTGACCGGACGCGAGACGTAGGGAAGTGAGCCGGACGCGCGCAGGTACTCCATCTCGTCGCCGCGGAGTGTATCGAGTCGGACGTACTCTGGCTTGCCAGTGTCGATGTCGGTGACCACGGCGTACAGTGCCTCAGGCGTGGATGAATATGTATCAAAATCGAACGGCGAAAGCTCGTGTACTAATTTGTTGAAGCAAAAGTCCTTACCCATAATGTCGCCGGTCGTGATGAGTGACCACACGCTCATGTATCGGCTGTCGTGTGCGTAGTCGATGTTGTATCGCAGTGCGCGCCCATTCTGACGGGACTTGTAATTAACGCCGAACAGCGCGCCGGCGGACACGCCGACGATCGTGTCGAAGTGAATATCAGTGTCGAGCAGCGTGTCGAGCACTCCGGCGGTGTACAGTCCACGCATTCCGCCGCCTTCAAGTACAAGTGCAGTTTTCATAATACCTCACAAATATAAGTAAACGCCCCGTTATAAACGAAGCGTTAAACATAACATGGCCCGCTCGACAGGATTCGAACCTGCGACCATCGGAATCGGAATCCGGTACTCTATCCAGCTGAGCTACGAGCGGAAATATAGAAGAGAAGCGAAACACTTCACAAAAATCTACTGTAATATTATACCACACCGCGAGTGTTTTGTAAAGGGGAAGCGGTGAAATTCGGCAAATAAAATAATCATGTCGTGACAGCAACGTTATAATGCTATATTATTAACAAAATGAAATTATTTATTCGAAAGTGCTTGACAAATTGATTCAGTTGTGGTATAATATTATATGTTGTGAGGAACACCTCGACAATAAAAAACAAATATGGGAGCGTTCCCGAGTGGCCAAAGGGGACAGACTGTAAATCTGCTGCTGTATGCTTCGGTGGTTCGAATCCACCTCCACCCATTTCATGTACAATACATTTATAGTGTAATATAGTGAATGTGTGCATA
>JAAVZO010000015.1 GCA_022791685.1 Clostridiales bacterium
GCAAGAAGCGGTTGTTTCTTTATGATTATCTTTTCTTGTTAATCATATCGATAACACCAATGATAACCAAACAGAAAGTCAGGAATACCTGAATTACGTCTGTAGATACCATAATGTCACCACCTTTCGGTGGAACAACCTTCGTCTTGTAGATATATAGCGTAGGTAATATTATACCACATATTGTATAATCTGTCTATGTAATATATTGACGAAATTCAGCAATAAATGTTGTAAATAATTCAAGAAAAAAACGCGAGTAGGTCTTGACAAACCTACCCGCGATATGCTATAATATACGCAAGGCGATTGCCAGTGCTAGTGGCGGTCGTTCCTAAAATCATTTTGTTAATTGAAGAAAGCGCCGCTTCTACCGCATGGAGCGGCTGTTTCTTTAATTGATTACTTCTTTTTGTTAATCAAATCGATAACATTGATAATAACCAAGCAGAAAGTCAGGAAAACCTGAATAACTTCAGTAGATATCATCGCTGTCACCACCCTTCGGTGGAACAACCTTCGTCTTGCGGGTATATAGCATAGATAATATTATACCATATATTGTATAATCTGTCTATGTAATATATTGACGAAATTCAGTGATAAATGTTGTATGGTGTTCAGGTAAAAACACGTGCAGAGTTTAAACTCTGCACGTGTTTTTTTATGCTTTGACAAGACAGAAATATTTCAGCCATATGCGTTTTATCGGATTTGAACCTCGATTTATATATGCAATAAGGTCAACGTAATAATCAGATATGCTTGTTAGCTCTTTCCATGTTATGTCCTTTCCGAATTCTCCCGCGAGCATAGCCTTTGAGACGTTAGTAAAGTCTATTGCAGAGATATTCTTAAGTTCATTGTCAACTCGAACTGAAAAATCTGACTGCTGCTCACCATTCAACGGCGTTAGCTTCAGCTGCTTAAGCAAGTATAGTATACCTTCATCAAGCCTTTTTGCCGCACTGAGTCGACCGTCCACATCGAGAGTTTTGTCCGATATTGAACGCAACAGCGCATAACGTCGGGATTCCGACTGCTTCGCACGATGTGATATCAGTATCAATACAACTGCCGCGGCGGCAACACATACCGCTATAATAATTACAGCGTATGGGATTTTTACTGCCCTATTTTCCGGCTTTGTTGGAACTGTAGGAGTATAGCTTGTATCCGTTTCGACCGGGGGATTTGGTGCGGTATCTGTAGGGGTATCGTATTCTGGAAAGCTCAGTTCTGAGTTGGCTGGTGTGTAGTTGTCGTACATATCCGAATAATATGGCGTGGTTGCTTCATATTGGATCCAGCCATAATAGTCGTAATACACCTCTATCCACGCGTGTGCGTTTCGGTCACGTATCGTCGAGTGATAGCGTCCGACTGCGTTGTCACCCGAACCGCGTATGAATGAATTTGCTATGTACCCTTCCGCATACCGCACCGGTATACCGAGCGAGCGGATCAGCATAGCAGCGGAGGTTGCGAATTGTACACAGTAGCCTTCTTGTGTGTCGAACAGGAAGCTGTCGGCTGCATTACTGTATTTGCGGGATGATGACGGCTTATCAGGGTTCAGTGTATATGTCATGTTCTCAGACAGATAGTTGATTACCGACATTACCATGTTGTGGCGCGACTCGAAACTGCCGCCTCCTAAGTAATACGGCATACCGTTGTTGTATGCGATATTGCGTGCAAGTACCTGTATTTCGCTGATATTCTCACATCCGCTGAGGTATGTGTCATACACATAATCGCGGTATTTTGTGAGATTTTCGATAACGTAATCGACACGCTCGCGCTCATTGTCGGTCATTGTGTAAACATATCGGTAAGCGAGCTGTGTTTCGTCGAGTTCGGCGGGGGATGGTTCAGAGATGTAATCGTCAAATTCTCTGTCAGTGTCAAAATAGATCACTATAGAGTTATCTTTAATGTTAAAATCAATATTAGCTGATGTTTTGAATAATTTATACTGATTTGCAAGTTTGATGTATTCAGAATCGATTTGTTCCTGCGGTACATTTGCGTCTATAAGCGGTCGAAGCTCCGCTATTATGGTCGCATTCAACCAAAATCTGCTCATCATGTTTTCAATATTTTTCGCAAAGTCAGGGTCACGCAGCAGCGGGAGATTGGCTATTGTTGAGTACTGGTCAAGGAAGATATATCCAGTGCTGGTGTATAGTCCGTCGTAATAGTTCGAATATTTGAAGCGTGATTGCTCCCGCGTGCCGTAATTGAGCAGTGCGGTTCGCTGGTCGCTGTATGACGGCATGAACAGCAGGTTCGCGGTGCCTCTGAGCTTCTTGACGTTTACAAGCGCTGTGACATATCCGAGGTCGGTATGCTGTCTGTAATTCCGCTCCTCTGGCAGCTCAACATATGATGGGTCCATTGCCCACAAAAGCTCGCTTGTCAGTAGTTCGGGCGAGAAGTCTTCACCGAACATTCTCTTATATTCGGCTATTCTCTCATATGAAGCCGAATGCCAGCTATCCTCGTAATAGTCGATACCGACCCAGTTTCTAAGATATACCGGAACTGATGTATCCATCCAGACTTCAAACAGCTGAGTGTTTGAATAGCGGCGGTTTTCGAAGGCGGTCGAACGGCTGTCTATTGCCGATACGCCTGAAAATAACAGGCTTGATAGCTCAGGATTCTGACCGTTTATTGTTGCAAGAATGAAGTTCTCGAGCTTTAGCAGTGGGGTCGATATCGCGGTTATGTCGTTCATGCTTTTGTCGACTCTTGCCGGGCCAAGAAGCATTATAACAAGTGCGATTAGTGCTGCGGTGATTCCAGTAAAGCCACCGAGTGCGGAGTTTGTGCGATAGATATGTCTAAGCTCCGTTCGTGCAAACTTTGTTTTGCCCGGTAACGATATGTTATCGAGTCCTGATATTGTGCGAATGGTCTTTTTTCGCGAATAAATGTGGTCATATCCGGCGAGTGCGGCACATCCGCAAAGTGCAGAAATTATTAGCGCAAAGCCGAAATTTCCACTGTTCATACCGTAATACAGTACAAGTGTGCAGATCGCTCCGCCGACAATTATCAGCGGGATCATGCGCACTTTTTTCAGTATGCAGATACTGAATACTGCCGCAAGTATAAATACTATGATTCCAAATGCTATTCGTCGGCATTCACTTTCGGTCATGCTTAAGGCACGCAGAGAGTAATTGTAATTAAGTATATTTTGCTGTAAATTTTGATAGCCGAGCGATATCAGCCGACGGAAAAATGCGTTTGAAATCGACATTGCACTGTAAAATAGCTTATCTGCGATATCTTCGACAGTTATAGCTATATAGGTCAGTAATGCAGCGCCTGCAAGCGCTCCTCCGAAAAAGAAGCGCTTCGAGATTCCCATGATAGAAAACCACAATACCGCTATTGTTGAAATAAGCATTTGATATGCAAAGCTGAGTTCGAGCGATAGGGAATCATTTATAAATACTGCAAAGCCAAGTGTGCAGATAAATACGATCAGTGCGCGGCATATATAGCCGAAGACACGATATTTTTCCGAGCTGTTCTGGTGCTCAGGCAGAATGAGCTCTGGTTGATTCATTGCTGTATTCAAGCGGTTACCTCGATCATTTGGGTGACTTTATTAGATTGGCGGTGGATTTATTTTGGTTAGTGATGTTCTCAATTAAGAGTAAGCTCCATACCGGAAGACAGCTTGTGAAGACGACTGCCCTGTTCACGTTCTGCTTCTGGATCCTGAAGATACAGTGATTCATCTATACAATACATCAGCTCAACTGTCTTAGCTCCAAGACTGCGATTTGCGGCGGCGAGCATGGTATAGTCCTCGACTGCAATTGAATCGATACATGAAGTCACAAAGATCAGTGACGAACCATCAGCTGCGGGGATGAGAGAGGCGAGTTTGTGTGATTGTTTGTCAGTTTCTACGAGCGGTGCGGAGGCAAAACGGCGAAAGCAGGCTTCGAGATCCGCGGTGGATGTCATTGTGCATGAAACCGGTACTGCTCCGTCTTTGCTAAGCTCAAACCACAAGAGATTTACTGTATTAAGTGCGCGAAGCTCACGCAGAGCAGCGGCAAGACATTTTTCGACAACAAGATCAGAGTTGAGATTATCGATTATATCTTCATACTCCGGAAGCGGTTTGCGCAGCTGTGCGTCGGGATCATTGCGGTAGTGTGGTTCAAGGTCGCAGATTATATATACCGAATTTCCGGTATTTCGCGAGAAGTCTTTTACTATTAGATCCTGCGATTTGCTCGACAGCTTCCAGTGAATGCTTTTCAGGCTGTCACCGTTTATGTATGCACGTATGTCGGAAAGCTCGGTATTGTCCTGACCACTCTGGCGTACTACAGTCTGTGTGCTTTGCTCGCTCTCTGACGAAAGCGGCTTTGGCGGCAGCTCATATCGGCGCGGGATAACGAATATATCCGAATAACGATTGAAGTTCAGGTTTAACTTTACCATTCGGAAGCAGTCATATATGCAAAGACGAGTCAGTCCTACGCTGTATACACCCCTGAATGCAAATTTTGCTGCACGGCGGATCTCGCATCCTGAAAGTGGTATTAGTGTGAAGCCTACATGATTTGGCACGCATTTTGCGCCGCGCTCATCAGGAAGCAGCATTTCTGCTTCAATGAATGGGAATGGGAGTGGGCATGAGTTGGATATGATGAATGACACTGATACTGGGGTACGTTTTTGTACGGCTTCAGAATCGGTATTTACCGATATATGTATCGCCAAAGCGGCAGCTATCAGCTGCAATGCTGTTCCGAGCGGCAGAAGCAATACAAACAGAAATACCATATTTGATATCGGAAGCTTCAGCGACTGAGCGAGAAAGAGAGCGGCTATTACTATGACCGGATACATCCACGCTCTCATTGTAAATGATATAGGCAGATTTATTCGAGGTTTAGCTTTTTTCGTCCGCTTCACTGATCGCTTTTTCAATATGTTTGCATACTTGTGCGGCTTTGTGTTTGCTTTCTGCATGATCAGTGTTCACCTTTGAAAGGTATCTGCACTGAGTGCAGGATGTCGTCAAGTACCTTGTCGCAGGTTATTCCGCTTAACTTTGCGTCCTGACGCAGCATGAGCCGATGTCCGACGGATACGCGGAAAATGTCGGCGATATCTTCAGGAATGACATAATTGCGGCTGTGCATGAATGCGTATGCCTGACAGAGACGTTTCAATGCGAGTGAAGCACGCGGGCTTGCTCCAAGCGCTACCGATGGATGCGTGCGGGTAGCAGATATGAGTGATACGAGGTACTTATAAAGATTACGGTCGATATGTACATCGGCGGTCAGCGAGCGTAAAAAGCGTACAAGCGGAACTCCGACTACCGGCTTTACTGATTCGATCGGGCTTACCTCGCGGCGATTTTCAACTATTTTTATTTCCTCTTCAAGGGTCGGATAACCCATCGATAGCTTTAAACTGAATCGGTCGAGCTGTGCCTCCGGAAGAGGATAGGTTCCTACGAAGCCGGATGGGTTCTGCGTTGCAATGACCATGAATGGCTCGGAGATATCGTAGGTTTTACCGTCGACAGTGACGCGTCCTTCCTCCATTGCTTCAAGCAGTGCGGATTGAGTTTTAGGTGAGGCGCGGTTTATTTCGTCGGCAAGAAGAATATTGGTCATTACGAGTCCGGGTGTGAATTCAAATGATTCGTTGCGGCGATTATATATATTGAAGCCTGTTATATCTGAAGCGGTAACGTCAGGGGTGAACTGTGCGCGGCGGAAGTCAAGTCCGGCGGCGCGTGCGAGTGTAGCGGCGAGTGTGGTTTTACCCACGCCGGGTACGTCCTCGATCAGTACGTGTCCGCCTGCTAATAGTGCGGTAACAAGCAGAAGCACTTCATAATGCTTTCCGACGATTACCTTTTCGATTTCTTCGACGAGTCTGGCAGCTGCCGAGTAGGCTTTTGCAGCATCAACATCGGCGAAGGACACGCCAGTAAAGTCGCGTTTTTCAGTAGCAGTGTTATTCTGATTCATCTATGGGAGATTCCTTTCACGTATGACAATTATAAAAGCCTTATTTTAGTATATTATATCATATAATGAGGTATTATTGCAACAAGATAAATAATATTTAATAATAATTTTACGATTTGTTTTAGCATTACGCGCAAATTGATTTTTACTCAATTTATCTCAAAATAAATTGAGTAAAAAATATTGACAAGCGGCCGAAATAGTGCTAAAATATATTCAGTTGGAGTTTTATTGGCTTAATTACTATGAATTATATCAGACATTCGGGTTTTCGTCAATAGCTTTAGATTAGTTTGTATATATAAATTATTTGAATTTGTGGTGAAATATGGACGATACTATAAAATCGCAGTTGTATTTACGAAACAGGCGCATAATTGAAGCAGTTATAACGAAAGCGAAGACAATATGTCCAGGCGCTGTAGACCTCATTGCAGTTACTGGCTCGTTTCATAGCGGCGACTATTACGAAAGATCTGACCTTGATCTGCTTATCGTTATTAATGATGAGATTGGATTGAAGCTTGCAAAGTGCTTTATACTTGATGATGTTGCGTTCGACATTTACTGTAATACATGGGATCAGCTTGAGCTGATGTCGGAATACAATGAGCCGCATGTAGTGAAGCTAATGGACGTAGATATTGTCTACTGTGCAAACGATGAAGTTAGATGGAAATATAATATGCTGCATGATAGACTTACTGAACGGCTTCGATCACCGATCGATAGGCGCATGATAAAGAAAATACGAGGTCACTATGATTGTGCGCTGCGTGAGTTTGGGCGTATGTGTGTTGAGGATTCTTCATCAATTTGCAAATATATCTCAGCAAAGGTTATTTATTATATTGAATATGTGATATATATGCTTAATCAAGAGTATATACGCCATGGCGTAAAGGGGATTCCCGCTGAGATATGTTCATTTGGGCGGCTTCCATATGGGTTTTGCGAGTTGTACCGTAAACTGATTTTTGCAAGCGATATCAACGAACTGCGGTACATCGCGGGAATGCTTATCAAGAATACAGGAGAGCTTATCGATTCAATTGAGCGCGAGATGGAACCGCTTCCTCAAGCCGATTCTAATTCAATTCGAGGGACATACGAGGAAATGTATTCAAATTGGAGGAACAAAATTCATCGTGCGGCAGAGGTCGACGATGTGTATCTTTCACTAATGAGCAGTGCGAGCGCTCAGAATTTTTATGACGAGCTATCCGAAGATTATAGTATTGGCAGTTTTAATTTATTTGAAGGCTGGCAGGCGGAGGAACTTAGAGCGTCGGCAGATCATTTTGATGAGATAATGGAAAAATATAGGGAAAATTACGTCCGCGCAGGGATGGAAATTTGCAGATATGATAATATTGACAAGTTTATTCTTGATTATCTTTATGAAAAGATGGGAGGGTAATTAATGGCGGATACAGATTGCCTGACACTGATAAAGCAACGGCTTTCGTCGATGTCGGCGACTGAGCAGCGAATCGCTTCATACATTCTCGCCGAACCGCAGAAGGTCGTGAGTCTCACTATGCGGGTGCTGGCTTCGGAGACTGGTGTGTCAGAGGGCAGTGTTGCGAATTTTGCGGGACGGCTTGGGTTTGATGGTTATACTGCACTGAAGATTGCAATTGCACGCAGCCTTTCGGATGGTGGTAGTCCGATGTTTGATAATGTGAATCCGAGTGACAGCGTAAAGGAGGTTATGCGCAAAATGCGCGACAATACCGTTGATGCTCTGCGCTCGACTTGTGAGACGATGTCGGAGAGCGATCTTGCGGCGGCGGTTGAACTGCTATGGGGAGCTAAGCGGAGAATTGAAGTATACGGAATCGGAAGCTCGTCGATGCTGGCGGAGGATGCGGCATTCCGGCTTATCAAACTTGGACTGCCGGCGGTTGTTGTTAAGGACAGCTACATCAGCTCAGTGTCGGCGTTGATGCTTGATTCGGATTGTCTTGCACTGGCGATATCTTATACTGGACGAACGCATGATATTGTCAAAACAATGAAAATTGCTAAAGAGAAGGGCGCAAAGACTATGTGCATAACTTGCTATGCTGACAGCCCGCTCGCTCGTATGTGTGACTGTTCGCTTGTGGCAGTATCGGGCGAGGCGGTTAATTCGTCAAGCACACTTTCAGGCAAGCTTGCAACAGTGTCGCGGCTTGCACAGCTTCTGATCGTTGATACACTGTGTGCGTATATTGCCGCTCAGCGTCGCGATGAAGCCCTCGAAAAGCAGACCGAAATTGTCGACGCATGGGGCGAATATTGGATAGAATGACGCGCTTGACGTGAGAATAAATGGGAGGAAGCTATATGAAAATACAAATAAGCGACAATCTTATTAAACATTATTTGAGTAATGTGTATTTTATCAATGGACATAGCTATGCTGGAAAGTCTACGATGGTAAAAATGCTGTCGGAGCGGTATGATATGATATTTTGCGGCGAAAATTATCATGATGTGTTTCCGCGAGAGAAGCTGTCGCGCTGGAAGCAGCCGGGGTTATGCTATTTTGACACTATGAGCAGTTGGCAAGAGTGGCTCAGTATGACACCAAAGGAGCATTGGGAGTGGACGCATAATGTTTCTCAGGAGTGTATCGAGATTGAGATACTGGAGTTAGTAAAATTAGCGGCTGGCGGAAAAAAAGTTATTGTCGATACGAATATTCCGCCGGACGTGCTGCGTGAGATTTCAGATTATGACCATGTGGCGATTATGCTTTGTGACCCGCCGGACATTTGTGCAACTAAATTTTTTGACCGCGACGACCCGGATAAAAAGTTTATGCTGGAGCAGATCAAGCTTTGCAAGGATCCTGATGAGGCTCTAAAAAATTTCAATTCGTGGGCGTTATATCATCCGCCGGTTGAAATAGATTGGCAGCATACTGGATTTTTTACTTATACTCGTTCGGATTTTGAAAATGATACAAGAGAAGAAGTGCTTGAAGCTTTGGCAAAGCATTTCGGATTATGAGGGAATACTGATCAATAAAATTATTGAAGGAGAAATATACCATGAAAGAGATTTATGATATTGTCATAATCGGAGCAGGAGTGAGCGGTGCGATGCTGGCTCACAAGCTCTCGAAATACAAGCTTGACATTGCTGTAGTCGAGGCTGGCTGCGATGTGGCAAGCGGTGCTACGCGTGCTAATTCGGCTATAGTTCACGCCGGATTTGACGCTGCCAATGGTACACTTAAGGCAGAGTTAAATGTAAAGGGTTGTGCCGAGCTTCCGAAAATCGCAGAACAGCTTGATGTTCCGTATAAGAACAACACATCACTTGTAGTTGGCTTTGGGGAAGAGGATGAGCGCACGCTGAATGTGCTGCTTGAGCGCGGACGCAATAACGGTGTGCCGGGGCTTGAGATCATCGGCAAGGAAAAGCTGCATGAGCTTGAGCCGAACATAGCTGATTCTGCGACTGCGGCGCTTTTTGCACCTACGGCTGGAATTATCTGTCCGTATGAGCTTACCATTGCCTGTGCTGAAAATGCGTGTATCAATGGCTGTGAGTTTTTCTTTGATTACAAGGTTGACAAAATTGAATGCAGTGATGGTGTAATTAGCGTATTTGCTGGTGAGCGTGAGGTGAAGGCGCGCTATGCTGTCAACTGTGCCGGCGTGCATTCGGATGAAGTTGCACGTATGATCGATCCGGAGTTTCCGATAAAGCTTATTCCTCGCCGCGGTGAATATATGATACTCGACCGTGCGGAAGGTAAGACCTGTTCGGCGACTATATTTACTGTTCCGAGCAAAGAAGGTAAGGGAATACTTGTATCTCCGACTGTCGACGGCAATCTGCTTGTTGGTCCGAATGCTCATATGGTTGAACGCGACGATACATCGACTACGACACCCGGACTTGATGAGATATCAACAGGTGCGCGCAGAATCGTACCGAATATAAATCTGCGTGCGGTGATAACCTCGTTTGCCGGCGTTCGTCCGACTCCGGATACAGATGATTTCCATATCGAGCCGTCGGCGGCGCTGCCTAACTTCTTAAACCTTGTCGGTATCGAGTCGCCCGGTCTTGCATCGTCTCCGGCGGTAGCTGATTATGCAATCGGCAAGCTGGCTGGGATGGGCGCAGAGCTTATCGAGCGCGGCGATTACAATCCTTTCCGCACCACTGACGGTCATAAGCGTAAACCGTTCCGTGAGCTGTCGGATACTGAAAAGTTAGAATTATGCAAAAAAGACCCGGCTTATGGAAAAATTATTTGCCGCTGTGAGACTATAACTGAGGGCGATATACTCGACGCTATCCGTCGTCCGATTCCAGCGCGCACTATTGATATGGTAAAAATGCGCACTCGCGCCGGAATGGGGCGCTGTCAGGGCGGCTTCTGCTCTCCGCGTGTCGCCGAGCTTATCGCCAATGAATTTGGCGTGTCGCTCGATACGATAACTAAGCGCGGCGGTGAAAGCAAGCTGCTTACCGGTAAGACGAAATAAATTGCATATTTGAGAAAGGATTCTAAGTAATCATGGAATATAATATGGAAAAAAAGCTGGTGGTCGTCGGCGGAGGTCCTGCGGGTCTGGCGGCGGCGCTTGAAGCTAAAAGAAACGGTATTTCACCGGACGATATACTGATAATCGAACGCGACCGCGAGCTGGGCGGTATACTTAATCAGTGCATTCATGCAGGATTTGGTCTGCATATGTTCGGCGAGGAACTGAGTGGTCCGGAATATTCGGGGCGGTTTATTGAAGATGTGAAGAACGAGGGTATCGGTTATGTTACGAACAGCATGGTGTTGTCGGTTTCGGACGACCGTGTAGTTACCTTTGTTTCGCCGGAGCTTGGCTTTGTCTGCATGAAGGCGGAAGCGGTTGTGCTCTGCACGGGCTGTCGCGAACGTACAAGAGGTGCGCTCAATATCCCGGGAACTCGTCCGGCGGGAATTTATTCAGCTGGAACGGCTCAGCGGTTTGTCAATATCGAAGGCTTTATGCCGGGTAAGCGCGTTGTCATACTTGGTTCGGGTGATATTGGACTTATCATGGCTCGCCGTATGACGCTTGAAGGTGCAAAGGTGCTGCGTGTCTGCGAGCTTATGCCATATTCGGGCGGACTTGCAAGAAATATTGCACAGTGTTTGAATGATTTCGATATTCCGCTGTATTTGTCGCACACTGTTACCGAGATACGCGGACGTGAGCGCGTCGAGGGCGTTGTTATAAGCAAGGTCGACGAAAATCGCCGTCCGATTCCGGGGACTGAGGAATATGTAGAATGCGATACACTGCTTTTGTCGGTAGGACTGATACCCGAAAACGAACTCGCTAAATCGGCTGGAATAAAGCTTGACCGCATAACCGGCGGTGCTGTTGTCAATCAGTTCAATGAGACCAGCGTTGAAGGTATATTTGCCTGTGGAAATGCGCTTCATGTACATGACCTTGTTGACTTTGTGACTCGCGAGGCTTATATGGCGGGTAAGTCGGCGGCGGAATATATCAAGAATAACGGTGAATTGGATGTCGACAGCGAAGTGGTCGGCGCTATTGTATGCAAGGCGGTTGATGGAGTTCGATATACTGTGCCGCAGCAGGTCGTTAAGTTCGAAAAATCTCCCGCTGAGCTGAAATTCTTCTTCCGCGTGGATAATATTTACAAGAAGGTAAATATTGAGCTTGTAAGCGGCGGTGAGGTAATTAAGTCTGTATCGAAGCGTTCAGTTGCGCCAGGTGAGATGGAGTCGATAGTATTGAGCGCTGCTGAGTGTGCGCGTTTGTATGAGCTGAACTCCGGTGAGCTTGAGATCCGGCTTAATAAAAACGAAACAGCAAAAGCTTGATGAAGAATAAATTTTTCGTTAAAAGAAAGGTTGAAAATTATTATGAATGAGCTTACTACAAAAACGCTCACCTGTATAGTCTGCCCTATCGGCTGCCAGATAGAGGTCCGTCTGAGCGAGAACGGGCAGGTCAAGGATATTTCCGGAAATACCTGCAAGCGCGGATATGCTTATGCTGAGACTGAGTTTACGAATCCAACTCGCACGCTGACTTCGACGGTTCGCTGCAAGTCGAAGAGTGAGCGATTTTTGCCGGTCAGAACCAGCGCGCCGATTCCGAAGCCGAAGCTTAACGAGGCAATGGAGCTTATCAAGACGATTGATGTCAGTGCGCCTATCAAGATGGGCGAGGTCGTGTACGCTGATTTTGTCGAGAAGGGAATAGATCTTCTTGCCTGCAAGACTGTAGAGGAATAAAGATATGCTGTACACACCTGAGCTTCCGAGCCGAATTTTCTCGGGAAATATACCGAATACCAGCCATGTGCAGGGTATAGCAACTGATGGAAAATACATGTATTATTCCTTTACGACGATACTTTTGAAGACAGATCTTGAGGGCAATTATATCGGCTCGGTGACTGGACTTACAGGACACCTTGGATGTATTGCGTGGTCGGACGCATACGGTGGAGTTATTGGTTCGCTTGAATATAAGAACGACGCTATCGGACGCGGTATTCTTTCGAAGCTTGGACGCGAGGAAACTAATCCTGACGCATTCTATATTGCGCGCTTTGATGTCGATAAAATCACCGAAATGAACATGGACGCGACTGCGAGCGGTGTTATGACTGCGGTAAAGCTCGCCGACGTGTGCGAGGACTACCTCTATGATGATGGAAGTATCAAGCACCGTCATGGGTGCAGCGGCATTGACGGAATTACCGTAGTTCCGGGCTTTATGGGCGGCTGCTCGATTTTGGTTGCTTACGGGATTTATGGGGATGTCAATCGCGATGACAATGACAATCAGGTGCTGCTTCGATTTGATTCAAAGCGAATTGCCGATGATTTTCGCCCGCTGACGCTTGATAACGACTGCACGATAGCGATTCGCGCTGATGATAAGCTGTTTGTGCATACTGGTAACACTACGTACGGCATACAGAATCTTGAATATGACTCACATACTGACTGCATTATTGCAGCGGTGTATAAGGGACAGAAGGAAAAGTATCCGAATTATTCGATGTATTTTATCACACCTGATACTTTTGAAGCGGACGGGTTGACATATATGCCGCTTGCTGAGCGCGGTGAGCTCGATTTGAAGTCGGGAATACGCGGATGTAATTTCCCGTATGGCTCAACTGGAATCATATCTCTTGGTGGTGGATATTACTATTTCTCTGAAGATGGTAAAACTCCGGATAAAGAGCATTACACTAATGTTCAGCTTTATCGCATTAAAGGCGACTGCGATTTTGTGCGTATATGAATGCTTTCTATTGTGGTCATGATTATGATAAATGCTTGGTTTATTCGGCGACTGTATCAAGGGAAACCAGACTTGCAAATATGTAAATAAATGCACATAGATGTAAATCAAAAGTGCTGGGACAAATTTTGTCCCAGCACTTTGTGGTATTTTAATAGAAGTACTTCAGATTTGAACAGGTCTTGTCCCATACATATCCGAGCGAGGTCATTTCAGATTCAGTCAGACAGAAATAACGGTAGGATACCATACCTTTCCGGTCTGGTACAGGGTCGTCATGCGTCGTGTCGATATAAAATATCTGACCGTTTATTAGAACCATATTCCATACATGGTCTATATTGCTGTTCGGAGGGTATCCACCGATCGCAACTGAACGTATCCCTACGCGTTCGCAGAGCAGATTAAATGATGCAGCATATCCCTGACATATTGCGGTCTTATTGCAGAGTGCGCCGTATGCGGTATACGATTCATACGGAATCGTTCCAGCAAGATAATTTTCGTAGTCATACGCGCAGTTCAGAACTATATAATCATGTATCGCTTTTACTCGGTCCATATCCGACATCTGCGGTGTAATGATCGATTCAATTATTTTATCGGCTTTTTCTTCTGCCAATGTATGCAGCGATTTGTAGCTATCGATGTCCATGTCAAATTGCAGCTTAAGTGTATAGCGTCCGTTGCTGTATGCGTCGATTGATACTCCAGAGCTGTAGAAGTATTCGAGATTTATAACATTTGAATGGAGATAATACGATGTCCATTTATCGTACGGTACATTGGTCGTAAATGTGAATTCAGTTATAAACTCTCGATTTAGTATATAGAATAGATCAATTAGCTCAAGCTCGCTGTTCAAAGGATTTTCCGATGCGTTTTGAAGAATAGCGTCGCGTTTATATGAATACGAATCGTTTCTGTATGCTATCATACGGACTGCTATTGCTGCAGCTTCACTCCGTGCTGCGTTTCCCACACCGTTATAGATACGGCTGTAGTCTGGCATTAGATATCCGCGCAGCAGGTATTCATTGTACGCTGTGCTTGCGTACATATCCGAAATATCGGTAAATGGATCGTCTATGCGTGCCGGTTCGATCCCGAGCGCAAGTATCATCATTTTTGTCATCGCTGAGCGAGTGATAGGAGCGTCGGGGTCAAAACCGCTTTTCAAGTCGGTATCAGTGATGATACCGCGCTGATATGCTGCGTCGATATATTTTGCTGCCCAGTTATCAGGAAAGAGGATAGCAGAGTCTGGCACGTCTCCTTCAGTGCAGATCACTATTTTTATGAATTCAGCGATAGTGATTTCCTGCTCAGGGTAGAAGAGTCCGTCCGGATAGCCGTTCAAGATACCAGCTTCTGCAAGCTTCATAACGTCAGCATAATACCAGTCTCCGTCTTTTACATCAGGAAATGTCAGTGCCTTTGTGGGTGCAGCAGCAGTAGCACTCGGCGCAATGATAGGCTCAGAATCGGCGCTGACAGGTGTCATCAGTGAGCCGAGGTAAGGTACTTTACAGCATACAAGTGCCGCGAGTATTAGAGCTGAGAGTGTTGTTTTATATATTTTTTTGTCAAATATCATTATTTACTCCGATTACTTAAAGCAAATATCATAATAGAATTATTTATAATTTAATTTTAGCATACATTTGCTCACTTGTCAACCATTTCGGCAAATGTCGTAATTATTTAACAATTTACTACAATCAACGTAGATTTTTAGCAAATATATATAAAATGCAGATAAACTGTTGTTAAAATGTAAACTGTAACTTTTGCACAAAAATAGCAGTTATATTTCAGCACAACGACGAAATTTAAGTTTTGTTCCGAATGACTTGAAATTGGTGTGATTTTGTGATATTATTATGTTGACCATACTATTTTGAAAGGCAGCCTCATTATAATTTGAGGTGTGGTGTAAAAAAATGGATAAGCTTAGAATAGGTATTATAGGTACGGGCGGAATCGCTCATTCTCATGCAAGAGCCTATAAAAATTTTGATGATGTTGAAGTAGTTGCCGGCGCGGATATCGTTCCCGGAAAAGCGAGAGCGTTCCTTGACGAATTCGGTTGGACTGACGCTGCTGCATACGAGACCTGTGAGGAGCTCTGCGCACGCGATGATATTGACGCAGTTTCTATTTGTACTTATAACTCGCAGCACGCAGCCTGTGCAGTTCCTGCATTGCTTTCGGGTAAGCATGTTCTGCTCGAAAAGCCTATGGCGGTCACGCTTGAACAGGGACTTGAAATTATGGCGGCGGAGAAGGAATCTGGTAAGATCCTTTCTATAGGATTCCAGCCTCGTTATGGACGCAACTTCCAGAAGGTCAAGGAGATAATTTCGTCCGGTGCGCTTGGCGATGTTTACTATGTCCAGACCGGTGGAGGACGCAGACGTGGAATTCCCGGCAGTACGTTTATTGACAAGGACAAGGCTGGTGTAGGTGCGCTTGCAGATATCGGCTGCTATGCGCTCGATTTCGCGCTCAATTCTATCGGATATCCGAAGCCACTGACTGTTTCAGCAGTTGCTTATGATAACTTTGGTAAGAATCCGAAATATTACGGTGAGTCTGAGCGTTTCTCGGTCGACGATTTCTCTGCGGCGTTCATTCGTCTGGAAGGCGGAATTACGCTCGATTTCCGTATGTCTTGGGCCATGCACATGGACACTACTGGTGACTTCATATTCCTCGGCAAGGATGCAGGACTGAAAGTTCGCCAGCCTAACTACGAACTTTGGGGCGGTGCATGGGATGGAACGGTCGGCGAGATCACGCTGTTCCACGATTTCATGGGCAGCCCAACAAATACTCCGGTGCCGATCGAGAGACAGGAGAAGGGTAATCTGTTTGAATCAAAGGTAAGAGCGTTTGTTGATGCGGTCAAGACCGGTGGCAAGGCGCCGATACCTACAAGCCAGATCATATACAATCAGGCTATAATTGATGGTATTATTCGCTCGGCAGCATGTGGTCACGAGGTTGAAGTTAAGCTTTGATAAAAAATGTCTGCTGTCTAATTATTAGGCAGCAGACTTTATTATTGTGGTAAATTTATTTTTTCAGCTTTGCTTGAGCTTTGAGTCGAGTAGGTGTGTCGAGTATGCTCTTGCGCAGTCTTATCGACTTCGGAGTTACCTCCATAAGCTCGTCCTCAGCGATGAATTCGATCGCTTCCTCAAGGCTGAGTATCTTTGCAGGAGTGAGGGTGAGCGCCTCGTCAGCACCCGATGAACGGATCGCGGTGAGGTGCTTCTTCTTGCAGGGGTTGACTGAGATATCGCCTATCTTCGGTGATTCGCCGATGATCATTCCCTCGTATACCGGAGTCTGAACGCCGATGAACATCTGACCTCTGTCCTGAGTCTGGTATAGACCGTAGGATGTTGTTTCGCCGTCTTCACTTGCAACGAGCGAGCCGGTGTAGCGTAGGGTGATATCGCCGCGATAGGGCTGATAGCTGTCGAATACCGAGCTGATTATTCCTTCTCCGCGTGTGTCGGTGAGGAACTCGCTTCTGTAACCGAACAGACAGCGTGCAGGAATGAGGTATTCGATTCTCATACGGCTTCCGTGCAGATTCATCTCGAGCAGGTCGCCCTTACGTGCTCCGAGCTTCTGGATCACTGTTCCGTCGTATTCTTCTGGTACGTCGATAGAAACGCGCTCCATCGGCTCGCAGAGCTGACCGTCTATCTCCTTAAAGAGCACGTGCGGCATTGAGCAGGTGAGCTCGTAGCCTTCACGGCGCATATTTTCGATGAGTATCGAAAGGTGCATTTCACCGCGTCCAGCTACCTTGAAGCTGTCGGTAGTTTCGCCGTCCTGTACGCGCAGCGATACGTCGCGCAGCAGCTCCTTATAAAGACGCTCGCGCAGCTGGCGTGAGGTTACAAACTTGCCCTCGCGTCCGGCGAATGGGCTGTCGTTGACCGAGAAGGTCATTTCGAGTGTCGGCTCGCTGACCTTTACGAATTCGAGCGGTTCAACGCAGTCGGTGGAGGTAATGGTGTCACCGATGGTTACGTCGGCAGCGCCCGAGAAGCAGACGATATCACCCATTTTAGCAGTATCTACGGCGATTCTCTGTAGTCCGTCTATCTGATAGAGCGAGACGATACGGGTGCGCTTCGGAGGTTCGTTTGAGTGGAAGTTGGTGACCATTATCTCCTGATTGGTCTTGATAACGCCGCGCTCAATACGTCCGATACCGATACGTCCTACATATTCGTTATAGTCGATAGAGGAAACGAGCATTTGAAGCGGTCCTTCCGCGTCTCCTTCGGGAGCGGGGATATATTCGAGTATTGTATCGAACAGGCACTTCAGATCCTCGCCGCGCTCGTCGGGAGTGAGCGATGCAGTTCCGTCGCGTCCGCAGCAGAATATCATTGGGCTGTCGAGCTGTTCGTCGGTCGCGTTGAGGTCGATAAGCAGTTCGAGCACTTCATTGATAACTTCATCAATACGTGCGTCGGGGCGGTCGACCTTGTTTATTACTACGATCACCTTATGGTTGAGTTCGAGTGCGCGCTGGAGCACGAAGCGGGTCTGCGGCATAGGTCCTTCGGCTGCGTCGACGAGCAGAAGTACGCCGTTTACCATTTTCAGTATGCGCTCGACCTCACCTCCGAAGTCGGCGTGACCAGGGGTGTCGATTATGTTTATCTTAACATCCTTGTAGTGTGCGGCGGTGTTCTTAGCAAGTATTGTAATACCGCGCTCACGTTCAATGGCGTTTGAGTCCATTACGCGGTCTTCAGTTGCCTGATTTTCGCGGAAAATACCGCCCTGCTTAAGCATTTCATCGACCAACGTGGTCTTGCCGTGGTCAACGTGGGCGATTATCGCAATGTTTCTTAAATCCTCTCGAATCAATGTGGAAAACTCCTTAAATTTTTTATTTATATGATGAATATATTATCCGCGAAAAATATTGAAGCTTAAAATTTACTGCGTCAGTGATAGCTGACGCTGCATATGCTTTAGCGCCAATGCACTATCAAAGCATACGCCAATCTATAATTTAGAATATTTCGCATAACTTATATTATACCACATTTTGAAGCTACAATAAATAGCCGAATTTGCTGAAATTATGCGGTTTTGCAAGCTTTTTTTTGATATTGTCCGCAATATTAGCGGAAATTATTATTTTTGCGTGTGCAGATCGCGTTTTTTCATGTAGCAATAAGGTGTTTCTCCGGTTACCTGCTTAAATGTGCGGTAAAAGCTGCGTTCGTTCGTAAAGCCGCATTCGAGCGCAATGTCGATTATTCTTCCAAAATTTTTGTACATTAGCTGTATTGCGTGGTCGATACGAAAATTTCCGAGCAGCTCATGGAAGCTCATTCCGGAGAATTTTTTTATGCAGTGTGAAAGATAATTTGCGCTGTAGCCTATCGTGGCTGCCATTTCAGAAAGCGATATTTCTTCGGTGCAGTGCGAGTATAGGTAGAGCATAACTGATGGCAGCATACGGTTTGAGCCGCCTTCATTGACCAGCTCGACCTTGTTGATATAATCTCCAAGCACGGCGTAAAGGCAGGATTTTATATGATAAAGATTATGCGGATTGGAAAAGCTGGCGAAGTGTTGTTTACTATAGTAGTTTTCGTTTAGTGGTATTTTAGGCGGCTGTATTTCTGTGAAGTTTCCATCTACAATGCCGTTTTTGAAGGAATTTTCAAAGAAATTTCTCACTTCAGCTGAGCCGGGAAATACCGCTTTGCTTCCGATGCGGTCGCCGATGAAGGCGAAGAAATCAGGTGTGAGAGTGCTTGAAAATGCGAAATTTACCAGTTCGCAGTATTCCGGCGTGAAATATGCGTGGGTCTGCATTGGGAAGAATAGAATAAAATCTCCCTTGTGCGCAAGCTCCTTTCGCTGATTTATCGTTACCTCGATCTCACCGGAGAATACATATGCAAGCTCCGGAAATTGGTGAATGTGCAATGGATAATCATATTTTCCGTATTGAAAATGGTAGCGAAGTCTTTCCGCAATTCCGAAATTTTCATTCTGTACAAACATAATATTAACTCTCCTATTGCGTCATTTTAGTGATCATATCACTTTCTGTCTATAATTATACATCTATTGGCGTACTATGTCAAGGATTTTGTGATAAAATAGAATTAGATGAACGGAACAATCTTTTGATGATTGAAATCGTAATTATCTGCAATTTTATACAAAATAGGAGAGATATTATGAAAAAAAGAATACCTGCTTTAATTCTTGCCATGCTCATGCTCGCCGGAATGGTTGTCTCATGTGGTGACAATCCCGGGGGGGGGTTATCAGAAAAAGATAGCCTGACAGATTCTGATCCTGACACAACGCCGCCGGAAACTACTGGACCTATCGCGTCATATCTTCCTGACACTGACCTTGAAGGCTTTACTTTAAGATTTGCTACTTATACGAATGACAATGGAAAGTTTGTCTACTCCGAAGAAGCTAATGGTGAAGTTGTAAACGATGCGGTTTATAATTCCACGCGGTTGGTCACCGAAAAGTATAACGCTGATATTGAGCTCATGTTTTATGGCGCTGATAGTGGTAAAGCTAAAGATTTTATCCGCAGAAGCGTTCAAGCTGGTGATGATGAATTTGATATTGTCAACGGACATGACGGTAATATGTTCTCGCTGACACTGGAGAATGCGTTTGTCGATATCCGCTCGCTTCCGTATCAGGATTTCAGCCAGCCGTGGTGGCCTAAGTATTCTAACGATGAATACGAGATAAACGGCAAGCAATATATTTTCTCCTCGTTTTTGTCGTATCAGAGCCTTGCTATGTCAAAGGTCATAGTTATGAATAAGTCTATAATCGAAGATTTGGGACTTGAGCTTCCGTATGATGCGGTTCGCGATGGCAAATGGACTCTCGATATGATGATATCCATGTCAAAGCAGGGATACCGCGATTTGAATGGTGACAATGTTCAGGATGAGAATGACCAGTATGGATTTCTTGGATATCAGAAGCTGTATGGTTTCCAAGCATCGTTTGTAAACTGCTATACCGAGGACAGTAACGGTGTTGTATCGCTCAGCTATGACCGTGAGAAGATGGTCGATGTTGTTGAAAAAATGAATAAGCTGCTCAATGGCGGTGACGGCGGTTACATTGTTGGAACAGAGCCAAACCGTGAAATGTTTATTAATGGCAAAGGTATGTTCTATTATGATGAAATGAATGTGCTTACGACAGAATTGATGCGCAGCAGTGATATCGACTACGGCGTGCTTCCATTGCCGAAATATGATGAAGATCAGGAGAATTACATTACTCCGGCGTTTGATGCTCAGTTTGGTATTCCGGTAACCGCTATGAATACTGATAAGATAAGCTTTATGATCGAGGCGCTCGGTTCTGCTGGTTACAATACTGTAATTGATGCTTATTTTGAGACTGCGCTCTCGACTAAGTATTCGCGCGATGACGATACTATCGAAATGCTGCATATAATTCGCGATACGCTGCTTGTCGACCTTGCGTATCTTAACAGCGACCCGGGAGTATCTGGACTTGGACGCGCGTTCATGTACTTCTTCTCGAATCCTAACGCAGGTATTATTTCATATCTCGATTCTATCGAAAAGGCTGAGCTTGTTAAGGTCGACAAGGTGAACAAAGCCTATGGCGACTGATTAACTCAAATTTTATACCCAAAGGAAAATTATATTATGCTTTATACAAATCCCGACCTCAGAAACTTTGCTAAAGACCCCGCGGTTGTTGAACTTGGTGGATACTACTTTCTTTATCATTCGGTGATGGAAAACGGCGTGCTCGGAGTTGGAATCTCGCGCTCGATTGATGGTGACAGTTTTGAGCGTGTGGCAATATTGCCGCGCACGCTCGAATGCGAGCGTACCGGAGTAGGTGCTCCTGCCGCTATTCGTATCGGTGATGAGATTCATCTTTTCTATCAGACATACGGTACTGGTAAGCTCGATGCTATCTGCCATGCAGTTTCGACTGATGGAATCAACTTTGTGAAGGACGAAAGCAACCCGATATTTGCGCCGCGTGAGCCATTCGCTGATATGCCTGAGTGGGCGTGCGGACGTGCAATAGACGCTGATGTGTGTATATTCGGCGGCAGATTGATACTCTATTTTGCGACTCGTGATAAGGCGTTCAAGCGACAGATCGTCGGTGCGGCGAGCGCTCCGCTTGATTCGGGATTTGGACGCGGCAGCTTTGAGTTATTTCCTGAGATCGTGCTCGAGCCGATTCTTGACTGGGAACAGGACTGCATAGAAGCGCCAGCAGCTCTGGTGCGTGACGGCAAGGTGTATCTGTTTTATGCAGGAGCGTACAACTGCAAGCCGCAGCAGATCGGCTGTGCGGTGTCGGAAGATGGCTTCCATTTCAAGCGCTTGTTTATCGACGAGCCACTGCTTACTAACGGCAAATCGGGCGAATGGAATTCGAGTGAGTCGGGACATCCGTACATATATGAAGCGGATGATGGACGAGTATGGCTCTATTATCAGGGCTCGAGTGATATGGGCAAGAGCTGGTATCTCTCGCGCTGTGAGATCGAGTTTATGGACGGCATTCCGGCGATAAAGAAATAAAATGAAATTCTCACCATGCGCTATTGTGTGCATGGTGAGAATTCTGTTTATAAGTTTTCAACAGCTATAGGATTTAATTATTTCAAAATCAGCTTACCAAAGCATTCTGGACGGTGGAAGTCAGGCTCCGGTGTGTTTATCGGCGACCATGAGCCGTAGTGCTCGTTGACGGTTTCGGCGCATTTATAGAAGTTGCCGCGCATTTCAGTGTCGGCAGTGACTTCATCTATGTGGAATATCTGCTGTAGTACGGAAAGCGGGATAAATTCGAACAGCTCCCAGCGGTCGTCGGTCTTTTTGCAGCTTACATCGAATGGCTTGATCCCAAGGTCGACTATCGAGGTGCGGTCGCCGCGTCCGGTGCCGTATGCAATGAGCGTTGCAGGTGCGGAGTTGGCTTCGATGTTGATGTATCCGTTGGTGGGGGCGTTCTTTTCATTCATGGTGAAGAAGACTTCAAGACAGCTGTCGGTGTAAACGGCTTCGTTGTGGTTTTTGTATACGGCGGGTGGATTTGATTCTTCACACCATAGGTGAGTGTAGAGCCCTTCGTGTTCGTCGCCCGATTTGACGTATGCGAGCTGAGCGCCGGCTTTGAGGGCGTTAGTTTTATCCCAGACGTAGGAGTCGATATTGGCTGTGTCGAGCTGCGACCAGTCGATATCGGAGGTGGGGAGGATTTTTACTATGTATTCTTTCATTGGATTGGTTTCCTTTCTTTTGTGGTAAGTATATTATAGCGTATTTTGGCTCGGAAATCAATAGTCAAGGGCAGATATTTTTAGAAATTCTTGCGTATAGAAAAATATAATTCAAATCAACACAATATATATTTTATGCTGTTTAATTGTTTGCAAAGTTTTGATATAATAGATATATCAAATAAATGAGGAGGCTGTGAATAAATGAACACAGATAAAATTTATGCGGAATCCATCGCGAAAGAATATGCACCAAAGGAGACTTCAAAGGTGGTTGCGTTGAAAAAACTTGATAAGAAGGCGAAAATGCCGGCACTTGTTTTTGCATACACATTTGGAATTATTTCCTCACTTGTCTTAGGAACTGGTATGTGTATGTGTATGGGAGAAATTGGCGCAGATACGACGACAACAATGATAATTGGCGTTATCATTGGAATAATCGGTATAGTTGGTGCTGGGATCAACTATCATGTTTACAGATTTTTGCTTGAAAAGGGAAAGAAAAAATACGCCTTTGAGATCATGGAGCTGGCAAAGGAAATAAGCGAGAAAGATTGAGCTTGCTTGATTCGAAACGTTAGAACTATGAAGGCGAAAGTAAGGGAGATCATTACTGCATATCGCAAAGATAGGCGTTTTAGCGCGGAAATAATGTTATATATCAATTTGGGCATTAATTTTGTATATGCTGTTTTTGAGGCTCTTTGTGGGTATTTTCAACGTTCTGCTTGGAATGGTACGCTCGCATTTTACTACATTATTCTGAGCGGCATACGTTTTTCGCTCCTAAAAGGGCATAAATACGACGATCGTCTGCGCAGATGGAAGACGTACCGAAGCTGTGGGGTCGTTATACTTGTCCTGACAATTGTATTGGCAGGAATTCATACATTGACCATAAGTAAAGCTCACACCATCATATACCATGAGTATATGATCTATGCAATAGCAGCATATACCTTTTATGCGGCATACAGCGCGATATATAATGTTATTGTATACAGTAAAATAAACGAACCGATTTTTTCTGCAAGCAAAGCTCTAAATCTTGCTGTTGCAGCGATCTCAATGTATAATCTGCAATCAGCTATGGTGACGGCTTTTGGCAATGATGAAGATTTTCGCATTACTGTTGGAAATTGTGTCGGTGTTGGAGTATTGGCGGTTATTGTATGGATATCTGTGACAATGATATTAAAGGCTAAAAATAGTATAAAGAGATTGGGATTATGAAAAAATCAGAAAGCAAGTATTTCAATACGGCGAAAAAAATGGATATCGCACTTATTGAACTTTTGAACAAAAAGGACTTTGAATATATAACGATCAAAGAAATTTGTGAATATGCAAAAGTCAACAGATCGACATTCTATCTCCACTATGAGAATATGCGGGATTTGCTTGAAGAGTCTATCGAATATGCCAATTGTCAGATGATGTCATATTATCAAAAGGGTGCAGATTCATTTATGGTGCAGATCTCAGATATAAAGCGCGAGAATCTTGTGCTGACTACTCGAGAGTATTTAATACCATATCTATCTTTTATTAAGGATAATCGAATGCTGTTTTGCGCTACTCTCAGATATCCAGAGATCATGGGAGCAACTAAAAGGTATGAGTGGCTTCGTACAAATATAGTTTTTCCTATATTAGGAAGGTTTGATATTCAGCCTGACAGAATGGAATATATGATGCAGTTTTATATAAACGGAATTATTGCCATTGTACAGACGTGGTTGAAGAGTGGGTGCAGTGAATCACTTGAGAAAATCGCCGAAATTATTGAGAAGTGCGTTTGCCCAGAAATTAAAAAATGACAGCGACATAATTTTATTGTCGCTGTCATTTTTATTCTATAACACCTTTGACAAGAATTCTTTTGTGCGCTGGTGCTGTGGGTTGGCGAAAAAGTCCTTTGGATTGTTTTCTTCAAGTATCGTTCCGCCGTCCATGAACAGGATACGCGAGCCGACTTCACGGGCAAAGCCCATTTCGTGTGTGACGCATACCATTGTCATGCCTTCAAGAGCGAGTTGCTTCATCAGGTCGAGTACCTCTCCGACCATCTCAGGGTCGAGCGCGCTCGTCGGCTCGTCGAACAGCATTACCTCTGGATTCATCGCAAGCGCACGTACTATCGCTACGCGCTGCTTCTGTCCTCCCGAAAGTGTCGACGGATATACGTTGGCTTTATCCTCAAGTCCGATACGGCGCAGCAATTCGAGTGCGTGCTCGCGGGCTTCTGAGACTATCTTCTGCTTGGTGGTGGTTATCTCGACTTTATTCTGCTTATTTTTGCGGAATATATTCGTGAGCGGCAGGAAGGTATTGTGCAGCTTTGCGCGGCGCAAGTCGGAAAGTCCGATATGTACCGGTGCGAGCATGATATTCTGTATAACCGTCTTATTGTTAAAGAGGTTGAATTGCTGGAAAACCATTCCCATTTTGCGGCGGTGTACGTTGATGTCGACTGACATATCTGCAAGATTTACGTTATGGAACATTATCTTGCCGTCGGTCGGGTCTTCCATGCAGTTCAGACAGCGCAGAAATGTGCTTTTGCCGCTTCCGGACGGTCCGATTATGCAGACGATATCGCCCTTGTTTATGGTTGCGTTTATGCCGCGGAGGACTTCAAGGCTTCCGAAGCTTTTCTTTAAATCAATTACGTCTATCACTTCGTCTGAGTCCCCTTTCCATCATCTTAATACCGAACGATATCAGCATGATTATTGCAATATAGATAATAGCCATTGCAAGATATGGTACCATAAATTCATACGAGTTCGTACCTATCATATTGAATGCGACATACAAGTCTGCCGCGCCGACGAAGGATACAACGGATGTCTCCTTTATCAGGGCGATGAATTCGTTTCCGAGCGTCGGAAGGATATTCTTTATTGCCTGCGGTATGACTATTTTCATCATTGTAGTGGCGAATGAAAGTCCAACGGCGCGTCCGGCTTCCATCTGACCGGGATCTACCGACTGGATTCCAGCGCGCATCATTTCGGATATGTAAGCACCGCTGTTCAGTCCAAATACGATTATCGAGACGTTCACGCCGGACATATTGATCCCAAGCAGCGGGAGCATGACGTAATAGAATAGCAGCAGCTGTACGACCATCGGAGTTCCGCGGAAGAATCCAACGTATACCGAGCATATCGAATTGAGCACTCGTGGAAGTGTTTTATATTTAGGGATGACACGTATGGTCGCTATCAGTGTACCAATAACAATACCGATAATGAGACCGACCACTGCAATTATTACGGTATTTTTGAGACCGGTCAGTACGCGGATATAGCCCTTGCTGTTTATAAGCACGTCGAAAAACTTATTTACCTTTTTCATAAAGTCAGCATTCGACGCAAGCAATGCTATTATCACGGCGGCTATCAAGATTATGATCGCGGCGGTGATTATTTTTTTCAGAACGCCTGATTTGGCATTCTCGGCTTTATTTTTCATTTATTATTTTCCGTAGTTTTCAATTAGAAAGCTTTCCTTAAATTCAAGTGTAGCTCTCCCGTGTTTCACGGGAGAGCTATCGCTTTTATCAATCGAATTTTATTGCTTATTTGTTGTATGCGTCAGCTATGCAAGCAGCCGGTGCGGAGTCGATTATTACATAGTTGATGTTGCCGTTGATGAGGTCCTGAACTGCGAGCGAGCCGTTCTTGTAGCCCTTGCTGGTTACTTTGAAACCATCAAATTCCCAGTCAGCATCGCCCTCGATGTAAAGCAGACCGGTAGTACCGTTCTGAGCGCCTATAGTGGTGTTTTCATCAAGAGTGTTGAGAATAGCTTCTATCTCTTCAGCAGTCTTGCAAGAATCAAAGGTGGTGTCTCCAGCCTTTACGATGATCTTCTGAGCTGCATTATAGTAGGAGTTAGTGAAGGTTACATACTCTTCACGAGCTGCATTTACAGTCAGACCAGCCATAGCGATATCGCACTTATGCTGACCTACAGAGAGGCATACTGCGTCGAAGTCCATGTTCTGGATAACAAGCTCAAGTCCGAGCTCTTCTGCGAGCAGCGCAGCGATTTCCATGTCGATTCCAAGGTAGTTGTCACCGTCCATGTACTCGAAGGGCTCAAAGCCTGCATTTGTAGCGACTACGAGCTGATCCTTTGAAGAGTCGAGCTGAGCAGAGGTTACAGGAGTAGGTGTGCCGTCGCCGAAGTACTTGTCGCAGATCTCGTCGAATTTGCCGTTGTCCATGATCTTCTTGATGAAGTCATTAGTCTGCTGAAGCAGTTCGGGCTTATCCTTGTCAACGCCAAATGCGTAAAGCTCGTTGGTGAGCTCGATGTCGATCACCTTTACCTTAGGTCCGCTTCCAGCGCCGCAGGCAGTCAGGCAAAGTGCAAGCATACAAAATGCCATTGCAAGTGCTATAAATTTTTTCATAATGGGTCTCCTTAATTTCTGTATTAGATTGATAGTATATATTATACAGTAAATTGCATAATTATGCAATAGGCAAATTAACACAATTTAGTTATCGCTCGATACGGTATTTTGTGCCCTTGGGTGTATCTTCAAGGATAACTCCCTTTTCGAGCAGTTCAGCGCGTATCTTATCGGCAGCTGCATAATCTTTCGATTTCTTAGCTGCCATACGACGTTCTATTGCGTCCTCGATCTCCTTTATGAATTCATCGTCGGCTGCTTCTTCAGAAGTAAAGCCCATAAGTGTGCAGAGCTCATCGAGCAGAGTGAGTGCGTATTTTGCGTCAGCGCCTGAAGCATTCTTGGCGATGAGTTCGTTTGCGTCGCGCACGAGCTCGAATATTGCGGCGATAGCGTCGGCGGTGTTGAGGTCGTCGTCCATAGCGGCGATGAAGTCGGCTTTGTGCTGGTCTATTGCAGATTTTGCTTCTGCTGTAAGTTCGCCTTCAACGGCGCTCTTTAAGTAGAATTTCAGGTTGTCGGCACAATTTGAGATACGCTCGAGCGCGTTCTTCGACTGCTCGATTATCTCAGCGGAGAAGTTGATAGGGCTTCTGTAGTGTGCGCTGAGGATGAAGAAGCGAATTGCTGGATAGCCGTATTTTTCGGCAACGTCGCGGACGGTGAAGAAGTTACCAAGCGATTTCGACATCTTAGTATTGTTTACATTGATGTAACCGTTGTGCATCCAGAAACGTGCGAAGGGCTTGCCGGTGCAGCATTCAGACTGTGCAACTTCATTTTCATGGTGAGGGAAGGTCAAGTCCTGTCCGCCGCAGTGGATATCTATAGTTTCGCCGAGGTAGCGGAGCACCATTGCCGAGCACTCGATGTGCCAGCCTGGACGACCTTTGCCCCACGGGCTTTCCCAATAGGGTTCACCCGGCTTTGCAGCTTTCCAGAGTGCGAAATCGAGCGCATCCTCTTTATGCTCGGATATGTCGATACGTGCGCCTTTTTCGAGCTCGTCTATCGGCATATGTGAGAGCTTTCCGTATTCCTTGAAGCTGAGGGTACGGAAGTATACGTCCTGTGCGCCTTCCTCATTTGCGGACGGTGCTGCGTAGGCGTGACCTTTTTCGATGAGGGTGGAGACGATTTTGATTATCTCGTCGATATTTTCGGTCGCGCGGGGATGGATCGTCGCCGGACGAATGCCGAGGCCCTTTGCGTCGGTGAAGTATTCGCCGATATATCTTTCGGCGATATCTTTAACGGTCGTGCCTTCCTCGTTGGCGCGCTTTATCATTTTGTCGTCAACGTCGGTGAAATTCTGCACGAAAGTCACGTTATATCCGCGGTATTCGAGATAGCGGCGCAGCATATCGAATACTACGAAGCAGCGTGCGTTTCCAATGTGGAAGAAGTTGTAGACGGTCGGTCCGCAGGCATACATTCTGACATTGTTGCCGTTAAGTGGAGTAAATTCATCTTTTTGTTTTGTTAGTGTGTTGTAGAATCTCATTTTTATCATTCCTTTGATTTATTTTTTTCTTCTGCGAGTTCCTTTTCGAGCTTTTCAATGCGCATTGTCAGTTTGCAGAGCTCTTGTGCCACGGGGTCAGGGATGTGTATCTGGTCGAGGTCGCATTCGACCTTCTTGCTTCCACGCTTGACTACGCGGGCGGGTATACCGACGGCGGTGGAGTTGTCGGGGATCTCTTCGAGTACTACAGCGTTAGCGGCGATTTTGGAGTTGCTGCCAACTTTGAACGGTCCGAGTACCTTTGCACCAGAGCCGACCATTACATTATCGCCGAGCGTTGGGTGACGCTTGCCGACGTGCTTTCCGGTACCACCGAGCGTTACTCCCTGATAGAGAGTACAGTTATCGCCGATCTCGGTCGTTTCACCGATCACGACGGCGCTGCCATGGTCAATGAAGAGTCCGCGTCCGATTTTTGCGCCAGGGTGAATTTCTATTCCTGTGAGGAAGCGTGCGCCTTGGCTGACCATTCGTGCGGCGAAGAATTTCTTCTTTTCGTACAGCTTGTGTGACAGTCGGTATGCGAGTACAGCGTGGAATCCGGAATAGAGCAGTGCGACTTCAAGGTCGCTTGTTGCTGCTGGGTCGCGTTCGCGTATTACGCGTATGTCAGTTTTTATTTCGTCCTTGACTTTTTTAAGCTCCTGCTTGATATCGTCGAGGTCGATATTTACCTTTATTTCGGTCATTATGCTATCCTTTCGTGTGTTTATTTTGTGTGTACCATGTCGGGATGGGATTATTCATATTGTCGTACCAGCTTAGAACGTCTTTTGCTTGATTGAGCATTGTGTCGATCTCACCTTGACCAAATGGGATCGCCCACGGAATCGACGACAGCATATTGCTGCTGATATATAGCGCGAGCAGACTCCAGAATTTAGGCGGGATTTGGTCGGTGAAATAACCATCGACCATGCCACAGGCGAATGTGGGAGCTGCCTGTGCGCACCAAACTATGCGGTTGAATTCCTCCCATGGGTCGCCGAAATCGTAACGGTCGAAGTCGATGATGACGATTTTGCCGTTTTCTATCATCATATTTCCGATGTGATAGTCGCCGTGCTGGAAGCATTGCGGGCGGTTTTTGAGAAGGTGACGGTTGGCGTTAAGGTATTCGATTATGCTGTCTGCGCCGTCGAATTTTATCGGGCAATCGGTGTACATCTTGATTTTGCGGTCGATTTTGGCGTTGAAGCGTGCTTCCCATTCAGGCTGAGTATCGGGAGCGGGGATTTGATGTATTTTGGTGAGGATCTGTCCGGCTTCGTAACCGAGAAGGTATTGCTCGGATTTTGGAAGCGTAGGTACGACTTCCTCAGCGTCGCTGCCGTCTATCCATGTTTGGATCATGTACACGCCCTCGTCGCAGTTTCCAAATTCGATGGGCTTGCACATCGGAACACCGAGCTCTGCGACCTTATGCTGCATACAGAACATATCTTGGCGGTGTACGCTTTTTTCAGTCGGGGTTATGCGGAGCAGATATTTTGTGCCGTCGGCGTTTGTGACGCAGTATTTCTTGTCGCACGACCAGCCTTTGTTTATCAGTTCTTTTGTTATGAAGTTCATGATATTTTTCCTTGACTTCGGCGAATAAGAATTCCTTTCATATATGGTGAGTCATTGTGTGAATTATAGATGAGTTCTTTTTCAGTTTCAGTGCAGCCGATGAGGATCTTTATTTCTGAGTCACGTTTCATTAGGTCTATTGTACATATTATCGCGTCGATGGTTTTTTCATCACTTGTGCCTACCCATACGTCTATTCCGTCGTTGTCTATTGATGATGTGTTTTTTATGTAGCCGTAGTCGACAGGATAGATGAAGTCGGGAAATTTTGGGTGCGCTGTTCCCTTGGGGCGGTCGATGATTATGTCTGATTCGGAGACTAATTTGTCGAGTGCCTGCCAGAATTCCTCGTTTGTCGTGTACATATTATTGCCTTTCTGAAAAAATAAAAGCCGCATACTGCTGCTGCAATTAAAGGCGACAGTGACGCGGTTCCACTTTATTTTATAACTCTGTGAGTCGGGCACAGACACATAGTAATTGTGTTGAGTGCTGAACTCTGACCCTCTAACGCAGGTCACACGTGACGGACTACTGAAAATTTCACCCGTCCGGCTCACGGACGCACATATATCGCTATCACCGGTACGCGCTCACACCACCCGAACTATCGGGGCGCGCTGTCTCTGCAATGCGGCGTTATGCCGTAATTCTGCCGAAGATCTTCTGCGATATCCTTCCGCTCTCAGCCTTTGAATATCTGTATATAATATATTATATTACATTCGCGGCGATTTGTAAACACCTTTTTTGAAAAAAACTATAATTTTTTTTGAAACATCACTTTTTGTCAGTCTACAGATTTTATATTATTTTTGTTCAATATATATTGACAATACGAATATTATATGATAAAATTGTAATGGATTAAAAACAGATCCAAAATTTAATATGTAGGGGAGCGTTTTAATTATGGCTTTGAAATTACATTCAAACCGCATTTCAGCGGCGCTGATGGCAGCGCTTTTGACAGCAATTCCTGCTGTCTCATGTACATCCTCGACCGAAAATACGGGGGGGGGCACTAATGGCATAACTGATACCGACACGGACTCGTCAGCAATGGTTACGGAGAGTGTTACATATCCTGATGTTGACTATGAAGGTGCGGAATTCCGCATTCTTAATTTTGACCAGCTCTGGAATATGTACATACATATTGATGCTGCCGAACTTAATGGTGAAGTTCTAAATGACGCGGTTTACAATCGCAACCGCAAGATCGAGAAGGCGCTCAACTGCAAGATAGTTGAAAAGACCTTTGAGAATGACACGGCAAATACGATAAATCGTATTACTGACCATGCGAAAACTTCGATAATGTCGAATGAAGACGAATACGACGTTATGTTTCTTCCGGTTAATGAAGCCCCAGACCTCATTACTGACGGCTATCTTTTGGATCTGAATATGATTCCAGAGCTTCATCTTGATGAGGAATGGTGGGATCAGGATATTATCCGCGAGACTACATTTGGTGACAGACTATATTTTGTATCAGGCGCGGCGAATTTGATGGCGTTCGACAGTATGTGGTGCTTGTTCTTCAACGAGACCATGATGGGAAATCTTCAGCTCGAGTTGCCGTATGATTTGGTTCGAGAGGGCAAGTGGACTATTGATGAGATGACCAAGTACTGCAAGGCGGCGGCTAATCTCAATGGCGATAACGGCTTTACATATAATAAAGACGGAAGCTGCGTATGGGGAATCTCGTCGCACCAGCAAGCTCCGCAGCATTTCTGGTTTTCTGCCGGTGAAAGTACTGTATCGGTTGACAAAAATAAGCAGGTATCGTTTGCACTCGAAAATGACAGATTCTATAGAGTTATTTCGAAGCTTGCAAATATGCTTGACAATAAAGAAGGCTATACTCTTAGAGCGAACAATACTGACTTTGACGTTGAAAACGGCGGATATGTTCATGTGTTTACAACTGGACGCTCGCTGTTTATGACTGGAGAGGTCAAGGCGGCTCAGCTTATGCGCGATATGGAGGACACGTTCGGTATTGTGCCGTTCCCGAAATACGATGAGGAGCAGTCACAGTATTATACGAGTCTTGTTTCACAGCTATTCTATTTGACGATACCGACTACCAACAGTTGCCTTGAACGGACGGCTACTATTGCGAATATTCTTACTCGCGACAGCTACAATGATATTATTCCGTTATATTACAGCAATGTGGTTGAACAGAAGGGACTTCGCAATGAGGATTCGATCGATATGCTTGGAATCCTACGTGAAACTCGCGCGATAGATATTGCGACGATTTTCAACTGGAATTTGGCGTTGAGAAACGAGATAGATACTCGCTTGTTCGCTGGTAATGATCAGGTGGCTTCGTATATCGCTTCGCAGAAAAATACGGTTGAAGCTAATATGAAGAAGTTTTTTGATTTCCTTACAGAATAATCAAGATATAAATAGCGCCCGACGGTTTTTCCGTCGGGCGTTTGTGTTTTTATTCAACTGTTACTGATTTTGCAAGGTTTCTCGGTTTGTCGACATCGCAGCCACGTGCTACGGATGTATAGTAAGCGAGCAGCTGTAATACTGTCACTGCCGGAAGGAATGCAAGGCGTGGGTCGATAGTGGGGATGATCACTGTTTTATTCGCTTCAGGTACATCCTTAAAGCTTACTGCTATCGCATTTGCGCCGCGTGCGGTCACCTCGCGGATATTGCTTCCCATTTTCTCGATGAGAGAGGGAACAGTGCAGAGTGCGATCACAGGTATACCCGGAACTACGAGCGAGATCGTGCCGTGCTTTAATTCACCTGCTGCGTAGGCTTCGCTGTGGATATACGATATCTCTTTGAGCTTCAATGAGCCCTCTGAGGAGAGGTAGTAGTCCGCGCCGCGTCCGATGAAGAAGAGGTCTTCGCAGGTCTTTATTTCCTCTGCGATCGCTTTTACTTCGTCCGCACGGTCGATCATTTCTGCAACTGCCTTCGGTGCGCGCTCGTAGAGCTCGGTTACAAGCTCGCGTGCAGCCGATTCATTGATACGTCCGCGCAGCATTGCACATTCGACAGCGAGCAGTGACAGCAACGAGGTCTGAACTGTGTACGCCTTCGTGCTGGCTACTGCGATTTCTGGACCAGCCAGCGTATAGAGTACGCTGTCAGCTTCGCGGGCTATTGATGAGCCAGTGACGTTGACTATCGCGAGCGTGTGCGCACCCTTTTCCTTTGCAAGTCTGAGTGCAGCAAGTGAGTCTGCTGTTTCTCCTGACTGTGAAATGATTATTACAAGGTCGCTTTCGTCGATTATCGGGTCATTGTAGCGGAATTCAGAGGCGATTTCGACTTCGACCGGAATCCGTGCGAGCGATTCGAAAAGTCCGCGTGCGATTAGTCCGGCGTGCATTGCTGTACCGCAGGCGACTATATGAAGGCGTTCCACCTTAGCAAGTGCGGATGTGTCGAGCTTTTCGTCGGAGAAGTCGGGGAGCATATCCTTGATACGCGGACGGAGGGTCTTTATCATTGCTTCAGGTTCTTCGTGTATCTCCTTCAGCATGAAATGCGCATATCCGCCGCGCTCGGCTGCTTCAACATCCCAAAGCGCTGTTTTGCGCTCTTTGACGATTTGTTTTCCGTTACAGGATATTTCTATGCTGTCAGCGGTTACGGTTGCCAGTTCGCCTTCTTCGAGCTGATAATAGTCGCGTGTGCTGCGGAGTATCGCGGTGATGTCAGATGCAATGAAGTTTTCGCCTTTTCCGATACCAATGATAAGCGGCGAGTCCTTGCGGACAGCGTAGATTTTATTTGGCTCGACTTCGAACAGAATTCCAAGTGCATACGAGCCGCGCAGTCTGCCGGTGAGACGAGAAATTGCATCAGGAGCGTTCGATTCCTGCTTATAGTAGTAATCGAGCAGCTTAGCGGCGATTTCAGTGTCAGTGTCGCTTTCGAATGTATATCCGAGTGCGACGAGCTCTGCTTTCAGCTCAACGTGATTCTCGATAATGCCGTTATGCACTATTTGCAGCGCTGCCGTTCCGTGTGGGTGCGAGTTTGTGTCGCTCGGTGCGCCGTGAGTTGCCCAGCGGGTGTGTCCGATTCCGCAATGCGATCCAGCTGCTTCGGGTACGTTAGCCAGTTTTGCCTCGACGTTTGCGAGCCGTCCCTCTGCTTTTACGCGCATGAGGGCGTTTTCTTTATCGAAAAATGCCACTCCAGCGGAGTCGTAGCCGCGGTATTCGAGCGCGCGAAGTCCCTCGATGAGGTGTTTTACTGAATTATCTTTACCTATGTATCCAATGATACCACACATAATATTTCTCCATATCTGGGAAAATACTGTATCATGTCAGATGAACGCTTGGTTCGATAGAGCTATTTTGCCATATTAAATTTTTATATTTTTTTGAGTTTTTGGTTTATCCGTGGTTTTGTTTCGCAGTTGCCTGCGGGTTTTGTCCTTGGACTTTCGACGCGGTACTCGCCGCGCCGGAAAAACATCCGCCGAATATTCGATGATTTTTCTCCTCGTCAACGTAAAATTTAAATCTTACGTTCTGGCGCTATTTCTTTTCTTTCCCAGCTGATTGGCTAAGTTGGAAATTTTGATTATCTGTAGCTTTCAAGCTGTTTCTTTATCTTCTCTGATGTTTCCTCTGCTATCTGCTTTATGAAGTCAGAGTTATCGCCTTCTGCCATTACACGGATCAGGGGCTCTGTTCCAGATGGTCGTGCGATGAGTCTGCCGCTGTCACCGATCGCTTTTTTAGCTTCCTCGAGTATGGATTTTACTTCGTAGTCGGTGTAGAATGCTAACTTTTCTTCGGTCGTGCAGTTGATGTTTACGATAAACTGCGGGTAGCGGGTCATGACCTTTGCGGCTTCCGAAAGTTTGACTTGCGTGCGCTTCAGCTGTGAGAGCAGCTGCACTGCGGTCAATTGTCCGTCTCCGGTAGTTGAAAAGTCGCGGAATATGACGTGTCCTGACTGTTCTCCGCCGAGGTAATAATCTTCAAGCAGCATTTCTTCGAGTACATAGCGGTCGCCTACTTTGGTTGCGACGAAGCGGATATCGTTGTCGGCGCAGAATTTCGAGAAGCCGAAGTTGGTCATTATTGTGCCGACTACTGCATTCTTATTGAGCTTTCCGCGCGACTTCATATCAAGTGCGGCTATTGCCATGATCATGTCTCCGTCGACATCATTTCCTTCATTATCTACGCAAAGGCAGCGGTCTGCGTCTCCGTCAAATGCGACACCTGCGTCGAGATCATGTTCGAGCACATATGCGCGGAGGTTTTCGAGGTGGGTTGAACCACAGTTGTTGTTGATGTTGATTCCGTTCGGCTCATATGAGAGCATGTGGCAGTTTGCGCCGAGTCCTTCAAATAAAAGCTTTGCGGTGCGGCTGGCTGAACCGTTTGCACAGTCGAGTGCGATGTTCATTCCGTCGAGTGAGTATAGCGCAGTGCTGCGGAGATGGTCTATGTAGTCCTTGACAGCATTGTCAGCGTACATTACACGTCCGATATTTTCGGGCTTTGCCATCTTTGGAGCGGGGGTTCCGTCGAGTACTACTGACTCGATACGTTCTTCGAGTTCGTCTTCGAGCTTGTAGCCGTCCTCGTTGAAAATTTTGATTCCGTTGAATTCATAGGGGTTGTGTGAAGCAGATATCATAACGCCGGCGTGAGCTTTATACTTACCGACGAGATATGCAACTGCCGGTGTCGGTACTACGCCGAGGTTTATTACATCAGCGCCGACAGAGCAGAGTCCGGCGGTCAATGCGCTTGCAAGCATTTCCGAGGAAATACGCGTATCCATACCGACAAGCACGGTCGGCAGATATCTGCGTCCGCTCGAAAGCACTTCAGCTGCTGCGCGTCCTATCTGCATTGCACGCTCGCAGGTGAGTTCGGTATTAGCTATTCCACGCACACCGTCTGTGCCAAATAGTCTTCCCATTAGTTACTTCCTTTCGTTTATTTGATTTTTGGAACGATATTGTCTGCCGATTTGAAAATCGAATCGGCTGGGACCACTCCACGCACGCGCGAGAGGGGGTAGACATTGCTGTTTCTGCCGATTATCGTTCCGGGGCAGAGAACACTGTTACAACCGACTTCCACGTTGTCGCCGAGTATTGCGCCAAGCTTTTTGCGTTCAGTTGCGATACTTTCAGCGGGTGATTTTACAGTGATCAAGGTTTTATCACTCTTGACGTTGGAGGTTACTGCGCCTGCGCCCATGTGTGACTTGTGACCGAGGATGGAGTCGCCTACATAGTTGAAGTGCGGTACCTGCACGCCGTCGAATAGAATGCAGTTCTTCAGCTCACAGGAATTGCCGACTACTGCTCCACGTCCGACTATAGCCGAGCCGCGTATGTATGCACAGTGGCGAATCTCAGCGCCGCTGTCAATGATACACGGTCCGCCGATATACGCGGTTGGTGCGATTTTTGCGTCGCGAGCGATGTAGATCCCGTCTCCGCGGTCTTCATATATACTGGGGTCAAGATTTTTACCCATATATATAATGAAGTCTTTTATCTCGTCGAGAATATCCCATGGGTAAATAGACTTCGTGATGAGATCAGCGGCAATCGTATACGTGGTATCGAATAGGTCGCTCGTGTGCGGGATGGATGAGGTTTGGCTCATTTATTATTATAGCTCCTTTCTGCGATATTGCTACATATCGCGAATTGGCTGAAAACAGCCAATAACTATTATACCATATTTTGAAATGGCTGTCAATATACGAAATATTGATAATAAAAGGCGTAATGGTGAATGGTGAGGCAGATTATGAACGTAATTTGAGGTGAGGAGAGGGATATTTTGCAGAAAATGAGATTTTTTTAAAAAAGATATAGGAACCCCCTTGACAAAGAGGAAGATATATGATATAATAAATAGGCTTTGAGCGAGGGGGTGACCCCGAGCGAGAGGGATGAAAGAAAAGTTTAAAAAAACTTTCATCAAACCCCTTGACAAACGGCC
>JAAVZO010000016.1 GCA_022791685.1 Clostridiales bacterium
AATTGTCGAGTATAACTGTTGTGAATGAATTAAAGTTATAAAACTCAATAACGTTTTGATATTGAGTTAAAAATATTATCAGAAACTACTTGACATTACAAGCAAAAGCATATATAATATATCCATACGAGCACCAAGTTCGGGATTGAAATGGCGAAACGCTATTCGAAGGTGAAGACCGGTATAATTAAGTATATAGGCTTGCATTTAGCATAGGAGGGTTTGGAGAGTTGGAGGCAGTTTCTAAGAATTCCTATATATATATATTATATTTTCTTTCATTATATATAAAAGATATAGAAAACCCTCCAAACCTTCCAAACCCTCCAGAAAGGAAGTACAATGGAATTTCGAGAATTAGAAGCGAAAGTGTATAATGGCGAGTATGTTGGACTCGATAAATAATACCTTATCAGAACGCAATATTAAGCGATTTGAGAAGGTTTGTTGTATGTGGTATAAATATCTATCTGAATAGATTCCCGTTGATTTTAGCGGCGGTTTCTCAGTGTGTTGTGGGAAAAGTTATATGCTCAGGTTATGTCGTGAGTATGTACTGCAAGTTCGAACTGCTGCTCTATGTATTCATTGAACTCTCTCATGTCGCGAATGAGAGCTTCAAGCAGCACTCCAACACTTTCAATGGTGTTCGCATAATCTAGATAGTTTTTTAAAGCGATGTACTCGTCATATTGGCGCTCGTTCTATCGATATTCAGGATGGCGAAGGCTCTCGCTTCCGAAGTATCCGTTAGCTATAATCTTCACGATTGAGCCTATACGCTCAGATTGTGATTGAAGACCTGTAATGCGGCTCTCTGCTTCCATAAGCGTATCAATGTAGGTTTGGTTCATTGATATAAATTTCCTTTCAAAAATACTTGACAGAAAGCTCGATCTAGTGTATAATAGATTCCAGATAGAGCAATCTGTCAGTTGTTGATAGGATAACGTTACTTTGTTAGGGGAGCGTTATCCTATTTCTTTATGTCAGACTTCAACTTTTTTATCCCTCGACGTGCCGCTTCCATTTTACTTACCTGTTCCTGTTCGCAGTATGCCTTTAATATTTCTTCGCTTTCCTTATCCAATCTCACATGGATAGGTGTGCCTTTGGGATTATCTGTTGGTCTTCCGGTTCGTGGCGACATTGTTTCACCTCACTTTCGAAGCCCATAATTATTATATCATTATGAAGCCCAAAAGTCAATACCTTTCTCAAAAATATTTTTCCTTTTCGATAACGACATATATTTTCAATAACAGCACCAATTAAGCGATAGAAAAACGGCGGCTTTCTGTTTGCTTTGCGTAGCGTTCATAGAGTTCCGGCGATTCTTTCTTGAATGCAGCACTGTCAAAGCGGCTGCTCTTAACGATCTTATATCTGACCTTGAATAAGCCGGCTGTGAGCTCGTCAACGCTTTTAGCGGTCATGTACTCCTTTATCTCGTCTTTGAGCGTGTCTGCTTCTGTAGTCGCTTCCTCGATGAGCTGCATGAGTTCTTTGATCTGTGCGACTTTCGCTGTGATTTCGTTCTGCGACATTTTTAATATCTCCTTTCAATTACGGCTGAGTGAGGTTCGGCGGCATTGCGGTGTCTGTACTCTGTACTGCAACTTCCGTATCCGACCCGAGTTTAGCGCCGTCTTGGTAACCTTTCGGCTAATACATCAACGCCCTCGCTCTCTTGACTGTGTATATATTATATCATACTTGTGTAAGTATGTCAATATACAGATTATACATACTTACACAAGTATATATATAAACATTTTGTATATTATACATACTTGCGTAAGTATTGAAAATATGTTATAATAATTATAAAAGGAGTGAAAAACATGGGGAAAACATCTGCTGCGGTAAAAAACCGATATATAGAAAAGGCATATGATAGAATCAATCTGACAGTGCCGAAAGGCGAAAAAGCAAAGATACAATCACACGCAGAGAGTAAAGGTGAAAGCGTCAACAGATTTATCTATCGCGCTATCAACGAAACTATTGAAAGGGACGAAAGCAATGAATAATTACCCTGATAAATACCGTCTCACGCCTGAGCAGAGTATATTTCTTGCAAAGAAAAAGTGGGATGAAAATGTATACTGTGGGATGAAGATGGAAAACCGCTCTGTCACGTTCCCACAAACTAAAACTATCCTTAACGGCGTTAATGTACCCGATGTGCAGCTTGACGATATACAGGCAATTCTAAATATGCGCGACGCATGGAGATATCTTCTATCTACTGTCGATGAGCCGGTAACGCTTGAATATATGTGCAAGCTCAATGAGTTTATAGCACGCAATGAAGCTCTTGTGTGGGGAAAGCTGCGGACTGGGCAAGTTGGGATATCAGGAACTGACTATATGCCGCCTGTGCCAGTCTGGACGACGGCAGAAGCCGAGTTGAACGATATCATGAGTAACAATACTACAGAAACAGAAAAAGCGCTGAACGCCTTTGTATGGGGCGCACGCAGCCAGCTATTCTGGGACGGCAACAAACGCACGAGCTTGACTCTTGCAAATAAGATTATGATTCATGCAGGCATTGGAGTATTAACGATCACGGACAAGCACATGAGTGAATTCAATGTGCAGCTGCTCAACTATTATAACACTGGTGAACCAGAAGCATTAAAAGTTTTTCTGTATGAGAATGCTATTCAAGGTATGAGCATTTAAAGGTTGCGTAATACGACCTTTGCAATAAGCATAACGGGGTAACGAATCGTTACCCCATTCTTATAAAAAAACACCCTCTCAATGCCAGTAGTTTTAGGCGATTTGAGAGGGGTTGTTGTTTAGGGTAGTAAATACCTGTCTGGAGACAACTTTGGTCTGAAACCTAAGGCGCGGCTTTAGATTTCAGCGCGAGAATCGCTGTTTAGCTCTCTCTGCCATTGCTGACCGCTGTTCATCACTCAAAATAACACCGGCATTGACCTTTACCCACTTTTTCGGAATGGTGAAGTACATCCCGCCGTATTGGTCTGTGCGCGTATGTACCGCTTCATTTGGTCTGGTCACACATAGGTCAGACAACTTTCGTTTCAAAGCTCCGTTGTATGTCTGAATATTGGCAATTTTTTCATCCTCGTTGAATAGAATAATTGTCTCCTGTTCAAGCTTGCTTAGACTCATTTTCGTATAACTCCTTTTCAAGATCAATCAATTTTAGTGCAGCGAATTCAGTCGAGCTGCTGCCGGTACGTTTCCACACAGAGAATGACCCTCTGTAGCCGTACTGATCAATCAGGCTGCCGGTATATTTACGAAGCACACGTGCAGCTTCAGGACGGCGAAGTTCCCTCATGGCAGTCATTGAATATTTACGCACTTCGTTTTCAGAGACATTGAGCTCCTCAGCGAGCTGCTTAATGGTACGTTTACGGTAATATATCCCGCGTACTGTCTTAGATTCCTGCACAGAAAGCTTGTCTATAAGCCGTTCTAAGTCCTCGTGAAGCTCTTGCAATTCGATATTGTCGAGCAGCTCTGATATTGTATCGTCCTTACTCTCGATAGTATCGGCAAGCGTTAATTCCTCGTTTGTACTGTCTATCGGAGAGTCGAGCGACATTGCAGAATTTCGATAAAGCTTTATGCAGCGTATCTTGTCAATGCTCATGTTAAGCCAGAACGCGGCTTCGTTGTCTGTGGGCTTACGTCCATTATCGCGCATGAAGTCACTTGCAAAACGGCTGTACTTAATAGCTGCGGTCGTCAGATAAGAGGGAATGCGCACAACTCGTCCGCTTTCTTCTATTGCCCGAATGATACTATGCTTTATCCACCACACAGCATAAGTTGTAAACCGTCCTTCTGATGGAGTATATTTTTCAGCTGCGAGCATAAGCCCGATATTGCCTTTCTGAATAAGATCTGATATATCAAGTCCATGCCCGGCATACTTTGCTGCCAGAGCAGCCGGAAGCTGAAGATTATGAAGTACCAGCTCACTGCGTGCGGTATCGTCTCCCGCTAATATGCGATCATTTATAGCCGCTTCCTGTGCTTCGGTTAGACGCGGGATAGCTCGAATCTCATTGCGGTATTGATTAAGCGAGTAAATTTGGGATTCACTCATTGGTTATTTCTATGTATTTCAGCTTGTCCAATAGATTCCAGTACGACAGCACGCATACTGTCAAGCATAGTGTCAATGTCGTATTTGATGTGTAGCTCTCCACGAATGGCACGATCAGTCATGCGGTCAATACTTTCAAGCTGTTCGACGATAATCGGTGTGCGTTCTGAAAGCGAATTTAACCAGCGATAGTATTGACATAGCTTAGTCATAGCGAACATATCGCATTGCCTTTCAGCTTCCTTGACATTACGAACGGCTTTGTTGAGCTCAGTTCTGCGTATAGTCTCTGGTGATGGCATCATGTGCTCATTCATATCAATTTGCAGATGAAAGTCGTCTGCGAGCTTCTTAACTGCGTTGATGAAGCTCAAACCGTAGAGCTGCATAACGAATGATATCACATCTCCGGAAGCACCGCATACGAAACAGTGGAATGAACCAGCATTGTATGATAGATTATCGTGCGTGCCGCCATGTATGGGACATGATGTGCGACCTCTGCGTCGACCTAACTTGTGGTAAGCTCTTATTGCGTCCTCCATGCTGACTGCGCTCTTGACTTCCGCTGCATAGTCTGGACGGCTATAGTTCAATTTCATTTTTCCTCCCTGTGAACAGTTGACAGGTTGAACAGTGAACTCTTATATATAGTATATTTTATATGTATATCCCCCCCTTTTACCCCTTTTTATATGTTTTATAATTATATAGACTTTATCTGTTCACCTGTTCACAATACTTGCTAAAGCCGCATATTTTCTGACTTTTTCTGGTGAACTGATACGGTGCGGAATCCGTTCACTGCTTGTTCACCCGTTCACCCAATATCCGTTCACTTTTGACTTTATCTGTTCACGCCTGTCACCCGAAAAAACTGTTATTGATAATACACCGACTGACTGCGTTTGTATCTTGGAAGCATTCTGATACGACTAACTTTGCCGTTAATTTTCTTTCGTATGCTTTCATGTTTGAGCTTGTCAAGCGCTTGCGAAATGATTTTGACAGAATATTTTTTCAATGTGTCAAACTCCTGCTGAAATTCGGTTACAGTTGACGGTCTAAGCTCATAGTGCTTCGGGTCTTGTTCGATAAGTTCGAATATGTCTTCAATTTCATCTACAACGGCAAGCGGCTTTTCGAAATTGCTATTACGTTCAGCGAGCTTCTCTTGTTCTTCATGTGTCAACCGAAATCCCTGTGGATTATCAGTCACGAGCACCTCTACTTGCTTCCAAAGCTGCAAGAATGGAAATTTCTGTATATCTTCCTATTTCATTCGTTCGGGTATATGTACCGTCCAGAAGCGCCGCGAGCCTGTAGGGTCGGCGAGAAACTTTTCACTATTGCACGTACCCATAAATGATGTTCGACGCGGATGTTTTGTATTTTCGCGGGCATATGGTGCGCGGTATATATCCACTGGTGAAGTTATAAAGGCTTTAAGCGCTTCAAGGTCGCTCCTGAATGTAGTCTCGATTTCACCCATTTCGCAAATCCATGCCGATGTAGATGTGATAATTGTGTCCTTATCCTTAGAGTCAATATGCTGTCCGAGCTTGACGAACTCTGGTCTTATCGCAAGTGCAGCAGTGAGTGAAGTTTTTCCTACGCCTTGCTCACCTTGCAGAACGAGCACACCCTCTGCACCAAACGGATTCTCGTATTCGTTCTTCGACAATACCAAACATTGCCAAAGCCATTTTTTGACAAGAAGACATGATAGTTCGTCCTCTTCAATGTGCATGAGTTTATACAGTTCGCTAAGATAATCATTGCCGTCCCATGGCGGCGCTGAATGCAGCATTTCGGCAACTGGGTTGAAGTGGTGCTCCATTGCTACAGCGCCTATGTAGTCACAGAGATCGTCTTTTCTGATTGTATAATCTTCTCTAACAAGCTCGCAAAGGATAATGCTTAAATGATTGTCGAGCGTCATTTGATTATACCCTTCGATTCCTCTTGACTCTACAGTGCGAAGAATATCGTTGTACCGTATTGAGATACCATTATCGCGTAGCCATACGAAAAAAGTATCAAGGTTAAGTTTCGGTCGCTTTTTCTTGTCGTATTCCTCAATAGCATTTTTTGTATTTCATATGCTAAATCTGACGGTGAAACTCCAGTAGCTTTAATTTCCTCTCGCGTATAGCCAGCAACATTTAGAAATTTAAGCGCACTTTCATCGTCGCATTTTTGTATTAGGTCGATTCATGCTTGTGATTCTGATGTTAAATTTCTCATATTACGCGGTCTGCTTCACGACTCAACCACTCGCTCAGCTTATCTGATGGGATTATGATACGTCTCTCTGATATGCGAATCGCCGGAAATCCGGAACGCTTGGTAAGCTCATAGGCGAGAGGACGGCTTATGCCGAGCATTTTCGCGAGCTACGATACGGTGTAAGTGAGTTTTTCAATAGATTCAGTTTTACTGTTTGTCATTATTTGAATTCCCTTTCACATATTTTTTCTAATTTAACTTGACTTTTATGCAACTATGATGTACAATACTATTATACACGCAACTTTCTTATTTGCCAATACTTTTGTAGCAAAAAATAAAAATGCTACTTAATTTACATAATATTAAAAAGGATAACCATAAAATGGAAACAACTGAATTTCTTGCAAAACGACTCATTGAACTTCGTAATGAGCGCGGATTAACACAAAATGATGTTTCAGAGGGCGTTGGAGTATCACGGCAAAGCATAGCCTTTTACGAAAAAGAGTCTCGCACACCAGACGCAGAAGTAATTGCCAGACTTGCAGATTATTTTAACGTTAGTACCGATTATCTGCTTGGAATAACTAACAACAGAACTAATGAATATGCCGGTATTGGAAATGCAACAGGGCTTTCAGATGAAGCAATAACAAGATTACATGAATTAGTAGAAGCTATGTCGCATAACACGAACTCAGGCATGAATATGAAAGATTTTTTATCTTGCTCGTTAAAAAAAGAAGCTCGCCGGCAACTTATGACACTCAATATTTTAATAACAAAACCTGACGCATTAAATATTATTGGCAAGTATCTTTTTGATGAAGCCGACAAAATTATGATTCCGGAATATAAGCTCATTGATGATTGTGAAGATTATGCTCCCAATGACAAAATGATTGAAGAAGCAAACGAACTGTCACAAGCTGTTTATATGTATCGTATACAAAAGGAACTTATCAAGCTTCGTGAAAAACTAAATACTGAAAGGTGAACACAATGCCCAATAAAAAAATAAACGCCAAAAACGGCGGTACAGTGCGTCAGCGTCCGGACGGACGTTGGGAATCTCGTGCAGTTGTCGGAGGAAAACGGCGCAGCTTCTACGGTGACAGACAGTCAGACGCTCTCAAAGCTATGCGAGCTGCGCTCAAAGCTGTAGACGATGGCATTATATTTCGAACCGTCAAAGCTGACTGTCTCTCAGTGGCTTGACACATGGCTTTCTGAATATGTTCAGCCGTCCTGCAAGCCGCTGTCGCTGTCAACATATAAAAGCCGTGTCGAGACGCACATCAAGCCGGCACTCGGAAAAATCAAGCTGTCTGAACTCAATTCAACGCAAATTCAGACGTTATATAACGATCTCACGCGCCGCGACGGGCTCGCGCCAAAGACTATCAAGAATGTTCACGGTATACTTCATAAATGCTTGACTCAGGCTGTAAAGCTCCGAGGAATGCGCGAAGGCGAAGTGTGTGGGCTTTCATGGGACGCAGTAAACTTTAAAAACGGGACAATTACAGTAAAGCAGCAACTTCAAAAGGGAAAAGAAAAAGGCAGCAGACATTATATAGCTGCTACCAAAAATGATAAAGTGCGAATTATAACTTCCGCACCATTTGTTATAGAGGTATTAAAACAAGTCTACAACCGTCAGATACAAGAACGATACAATGCAGGTACTGCATGGAGTAATGAATGGAATCTTGTTTTTACAAACTCAGTCGGAGAATTCATCGTACCTCAGACCGCATTAAAGCATTTTAAATCAATTTGCGCTCGTATCGGCTGCCCAAATGCAAGATTTCACGACCTACAGCATACATATGCAGTCATATCACTGCAAGAAGGCGATGACGTTAAGACAGTTCAGCAGAATCTTGGTCATGCTACTGCTTCGTTTACACTTGATGTATATGGTCATGTATCTGAGAAAATGAAACAAGACAGCGCAGCAAGAATGGAACGCTTAATCGAGAAAGTAAAGGCTTGATTTGGGGTAAAAATAGAGGTATAAATCTATCTGGGGTAAAAAGTGGGGTAAACCTGTATTTTTAAACACGAAACAAGCCCGAAAACGTGCTTGTTTTCAGGCTTGTTCAATGGCGGAGAAGGAGAGATTTGAACTCTCGCGCCGGAAATACCCGACCTACACCCTTAGCAGGGGCGCCTCTTCGGCCAACTTGAGTACTTCTCCAAATTCCGAATATAGGTATTCGATTTTGCTGCAAGGCAAAATTGGCGGAGGGAGTGAGATTCGAACTCACGGCTCCCTCACGAGAGTCACTGGTTTTCAAGACCAGCTCCTTCAACCGCTCGGACATCCCTCCGAATGAATACTCACCATGCGAACCAAGCGCAACGTGAGTTCCTCACAAAGCACATCTGCCATGCAACGTATATATTATACCACACAATTTCGCATTTGTCAATAGCTTTTTTCAAAAAAATCAACTTGCAGCAATAAAAGCTGCGAATCGGCGCGATTTTAGCACATTCGCACATTATCACGCAGCTTTTATCACCGCTTACCGTACTATTCCCTGTTCAGCCGGTTTACAAGCATTGGCAGCGCAAGCTCAAAGCTTACACCATAATCACGCCTGTCAGGGTCGCTCTGCGTTTTTACAATACACTCGAGCGTAAAATCGACCGCTGTCTTGAGTGCCTCATCAATGCTGAGCCCACGCATGTGCGCGCCAAGTGCAGCTGACGCAAATACATCACCTGTTCCGTGATACGACTCCGGCATCCTGCGTCCAAAATAGCTCGAAAACCGACCGCTTACCGAATCGTACATATAATACCCGATCTCGTCCGGCTTAAAGCTTATTCCAGTCAGTGCCGCACGCTTCACTCCAAGCTCAGCGAGCTTCAGCAAAACTTCGCGTATGTACGCCTCATCATACTCCTCGCGGTACGGAATATGCAGCATATACGAAGCCTCTGTCAGATTCGGCATTATCAAGTCAGCCTTAGTGCAAAGTTTAGCCATCTCATCAGCAAACTCCTGCGTAAAGCCCTTGTAAAGCTTTCCGTAATCGCCCATTACCGGATCAATGAAAAAAGTTCCGCCGAAACGGTCGTAAAATTTTTCGACTAACCTCAACTGTTCAAACGAGCCGAGATATCCAGTATAGATCGCGTCAAAACCGATCCCAAGCTCCGAAAACGTATCCGAAATCGGCTGGATCTCATCGGTAAGGTCGCGGAAAGTAAACTTATCAAATGCGGTGTGTGTTGACAGCAGCGCAGTCGGGAGTATCGCACATTCGACTCCAGCTGCTGAAATTATCGGAAGTGCGACAGTCAGCGAACATCGACCTACGCACGATATATCTTGTATCGTAATTATTCGTTTCATTTTTATCTTCCTTAGTATATGGTATTGTCAACTATAATATCATATCAACGCATTTTATTCAAGCTATTCTCTGTAAAAAATAAATGAAATATTTTACAAAAACTATTGCATATCAACGCATGATGTGCTATAATAGCGGTGTGGTACAATATAGACCATTATTTCCATAATATATAAGGGAGTGAAACATATGAACACCAAAATCAAAATTGCACTCATCGGCTGCGGAAAACGCGGACATCTGCACACCGCCGCGATACTTCACGAGCCGCGCTATGAGCTGTGCGCGATCTGCGACATCAAGCCAGACGCGATGGAAGCGCTCGCCGACCGATTTAAGCTAAGCGACGAGGTCAAGCGCTACACCTCATACGAGCAAATGCTCGACGAGATTCGCCCTGAGATGGTAGTACAGGCGTTGTGGCCCGAGCACCGTCTTCCAGTATACAAAAGCTGCATAAAGTACGGCGTAAAGCACATGGTAAGCGAAAAGCCAATGGCGCCGACGTGGGATGATGCTGTAGAAATGCGCCGGCTCGCCGAAACTTCAGGATGCCGCTTATCATTTACCCACCAACGCCGCTTCTCACCCGGCAACCGCAAAGTGCGCGAGCTTGTCAAAGCCGGAGCTATAGGTGAAATCGAGCGTATCGATATGTTTGCTTTCCAGCATTTACTCGATTGCGGTACGCACTCGCTCGATCAAGCGTGGAGCTACATTGGTGACATTCCGATAAGCTGGGTCATGGGTTCACTCGAGCTAAAGAATTCCGTATCATGGTTCGATACTCCGGGTGAGGGAACATTCGCCGGTACACTGCAATATTCGAACGGCATACTCGGCAGCATATTCCTTGGTCTGCCGAATATAGCTTCTGTACGCCCCGACGAAAACGGAGTGACACTGTACGGCACGAAAGGTTACATGGAGCTTGACTGGGAAGGCAAGCTGTACGGTCACTTCTCTGCCGACATGATGGCTGAGCTCGACGAATTTGCCGCGATGACTCCCAGTGACTGTTTAGGTCATTATCCGGACGACAATATAGCAATGATGTGGAAAAATCTCGCCGACTGCTACCTCAATGGTACAGAAGACGAGACAAACTGGCGAAACGCATATAATGCTGTTGAAGTGATATTTGCGCTGTACGAATCGGTACGCCGCTGCGGGCGCGTCGAACTTCCGCTTACTGGCGTTAAAGGAAATCCGCTGATTGATATAATAAACTTACAGAAAGACGAATAATAAGCGAAATATTGGGCAAAATATATTGTGAACTTTTGGTGAACTCTATTGACTTTTTTCGCATATTATGATAATATATAGAAAACCGAATCACCCGTGAGGGAGTAGCAGGCAATACCTATTTAGAGGTATGATATGCCAACCAAGTCAACATCACGACCAAAAGGTCTGGCTTGCTTTTAAATGCGAGACTCATGTATAGTTCTAACCGGGCTATACTTGGGTCTTTTGTGTTGCAAAAAAATAAAGGAGCAATAAAAATGCACATTCTACTCGTTATCCTCCTGTTGATTCTCGGAATCATACTCATCGTCAAGGGCGGCGACCTTTTTGTCGACGCTGCGTCGTGGATCGCCGAAGTAAGCGGAATCCCGAAGCTTATCATCGGAGCTACGATCGTCAGCGTAGCGACGACACTGCCCGAAATGCTCGTTTCCATGATGGCGGCGGCACAAGGTAAAGTCGACATGGCCATTGGCAATGCCGTCGGAAGTGTTACCGCCAATCTCGGTTTGATCATGGCTATTGCGATAATCTGTATGCCGGGTGCAATGAAACGAAGCGACTACCTCGGAAAGTCGCTGCTCATGATAGCAGCGGCGCTTACAATAGTAATTTGCGGTTTCTTCGGTGAGGTGAACATTGTCATCTCGGTAGTTTTGCTGGTTATATTTGGTATTTTTATCTGGGAAAACATTGTAAGTGCAAAGAAGTCGATGTCGCTCGATGGCACTGATACTGCTGATGAAAAAAAGTCCGAAAAGCCCACTCGGAAGGTGATTATTACAAACATAGTGAAGTTTGTTTTAGGAGCTGCCGGAATACTCATCGGAGCGAATTTGCTTGTAGACAATGGAAGCGAGCTTGCGAGATTCTTTGGAGTATCAGAGCGCATTATCGGAGTTACGATAATAGCTATCGGCACTTCCCTGCCTGAGCTGATAACGACTATTACCGCGGTAATAAAGAAGCAGTCGGCGTTATCGGTCGGAAATATATTAGGAGCGAACATTCTCGACCTTGCGCTCATCATGCCAATGAGCTCAGTGGTAGCATTGAAGCCGCTGCCGATTTCGTCGACATCGGCAATGATCGACCTCCCTGCATGTCTGATAGTAGCCGCAGTAGCGATCGTACCTGCCATGATAAAATCGAAATTTTCACGCTGGCAGGGTGTTCTGCTGCTCGTATTGTACATCGCATACGTTGCGATAACTTGCTCTGTACCTGTTGCTGCGTGAGTTTCTGCGAACTTCAGCTTTTTTGAAGTATAGCGAAACTTCAATCTTTTGATAAAGTTAGACGCGCCACACTGATACATGAAATATTATATCATGAATTATGCTTCTTGTCAAGTGTTCATATTTTAAATTTGAAAGGAAGTATATCATGACAAAAGAAGAACTAAAAGCAATGATAGAAGAAGTCAAGAAAGTGGACAAAGTGCTTGGGATATATCATAAATTCATAGAGGATGAATTCCCTACCGATGAAGCCTATGATAATCCCAGCATAGACGGTCGAAAGCTATTGGTTACATATGCTGTTCAAGCAAAAAAGTATAACGCTCTTGTTGACGCTTCTTTAGCTTTACTTGCCAACATCCAAATTGATCTCGAATGTGATTATTACGATGACTGACCACTAACCTTCATCCTTACTCATTCTTGTATTGCGGGAGCCACCTTTTAACAAGGCTAACAGTTTGCTCTAACACATCACACTACCTATGTCATCGCGCTTTTTAGAGCGCGCTGCAAGGGTGGGGGTGCGGTCGGGGGATGAGAGAGTTCAAGAGAGGGAAGGGGGCTTCATAGGGGAAGACCAAGATGGTCTCCCCCTGTCAGCCCCCTTCCCTCTCTTGCCCGTTCCCCGAACCCACGCAGTGGGTGAGGTCGTCTCCCCGAGCCCCTTCATGGGGCGAGGTTAGCTTAGCAAGCCGCCGCAATGCGGCGACTTGCGTGGGTAGCGCCACAAAGTGGCGCGTCTTTCTTCAAAAAAGAGTGAAGTTCCGCTATATTTCAATCAAACAGTAGGAACGATAAGTCCATAGTCACCGTCATTGCGGCGGTAAACGACATTCGCCTCGCCCGACTGAGAGTCGGCGAATACAAAGAAGCTGTGGCCGAGCAGGTTCATCTGAAGGATCGCCTCCTCAGGAGTCATGGGCTTCAGCGCGAATGACTTCGTGCGGATAATGATCTCGTCATCCTCTGCTTCTGGCTCTTCCGGCGGAATGGCAGCAGCATATAAGTCCGACAGCGCACCTGCACGCAGACGCTTTTCAAGTCTCGTTTTGTTCTTGCGCAGCTGACGCTCTATCGACTCGAGCGCAAGGTCAAGCGCGTTGCGGAAGGTGGAATCCGATTCCTCACCGCGGTATATTGTGCCTCCGGAGGTTATCGTTATCTCGACTCGCTCGCGTCCACGCAGGCGAGAAAGCTTCACAGTTGCCGATACATCGTCGTGGAAATATTTGTCATATTTCGCCAGCTTCGATTCGATGATGGGCTTGAGCTCCTCCGGTACTTCGGTTTGACGGGTTACGATCGTTGTTTTCATGGTCTGAAACCACCTTTCTTTGATTTTAGCCAAGGATGACAATCATTTTTGCTGATATTCATCTTCGGTATCTATATTATATCAGATTTCGTCTGAATATTCAATAACGAAATAATAAAAATCTGGAAGTATTTTGTGAACAATGACAATTGCAAAACGCAGTATCGTAAAAATTCATAAAAAGATATACTCAGTTGAAGTATGTCAATAAAAAGCGAAAAATCTGTGAATATTTTTGCGGTTATGACTATTTACTTTTTTAAGAATTAATGATATAATTAAATAAATTTGTTGAACCGTGTCGATGGGTAACCGCGAACACGGTTTATTTAAGGAGGAAACATTTTGAATATCTTTTCAAGGCTGAATCAGCTGCTGTTCCCCGGTAGTAAGAACTATCCGAAGAACGGCGCTCTCAAAACCTTCACTCTCGGTCTTCAGCACGCATTCGCGATGTCCTGCGCGACTATCCTTGTGCCGCTTCTGACCGGTCTCGATGTCGGCGTTGCGCTCTGCATGGCGGGTGTCGGCACACTGCTCTTCCACATCTGCACCGGCGGTAAAATGCCGACCTTCCTCGGAAGCTCGTTCGCATTCATCTCGGCGCTATGCGGAGTCGTCGGAAACGACGCGTTCGGCGCTACAAAAACCGAACAGATATCGGCTGCTATGGGCGGTATCATCGCGGCTGGTGCGATATATATCATAATCGCGCTGCTTATCAAAATTTTCGGCTCAAAGTTCATGGACAAGCTATTCCCGCCAGTTGTGCGCGGTGTCGGTATCGCGATCATCGGACTTAACCTCGCGAGCGCCGCTATCAACAATATCCAGTCGAACAACGGTTTCGAAATGTTTTCTCCCGGCTACTACTGGAGCTGGATCCTTGCACTCATCACCTGCCTTACCGCGATCATCCTTTCGAGCTACGGCAAGGGCATGGTCAAGATGTCTTCCATCGTTATCGCACTCGGTACCGGATACATACTTTCTATGATACTCACTCTCACCGGTATCGCTCCTGAGGGACTGATGAACCTCGGCAAGGTCGCTGAACACGGCTGGCTCGAAGTTCCCAAGTTTGTATTCCCAAGCTTCAATCTCAAAGCTATCGGCTTAATTGCACCTATCGCTATCGTGACCTGCGTTGAGCACGTCGGCGACGTTTACGCTAACGGCGCGGTCGTTGGTAAGGACTTCACCAAAGACCCGGGCTTGCACAGAACTATGCTCGGCGACGGCGTGGCTACCCTTGTTGCCGGACTTTTCGGCGGTCCTGCGAACACCACCTATTCCGAAAATACCGCAGTTCTCGCAGCTACTGGAAACTACAATCCGGTAACCCTGCGTGTAGCGGCACTTATCGCTATCGTTATTTCCTTCCTCGGCAAGGCTATCGGTGTTGTTGAGACAGTCCCGAACTGCGTGCTCGGCGGCGCTTGCATCGTGCTTTACGGTATGATCTCGTCTGTCGGACTCCGCACACTGGTCGAGAACCACGTTGACTTCACAAAGAACCGCAACCTCTGCATCGCAGCGGTAATGCTCGTGCTCGCAATGGGCGGCGCGGTTATCGGCGGTCCTGACTTCAGCTTCAGCGGTATCGGACTTGGTATCATTGCCGGAATTCTCCTGAATCTCGTGCTTCCTGAAATCAAGCCGGACGACAAGGGCTTAGTTGCTCACGTTGTTCCTGAAGATGAAATCGTAGACGAAAAGAAATAAAACATAAAAATGCACCGGCAATTGCCGGTGCGTTTTTTTAATAATTGTCTGCTTTGATCTCGAAGAACGACTGTGGATGTGCACAGACCGGGCAGACGGTCGGCGCGCTTTTGCCGATGTGGATGTGACCACAGTTACGGCAGAGCCAGACAGCGTCGCCGTCACGAGAGAATACAAGCTTGTCGTCGACGTTCGCAAGCAGCTTGCGGAAACGTTTTTCGTGCATTTCCTCGATCTTTGCCACAAGCTCGAAGCGTGCAGCGATAGCCTCGAAGCCCTCCTCGCGCGCGTCCTCAGCCATTTTCTTGTACATATCCGTCCACTCGTAGTTCTCGCCCTCAGCGGCGGCGAGAAGGTTCTCGGAAGTCGACTTAATGCCGTTATTCAGCAGCTTGAACCATATCTCCGCGTGCTCCTGCTCATTTTTAGCGGTCTCCTCGAAGATAGCGGCGATCTGCTCGTAGCCATCCTTGCGTGCCTTTGAAGCGAAATAGGTATACTTATTGCGTGCCTGAGATTCGCCCGCGAATGCTATCGCGAGGTTAGCTTCAGTTTTTGTCCCTTTAAGTTCCATATCTGTACCATGCCTTTCCATCATTGCAGATGATAATATAATTTACAATGATATTATGGACAGTAACAGGGAAATTATACCGGACTGATCATATTTTTCTCAATTTTACGCTTTCAATTGGAGTGATGCCAAATCGTGCGGCGTATTTAGCTGCCTTTTCGAGCACGTCTGGGCGTGCGACGGCATTAGGTTCATGTGCATCGCAGCCGAGTATCACATCATTCCCTACCTCAGCGGCTATCTGCCAGAATCGTTCACGCGGATATGCGCGGTCCTCGCCAAGTCCAAGCAGGTTGATCTCAAGCGGGATGTCGATCTCTTTTGCCGTTGTGCAGAGGCGACGAATGTGCTTGTCGTATATTTCGTCGCTTCCACGGAAGCCGATGAGGTCGGGATGTGCGAAATATGTAAAATATCCCGTACTGAGCCCCTCGAGTGTCTGGTCGACGTAGAGCTTCAGTCGTTCTTCACTGTCGGTAGGCGCGCCGGAGTAAAAACCGTCGTACTCGTTTTTGAGATAATGCTGACCAAGAATCAGGTAGTCAGGCGAGTACGGGCGTATGAAGTCGATCAGTGCATTAAAATGCGCCGGAAAGTACTCCGCCTCGAAGCCGATAAATATCTCGATATCGCTTTTGTATTCCTCGCGAAGTGCGCGCAGTGTTGTGAAGTAGCTGTCGATTTCCTCTGGGTACATACGGTAGTTGGAGTAGTAGCCGTTCGGGAAAATCTGCGGAGAGTGGTCGGAGAAGCCAAGAGTTTTAAGTCCGCGTGAAATTGCAGTTTCGATATATTCGCGCTCAGTACCGAAAGCGTGCCGGCAGCGGAATGTATGGGTATGGTAGTTGTTGAGCATGGGTAAGTCCTCGTTCATTTATGATACATACATTATAGCACACCATACGTCAATAATCAAGCCAACGGAAAGGCAAATATATTAACAATATGTGAATTATAACTTTTTTTAAAAAAGCTATTGACAAATGCGTTTGAATGTGGTATAATATTATTCGTCAAGTGGAAATGCTGGTGTGGCTCAATGGCAGAGCAGCTGATTTGTAATCAGCAGGTTGATGGTTCGACTCCGTTCACCAGCTCCATATGGGAGCGTTCCCGAGTGGCCAAAGGGGACAGACTGTAAATCTGCTGCTTGATAGCTTCGGTGGTCCGAATCCACCCGCTCCCACCAGAAAAACCTCATCCGTCAGGATGAGGTTTTTCGCATTTATGCGGCTTTTTAGTTTCTGCGAACTTCAGCTTTTTTGAAGTATAGCGGAACTTCATTCTTTCTTGAAAGTTAGACGCGCCACACTGTGGCGCTAACCACGCAAGTCGCCGTTGTACGGCGGCTTGCTAAGAGATCTCGCCCCTTGCAGGGGCTCGGGGAACGGGCAAAGGAGGGAAG
>JAAVZO010000047.1 GCA_022791685.1 Clostridiales bacterium
CTGTAATCCACCTGAGCACACAACCATATATTGCGGACAAACATCTTTTTCCGGCTCCCCAAATGCATTCTATTGTTGTTCAAAATACTGTGTTCTTTGTATGAAGCATCAATTCCTATGGTGTTCGTTTCTAACATAAATAACGCCTTATTTTTTTATAGAAGGAACTGCCATAAAATCACGTTCATATTCTGACTTTCTGAATCCTTTTACAGCAGTTCCTGAGTGGTTTTCCTTTTCATCCAAAGATCTCTGTGAGCGTTCATATAAGTTTCTATTCCAATGGTATTTCCATTGTGTTCGTTTCGAACCACTTACTTTATGCGGCATCTTTTGTCTTTTTCAGCCCGTTCATCGCCCTTGTATAAATATCCTCTGTCATCTGCTCCACACCTGTCAGGTGGTATCTGGATAATACTGCCTCCATAGAAATCCCTGTTCGTTTCAGTTCTTTTTCAAGCAGCATGAACTGTTTGTCTGAGGCTGGCTTCTCCTGCGTTTTGGGGCTTTCTTCCGGTTTTTCTCTCTTTGCTTCTGTTTTCCTCTTCTGATCCTCCTGTGTCTGATTCTGTTCCTCTGATTTCTGGCTATTTTTCTCCGGTTTTCGATTTTGGCTTTCTGATTTCTGTCCTTGTTTTCGCTCAGGCTTCTGTTTCAGTTCAAATACCTTCTGCCCGTTTTGGTTAATAATTACAAGAGCAGATATTTCCCTCTGCAGATTGTAGCCTATGGAATGCACAAAGAACTTATTAGAAGTAGTGTAACGGTCGCCTTGTCTCTGGATATTTACTTTTGTTGCCGGAACCCATATAAACGGCGCTGTATAAAGTTCCCTTCCAAGCCCCCAATTAAAGCAGGCCCGCTTAAAGGAGTCGGATGCCTGACCCTTCTCTTTTTCGGAATAGCTGGTCGTGCCTACATCCTGTTTCGCAATCCATTGTCCTTTTTCTTCGTCCCAAATTTCGACGGTACAGTATAGGTTGCCATCAATACACTGGTGAGTCCGTTTCCATCCGAATGGCGTAAATGTCTCGTCCAAAATCCGCTGGTCTACACGGGCATCCTTGAAAAGAAACAGACTCAGCCCTTTTTCATTGATCGTTGATACCCGGCACTCAATCTCATCTGCTCTCAGCAGCCGAATAACTCTTTTATCACGGTCTGAATTGATCATGGCATCCGGTTCCGGTATCTGCTTCTCTGGCTCCGGTGTCTGTACCTGCTTCTCTGACTCCGGTATCTGCATCTTCTTTTCTGGCTCCAGTGTCTGTACCTGTTTCTCTGGCTCTGGTACTTGTATCTGCTTCTCCGGTTCTGTTGTCTGCACCTGTTTCTCCGGCTGTTCTTCTTTGATTGCTCCGGCTTTCTTTGCCAATTCTTCTTTTATATTCTGCTTTGCCAACTTTATTTCTCCTTCAACAAAATTTTGATCGCCCAATATAAAAGCCTTTCTCTCCA
>JAAVZO010000017.1 GCA_022791685.1 Clostridiales bacterium
GTATTTGACGAGCGCGGTATCGAGGTGTCGGATTTTTTCGCTTCCGACGGATTTGTTCGCGGACAGCAGTTTCACGGTAAAACGGTGTTGAGCTATTCTCAGGTGTGCGAAAAGTACAGCGATTTTATTGTTGTCGTATCATTTGGTACGCGGCTGCCGGAAGTGCTTGAGAATATATATCGGCTCGATTCTGAAAGAGAATTGTATATCCCTGACGTGCCTGTCGCGGGTGGAGATGTATTCGACATTGTGTATTTTAATCTGCATAAACGTGAGCTTGTCGAAGTATGTGATATGCTTGCAGATGAGCGCTCTCGCGAGACCTTTTGTGATGTTATCATGTACAAGCTTACCGGAAAGCTGGATTATCTGCGTTTTCATGTCACATCTCCGGATGAGGTGTATCGCGGCATTTTGTCTGCAGGTGATTACATCAATACCGCTGACCTTGGAGCTTATAACGGAGACAGCATTCGAGAGCTTGCAGAGTATGCGCCAAAACTTGGACGTGTGGCGGCATTTGAGCCTGACGCGCGGACTTTTAAGAAACTGACGGCGTTTGCAGAGACTGCACCGTATAAGGTTGACGCTTACAATTATGCAGCTTGGGATTCGGAGTGCGAGCTTGAATTTACGTCGGGCGGGAATAGGAATTCGACGCTTGTTACGCTCGATGGTATCAAGACTGGAGCGAAACGTAAGTCGGTATCAGCGGCGCGGCTCGATTTTGTATACGGCGATAGTGGCTGTGATTATATCAAGTACGATGTCGAGGGTGCGGAGTATGAAGCGCTTGTTGGCTCGCGCGTGGTAATTGAACGAGAGTATCCGGAGCTATTGGTGTCACTCTATCACCGCTCGGAGGATTTATTCAGACTTCCGCTTTTGGTACGTGAGCTTGGATATGAGCGGCTTTATATCAGACGTTACGAGTATGTTCCGGCATGGGATTTGAATTTGCTGGCAATAAAATAATAGACGTGTTCGATAACCTAAGAATTTTAAAATGCTGATGAAATCAGGATTTTAAAATTTTAATTGAAGGGTTATCGAACACGTCTATTAAAATCTGTTCGATGGTTTAGTGCTATCGAACAGATTTTTTGTTTTGCTTAAATCAATATTTCTTAGTCAGCAGCGCTTTTTCGGTGTCTGCTATGGCGCGGGTCGCTTCCTCACCCATGCGGAATATCATGTAGAAATATAGCGAATCGACAATTGCAAGCTGCGCTATTCTTGAATTGAGCGCGAGTATCGAGTATTTTGTTTCGTCGGATACTGTTGATAGCACAATGTCACTGTACTTCAAAATCGGCGACTTGCCGTGATTTGTAAGGCAGATCGTAACTGCGCCGCGCTCTTTGGCGATTCTGAGCGCGTCAACAATATCCTTCGATGAGCCCGAGTGCGATATTCCGACCGCGACATCTCCGCTTGATAGATGTGACGCGGCTATTGCTTGCATATGATTGTCGGTGTACGCAACGGCATTGCAGCCGGCGCGCAGAAACTTGTGGCTCATATCGACCGCTACAGAGGCGGAATTTCCAAGTCCGAGCGTGATTATTTTGTTTGCGTGAAGAATTTTTTCAGCTGCAAGTGCGAGTGATTCCTGTGACAGTACCTTTTTGGTGCGCTCGAGTGAGCAGTAGATGTCGTTACATACTTTTTCGAACACCTCGTAGCATGAGTCCTCCGGCTTAATACTCTCGCTGACATCACGCGGATTTTCCTCGCGGGCGAGTGAAATTTTCAGCGCCTGATAGCCTTCAAATCCGAGCCGCCGCGCGAAACGCACGATGGTAGCTTCACTGCAATGGCACTCGTCGGCGAGCTCACTTATAGAAAGCGGTATTAGTTTGCCGGGATTTGCGATTATCCAGTCGGCAATTTTCTTTTCAGCTCGACCCATCTCATTATATAAGACTTTGATTTTCAGGGACGGTCTTTCCATATATATAGCTCCTTTTTGGTTTTTATATGCGATTTCACCTTCAAATTGGCTGTCGTTTTGAAGTGTATTTTATATAATTATATAAAATTTAATTTTATTTGTCAAGTGAATGTACGTAAATTTTCATTTAAATATATTTTAATCGAAATAATAAATGAAATATTATATGATATGATTGCATTATTATGCAAGTATACAAAGTGAAAATTATTTTCGCAAAAGTACTTGAAAAATATTTTTGTATTAGGTATAATATAAGCAGAAAAGTAAAAACAAAAACGAAAATCAGCTTCAATATATGTAATATACGAAAGGATGAATACAATGAAAAATAAAATCAAAATTGGTATCGTTGCTGAGCGTCGTTGGCTCGCCGATCAAAGGACACGTAAGGGAATTTTCCAGCCGTCATATGCGGTCGACAATAAGAACCATGTTCTTGAATACATCAAGCAGAATTTTGCTAACGATAACACCGAGTTTACCGACCTCGAGTGGCTAAATGAGGAAGGATTACTATTCGAGAACGATGATGTTGAGCGCGTAGTCGATTATCTCACTGCCGAAAAGGTTGACGCACTTTTTATCATTAACTGCAACTTCGGCAATGAGGACGCTGCCGGACGTGTTGCTCGTATGATGAAGCTTCCTGTGCTGCTTTGGGGGCCGCGCGATAACCTCTTCACACCCGAAGGAAATCGCTTCACCGATTCGCAGTGCGGTCTTTTCGCAATAAGCGAGCAGCTGCACAGAAGTCATATACCGTTCACCTACATCGAGAACTGCAACGTTGAGGATAAGCCGTTCGCTGATGGACTTAGTAAGTTTCTATCGGTTGTATCTATGCTTAAAGGCTTCAAGGGTATGCGCGTAGTTCAGGTTGGCGTTCGCGTAAAGCCGTTCAAGAGCGTTATGTATAACGAAATGGAGCTGCTCGAAAAGTTTGGTATCGATGTAATCCCGGTCAACATGGCTGAGGCGGTCGATAAGCTCAACCGTATTTATGAAACTCGCCGTCCTGAGCTTGAAGCGCTCGCAGCTGAGACTAAAAAGAAAATGGACACTTCGTCGGTCGAGGATGAAATGCTCGTAAAGATGATGACTTTCGTTCCGTTCTATAAGGAAATATATGAGGAAAATCATGCGACCGTTATCTCGACCGAGTGCTGGACTTCGATGAACCTTGGCTTCGGTGCTATGCCGTGTCTCGCAATGAGCATTCTTGCAGATATGGGATACCTCGTAACCTGCGAGTCGGATGTTTACGGCGCTATCACTATGGCGCTTATGTATGCGATGAAGCGCGGCGAAAGCGTACCTTGCTTTGGTGAGTTCACCTGCCGCAACCCTCAGAACGACGACTCAGAGCTGCTCTGGCACTGCGGTCCGTTTGCATATTCGCTTAAGAAGCCAGGTGTAGACGCGTATATCTTCAATTTTAAGCCGAGCTTTAGAGTGGCTGACGGTGATTGGACTATCGGACGCTTCCAAGGTCAGGGCGGTAACTTCAAATTCCTTGGCGGAGACTTCAAAACTGCTGAAGGTCCGCACACCTTTGGTACATATATGTGGGCTGATTTCGGCAATCTTCCGAAGGTTGAGCGTAAGGTAATAGAGGGACCGTACATCCACCACATGGCTGAAATTCAGGGACATTATGCTGATGTAATCAAGGAATTCTGCAAATACGTACCTGAACTCGAATTCGACGATTTATATAACTGAAAATAATTAGGAGAAAATAATGATATACAGTGATTTCACACAATCGATGATACTGGCAGAGCTTGAAGATGCAGTTGGACGCGAGAATTGCTCGGAAAAGCCGGTCGACAAGATCACGCACAGCGTCGACTATTTCTGGCTGCCGAGAATGTGGAGTGACCGCGGTTATAATATGCCGCAGGCTGACGTTATCGTGTCGCCGAAGAATGCCAGTGAGGTGTCTAAGGTGCTTCAAATTGCCAACTACTACAAGCTGCCGGTCACTACATGGGGCGGCGGAGGAGGAACGCAGGGCGGAGCTATTCCGGTCTGCGGTGGTATTTTGCTTGACACCAAGCGCATGAATGAGATTTACGACATAAACGAAAAGGGTATGTATATTGAGTGTGGCACAGGCGCTATTTATAAGCACATCGAGTGGGCGGCTAATGAGCGCGGATATGCCACTATGCACTATCCATCATCTCTCACCTGCTCTACAGTTGGCGGATTTTTAGCACATCGTGGTATCGGCGTTGTTTCTACTAAGTACGGCAAGATCGACGACATGGTACTACAGATGGAGGTTGTGCTTCCTAATGGCGATATCATCGAGACCTCGCCCGCACCTAAGCACGCTGCCGGTCCTGACCTCAATCAGATTTTCATCGGCTCGGAGGGTACGCTCGGTGTTATTACAAAGGCACAGATGAGAATCTATGACGAGCCCGAGGAGAGACGTTTCCGCGGATTCCTATTCCACAATATGACCGACGCGTTTAATGCAGGACGTGAACTTTTGCAGAAATTCAAGCCGTCGGTTATGCGCCTTTACGATGAGGCTGAGACCTCGACGCTTATCAAGAAAATTGTCGGTGTCGCTAAGCCAGGCGCATTCATGAACGTTGCAATTGAGGGTGTTTCGGATATCGTTGCAGTTGAAGAGAAGATTCTGCTTGATACATTCGCTAAGTACGGCGCGGAAGACCTCGGAAGCGAGTATGGTGAAAAGTGGTGGAAGGAAAAGATCACATTCTTCTACCCCGGACACATGATGGACCTGCCTCAGATGTTCGGTACGATGGACTCTATCGCGCCGTATGACAAGATCGAGAAGATATACTGGGCTATGAAGGAAGCGATAGAAACTAACTTCCCAATGGCGCGCTTTATCGCGCATTTCTCGCACTGGTACGAGTGGGGTGCTATGATTTATGACCGCTTCATCGTCGACGATGTTCCGAAGGATCCGCACGAAGCGCTGCGTCTGCATAATGCAATCTGGAACTGCGGAGTTCGTACAGCTATCGCTAATGGCGGCGTTGTAAACGACCACCACGGCGTGGGAATCAAGCTCGGACGGCTGATGAAAGAGCAGTATGGTCCGGCAATGCAGGTGTTTGAAGGAATCAAGAAGTCGCTCGACCCGAACGGTATCATGAATCCGTTCAAGCTTGGATTATGAGGTAATAGATAATGTTAATATCACAGAAAAGCAAAGAAACCATCGACGCTTGCCGGTTCTGCTGGATGTGCCGTCACGTTTGCCCTATCGGAAATGCTACCGGTCAGGAGAGAAATACCGCACGCGCACGTGCGCTTACCCTCTCGCTCGTTGAGAGAGACGCGGCAAAGCTCAGCGATGTAATAGATAATGTATACGAATGCGCACTCTGCGGTGGATGTACTAACAACTGCATGACCGGATGGGACCCGGTGAAGTTTACTAAGGAGACCCGCCTTGAAGCTATGCAGAACGGTGAAGCGCCCGAATATATCAACAAGCTCGTCGACAATATCGCTGAGTGTGGAAATGCTTACGGAATCAAGGAAGTTCCGGCTGAAATAGACGAAATTGCAGCGGCGCTTCCGACTGTTTCAGATACACTGCTTTACATCGGTACTGATGTAAAGTACAAAGTGCCTGAGTATGCAGTTGACGCTGCCGCTGTACTCCAGAAGGCGAAGATCAATTTTACGGTGCTTAAGAATGAGCCGGACAGCGGCGCGGCGCTCGATTTTCTCGTCGGTGAGGCAGAGGAAGCACGTCAGACTGCGAAGGCTTGCGCTGACGCACTTTCGGAATTCAAGAAGGTGATCGTACTTGACCCAGCAGACGCTAAAATAATGAAGCATGAATACAAAGAATGGGATATCGCGCCTGACTGCGAGATCGTCACTTTTACTAAGTTTGTAGCTGAGCTGATTGTGGACGGCAAGCTTACTGTCAAAAAACTTCCGATTCCGGCTACATATCAGGATAGCTTCGCGCTTGTCCGCGACCTCGATGAAGTTGAAGAACCGCGCGTATTCATGAACGCCTGCACCGATCTGCACGAAATGCTGCTCAACCGCAAGGAGCTCATTTGGGGTGGAAATACGCTGATGGCTGAGTATCTGCCGGAGGTTATAAAGCTCGTTTCGGAAAATCGCTGGACGAATGCTTCTCATGTAGGCGCAAAGCTGCTTGTTGTCGCAAGTCCGTCAGAATATGCTGCAATGAGCGCAGTTAAGCCTGACGATATGGAAATTATGTCAGTTCCGGAGCTTATACTCGCAAGTTTATAATATTTATATTTGTAACTGCCGTGCCGGAATTTCCGGCAGGGTAGTTACCTGCATGAAAGGAAATTTATAATGTTAGTAACTTTTGATGAAGTTCTCTCTATCGCCGACAAGGGGGAATTCGCAATTCCGGCGTTCAATGTATACAATATGGAAACCGTCATGGGTATAATCAATGCCGCTGAGGAGCTGCGCGCGCCGATTATTATCCAGTGCTATTCTCGCCTTTTTGCAAATGAGGAGGGCTATTACGTATCGCCGATCATCCTTGCCGCTGCTAAGAAGGCTACCGTTCCGGTATGCTTCCATCTTGACCACGGCACTGGCGAAAAAGAGGTAATGCGTGCGGTTCGTTACGGCGCTACTGGTATCATGATCGATGCGTCGACTCAGCCGATGGATGGAAATATCGCTGAGACTAAGAAAATGGTAGAACTTTGCGGCTACAACGGCATTCAAGTCGAGGGTGAGATCGGTCATATCGGTTCGGTAAACGACGAATCTATGTGCGCGTCGACTACTGTTGACGAGGCGACGACATATGCAAATGCTACCGGTATACGTGCGCTTGCTATTATGGTAGGTACGGCTCATGGTCACTACAAAAAAGCGCCAAAGCTCGATATCGACCGCATCGCTGAAATCCACGCTGCGTTGCCTAACGTATCGCTCGTACTGCATGGTGGAAGCGGAATTCCGGACGAGCAGATCATCGCTTCGATCAAAGCCGGTATCCGCAAGATAAACTTCGGTACGGATGTGTGCTATTCCTTCCTCGATAAGGTATTCGAGACCTCGCGCAGCCTGATAGCAGTCGACCTTTTTATGAAGGACGCTATCAAGAACGTACAGGCATTCGCTAAGGAAAAGATTAAGCTGCTCGGCGCTGACGGTAAAGTAAAATGAAGAAAATAACCGGAATCGGGGCTAATGTATTTGATACGTTGATAATGCTCCCCGAATATCCCGATGAGGACACAAAGCTGAAGGCTGACGGCATTCGCACGGTCGGCGGTGGACCTACCGCTACTGGACTTGTAGCGGCGGCTAAGCTCGGCGCGGGAATGGGCGTTAAGGTGGACTTCATCGGAAGCGTCGCCGACGACGACCGCGGACATTTTCTGCTCGGTGATTTTGCTAAGTGGGGAGTCGGCACGGATAATGTTACAATCGAGCCAGACTGCGAATCGTTCTGCTCATTTGTTATGTTAAGTGCAGCGGAAAAGACTCGTACCTGCGTATTCCACCGCGGAAACAAGCCTGCGCTCAAACTCAGCGACGCTCAGAAGGCGGCGGTTGCGGAATCGGATATTCTTATGGTAGATGGAAATGAGCTTGACGCGGCAATCGACGGTTCGAATACGATTCATGCCGCTGGAGGTAAGGTATTATACGACGCGGGTGGATTGTATCAGGGAATCGAGCGCTTGCTTCCGCTTGTTGACATTCTTATTCCTTCGGAAGAATATTCACTCGGTCACACCGGCGCGAAAACCGCAGAGGAAGCAGCTAAGATATTGTTCGATAAATATTCGCCTGAGGTCGTCGTGATTACTCAGGGCAAGCGCGGCGGAATAATATATGATGGAAACGATCTTTCGAGCTATCCGATAATCGACACTGCTGTCGTCGATTCGAACGGCGCGGGAGATGTATTCCACGGCGCGTTCGCATTTGCGTTGACGCAAGGCTGGAATTACAAGAAATGCGCGATGTTTGCCAGCGCTACATCATCGCTCAAATGTACGAGGGTAGGCGCGCGTGAAGCCGTGCCATCGTATGATGAAGTAATAAATATATTGAAGGAGAATGGTTATCATGAATTTTAAGAGAAGCTGGAACAAGAAGTTCGGCAAGTCCGAAATTTACAAGAAGGACAACAGCGCCTGCCAGAAGGTTGAGATCGATATGCTGCGTCTCGCCGACGGTCAGAGTAAGCTCTATCGTGAGCAGGATAAAGAGTACGCACTTGTTATTCTTGGCGGCAAGTGTACAGTTAAAGCTGATAGCTTCTGCTATGAAAATATTGGTAAGCGTGCTGACGTTTTCGACGGTGCAGCTACCTGCGTATACATTCCGCGTAATACTGAATTTACCGTGACCGGAGTCGGCGAGGTTTCGATATGCGTTTCGAAGTCTCCTGCTTTCAGCGACCACGAACCTAAGTTTATCAAGCCAGAAGATGTTGTTATTAAAGACCTTGGCAAGCCAGGATGGCAGCGTCAGGCACACTTCATCCTTGACGAGCGCACTCCCGCTGATATTCTCTACATCGGCGAAGCATACGTCAAGGGTGGTCAGTGGGCAAGCTACCCTCCCCACAAGCATGACGACGACAATATGCCTGTCGAAGCTGAGACTGAGGAAATCTACTACTACGAGTTCAAGAAGGAAGGCGGATTCGGTATTCAGCGCGTTTACACGATGGAGGGCGATATTGACGAGACTTACACCGTAAAGAGCGGAGATTTCGTCGAAATTCCGCGCGGCTATCATCCCTTCCACGCTGCACCCGGATACGACAACTACTACCTCTGGATTATGGCAGGAAAGGATCGTGGCTTCTTCATGACTACTGATGAGGAGCACGCTTGGCTCAACAAATGAATAAACTTGAAGAATTAAAGGCGAAAAATCCAGAGCTTGACTTTTACAGCGTAAACGACGAATCGTTCGCACGATATGGCTGTGTATTAACGCAGGATTATTCGTCGCTTATCGAAGCGGCAAAGCAGCTTGAATATCCGGCTGAAGGCTCGAAATATATGCCGTCGGTTGAATCGTTCGAAGCGCTGCCGATTCGCGAGATGATAAAGGAAGAACTGTTCGGCGAACTTTCGGTGCAGCTTGGCAATTGTTGGGGCTATAATTCGTACCTGAACGCACTTGAGTGGCACAAGAATTCCGAAATTAACGTTGCTGCGACTGACCTCGTGCTGCTGCTTGCTAAGCTTGACGACGTTAAGGACGGCAAGCTTGACTCAGCTAAGGTAAAAGCGTTCTATGTTGCTGCCGGTGAAGCTATCGAAGTATACGCCGATACGCTGCATTTCTGCCCGTGTCAGGTATCGTACGACGGCTTCAACTGCGTAGTTGTGCTTCCGGAAGGAACGAATACCGACCTTGAAAATAAGCCGAGCGATAAGCTGCTTTTTAGAAAGAATAAGTGGATATTCTGTCATGAAGACAACGAAGGGCTCAAAGCTAAGGGTGTCGTACCTGCGATATACGGCAAAAATTACAAAGTAAACTACTAATATTTATATTAAAGGCGATAACATGACTGGCAACAAAATTAACGCTTTTGACAATCACTTGTGTATCGTCCGTCCAAACTCGAAATATAGGCAAAATTAACCTATGTTTCGGGGGGGGGCGCTATTTGTAGAAATTGTATGACTTCTATGTTTCCATAACCTTCTGCGAGTGATATCAAATGCTGAGATCTATAATTTAATTATATAATATGGAAGGAATTTCAGCTATGAAAAAAACATTGTTTTCCAAACTCATTGCAATTTCACTCCTTGGCTCGATGAGCCTTACGCTCGGTTGCGGGCAAACTCCGGATGATGACACTATCGATACTGACAGCACGAGCGGTGATACTACAGATGCGAATGTCGAGACTGACATCTATGCCGATCTGCCGACTGGTGATTACGGCGGAGAGGTGTTTTCGATTCTTAACAACTCATTCACTTATGCTGAGTATCGGCTCGATGCTGAATCGGTTAACGGAGATGTTCTCAATGACGCGGTGTATGAACGCACGCGTAAGGTTGAGGAGCTGTTGAATATCGAAATTCAGGTAACTAATATGGACTTCTGGGCTGAGGATGCTTGTTCGGTTATTTCTAACGCAGTAATGGCTGGCGAATATGCGTATGACGCTTGTTTTCTCGGCGCGATGAACAACGTTTCCGCGATCATGAAGGGAACATACATCGACCTTAATACGCTTGACTTTGATTTTGATAAGCCTTGGTGGAGTCTTGACAGCGCGCGATATTATAATATCGACGGCAAGCTGTTTATGATACACAGCGAAGCGAGCGCGAATATTCATGATAGTATGTGGGTCAATTATTTCAATAAGAAGATCGCTGAGGACGAAAAGCTTGGCGATATGTACGAGCTTGTGCACAGTGGAAAGTGGACGCTCGATAAGATGTACGAGCTTGTCGAAGCGACGACGCATGATTTAAACGGTGATGGTCAGATGAAGATCGAAGATGACCAGTTTGGGCTTCTGACGCACACTGGTTCTACGTATGGCTTTTTACATGGCGGCGGTGAAGCCGGTATAGATATCAAAGATGGAATGCCTTCGGTTTTGGATATCAGTGAGCGTAAGTTTGATGTTATAACTAAAATCAAACGTTTTCTTCATTTTGATGGAACAATACTCAATGACTCAGTTGCAAAGCAGGGTTTCAAGGACGGCAAGGGATTTTTGCACGTTGAGGTACTTGGAAATGCAGCTTTAATGCGCGACATGGACGTTGATTTTGGTATATTGCCGTATCCTAAGTACGACGAAAATCAGGAAAATTATATATCATATTATTCTCCGGGAACAAATGCAATGTCGATACCAAAGACAGTTGAGAATGTGCAGCGTGCGATTGACGTTATGGAGGTCATGAGCGCATACGGATATCAAATGATCCGACCGAAGTATTATGATTTAGTTCTCAACGGTAAGACTGTACGCGACGAGGAATCAAAGGATATGCTTGATATCATATTCTCTAATATCGAAAGCGAAATGGCTTTTATCTACAAATGGGGTGGATATAATGATGTTCTGCTCAAGGTAATAACGACCGACGTTGATGTCGTTTCTACACTCGAGGGTGCGCGTGCAAGCTGCGAGGCTGGAATTGATAGTTATCTTAAGGCGATAAATTAAAATGAATAAGCCAAAAAATGTAAGTATTTACTTACATTTTTTGGCATTTGAAAGGAACGGCTATGAATTATATTCTTGGCATAGATTTTGGCGGAGGTGCTTCAAAAGCAACGCTGCTGTCGGCTGACGGCAAAATAGTCGCTGCGAATATAGTGGAGTACCCAACGGCATATCCGGCTCCGGGATATGCTGAGCAGAATCCGCTCGATTGGTACGAAGCTACTCGTGAGAATATCGCGGCAACGATCACTAAGAGCGGCATAAAAGCGTCTGACATAGCGGTAGTTGCACTCGACGCAGCGACTCATACGGCGGTGCTCTGCGATAAGGATTTCAACGTTATTCGACCGTCGATATATTGGACCGACTCTCGCTCGACTGATGAGGTTGCATATTTGAAGCGTGAGTGGGGCGATTTCATTTATGAGCGTGTGCTGCACAAGCCGGATACTATCTGGACGCTTCCGCAGCTGATGTGGGTGAAGAAGCACCAGCCGGAGGTGTGGTCGAAGGTTGATAAAATTATGTTCGCGAAGGATTTTGTGCGTCATATGTTGTGCGGCGATTATGTGACTGACTATATCGAGGCCGAGGGTTCGATGATGTTCGATTATACCACATTGAAATGGTCGCCTGAGCTTTGCGGACTGCTTGAATTTCCGATAGAAAAGCTGCCGACTATCGTTAAGCCGAATGATTTTGTCGGTAAAATCACATCTGCTGCTGCGCGCGATACCGGATTGTGTGAGGGTACACCGGTCATATGCGGTACTACCGATACGGTGATGGAGGTGTTCGCGGCGGGTGCAGTCAAGAAGGGGCAGATGACTTTGAAGCTTGCGACTGCTGGACGGATATGTGTTATCACCGATAAAGCTTATCCTGATAAAAATCTTATCAATTATTCGCACATCGCCGACTGGCTGTGGTATCCCGGAACGGCTACTAAGTCGTGCGCGTCATCTCTGCGCTGGTATCGCGATACCTTTGGCGGCGACTACAAGGCTATAGACGAAGCGGCAGCGTCGCTTCCGGTCGGCTCTGATGGGCTGATGTTCCATCCATATCTCAACGGCGAGCTAACGCCTTATGCCGACCCGAAGCTCTGTGCAAGCTTTGTTGGAGTGCGTGCAAACCATAAAAAGGCGCATTTTGACCGTGCGGTGCTTGAAGGCGTTGCTATGTCTATGCTCGATTGCAAGCGTGCGCTCGAAGCTATAGGTATTGAGCATGACGATACAGCTACGATAATTGGCGGCGGTGCGTCGAGCCCGCTGTGGCGGCAGATCGTGTCTGATGTTCTCGGGTTCAAGCTTGTGCAGCGACACGATAGTGATTCGTCATTCGGCACGGCAATGTTCGCCGGAGTTGCAGCTGGAATATTTAGTGATTATGAATCTGCGCTGGACATTTGTACGGAGGTTAAATCGTTTACTGAACCCAATTTTGATAATACCGAAAAATACGCGAAGTTGTACGAGCGTTATAAGGCAGTACACGACGCGCTTGCTCCTATATACGACGAGATATGAAGATTATAGTATTCGTTAAGGTAGTTGGAGGCGAGCTGAGCCCATTTGATGAGGCGGCGCTTGAAAATGCGCTGCGGCTGCGAGAGGGCAACGCTGATTTTGCCAGCTGCGAGATATATGTTATCACAATGGCACCTGATAAGGCTGCTGACCGTATGAGAGCAATTACAAGGCTTGGAGTCGACCATGCGATATTGCTGTCAGATCCTGTGTTTGCTGGCTCTGACACTGCGGCTACGAGCTATATTCTATCGCTTGCCGCTAAGCGTATAATTGGTGATGAGCGTGAATATTTGATTCTATGCGGTCGGCAGAGTATGGACGGCGATACTGCACAGGTCGGCGTATCTGTTGCTGCGAGACTCGGTATTCCGGCGATCACAAATGTTATGAATATCGAGGAATGTTCGTGTGATAATATATCAGTAGAAACACGGCTCGGACGTGAGTCAGCAGCGCTTCCGGCACTGCTGACCTGCGAGAGGATATGCAAGCTCAGATTTGCACCTATGCGTGCCAGAGTGCATGATATTGAAAGATGGAACTCGGATACATTGTCAGCTGACAAGCGTCGCTGCGGACTCTCCGGCTCGCCTACAAAGGTCGTGCGTTCATTCGAAAGCCAGCGTGGACGACGCAGCTGTGTATTTTTGCAGCCAGATATCGATATACTGTGCGATAAAATAAATGAGCTGCGAAATGCCGAACTTAATGAAAATATCGTATCGGAAATATCTGATAAGCGTTTGTATGAGGTTTACGCTGTCGGTGATGATGTCGCTGAGATTGCGTCGCGCATAGCTGAGCGAGTCGTTACGCTTGGACGGATGACGGCGGAGGAGTATGTGTGCATATTCAAAGATAAGCGTCCGAGTGTAGTTTTATTTCCTTCTGACGTTTTGGGACGCAGAATTGCTCCGGAGGTCGCAACAGCACTCGATACCGGACTTTGCGCTGACTGCACATTGCTTGAAACTGATGGTGAGCGGCTGTTTATGTATCGTCCGGCGTTTGGTGGAAGTGTAACAGCAAAGATAATCTGCCGCACATTGCCTCAGATGGCGACCGTTCGAACGGTTTCGGAAAGCTCAGATGTTATTGTTTCATGCGGACTTGGGGTGCGCGGACAGCTTGATACGATGAAGGTGTTTGCGGATTTTATCGGTGCGGAAATGGGTGCGTCGAGAGGGCTTGTCGACGCTGGATTGGCATCGTATGAATGGCAGGTCGGTATAACCGGACGCACAGTCGCACCTAAAATATACATTGCCGTCGGAATTTCCGGTGCTGTTCATCATACAGCTGCGATTGAAGGAAGCCGTTATATTATAGGTGTAAATCCCGATAAGGCAGCACCGATTTTCGATTACTGTGATTACGGTATATGCGCGCAGGTCGAGGATTTGCTGCACGACAAATTCGAAGAATAATTTATATGTAATTTGAGCAGTAGTATACTTGAAAAAGGTGTAGAGAATGGTATTCTCCAGAGTATAAAGAACCTAATGGAGAATATGTCAATTACGTTCGAAAAGGCTGCTGAACTTCTCAATGTTCCTACAGAAGATTACGCTAAGTATAAGAAAATGCTTGAAAGCAAGTAACTATATAATTGTATATCTTAAAAAACTCGTTGAGATCAACACAACGAGTTTTTTATTTTAATTATGTTGTTAAAGCAATAACAAAAAGTGCAAATTTGATATAAAGTCGTATAAAACTGGCATTGATGTCGGGGGGGGGTATGGTATAATAACATAGATTCTAATATCATATTTTATACTATTAGAATCTATAAATTTTAATAAGAAATGGGGAAACTAATGAAAATGAAACGATATTTAAGTATTGCGCTTTTGATTGCAATGCTTGTCGGTATCACTTCCTGCGGTGATGTAAATCAGAATGAAAATGATACCGAATCCAATGATACTACGCCTGATGTGAGCGATACAGTTAAGGTCGAATACGAAAAGCCTGATGTCAACTATAACGGCGATACCGTTGTTATTGCGGCATATAACTTTCACAGCGGCAGCGGTATTGGCAGATATGATCCGCTGACCGTCGAAGAGGACGGCGATCTTATCAACGACGCATTGGCTGAACGAAACCGCAAGGTCGAAGAAGAACTCAACATAAAGCTTGAAATCTTAGAGATGAGTTGGGGCGACCGCAGCAGTATTGACAAGGTATATCAGATGGTAATGGCGGGTGAACAGCTCGATTTTGCTATGCAAATGGAATGCGGCATTAATAAGATGATGACCACTGAAGGTATGCTCGTTGACCTTACCACAATTCCGACGCTTGACCTTACGCATAGCTGGTGGAATCAAAATGCGAATGCCGAATATACGCTTTTCGATAAGCAGTATGCGGCGGTGGGTGATATTTGCTTTTTCAATATTGGTGCTCCTCTCGTAACTTATTATAACAAGCAAATTGTTGAGGATCTGCAGCTTGCAGATATGTATGAGCTTGTCGAATCTGGCAAGTGGACTATTGATAAGATGATTGAGCTTGCGAATGCTGCGTCGTATGACCTCAACGGCGATTCTGTAATGGATCCAGACAATGATAGATACGGACTTGCTGGCGAGGTTGACACGCTTCCATATATGCTTATTAGTGCAGGCTCTAAGATCGCGAAAAACTCGAATGGCGATGTCAGCATTGTACTAAATAATGAAAGAACTGTTGATATTTGCGACAAGGTAGCGTCGCTGCTGCTTGACTCGAATGTTACACTCCATGCTCAGAAACTTCAGGACCGATATTCCGATGTGTATAGACACTTTACCAATAAGCTTATGGATAACTCTTTGCTGTTCTATTCGAACCAGCTGCTTATGGCGCTTGAACTACGCAATATGGAAGCAGACTTTGGTATTCTTCCGTTCCCGAAATATGACGAGGAGCAGGAGGATTACATAAGCTTTGCGAATACATGGTGGAGCGACCATCTTGTTGTACCGAACTGCGGACAGGATCTGGAGCGTGTCGGATATGTGCTTGACTCTATGGGCTATTATTCTCAGCAGTATGTTATTCCGTCATTTATTGATCAGACTGTAATAGGCAAGTCCGTGCGTGACGATGAGTCGGCAAATATTGTACGCATGATACTCGACAATCAGGTGTTTGACCTTGGCTTTGTTTTCAACTGGAGCGGAATCAAGGACTCTATTTCGGGTATTGCGGGAGGCGGAGATAATTTTTCTTCAATGTATGCCTCGCGCGAAAGTGGTGTTTTGACCGAACTTTCTAAGACTATAGAAAACATGAGTAAATAAAATATAACAAATCGAGTCGGTTTACTATAAATCGGCTCGATTTTAATTTAAAGTTAAAAAATATAAAAAAGTTTCCAAAAAGGTATTGACAGCGGGGGGGGGTGTGTTATAATAAAGATGTGATACATAACGTACACTTTTAATACAACTCTGAAAGGAATATTAAACAATGAAAAAGTTTGGTTCTATCGCGCTCGCAGCACTGATGGTCACTGCTCTCGGCGCTTCTACTTCCGCAGCTGCAAAAACATTCGAGGCAGCTACTGGTACTCCTACCATTGACGGTGTTATGGATGATCTCTACACTGTTGCTGAGGAAATAAAGATCAACGTCGCAACATCCGGCGACGGCAAGACCTCCGGTACTGCTCGTGTACTCTGGGATTCTGATAACATTTATGTTTTCTTCGATATCGTAGACCCGGTCCTCTCTACTGCTGCTCGTGATAACTACTACGAGTCTGACTCTGTAGAGTTCTTTATCGACCTCAGCGGTACTCCCGGCGATATTACTACTGTCAATGCTGGTCAGTGGACTGCACAGGCTCCGATCCCGGGTGCTAAGGGAGATTGGCAGGGACGTGGTATCCACAGAGATACCAATGTTGACAATGCTTCCTATAAGGCAGTAAAGACCGACAACGGTTATGCGATCGAAATGCAGATCCCGTTCGGTGCTGATTACACTCCTAAGGCCGATGCTGTTATCACTGCGGCATTTCACATCAACTCTGATGAGACTGGTGCTGATGGACGTGACGGCGAGTACTTCGCTAATGAAGGTCAGGGAAATGCTTGGTCTACCTCTGAGGCATACGACAACCTCGTACTCACCTCTAAGAAGTATGAGGCTCCGAAGGTAGAGACTTCGACCAACACTGCTGATATGGGTATCATCGCAGCTCTTGCTTCGCTTGCAGCTTCTGGTGTTGCTGTTCTCTCCCTTAAGAAGAGAAAGTAATCTGAATAAATAAGCATATAAATATAGCTCGTGCAGTTTCATGAGAGAACGTTAGATATATAGTTGAAAATATCAAATATCCATAAATTTGTATAACCTCTCAAATTAAAACAATCAATTTTAATTTATCCCCAAAAAATCAAAAAAACATGAAGAAAGTTCAAAAAAAGTATTGACATTTCGGGGGGGGGCTATGATATAATAAAAAGGTGGTACATAATGTACACTTTTAATATTAAATCTGAAAGGATATTTGAACAATGAAAAAGTTTGGTTCTCTCGCACTTGCAGCACTGATGGTAACCGTCCTCGGCGCTACCGCTTCTGCTGTAAGCAATTTTGAGGCTGCTGCTGGCACTCCTACCGTTGATGGTCAGAAGGATGACGCTTATGTTTGCGCTGGCGCTAATATCAATGTAGATGCTGCTGATGGCGCTGCAACTGGCGTAGCTTACACTGCATGGGATAACGATTACTTCTATGTATTAGTAGAAGTAACCGATTCTACCGTTAACGAAGATGTTACCAGCGTTTGGGCTAACGACTCCGTTGAGGTTTATATCAACCTCTCCGGTACTGAAGGCGAGATCAATTCGATCAATGCAGCTCAGTACACCTACGGCTACAAGTTCACTGAATTCGCAGGTGGCGGTAAGCATAGAGAAGATAACGTTGCTAATGTTAAGCACGCTTCTGTAAAGACTGACAAGGGCTACAACATTGAGATCGCTATTCCGTGGGGTTCTGACTATACTCCTAAGGCTGACGCTTCCTTTACTGTTGCTTTCGGTGTAAACGACAATACTGATAACGATTCTTCTGCTCGTGAATTCCAGACCTTTGCTGGTACTGATCAGGGCAAAGCATGGTGGACTGCTGACGCTAACTGGGACAATATGACTCTCACTTCTAAGAAGTATGAGGCTCCGAAGGTAGAGGCTTCGACCAACACTGCTGATATGGGTATCGTAGCAGCTCTTGCTTCGCTTGCAGCTTCTGGTGTTGCTGTTCTCTCTCTTAAGAAGAGAAAGTAATCTTACTTTACTAACTTTAAATATAAGCCATCCTTGATTTTACAGGGGTGGCTTATCCTTTTATTGTAAAAAATGTCTATTTTAATCATATAATCTAAAATTATGCAAAAATATATAGAATAAGAACCGTGCTTTTTCAATATATAGTAATATTAAACAGTAAAAGCTGGGTAAAATATGAAGAAAAAATGATAATTCCTATTGACTTTTTGATTTTGATGTGCTATAATGGTTAAGGTCATATATTATATGTACCGATTTATACAAATCTGAAAGGATATTTGAACAATGAAAAAGTTTGGTTCTCTCGCACTTGCAGCTCTTATGGTTACCGCTCTCGGCGTAACTTCTTCCGCAGCTGCAAAGACCTTCGAAGCAGCTTCTGGTACTCCTACCATTGATGGTATTATGGACGACCTTTACACCGCTGCTGAAGAAGTAAAGATCAATGTTGCAACCTCTGGTGACGGCAAGACCTCTGGTACTGCTCGTGTACTCTGGGATTCTGACAACATCTACGTTTTCTTCGATATTGTTGACCCGGTTCTCTCCACTGCTGCTCGTGACAACTACTACGAGTCTGACTCTGTAGAGTTCTTCATCGACCTCAGCGGTACTCCCGGCGATATCACTACTATCAATGCTGGTCAGTGGACTGCTCAGGCTCCGATCCCGGGTGCTAAGGGAGATTGGCAGGGACGTGGTATTCACAGAGATACCAATGTTGACAATGCTTCCTACAAGGCAGTAAAGACCGACAACGGTTATGCGATCGAAATGCAGATCCCGTTCGGTGCTGATTACACTCCTAAGGCTGATGCTGTTATCACTGCGGCATTCCACATCAACTCTGATGAGACTGGTGCTGATGGACGTGACGGCGAGTACTTCGCTAATGAAGGTCAGGGAAATGCTTGGTCTACTTCTGAGGCATACGACAACCTCGTACTCACCTCTAAGAAGTATGAGGCTCCGAAGGTAGAAGCTTCGACCAATACTGCTGATATGGGTATCGTAGCAGCTCTTGCTTCACTCGCAGCTTCCGGTGTTGCTGTTCTCTCCCTTAAGAAGAGAAAGTAATTTTTAACTAAATTGCGTGTAAGATCCATCTCTGTAAAAAGAGATGGGTCTTTATTATTTCATTTGAATAATCAAAGATGAATAAACTGCCCTCACTGTAATTATTATCTAACAGTGAGGGCAGTTTTATTCATTTGATTTTAGAATAGTTCAGTTTTTTCACGTATTGTGAATGCTGTAATTAAACTAATGCGCCGCGGTCGGTGAGGATATCCTGCAATTCCTTCATCTGGATATCAAGTGATTTTGCGTCGTGTTTGCGCATAAGAGCGGCAGCAGCTCCGGCAGCTTCACCTATACAGCTTGTTATCGGCATTACGCGGAATGAACTGTGTGCAGCGTGAGTCGACGAGATCGGACGACCGGCAACGATGAGGTTGTCAGCTCCTACCGGAATGAGTGCGCGGTAGGGAATTGTGTAGTAGTCGTTATCCGGAACGTGGCGGATATATGTGCCAGTTCCTGCAGGGTTGTGAATGTCGATGTCGTAGGTAGCGCGGGCGATTCTGTCGTCGTGCTTTGCTGCATTAAGCACATCGTCTTCAGTTATCGTGTAGTGACCGACAATACGACGGCTTTCACGGATACCTATCTCGGGCGCAATTGCAACGACCTCGCAGTTTTCCATGCCCTCAATGTTTTCTTTGAGGAACTTGTGCATTTCGAATACCTGCTCACGAGCTGTCATTTCGCTTTCAGTGAGATCCTCGACGTTACACGGATTCTTTCCTACGATACGGGTCGTGTTGAGGTGCATTATGTTGTTTATCGGATATCTGAATACGAGTATATTTTCACGTGGATTCTTGATGAGTCCCTTTTCCTGATACTCTTTGTAGAGTGCGTTAGCCTTTTGAGCGTCATAACGCGACCAGTCAACATTAGTCAGGCGGAAGCAGGTTGTCATTGGCTGGCAGAGACCGTCTTCATCTCGTCCGAGCTTATACTCGAGTCCGGCAAATGCGGAGAGGTCAGCGTCACCTGTAGCGTCGATGAATATCGGTGCGCTTATTTTGATATTGCCCTGCGGAGTTGAGATGGTGATCGACTTGATAACGCGTCCGTCGCGTTCAACATCAGAGAGCAGCGAGTGGAAGAGTACTTTAACTCCGGCTTCGATGACCATGCGGTCGAGAACGAGCTTCATGTATTCCTCATTGTACATTGCCGATTTTGGGCTGTTATTGCCTCCTGCCTCATACATACGCTTCAGCATTTCTGCAAAAAGTCCAGCATTAGCAAGGCGTCCGCTCTTTCTTTCGTAGAAGGACATAAAAGGATTTACGAGTCCGGCAGTTGCCATACCTCCAAGAAATCCGTACTTTTCAACGAGAAGTACCTTCATACCCTCGCGTGCAGCAGATATCGCTGCAAATACACCAGCAAGACCACCGCCGGCTACAACAACGTCAAATTCCATTATTTATTACCTCCAGATGGAATAAATTTTTATATATATATCATAATACAAAATCAAGCTTTTGTCAACGGTAAAATCAAAACCATAATGGTAAAAATCAAACTTCTTATTGCTTTTTTCATATATATGTGGTAAAATAGAGTATAAGAAAATACTTATGCTGCATTTTAGGAGGAAATCAGATATATATGGCTACATTAGACATTACAAATCCTAAGGTACGATTATTGATGAAGACCGATGAAAGAATTATAGATGAGGATATTATTCATCGTAAGCTTTCATTGACGTATAAATTTTTGATATCATTGAAGGGACAATTTTTGATAAGATATAACGGGAGAGAAGAGCTCTGCCAGCCCGGAGACCTTATATATATGCCGCCGCGTCAGGAATACGAGACAGTGTTTAAACCTGGTGTAACTGAATTCTTGAATTTATTTTTCGACTTTCAGCCAGAGCAGCGTCAAATGGATGAATCAGGAGAACCAATAAATAATTTCTTTATAATGCTTAACCGTGATAAGCTCGATCCTACTAAGTATTCGAAAACCGTGTATTTTACTGATGTCCCAGCGTTCAACAAATCGTTCGTTATTCACAGTATGCCGGATGCTGAGATTAAGCTTCGAGAGATGTACCAGCTTTACAATGACAGTCAGCGATATTCGAGAATGCGTCTTGGTGCGCGATTTGTTGATTTTCTCCTTGATGTTGTTGATCAATTCAATATACAGAATGAGAGCCCATCGCGATTGAAGGCGAAGTCAATTGTCAATTATATAAATGAAAATTATAATGAGGGATTGACCTGCCGTTCGGTTGCTGAGCATTTTTCATATCATCCGAATTATGTGAACCGCATTGTACGTGAGCTTACCGGTATATCATTGCACGATTATATTGTTGGTATAAAGATTCAGCACGCGAATCGAATGCTGCTTGAGACCGATATGACTATCACGGATATCGCGTACAATCTTGCATTTCATGATGCAAGTCACTTTTCGAGTGTTTATTATGCTCATACCGGTATGAAGCCTTCAGACCGCCGAAAGCGTTTCCATGAGACGGAGGCTATGCCGGAGCTATAGGATATGTGCATAAAATAAATTTATACATTATTTATATTAAGGAGTAAAATAATATGATATATCGTCAGAGCTGGCTCGATAAGCTCGAGCGCAGGTTCGGAAAATTTGCGATCAAGAATTTAATGCTTATCGTTGTTGGTGCAATGGCTATTGTGTATATAATGAATTATGCTATTGCTATGAGCACAGGAAACAGTCTGTCATCGATACTTATATTCGACCGGAACGCCATTATGTCAGGACAGATATGGCGGATATTTACCTTCTTGTTCTTACCGCCTAACTCGAGCTTGTTATTTATAGTGCTGTCACTATATTTTTACTGGCTGATCGGCAGCTCACTTGAAAGTCAGTGGGGCTCGTTTGGATTTACAGTATATTATCTGTTGGGGGCGATCGGCGCTATAGCTTCCGGTTTAATATCCGGTTATGCGACAAACAGCTATTTGAATATGTCACTGTTTTTGGCGTTTGCATTGTTAAATCCGAATTTTGAAGTACTTTTGTTCTTCTTTTTCCCAGTGAAGATGAAGTGGCTGGCGCTTATTGACGCGGCGGGATTTATATTTTCATTTATTGTGGAATCGTGGGCGGGACGGCTTTCACTTGTGATGGCGCTTATAAATGTGATAATTTTCTTTGCGCCAAACTTTATAGACTGGATAAAATCGCTATGGCGGCGCTATAAATGGAAGAAGAATTTCAAGTAATACAAAAAACGGGCAGTTTTTTCGAATATTTTCTACAGATGAGAGAACAAATATTTTGTCTCTCATCTTTACTTTTTAATATATTTATGATATAATGTTTTGTATAAGGTATATATAGCGGAACATAAATTCTAAGCAAGAGAGGGAATACTAATGGACAGATTCAAGCTTCATGCACCATATAAACCGACCGGGGACCAGCCAGAGGCTATCGATAAGTTGATTGCCGGAGTCGAAGCTGGTATGCACGCTCAGACGCTGCTCGGCGTTACCGGTTCAGGTAAGACTTTCACTATGGCTAATATAATTGCCGGACTGAATCGTCCGACGCTTGTTCTTGCACACAACAAGACGCTTGCGGCTCAGCTATGTTCGGAGTTTCGCGAGTTCTTTCCCGAAAACGCAGTAGAATATTTTGTTTCATACTACGATTACTATCAGCCAGAAGCTTACATTCCCGGAAAGGATATATATATTGAGAAGGACAGTTCGGTCAACGATGAGATCGACATGCTGCGCCACAGTGCGACGAGCTCGTTATTTGAGCGGCGGGATGTTATAATAGTTGCGAGCGTGTCGTGCATATATTCGCTCGGTGACCCGAACGAATATCAGTCTATGTTGATCTCGCTGCGCCCGGGAATGATCATGGAGCGTGACGAGTTAACGCGGAGATTAGTATCGCTGAGCTATGACCGCAACGACGTTAATTTCGTTCGTGACAAGTTCCGTGTGCGTGGAGATGTAGTCGAGATTTTTCCGGCTTCATCAGACAATAAGGCAATACGCGTTGAATTTTTCGGTGATGAAATCGAGCGTCTGTCGGAAATAAATACGATAACCGGTGAGCTGTTGCGCTCGCTCAGCTATGTGTCAATATTTCCGGCGACTCACTATGCGGTCAGTGATGAGCGGCGCGAGGCGGCGTTGCAGGAGATCGAGGACGAGCTTGTCGAGCGTGTCGATTACTTCCGCAGTCAGAACAAACTGCTGGAAGCTCAGCGAATCGAGGAGCGCACGCGGTATGACCTTGAAATGCTGCGTGAGGTCGGTTTCTGTTCTGGAGTTGAGAACTATTCGCGAGTTATGTCTGGACGCGATCCCGGTTCGACTCCATACACGCTGCTTGATTATTTCCCGAAGGATTTTCTTTTGTTTGTCGATGAATCGCACGTTACCTTGCCGCAGGTAAAGGGAATGAGCGGCGGAGACCGTGCCCGCAAACGAAATCTTGTTGATTTTGGATTCCGTCTTCCGTCGGCGTATGACAACCGTCCGCTTGTGTTCGAGGAGTTTGAGGGGAAGCTGAATCAGGTTATATTCGTCAGCGCGACTCCGGCGGACTATGAACAGCAGCAGTCGTCGCAGATAGTCGAGCAGATCATACGTCCGACCGGACTGCTTGACCCTGAGATCGATGTGCGTCCGGTCGAGGGGCAGATCGATGACCTTATCGGTGAGATTCACACACGTACTGAACGCGGCGAACGTGTACTGGTCACGACGCTTACTAAGAAGATGGCGGAGGATCTGACTGAGTATCTTGAAATGAATCTTATCAAAGTGAAGTATATACATCACAAGGTCGAAACTATGGAGCGAAGCGAGATACTGCGTGATCTGCGTCTCGGTGTATTTGATGTTCTTGTTGGAATCAACCTGCTGCGAGAGGGACTTGATATTCCAGAAGTGTCGCTTGTGGCGATACTCGACGCGGACAAGGAGGGCTTTCTGCGTTCCGAAACTTCGCTGATTCAGACAATAGGACGTGCGGCTCGAAACTCTGAGGGTAAGGTCATAATGTACGCTGATACTGTTACGCCATCGATGCGAGCTGCGATCGATGAAACTAACCGTCGACGCGAGTTGCAGAAAGCATACAATGACGCGCATGGCATTACGCCACAGACTATTAAGAAGAGTGTGCGTGACCTAATCGAGATAGGCAAGAAGGAGGCCGAGTCGTCGCCTGAGGCTAAACTTGCAAAGGCTTACCGTGAGAATAAGAAGCTCAGCGGTGACGAGAAGTCGAAGCTTATCGAAGACTTGACGAAAGAAATGAAGGAAGCGGCAAAGAAGCTCGAATTCGAGCGCGCGGCTTATCTGCGTGATAAAATTAAGAATTTGCAGGGAACTTGATATATTTTTAGAAGTTTAAGTCAATAGATCATATATAATAAGGAAGGAACTAACATGGCAAATCTAACACTGCGCGGTGTGCGCGTTCATAATTTAAAGAATATTGATTTGACGATACCGCGTGACAAGCTTGTCGTATTTACCGGACTTTCTGGTTCAGGTAAATCGTCGCTGGCATTTGATACGATATATGCCGAAGGACATCGTCGTTTTGTCGAGTCGCTGTCATCGTATGCACGTATGTTTTTGGGTCAGCTCGACAAGCCGGACCTTGATACTATTGAGGGACTTTCGCCAGCGATTTCCATTGACCAGAAGACCACCTCGAAGAATCCGCGCTCGACCGTCGGAACTGTTACGGAGATATACGACTATCTGCGTCTTTTATACGCTCGTGTCGGTATACCGCATTGTCCGAAGTGCGGACGTGAAATTCGCCAGCAGACGGTAGACCAGATAATCGACCGAATTATGATGCTGCCTGAAGGCACACGCTTTATGGTTCTCGCTCCTATGGTACGCGGGAAAAAGGGTATGCACGAGAAGATATTCGAAGACGCGAAAAAGAGCGGATATGTGCGTGTACGTGTCGACGGCTCGCTTTATGACCTGAGTGAGACTATAAAGCTTGACAAAAATATAAAGCATACGGTTGAGATTGTCATCGACCGTCTTGTTAAGCGCGATGATATGCGTTCACGTCTTGCAGATTCGGTCGAAACGGCGCTTGCATTGACCGAGGGGGAGGTTTCGGTGTCAGTTGTGCTTCGTGATGGGGAACAGTTCGATGGCGATACTGAGCTTAATTTCTCCCAGAGCTATGCCTGCGAAGAGCATGGGATCAGTATCGGAGAGCTTTCGCCGCGTATGTTCTCGTTCAACAATCCATTCGGTGCCTGCCCGAAGTGTGCCGGACTTGGCGAAATGCGCATTATATCTGCGGACAAGGTAATACCCGACAAGTCGCTGTCGCTGCGTCAGGGTGCGATACAGGTGAATGGATATAAGTCACTTGAAGAGGAAAGCTGGAACGGTCCGCTGTTTGAAGCAGTAGGCAAAAAGCATGGGTTTACGCTCGATATGCCTATTAAGGATTACTCGAAGTCGGCGCTGAAGGCGTTATTATACGGCACTGGCAATGAAGTTTACAATATTACGCGCTACTGGGAAGGTGTCGCGCATAATCAGAGCCGCAAGTTTGAGGGAGTGATCAACACGATTCAGGCGCGCTTTGACCAGACGCAGAATGAATATTATGAGGATTTTGTAGAGGATGTTCCATGTCCGGAGTGCCATGGAAAGCGACTGAATGAGAATTCACTCGCGGTCACGGTCGGCGGGATAAATATTGATGATTTCTGTCATATGTCGGTAACTAAAGCACTCGAGTTTGTTTCTGAACTTAAACTTACCGAGATGGAGACTACTATCGCAAAGGAGATAGTAAAGGAGATAAAGTCACGGCTTGGATTTCTTGAGAGTGTCGGACTTGAATATCTGACGTTGTCCCGTAAGGCGGGCACTCTGTCGGGCGGTGAGGCGCAGCGAATCAGACTTGCGACACAGATCGGTTCATCGCTGATGGGCGTGCTGTATATACTCGACGAGCCGAGTATAGGTCTGCACCAGCGCGATAACTCAAAGCTTATTGCGACTTTGAAGCGTTTGCGTGATTCTGGAAACAGTCTTATCGTCGTCGAGCATGACGAAGAAACGATGGAGTCGTCAGATTACATTGTTGATATAGGTCCAGGTGCGGGTATTCACGGCGGCGAAATCATTGCTGCTGGTACGCCTGAAGAAATCAAGGCAGATCCGAATTCTATCACTGGAGCATTCTTATCCGGACGCGAAAAAATTGAAGTTCCAGCAATTCGCCGCAGTGGCAATGGCAAGTTTTTGACCGTGTATGGGGCGGCTCAGAATAACCTTAAGCATATTGACGTTCAGTTCCCGCTGGGTCTGTTCTGTTGTGTTACTGGTGTGTCGGGTTCAGGTAAGTCGTCGCTTGTAAATTCGATACTGCATCAGGTGCTTGCGCGTGACCTTAACCGTGCGTATACTTATCCCGGTAAGTACGAAAAAATCGAGGGAATCGAAAATCTTGATAAAATAATCGCCATTGACCAGAGTCCGATCGGACGCACACCGCGTTCGAATCCGGCGACATATACTGGATTATTTACCGATATACGCGATCTATTTGCAAAGACTCCAGACGCTAAAATGCGAGCTTACACATCCGGGCGATTCTCGTTCAATATCAAAGGCGGACGCTGTGAGGCTTGCGAGGGTGACGGTGTGAAGTGTATTGAAATGCACTTTCTGCCTGACGTATACGTTACCTGCGATGTCTGCAAGGGCAAGCGCTACAACCGCGATACTCTTGAGGTCAAGTACAAAGGCAAGAACATATCTGATGTACTTGAAATGACGGTCGAGGAAGGCTTAGAGTTCTTCAAGAGCTTGCCGAAGCTGGCGCGTAAGTTGCAGACGCTGTGTGATGTCGGACTTGGATATATCAAAATCGGTCAGTCATCGACTACCCTCTCAGGTGGTGAGGCTCAGCGCGTGAAGTTAGCGACAGAGCTTGCTAAGCGCTCGACTGGTCGTACCATATATATTCTTGACGAGCCGACGACTGGACTTCATATGGCGGATGTAAAGAAGCTGATCGAGGTATTGCAGCGGCTTGTAGATGCGGGCAATACGGTGCTTGTTATCGAGCACAATCTTGATATGATCAAGACTGCTGACTACATTATCGACCTTGGTCCTGAAGGTGGAGATGGCGGCGGAGAGATCGTCGCTACTGGAACACCGGAGGAGGTCGCAGAGTGTGAGCGCTCGTATACCGGTAAATATTTGAAGAAGATTCTCAGCAAATAAAAATATGCCCGATAACCAAACATTGTTATCGGGCATATCTGCTTTGTTTAATTTACGTTTTCGTCAATTGCTGCGAGCATTTTGTCAATTGTGTTCTGAACTTGGTTTTCAAGAGTAGCTGTCATAGAAGCGAAGTTGTCATTCATATTGAGGTAGCATTCCATATACTTGTAATAGGTATCATCTGGCCATACTGACAGACCGAGGTCAAATACTGATGACGGGAAGATGATGTCGAGCATATCTGCCGAATCTTCATCACGGGTGTATTTGGTTTTCAATACAACCTCACGATATGTCGGAACAATGGTGTCATGCGAATCACGTGAAAGAGCTTCAAGGATTATGCTGACATTTTCAGCGCGCTCTTCAGCAAGAGTTATCGGTATAGTAGCTACTGCGCCTCCAGAAACTAAAGTTATATAATTGTCTTGAGCTTCATCGTATTTCGGGAAGGGAAGGATACCAATATCAAAGTTGGTGTCACGGTAGAGCGCGATCGACTTTATCGCAGTTCCGTGGAATGCAAGCTGACCGTTCTTGAACATCTCACGTGATTCTGCACTTCCGTCGTGAACGTTGTCGTGAAGCTTATAGAAAATATTTTCGCCGTTATGGAGATTGAATATTTTCTGGAATACGTTCATCGCTTTTTCGTTATTCGGAATCGCAAAGTAAGGATTTCCTTCATTGTCGACCGAAATGTACTTAACTCCAGAACCGGTTACGAGCGAACCGAAGTAGAGCTTGACGGCTCCACTAATTGCCCATTGGTCATTGCCATCGAGCACACCGTCGCCGTTGAGGTCGCGCGAGAGTTTCTTTTCAATTTCAACCATTTTGTCAAGTGTCCACTTATTGTCACGTACAAGGTCATATAGATTTTCGTTGAGATTTGTGTTATCGATGATATCCTTGTTGAAAATCATGATAAAGTTACGGGTCAGCATACTAAGGCTGAAATCACCAACGGCTGCAAACTGATTTCCCTTTATCGAAAATACTTCATTTGCACTCTGGCTCCACCATGAGCGGTCAAGGTCGACATACGGAAGCATATCCCATGTGCCAAGCAGTCCTTCACAGTAGTTGTTTGAAACTCGCTGATCATACATCATAGCGATATCAAACAGGTTGTCGCCGGAATATATGACCTCACGGAAGCCGGAGGTGGGGTCGCGTGTCAGCTGTTCGCTTATAACGCAATTGTAAAGTCCCTCGATCTTACGATTGCGCTTGTATATCGCATCGTTTAAGTTGTCGCCGTTTTCCTCGGAAGCGTCAAGTGTGTTGAGTGCCCATGTCAGGTAGGTCTCGTCGTAATTGTAGAAGCGCAGTTCGAAGCCGTCGAGGTCTTTTACTTCAAGCGGGTAGAGCTCCTGCTCACTTTTTCCGGTGCTTTGAGCAGCGTCGCTTGTGTTGTCATTCGATGGATTTGTGCCGTCTCCCTGAGAAGGCTCGCCGCCGCAGCCTACAGCTGCAAGCATTGCGGTGATGAGAAGAATGGATAGCAGTTTCTTTTTCATAGAAGGATTCCTTTCAAATTTATATAATTTTTTAGGAGTGCTAAATAATACAAACATCACCGCTTTATGCAGCTTGATCGATACAGATTCGGAATTAAGCTAAGTAGAATTAGTCTACGTTTTCCTCTATCGCTTTGAGGAGACCGTCGATTTTATTCTGAACCTGACTTTCGAGAGTAGCAGTCAATGAAGCAAAGTTATCGTTCATATTGAGATAGCATTCCATATATTTATAATAAGTTTCGCTTGGAAATACCGACAACCCAAGGTCAAATACTGAGGATTGGAAAATAATGTCGAGCATATCCGCAGAATCGTCATCACGGGTGTATTTTGTCTTCAGCACGACCTCACGGTAGGTCGGGATTAAGTTATAGTGGGAATCACGTGCAAGAGCTTCAAGAATGATACTTACATTTTCAGCTCTATCTTCGGGAAGCGTTTTCGGAATTACTGATACTGCACCGTTCGATACAAGAGTATAGTAGTTTCCCTGTTCTTCATTGTACTTAGGATACGGCAGAATTCCGATGTCAAAATTGGCATCGCGGTATTGGTCAATTGACTTTAATGCGGTACCTTGGAATGCGAGCTGTCCGTTTTTGAACATATCGCGTGATTCATTAGTGCCGGCGTGTACATCGCTGGACATCTTATAGTAAATGTTCTCACCTTTGTGGAGATTGAATACCTTTTGGAAAACGTCTATCGCAAATTCGTTGTTCGGAATTGCAAAATATGGATTGCCGTCCTTGTCGGTGGAAATATACTTAACACCTGCGCCGGTTATAAGCGAGCCAAAATAGAGCTTGACTGCGCCGCTGACTGCCCATTGGTCGTTTCCATCGAGCACACCGTCGCCGTTGAGGTCACGTGAAAATTGCTTTTCAATTTCTATAAGCTTATCAAGTGTCCATTTACCATCGCGGACTAAGTCGTACAGATTGTCGTTGAGATTTGCGTCCTCAATCATAGATTTGTTGAAGAGTGTTACGAAATTGCGAGTAACCATGCTGAGGCTGTAGTCGCCGACTGCGGCATACTGGTTACCTTTTATACTAAAGGTATCGCTTGCGCTCTTGTTCCACCACGAGCGGTCGAGATCAACATAGGGAAGAATATCCCATGTGCTCGAGAGACCTTCGCAGTATATGCTTGCTACTTTTTCGTCTACGATCATCGCAATATCAAATAGATCGTCATTGGAAAATACAGCGGTGCGGAATCCAGAAGCGGTATCTTCAACTTCATCTACTGTGATTTTGCAGTTGTACATATCTTCGATTTTGCGGTTTCGCTTATAGATAGCGTCGTTGACGTTATCTCCGTTTTCTTCAGCAGCGTCAAGAGTGTTCAGTGCCCACGATAGATGAGCCGGGTCGAAGTTGTAGAAGCGAAGATTAAAGCCGTCGAGATTTTTGACCTCAAGCGGGTATAAATCTGCTTCAGTTTTCTCAGATTCAATAGAACCGCTTGTTACATCTCCGTTTTGTGGGGGGGGGTTATTTGCGAAGGTTCGCTGCCGCAGCTTGCTGCGGACAGCATAGCGGTCAGAAGAAGGATAGAGATAGTGCGTTTTTTCATTTTTGTTTTCCTCCAAAATTGATATTTAATTTATTTTATAATACTGATTTACAGTAGTATAATCTCTATTACCGAATTTAGCCGCCTGATTGAGTATTGTTTGTTTAAGCTCATCAGTTAGGCTTATGTTGTACAGCTCATACGAGTTTATGCAGTAGGGTGGTGCATTTTCAGGTTCAACGGTTGCGATTATTGAGAATACGCAGTCTGTGAGCTTTACCTCATTGTCTGTTTTTTCAAGTGTCAATACTGGAATTGCTGAAAATTTTGCTCCGGTGATATCTCGACACATAGATGGGCGGCAGTAAAGATTTCCAAGCGAATAGAATACCGGAATACCACCTTCATTTTCATATCCATGTATTACGTGTGGATGATGTCCGATAATGCAGTCAGCGCCAATATCACGAAGCAGCTTTGTAAGCATACGCGTATATGCGTCTGGTTTGCGGTTATATTGTCCGCCGCTGTGCATTACAACTATCACATAGTCGGATACTGCTTTAGCAGCGTCGATGTCGGCACGCAGCCGGTCGAGCTTTGGCTTGACATATTTTACGTAGTCGGGATTTTGTGGATCGTAGAGCTTTTTCATAGCTGCGGCTATACGCTCATCTGATTCGTCGAGGTGTATTAGAAGGTCTATCGCGCCGGGGAGAGTCTCCTCTGGTTGGAAAAGATTTACCTGACGGTCGTCGGTCATAAACAGGTGGTGTGAAAACGCATTTGTGCCGTATGTGTAATTTACAATTGCTACACGTATCCCGTTTGCTTCGAGCACACATGGTTCATGTGTATCGTCGGGACGATAGATTCCTGTGTGCGCAAGCCCGATCTTATCGAGATTGTCGAGTGTTCGGGTGATCCCTTCCTCACCGCGGTCCATGCAGTGATTGTTCGCGAGGCATACAAGGTCGAAGCCGCGCTGCTTCAGCATTTCTGCAAATTCGTTCGGTGAATTGAAGCAGTAGCGCTCTTGTGTAAATTTCAGCTCCTCTCCGGCGATCGGCGTTTCGAGATTTCCGACAAGCAGATCGGCGTTGAGTTCGGCAGTGATTTTTTCAAATGCTGGTGAATAATCACGGTTGCCACTGTTGTCAGTGCAGAGCTCGGTAGTTCCAGGCGCACACATTATATCTCCCGTAAAGGATATTGTTATCTTATTCATTTGTTATTTTCCTCGAAGTAACGTTTAACCGCTCGGTAGAAGCAGCGTCCAGACTCTATTATTTTATCTTGCGAAACTACATTTCCTACTTCACCGAAGTATGTAGTTTCAAGTGTAAAGCCAAGTTTTACGCTTTCGTATGTGCCAGCATATGTTCCGCAGGTGGTGGCTGTTGTCAATACCTTATTCCAATCGACGTTAGGGTCGATATCATTCTCCAGCTTGTAGTTCATGGCTTCTGTAGTTGTTTCAAGCTCAAACAAGTGTCCGAATTTGATCATTTCATCACGCGATTCAAAGGTTTTGCGGACAATGAACTGAGTATCGTTGCGTCCGCCGATATGCCACGGTGAATGAAGGTCAAATACAGCAGCAACGTCGCCTTTGGCAAGCAGTGTCTGTACAGCTCTTACTCCGTTATACAGCGGCTCGTCAAGGTAGTCGCGGTTGTGGTCGTGAGGTGTTCGATTTTTACCTTGGTCTCCGTTTACGACTCCGTCAGCGTCGATGAAGGGAATAGCGGTAATTCTGAATCCATCCATAGGTGATTTGAGAAATTCGTCGATTATTCCTTCCATCACATAGTCGCCGGTCGCTTCGCAGGCATGGTGACGTGCAGTAAGAATTATATTGCGTTCTCCACTGCCTACTGTCACACTCGGTATAGGTGTACCTTTATTGTCAGTAGTGATTATATTCACTGGAAGTCTGCGCAGCTCGGCAAATTTATAAAAGCGAGAGGGATGATATAGCATATTGTGTGCAAAGTACACGCGGTTTTCGTCAGCTCCGAAGGTATATGTGAATCCTGTTCGATCAGGCAGAGCAGTGTTCGACCAGTGCCATTCGTTAAGGTCATGGCTGACGGCAGCTCCAAAATATCCGACATAGTTTTTCGGCGACATATCGAAGGTTATAGTTTTGCCAGCAGCTCCAGTTACCTCGAAGGCCCAATAAAACCAGTCCCCTTCCGTATCGCGAAGTTCGGGCTTGAAACGCACTCGATTTTCACTTATTTCAAGAATTTCGGCATTTCCGCCGCAGAAAATTGTGATAATTTCCATGAAATTTTCCTCCTTACTTGACTTTTCAAGACAAATGGTGTATTATAATTATATCAGCTATGAAGATAGAATTCCTTAGGGTTATTCTGAAAATCTATAAAATAATGCTTTTTTATCTTATTTTAACTAAGATTTTGAGGGGAGTGACTGATTATATCAATAATAGAGCATATCAGAGACTATGTAAAATGGCTTACTCACAACCAAAAGCTGTCTATTACTATACATGGAGTTGCCGGAAATGATCAGGTATGCGACAGTGAGCTGATCGACTTTAACTTGCACTGCAATCCGTATTGTTTATATATGAAGACCTGTATGGAGCTGTGGAATCAGTGCATTATGTTACAGGGCGCGAATGTGCGCAATGAGCTTGAAAAGCGTGGAGCTTACTTTGGAATGTGCCATGTAGGAGTGTGCGAGTATGTCTACCCACTGAAAATTGCTGAAACAATAGTTGGCTTTATCAGTGTGAGCGGATATCGTGCAGGAGATGAAGGCGAGCTTCACGACAAGGCTATGCACAAACTTCATAAGCTGTGTGATAAATATGGATTTCCATTTGAATCTGTGCTTAAAATGTATAATACCTCGCTTGACCCTAAGCTGCCTGATAAAAAATGGTTAGACCCGCTTATTTATCCGCTATGCGATATGATCGAGCTATATCGAATACATCGGCGCGAAAATCAAGAGCTGATGAGTCCATCTGTTGTAAAAAGCGATAATTTGTATAGGGAGATATGTCAACATATTCGACGCACCCATAACGGTAAGGTTTCCCTTGATGAATTATGTGCTGCAACAAATTACAGCAAATCATACATCAGTCACGTATTTAAGTCTCGAAGCGGAATGACTATAAATCAATATGTAAATCATCTGCGTATCGGTGAAGCGAAATCGCTGTTGACAAATACAAATATGTCAGTACAGGAGATCGCTATGACGATCGGTTTTACTGATTCCAACTATTTTTCAAATGTATTCCGTGCCTCTACTGGAGTTTCTCCACGTGAGTGGAGAAAGGTAGACAGCAACTACTGTAAAGAATTTTATGACAATGACATCGAAGCAGAGTGACTTATACTAATATTATTGAGGATGATCCAAATGTCGAAACAGCCATTCATATACGCGATTTCAGATTTTTCAAATGGAAATATCGTTGTGCGGCACAAGCTTATAGAGAATGATTACCGTATGCACTGGCATAACTGCTGTGAGCTTGAGCTTATTCTGTCAGGACGAGGCGAGCAGGTCCTCAATGATTCGACATATCCGCTTAGGAGCGGGGAATTGTATATGCTTACTCCCGCTGACTGTCACTCGATCCATGTTGATGAGCCGCTCGATGTTATCGGAATTATGTTTGAGGACAAGCTGATTTCGCAGAATCTTTATGAGCGTATATTGACGAATGAAACTCTTGGGATTAATTTGAGAACTAATTTGTCTGGGAAGAACTTCAATATAGTACAGAGCCTTTTTGATGCTCTCATCTGTGAGGATGGACGAAAGTCGGGAGAGTATGAATTTGAGAATATGTATATAGGACATCTCATTGATTGCCTGATCATCGAACTTTTGCGAAGTCTTCAACGCGGTGAAGGAGTTATTGAAAAATCGCCGATCGGGACGGCGATCCTATATCTTCACAGCCATTTTACCGAGAATGTTACACTTGACACGCTTGCCGGAGTTACTCATCTGAGCCGCAATTATTTTTCCGAAATGTTCAGAAGCTACACTAGGCGTACATTTAAAAGTTACCTTATTGACCTTAGAATGAAGAATGCCTGTAGGCTGCTTGCTAATACAGAGATGTCGATCACTGATGTTTGCTTTGCCTGTGGGTTCGACTCATTCTCAAATTTTATGCGTACATTTAAATCAAGATACGGTACGAGTCCGCTTAAATTCAGGGCGGAGAATCGCAGTGACGAACAATTAATAAAATAGATAGGAGTGATCTACGTGATACTTTGTATTGCAAATGATCTGTGTAAAGTCTGAGGTCGATTACACAGATCATATGTGACCTTATGACTTTGCACTGATTTATTTTTAACTTCAATAAATTTAAGGAGCAAAGTCAAATGAAAAAATTAAATAATTCCCATGTGGAAAATTCAACTGGTGAGCTGAGAAGCTTTCTAATTTTATGGCTTACACAGTCGCTTTCATCGCTTGGTAGTGCAGCGACTAATTTCGCACTTATTATCTGGTCATATCAGCAGCAGGGGTCGGCACTTACGACCGCACTGCTAACTGTATGCTCGTATCTGCCGTATGTGCTGATGAGCATATTCGCGGGTACATTCTGCGACCGATTCGACAAAAAGAAGCTTATGCTGCTCTCAGACAGCTTTGCGGCGGTTTGCACTGTTGCAGTTCTGATACTGCTTGAAACCGGACAGCTTGCAATATGGCATTTATATCTTCTCAATGCGCTTAATGGACTGATGAATACTATCCAGCAGCCGGCATCAGAGATCGCGGTAAGTCTGCTTGTTCCGAAACGTCACTATCAGCGCATAAGCGGTCTGCGTAGTTTTTCGAACTCTCTGACGAGCATTATGACTCCGGCAGTCGCAACAGCACTTATGACGCTTGCAGATATCCGGGCGGTAATAATGTTCGATTTATCGACATTCGTGCTTGCATTTATCGCTCTGCTCTGCTTTGTTCGTATCCCGGAGTTGACGGATAAATCGGAGACGGGAGAGAGCTTTTTCAATGCAGCACGTGAAGGTATTGAATATCTTAAAAATAATCGCGGTATACTCGATTTGATATTTTTCCTTGCTGCAATTAACCTTACTGCCTCCATGTACAATGCGGCGCTTCCGGCACTTATCATATCAAAGTCTGGTGACACTGCGCTCGGTGTGCTTAATACTGTCACTGGCATAGCAATGCTTGTCGGCAGTGCAGCGGCTTCACTTATGCCTGAGCCGAAGAGTCGTGTTCGCGTGATATGCAACACACTGCTTATTTCGATGGGCACTGAAAATATTCTGCTCGCACTCGGAAATACGCTTCCGATTTGGTGTATTGGCGGAATCCTTGGGTGGCTTGGAATACCGATCATGAATGCGAATCTTGATGTGGTCATGCGCACGAGGATACCGCCTTCAATGCAGGGACGTGTTTACTCAGCGAGAAATACACTACAATTTTTCACGATCCCGATCGGATATTTCATCGGTGGATTGCTTGTTGATAAGGTTTTCGAGCCATTTATGGAATCTGCGCCATCATTACTTACGCGAATCTTTGGAGAGGGCAAGGGCTCAGGTGCAGCGGTTTTATTTGCTATTATTGCTGTGGTCGGAGTTGTGACCTGTATTATCTTCCGCTACGATAGACATATATGGGAGCTTGAATCAAAAGAATCCGAAAAAATGCAATAAAAACGTAATATACGAAATAACTCACCTATGACGATGATGTATAATTAAGCTATCCTAATATATTTATAATAATGAAAGGATTTGCTTAAAATGAGCTATATAGGTATTGACATAGGTGGTACAAAATGCGCGGTAGTTCGTGGCTGCGGGCGTGAAATTGAAGCTAAGCTTCGATTTGAAACGGCTGGGTTCGATGAGACTCTTGCACGTATATTTGTATCGGTCGAGCAGCTGATGACATCGGATATTACAGCGATTGGAATCAGCTGCGGCGGTCCGCTTGATTCCTCTCGCGGAATAATTCAGTCTCCGCCAAATTTGCCTGGATGGGATGACGTACATATCACTGAGATGTTGACTCAACGTTTCAAGCGTCCCGCTTATCTTTGTAATGACGCGGACGCTTGTGCGCTCGCTGAGTGGCGTTACGGCGCTGGAGTTGGGACTCAGAATATGATATTTCTGACATTCGGAACTGGACTTGGGTCGGGACTTATTCTTGGTGGACGGTTATATACAGGCGCTTGCGGTATGGCTGGTGAGCTTGGCCATGTGAGCCTTTACGATGAATCGTGCGGTTTGCCGCTTGACGAACTGCATATTGGCTATAACAAGCGTGGTTCTGTTGAGGGATATTGCAGCGGAGGTGGTATCGCTCAGTATGGAAAGGGCAGTGCTCGTGAGCTTGGTATCCGCGCTGAGGCTGGCGACGCTGAGGCTATTGCAGTATATGAGTGTGTCGGAGCAGACCTCGGAAAGTCTGTGGCCATACTTATCGACATTCTGAACCCCGAAGCTATTGTTATCGGAAGTATATATGCGCGCTCACGTGAGTTTATTGAACCGGCGATGCTGCGTGTGATAAATGAACGTGCGCTTAATAAAAGCGCCGCTGCGTGCAAGATTTATCCTGCGGCGCTCGGCGAAAGTATAGGTGATGTCGCGGCGTTGGCTGTCGCTGAACTTGGAGGTAATAATTATGCTGTATGAAAATTACCCCGAGCTTGAAAATATTAAGTCGGATATTGACGCTGTAATTGATATGCTTATTGATTGCTATAAAAATGGCGGAAAGCTGCTCTGTGCCGGAAATGGCGGAAGCGCTGCCGACTCTGAGCATATCGTCGGCGAGCTGATGAAGGGCTTCCTTCTCAAGCGTCCAGTCACTGACTCGCGAATCCCAGCTGAGCTCGCGGATAAACTGCAAGGCGCACTTCCGGCGATATCTCTGTCAAATGGACTCGCACTTCCTACCGCATATCTAAATGATGTTGACGGAGAGTACACTATAGCGCAGACTTTGTATGGACTTGCTAAGCCGGGTGATATTGTGTTGCTCATATCTACGTCAGGAAATGCGAAGAATCTCGCTCATGCGGCAGAGCTTGCTCGCTGCATTGGTGTAAAGACAATCGGATTGACTGGACGAGGCGGCGGACGGCTTGCAGAGCTGTGCGATATTACGATAAAGGCTCCAGCAGATGAAACGTATCGGATACAGGAATATCACCTCCCGATCTATCACGAGATATGCGCACGTGTAGAAGCAGCATTATTTAGCAGATAATAAAAAATCGCAGTACGAAAATTGTATTGATTCGTACTGCGATTTTTCTATTTACGAATAAAAGTCGTGACCACCGACTGAGAATAAAAATGGACGGTTTTCAACTATCCAGAAGCTGGTGGCGATCCGCGGATTCAGAAAATACATTGCGTCGCGTGATATGTAATAGCCGTCGAGGCATATCTTCGCTGCGATAATGCTTTCTTCGGTCGGTTCATTGTAAACTGTGCCATTCGCGGTCGGAGTGAACTGTACCCCATATTCATTGTCGAAAATTACGCCATAGATTGTATCTGGAAATTCATCGCTTTTCATACGGTTAAGAACAACGTTGCCGACAAGAATTTTTCCTGCCATAGGTTCTCCCTGTGCTTCTGCGCTGATTATCCGCGACATCCAGTATAGCTCGTCCGCGTTGTAATATTCGTCGCCGGACAAAATGCCGTCACTTGCTTCAAGTGTGACATCTACTGAGCGAGTCGGGTCATCCCAGTATACGTCGGCGTTGTACATTTTCGCTATCGAACGAATCGGAACAAATATGTCGCCGTCGATTTCGAGTATTTCAGCGCCGCCTACATAGCGTCCGCGTGCGGAAATGTAATTTTCACCTCCCATCGCTTCTACATCGAGTGAAGCGCCCGAAATATTTCCGAGCAGATTTTGTACTGAGTCAAGATTTACATATGTAGTTTCGCCTATCAGCTGTGCGCCGATATCCTGCACGCTTCCGTTGAAGCGTGTCTCGATAGGTTCGTTTGCACTGAGCGCAGTTGCAAAAATCGAGATGGCGGCGATGGCTGCTGATAGAAATTTCAGCTTACTCACAAAAGACCTCCTTTGTTTTGATTTTGTGTTGGATCATATCCTCCACGGTATTATTTTATCATATTTGCGCAAAAAAAGCAACGAACAAAATTTGGTATTAGTGAATTCGTTTTTTGAAATATCTATTGACAAACGCAATTGCATCTGATATAATTGTAACTGGGGATGGAATCCATAACAAAAACATGATTCGCGTCGTAGATGAAGGAGGCAACGCTGCGCCCCAATATCCGCGACGTGCGAGAGGACTTGTCAATGCTGGTCTGGCATATTGGACAAGTCCAGACGAGGTTGAAATTTGTCTATAAAATTTACGATGGTATTACGTCTGCAAGATCTCATATAACATCTGAGGAAAAAGTGCAGATCATCAATCAAATGATTGATATTGCCGGCAACAATTGCAGTGAAGATCTTTGTGCCAGCTTTTTTTGAAAAGACACTCAGTATGCTTAATGCGTAAATAACTAAAAATCCACCGTATATCCGGTGGATTTTCTTTTGCTTAGTATTGACAAGACTGAATATGTATGATATAATTTAATACTGATAACTATCGTGGTAAATATATCATGGATTTTATATTGAAATTCGAAAATTACGGCTAATTATAAAGGAAGGTATATAAAATGCAAACAATTTTTGATATTACAGCATATGGCGCTGTCGGCGATGGTGTGACCGACTGTACACAAGCTATTCAAGCCGCATTGGACGCTGCTGCGTCATGTCGTGGTGTGGTCACAGTTCCGCCCGGAATTTATGCTACCGGAAAGCTGCATATGGGAGTTGGCGTTTCTCTTGAAGGACATTCGGCATGGAGTTTTCGCAGCTTCGGTTCGTCGGTGTTTCTGCTTAATGACCCAACGGCGGATTGTCTTCTGGATATTACAGGTGCGTTTGGCTGCTCGATACGCGGTATGAGCCTGAATGGACAAAGACTTGGAAACGGAATTCACGGAGTAAAGCTGTATTGGGATAAATACAATGGCGGCTCGGAAGAAGATACGCCGACTATTGATGACTGCCGCATAGGCTGCTTCACTGGCGATGGTGTAAGACTCGAACATATCTGGTGCTTTTCAGTTCGTCACAGTATGCTTTGCTTTAACAGAGGTGCGGGACTTTACATCGACGGCTGGGACGGCTTCATTATGGACAACTGGTTTTCAGGCAATTCTCGCGGCGGTATAGCTGGCGGACCGTGTGTAGCCTCAATTACAGCGACAGGAAACCGTGTGGAGTGGAATCGTCTGGCCGGTTTCTATCTGCCTAATGTAAACTGCTGCAATTTTACCGGAAATTACTTTGATCGTTCAGGAGGACCTGCGCTGATTCTCGGTGCGAAGGATGGAAGTGCGACATCGCTTTCTATCAGCGGAAATCTGATCTATCGCTCAGGCAAGCCAGCAGAGGACGCAGATCATAATTATCTGCCATTTGATGACCCATTTGACAGCTCGCACGTGCATATGATCAAAGGTGAAAATATCACAATGACAGGCAACACCTTCCGTTTGGGACGTGATGATGGCGGCGTTGGTGCATTTAGTCCGGATTATGCTATCGTGATTGAGGATTCTCATCATTGCATTGTACGTGACAATGTATGGTATACGGGATGTTTGTCGGAAGGAATTGTTATTCGTGACGGCTGCCATGATCTGATTACTGACGGAAATGTTGGCGCTGAATGGCATCGAGAGAAATAACATATCGATAGAATATAAGAAAAATCCACCGGAGATCCGGTGGATTTTTTATTGCAATAAACTTTAGCTTAATAAGCCTTGCCCCAGTATACGAGCTGCTTTGCAGGCTTTCCGCAGCAAACGCAGACATCGGAGATGTGCTCCTGTTCGAGCGGAACGCAGCGCGAACCGACTCCGGTCATTTCTTTGACCTTATCCTCGCACTCAGGGTCACCGCACCACATTGCACGGACGAATCCGTCGCCGTTAGCTGCGAGCTTCTCGATGATCTCATCTATCGTCTTGCAGTCGTAGGTACGTTTTTCGCGATTTGCGAGCGCCTTTGCGTACATACCGTCGCGAACCTCTTGAAGCTTTGCTTTTACTGCAGCTTCAAGCTCATCGAGCTTGACTACAGTCTTTTCGAGATTGTGGCGGGTCACTATCACACACTGTCCAGCTTCGATGTCGCGCGGACCGAGTTCGATTCTGAGCGGTACGCCCTTCATCTCATATTCCGCGAACTTCCATCCGGGTGAATTGTCGCTGTCGTCGAGCTTTACACGATAATCGCCCTTCAGACGGTTTGCGAGCTCAGTAGCGGCTTCGATAACGCCAGGCTTATGAGCGGCTACCGGTATTACAACTACTTGTATCGGTGCGACTGCCGGCGGAAGTACGAGTCCGTTGTCGTCGCCGTGAGTCATGATTATACCGCCTATCATACGGGTAGTTACGCCCCATGAGGTCTGGAACGGGTGAACGAGCTTGTTATCCTTGTCTGTATAGGTGATGTCGAATGCTTTTGCAAAGCCGTCGCCGAAATAGTGCGATGTTCCTGCCTGTAACGCCTTACCGTCATGCATGAGCGCTTCGATCGCGTAGGTATCCTCAGCGCCTGCGAACTTATCGCTCGGAGTTTTTGCACCCTTGATTACCGGGATCGCGAGGTCCTCCTCGTGGAAATCAGCGTATACGTTCAACATTTGAACGGTCTCAGCTCTTGCTTCCTCAGCAGTTGCGTGCATTGTATGACCTTCCTGCCAGAGGAATTCGCGTGAACGCAGGAAGGGACGAGTAGTCTTTTCCCAGCGAACTACCGAGCACCACTGATTGTAGAGCTTAGGCAGGTCACGGTAGGAGCGGATTATATTTGCGTAATGCTCGCAGAAGAGAGTCTCAGAGGTCGGACGGACGCAGAGACGTTCGGTCAACTTTTCGCTGCCGCCGTGAGTTACCCATGCAACCTCCGGCGCGAAGCCTTCAACGTGATCCTTTTCTTTATTGAGAAGGCTCTCAGGGATGAACATTGGCATATATACATTCTCGTGTCCCAGTGCTTTAAAGCGGGAGTCGAGATTTTTTTGAATATTTTCCCAGATAGCGTAGCCGTATGGGCGGATTATCATACATCCTTTTACGCTCGAATAGTCGATAAGGTCAGCCTTTTTACAGATATCGGTGTACCATTGAGCGAAGTCGACATCCATTGATGTTATCTGCTCAACGAGCTTTTTATCGCCAGCCATTTTATCAATCCTTTCAAATAAATAGATATAATTATTATACTATATTTTGCCGCTCTTGTCAAGGGCTGACGAGTAAGATTTTACAAAATGCTTGATGAGTAAAATAAAATAACCTGCAGAGCTGTTGAAGTCTACAGGTAATTTTATTTTAACTTGCAAGCCGCAGGTCTTTTCCGTCGGAGATTATCACAACAGTGCCCATTGTGTCGGTGCGGAAAATATGGTCGTCGTCGATACCGAAATTCTTGAGTCTTTCCAGAATTTCACGGTGTGGGTGACCGTAGCTATTTCCGGTTTTGCAAGAAAATGCAACGTATGTCGGTGAAACGGCATCGAGAAATTCCTGACTTGTCGATGTGCTTGAGCCATGATGACCGAGCTTCAGAAAGTCGCATTTCAAATCAAACGTCGAAAATGTTTCGAGAATTTTCTTCTCCGATGGCACTTCTGCGTCACCTGTGAACATAAATGCAGTTCCGCCATACAACAGGCGAATAACTATACTCGAATCGTTCGCGTTATCGCTTACCGATGGGTCTGGAGCAAGCACGGTGAATTTGATATCGCCGAGCGTATACACATCGTTGACCTCCGGGATCTCAACGTTCACATCTCGCGATTCGATCGCGTCGAGCAGCTTCGTCATGGTCACGGTCGATACATCGGTTTCCGGCATTAGCAGCGTACCTATATTGTATTCGTTTACCACCATATCTGCGCCACCGATGTGGTCTTCGTGTGGATGTGTACAGATGAAATAATCGATATTCTTTATTCCGCAGGCGTTGAGGTGTGCTCGAAGGTCGTTTTCAGCAGAATTCGTTCCAGCGTCGATTAGTATCACACCGGCATTTGTCCGCACGAGTATGCTGTCTCCTTGGCCTACATCGATTATATGAACTTCAAGCTCACCGTCGGCAACTTCACTTGCGAATATTTTGTATAGCTGATTATAATCGAAGCCGTAATCTTTCAGAAACAGTGCGATCTTGTCGCCGAAAAGTATGTATATAATCGCGGCGGCGACAGTCAGCAGTGAAGTAAGAAATGCTGCAAATTTTTTACTTGATTTCGAACGCTCTTTTTTTACAACAGTATGTTTCATTATTGTATATTCGCTCGCTTATTATATTTTCATTGTGAGTGCAATTCGCTTTTTTGCGAGGTCTATTGAGAGTATCTTTACTTCAACGATATCTCCAACTGCTAGTACCTCACTTGGGTGCTTGATATATTTATTCGATATCTGCGAAATATGTACAAGCCCATCCTGATGTACTCCGATGTCGACGAATGCGCCGAAGTCGATGACATTTCGTACAGTTCCAGTCAGCACCATATCCGGCTTCAAGTCAGCGATATCGAGTATATCATCGCGCAGAATCACCGGTGGCAGGCTATCGCGCACGTCGCGTCCCGGCTTTTCAAGCTCGCCGATTATGTCGCGGAGTGTCGGTTCGCCGACGTTTAATTCAGTGCAGAGCTGCTTTATTCCGCGCTTCTCGCATTTTGCACGCAGTCCAGCGAGCTTGTTTGCACGCACGTCGTCGGAGGTGTAGTCGAAGCACTCGAGCAGCTGCTTTGCGACCGGATAGCTTTCGGGGTGGACTCCGGTACAGTCGAGTATTTCGTCTGAGCCTGATACGCGCAGAAATCCGGCGCACTGCTCGAACGCCTTAGCGCCGATACGCGGCACCTTTTTTATCTGTGCGCGTGACTTGAATTCGCCGTTTTCCTCGCGGTATTTTACGATATTTTTAGCGCTGGTAGTATTGATTCCAGATACGTATGAAAGCAGTGAGTAGGACGCGGTATTGATATCTACGCCGACGCTGTTTACGCAGTCCTCGACAACTCCGCCGAGCGCTTCATCAAGTCGCGCTGGCTTCATATCGTGCTGATACTGACCGACACCGATTGATTTAGGGTCTATCTTTACAAGCTCAGCAAGCGGGTCTTGCAGTCGGCGAGCTATTGAAACTGCGCTGCGCTGCATAACGTCAAAGTCGGGGAATTCTTCAGCTGCGAGCTTTGAAGCCGAATATACCGACGCACCAGCTTCGCTTACTACCGTATATTTTGTATCGCCGCCGATTTCCTTCAGCACATCTGCGATGAATATTTCGCTCTCCTTTGATGCTGTTCCATTGCCGATCGCTATTACTCCGACATCGTATTTCGATATCAGGCGCTTGATGACCTTCTTCGATTCCTCAGTACGCGACTGCGGCTTCATTGGGTAGATTACGGCAGTATCGAGTACTTTTCCGGTTTTGTCAACTACTGCTAACTTGCAGCCGTGCGCATAGCCGGGGTCGTAACCGAGTGCGGTTTTGCCCTTTAGTGGTGGCTGCATAAGCAGATGTTTAAGATTATCCTCGAATACTTTTATTGCGCCCTCACAGGCATCGTCAAAGCTGGTCGAGCGTATTTCACGCTCGACACTTGGAGCTATCAGACGCTCGTAGCTGTCGACTATCGCACTCTGTATGTATTTTTTAGCTGGACTGTCGACAGGTTTTACTATTTCTGCAAACAGATAATTGAGTATTATGTCGCTGTCGATCTCGAGTGCGACTTTCAGAAATTCTTCCTTCTCACCGCGGTTTATTGCAAGTACGCGGTGTCCTGGGAGCTTTGCAAGCTTTTCGTGGAAGTCGTAATAAAGCGCATACACAGAGTCGCCTTCTTTGGCTTGTTTCGTAACTATCTCGCCGTACTCGGTAGTTAATGCTCGGATCTTCTTGCGGTATTCGGCGTTATCTGAGATATCCTCGGCGATTATGTCGCAAGCTCCGGCAAATGCTTCTTCCGGCGAATTTACTTCCTTTTCAGAATTTACGAGCGCAGTTGCCTGCTCGTCGAGCGATGGGGAATATTTCTTATCCTGACTCATGAGCGCTTCGGCGAGTCCTTCAAGCCCGCGCTCGCGTGCTATCGACGCACGTGTACGGCGCTTTGGACGGAATGGGCGGTAAATGTCCTCAATTTCGGTGAGGATCTTTGCATTATCAAGCGCTTTTTCGATTTCTGGAGTGAGCTTTTCCTGCTCGTTTATGAGCTTACGCACTTCCTCACGGCGTGCGTCAAGTGAGCGGAGATACACGAGTCGATCGTACAGATCACGCAGTACGCTGTCATCGAGCGAGCCGGTGACTTCCTTTCTATAACGTGCGATGAAGGGAATCGTACTGCCTTCGTCGATAAGAGCGACGGTGTTTTCCACTTGTTCGGGCTTTAATGAAAATTCTGCTGCGAGTGTTTTGATTATATCCATAAATTATTATCCTTTATTATTTTTCTGCTGAGGGATTTCCACTTGCTTTGAGTATATTTTCCTCAGCTTCTGTAAGCTCACGCCACTGACCGCGTTCAAGCGAGCTGTCGAGCGGGATTCCGGCAAATTCGACGCGTTCGAGGTAGGTTATTTTATTGCATACAGCTTCAAGCATTCGCTTGACCTGATGGAATTTTCCCTCTGTAAGTGTCAGTCTTCCTGACATTTTGTCATCGCAAAGCTCTAATTTTGCAGGCTTTGTCAATTCGCCGTCAAGATTTACGCCGGCTTCGAGCCGCTTTTTGTCGTCATCTGTGATCATACGCTCTGAGTGGAAGTAGTAGACTTTGGCAACATGGTGCTTTGGTGAAAGCAGCTTGTGGCAGAGCTCACCGTCGTTAGTCAGTATAAGCAGACCAAGCGTATTTTTGTCAAGCCTTCCGCATGGGAATAGCCCAAGTCGACGGTGTCTGTCGTCGAGCAGTTCGAGTACGGTCTTCTCACGTGGGTCGTCAGTGGCTGAGATATAGCCGTCGGGCTTGTTCAGCATTATATAGGTGTATTTTTTGTAGTTTATCTCACGCCCGAGAAAGGTTATTTTGTTTACGTTTGGGTCGATGTGGATATCGCTCTTTTTGACGACTTTGCCGTCGACGGCGATCCCTCCGATGCGTGCGGCTTTTGCCGCCTCAGTGCGCGAGCATATGCCCATTTCGGTTAGAAATTTATCAATTCTCATTATAAAAACATATCAATAATTATTTTGCAGGCAAAGTATGCTGCTGTTCCGAAAACTGCAAATCCGATCAGCAGTCCAAACAGAAAGTCGAGAAACTTTGAGTGCCCTCGGTTCTGCTTTCGTTTAGCTTTCTTATTTGTGTTATAAGTGCGCGGCGGCTGATTTATTGATTTCAGGTGTATACTTTGCGGGCGGTTGTTGTGTTGTGATATTCTATTTTGCTGGTTGTGGTTTACAGTTGAGTACTGCGGCTGGTTTATCTGGCGATACTGCTGTAGCTGCGGTCTTTGATTCTGATGCGTAGGAGTCTGATAAATGCGGTTATTAGGATAATTCGGCTGAGATGAGCCGCGCGGAATCATATTCTGATTCGTTTGACGCTGATTTTTAAAGTTCGAGTATTCGACTCTTAAATCATTTTTCCGATCGTTCTGCATTTTTCTTGTACACTACCTTCGATTATAATACTATTATTGTTGACCGCATACATATATTTTATCATAATATAATGCGAATGTAAAGGCAGATAAGTAAATTTTTTCATTGTGACGGAAAAAAGCTGGGATTTTTTAAAAATATCGGCGGTTTTTTTGCGATAAGCTATTGCAATAATCGAAAATATATGGTATAATATTTATGTTATGCTTATTGAGGCATAACGAAAGCAGTCCTCTGCTAAGCTCGGCACGAATGCTTTCATATTACGATTGAATATAAATTCAAGGAGGAAGCCAAAATGGATCTTATTAAGGCTTTAACAAACGAGCAGTTGAAGGAAAATGCGCCTGTACTCAATGTTGGTGATACTGTAAAGGTACACAACAAGATCAAAGAGGGCAGCAGAGAAAGAGTTCAGCTTTTCGAAGGTACTATCATTGCAAAGAACGGCGGCGGAATTTCCGAGACCTTTACCGTTAGACGTGTTTCTTACGGCGTAGGTGTTGAGAAGACTTTCCCTGTACATTCTCCGAACGTTGAGAAGGTTGAAGTTGTCAGAAGCGGTAAAGTTAGACGCGCTAAGCTCTACTATCTCCGCGACAGAGTCGGCAAGAGCTCCAAGGTCAAGGAACAGCTCTAATCGACATAAGCTTATTCTCGAAGCGATCCCCTTGCCGATTTCGGCAAGGGGATTTTTCATGCTTTCAGCTTAATATAAAAACACCATCGACTGCCATATCAGTCGATGGTGTTTAACTGCAAATTAGAATTAGTGGCGCTTCTTAGCTACTACGATAGCTGCGGTTGCAGAAACTGCAAGAGCGGCTACAGCAACGAGAGCTGCGTCTGCGGTAGCAGGAGCGTTGTCAACTACAGGAGCTTCAGCAACAGCTTCCTGAGTGAGAGAGATGTAAATGTGGTGAACCTGCATAGCCTTGAGCGAAGTGTCATCAAAGCCTGTAGGCGGGTAGAATGTGATGCTGTGGCTGCCAGCCTTGAGCTCAGCAGTTACAGTAGCCCAACGCTGATCGTTCGACTGATCAAGCTTGTCAAGGTTGATCTGAGCGTCGGTGTCGATAGCGTAGTTGATACCACGGTTGGAGCCAGGACGGGACTGGTACTCAAATACGATAGTGTATGTGCCATCCTTCGGAGCTTCAAAGTCATAGCGTACCCACTGGTCAGCCTTCGGGCAGAAGTTGTCTCCGCCGGGATTAAGGTTTACAACGGTTGCGCTGGATGCGGATACATCTTCAAGAGCTGCACCCTTATCAAGAACGATCTCGCCCTTGATCTCAGGCTTGGAGTCGTCACAAATAGCGTTAGCTGCGCTTATACCAATCACTGCAACAGACATGAGCATAACTGCACAGAGTACAAAAGATAAAATCTTTTTCATAAAAGCAATTCTCCCTATTTTTAAGTAGATTTTTATTGATACCTTCGCATATGGTCGACAGGCGTAAAAGATATGACAGAAAACACGGATTTCTGCTTAATATAATTATACAACTTTATGAGCGTTTTGTCAAGAGGCGATAAGAAAAATGTAAAAATATCGTAATTAAAAAATATGTACATTTTTTATAAAGCAAAATTCGACGTTTTTTTTCAAATAAGTAATTGATTTTTTTAAGTAAATGTGATATGATATATATAATGTACTTCTGTACTATTTTTCAGAATTGAACTAATTCCGGAGAACTGATATATGTTAAGAGCTAAAATATATAATGGATATGAAAAAATGAAAGATACTTTTAAAAATCACAAAACTGTAAAGCTGATACTGATTTTGACAATGTGTATGCTGATATTTACAGCTGCAATGGTAAATGTAAGTGCGGCTACGGTAGAGACGAATCAGATAACATCTATTAAATTGAATAAAAGCAAGACCGACTTGCAGATCGATGTTGCGCTGACTAAGGACTACGTGAAGGAGCATAAGTCTTCTACGATCTATGTTTTCGAGCTGCTTCCATATCAGTCGACTTCACAGATAAACGAGCTTGAGCCTGTAGTTGAGTTTAAGGCTGGTGAGAAAGCATCAGTTAAGATTCCTTATGTAAATGGAAACGCTAATCGGCTGTATTCTAAGTTTGTTATTGCTGAACGGCTAAGCGATGGAGCTTACAACATAATCGCATCTGCGAAGTATATCGAAAATATCAGCATACTTAGTGAGAATACTGAGAGTTATCCTGTTACGAGCAGCAAGAAGGGATTGCAGATACAAAACTTCACCGATGCTCAGCGGCTGGGGGTTCAGCATACTACGATAAATGTTGCACTGAACGAATTCATACTCGGTGAGAATTCATCGAATGCTATGTCGTTCGTGTATAATGGGCAGACTTATTATTTAAATAAGGACAAGATAGCTCTGCTTGACCATCGTGTCAAGGTGTATAGTGAAGCCGGAATTAATGTATATTTGAATATTGTGCTTACAGCGCCGGACGAGTCACTGAGCGATACGGTCAAGAGCTTTTATTTTGACGGAGCCTTGTCGGGTGCGTCTCTTTACGCGCTCAATACACGCAATGAGACCGCGATGAAGAATTTTCAGGCGTTCATGGATTATATTGCCTACAGATATACCAGTCCGGAGCATACGTACGGATTTGCGCCGAACTTCATTTTAGGCTTTGAGGTGAACTCGAACCGTACATGGAACAATGCTGGCGCTATGGACATGGAGAGTTATGTATACTCCTACTGCACTGCATTCCGTGCAGCGTATACTGCGATGCTCTCACATTATTCTGAAGGACGTGTGTATATCTCGCTTGGAAACAACTTCAATTCCGCGGCGGAAGCGCCCGGAGCTGAATCGGATCCTCTATATGATTACGCTGCCAAGAGCTTTCTTGATTTCTTCAATACAGCTATAAAGAATTCGGGTGATATACCATGGGGATTGGCGATAAATCCTTATCCGTCGGATCTGTCGATGACTGAATTCTGGAACGACAGCTATGCTGAGGATAATTTCTCGACACCGTTTGTTACTATGAAGAATCTCAGCGTACTTACACGGTATATGAATCAAAATGAGCTGTTATATAATTCTAAGCCGCGCAGTATCATTATCAGTGAGTTCGGCGTATCTGGAGATCCGGCTGACGCTGCTTCAATGACAATGCAGTCAGCGGCATATGCACTCGCATATTATGCGGCTGCTCAAAATGATGATATTGACGCATTTATTTATCACCGTCACGTTGACCATGCAGGCGAGAATCTCTACTATGGACTCTGGTCTGCGGTTGACGGAAGTTTACTTGAAGCGTCGGCTAAGAAGCAGATATATAATGTATTTGCTCAGATCGACACTGAAAACAGTGAGGAAGCGACATCGTTTGTAAAGTCTCTGGTCGGAAATGGAATTTACAGCCTGTTTATCGGTGACAAAGTTAAATTCAGCAGCTTCAACACTCGAAGCACGATTGATGCTATTCGTGCGGATGAGAGTGATTTTGAAAAGGGATTTGGCGAGCGAGTACTCTTTGACCTTACAAAGGGAAGCTTGTGTGGATTCTATCCTACTGACAGTGCAGATTATGTTGAGCTTCGTCCGCTCGATGACGCTTCAACTACCATGCTTTATTCGCGTGTCAGCGGAACACCGCTCGACTATATGGGTATCGGAAATCTCATTACTGAGGAAGGTTCATTCCATGATGCGCAGTATATAACGCTGCGTATGATGGTCACTGCACCGGAGGGTGTAAGCAATCTCAGCTTTATGCTGCGGCTTCAGTCTAATGATGGAGCTGACGGTAAGATGGCAGTTTATGACGGTGAGGTACAGCTAAAGCCGAATGAATGGACTAATGTAAGCTTCAGGATAAAGGATTTTGTGTCGCTTACAAAAGAAAATATTGATTCGATGAAGCTATGGATAAAAGCTACTGACAGTGCGTCACCTGAAGGGGAGTACGGTATTTGGCTTGAAAATGTCGTGCTTCATACTAAGAGCGGTGTGTCTGTTATTGGTGTTATTCTGTGGATACTGCTTATACTTGTAATTATCGTTGTTGTTGGATATGGATTACTTTATATGCGTGCTCAGTATATCCGCCGCAAGCGCCGTGAGGAAATGGAGCGTCGTCGTCGCCAGCAGCTTCGTATGCAGGCAATGCAGCAGAATCGCGTGATGAATCCTCCGCCGTATGCGCAGAATCCGAATAATAATCAACGCAGAGACGATTTTAGACAGATGAAATAAATATATGAACCGCCCGCACATGAATTTTTATGTGCGGGCGGTTCGTTATTTTATTATGCTTTCGATAAGCTCAGCGAAGATCGGACTATGATCGTATTCACAATGCGAGTAGCCATTCATATATGCAAAATGCAGGCGGTCGGTTTGCCAGCCGAACTGCTTTAGGACCGCATTTAACAGCTTCAGCTGCTCAAGCCGCGCAGGCATATCATTGCTTGCTGCGATGTTAAGTATCATCGGGAGCTTGCCATCTGGATGTGTAGGCTTGAAGCTGTGCGTTATGTGATACAGCGGTGCAGCGTCATCGATCCTGACAAGACGTGTGTCGAGTCCGCGCTCGCGCAGTACGTTAAAATGCGTTGTCGGTTGACCGGCATCGAGCACCCAACCGTCGAAGTCTAATGGATCAATGTTATATTTTGCAAGGTATCTATTGTCAAACAACAGCATCATTGCAAGATATGCGCCAGCCGATGAGCCTCCAGCGTAGATTTTCGAGAATCTGTATGTATTATTGTGAAGTATAAAGTCTATAGCTTTTGCAGCATCTTCAATAAATTCGGGGAATTTTGCTGAGGGGTACATACGATAGTCGAGCGTTGCGACAGCTATGCCATCATGTATGAGTCGCTCGAACAGCTCGTGTGGATCGGTACGGTCTCCGCCCTCGAGTCCGCCGCCGTGCATATATATGAACAGCGGTGGAGCTTCGGTTTTCGGGAGATATAGGTCAAGCTTGATGTTGTTTGTGGTATCGTATGTCAAAGTTAATTTGGTCATGATCTTATGCTCCATCGTTTAATGTTTATTCAATTCAAACTTCAATTACGAGGTCGTCGAAGAGTACCATTTTTATATACGACAGGTATTCACGCACCATGCTTACATAATACTGCGCAAAGTTGGGTGACGGTGCGGCGCATACCTCCATTGGCAAATCGTATCGGCGTGTCAGCATTTCAATGCGAGGCAGGTGGAATGCAGTCGACACACCTATAATTCGCTCAGGCTCGATATTCATATCTTCAAGCAGCTGCTTGGTGAAGCGGACGTTTTCGCTGGTGGTATGCGATTTATCCTCCATAAGTATGCGGTCTGGGTCGATTCCGAGCTCGGTCAGATAATGCTTCATTGCTTCCGCTTCGGATATTGTTTCATTTGAACCCTGTCCGCCGCTGACTACGCAGATCGAGTCTGGGAGCGCGTTTAATAGATTGTATGCCTCATCAAGCCGAAGCTTTAATGTAACGCCCGGTGTGTAGCCGTTCGTGTGGCAGCCATATACCATTATCGCTGTTCCAACTCCGGTATCGCCTATTGCTGACGCGGATATTGTATAACCGTCTGAGTTTTTCTGCGAATCGAATCCAATGTAACACCAAAATGCAGCTAATGTTACTATGAATACGCATAACAGCGATGTAAATATAATATGCAGAACGTGAAATGCTCCCTTGAACAGCTTTTTTAGCTGCTCATGCAGTATTATCGGCAGCGTTACGCAGGCTATCACGAAAATTGCTATCAGCGACATTCGATATAAGTCGAATCCGAGCAGACATAATACAAGGTACACTGCAAAGTAGAGACTGACGATCCCGGCAGCTGACAGCGTAATTATATTTAATATTTTACTTGAGTTTTTCTTCATTTTCATTAAGTAATTTATCAAGATACGGTGATACTCCAAGAGAAGCGCATATTCGCTTATATTCAGCAAGCGCTTCACCGCAGCGGTGTGTATTAGTATCAGTGAGTATTGCACGTATCATCAGGTTTTTCGGAGTCTCGTCTGGGTCGATAAGCTCGAGTGTAGTAACTGAATATCCGCGGGATTCGAGCCGCTTTACTCTCAGTGCGTCGGTAGCAGAGTCGCAGAGCTTTTGCTTTAAGATCGGGCTCGACAGTATGAAGTCGAGGTCGCGCCGCATTTGTGCGTCAGGTGCAGGAATCGACAGCTGCTTTGACATTTCATGATGACAGCATGGAGTAGAAAGTATTACACGTGCTTTCCAACGAATGGCGTTATATAGCACGATGTCGGTCGCGATGTCGCAGGCGTGCAGCGAAATTATCATGTCCGGAGCTTCAGGTGGGTCGTATTCGTTGATATTTCCGCTGACGAATTGCAGATTTTTGAAGCCCTGACGTTTCGCCGCTTCATTGCAGTATTCTATCACATCCTGTTTTAAGTCAACTCCATACATATGAACTGTGCGTTCTTTGATATATGTGAAGTAATAGTATACCGCAAATGTAAGATAGCTCTTTCCGCAGCAGAGGTCGTATATCACTATCGGACGGTTTGACGGAAGTGTATCTTCGATGTCGCGCACTATTTCAAGAAAGCGGTTTATTTGACGAAATTTTGCTTGCTTTTTATCGTGTATGCGTCCGTTTTTGTCGGCAAGTCCGAGCTCATGAAGGAAGCCTATATCTCGTGACAGGTCGAGTATGTAGTGCTTTTCTCCGTTGTGCGCTGTGATATTTGCGCTTTCACTCTTGTCGTTAAGCTTGCCTGAAACATGAGTTGAGCCTGATTTTGAGCGACGGATCTCAATATCTCCAGCAGTTGTGAATATATTAGTTTGCTTGTACTCAGTGAGCGCAAGAGATGCAAGCTTAGATGGCTCGTATTCGAGATTCTGTTGATATGCTTTATTGTCGCGGGTGAAGCGTTCGAGCCGCAGCATAATAGTGCCGTCTGGCTTTTTGTACGGTGTTACGGTGGATTTTATTATTTGCTTATCGTCCGGCTTCGAGAATACCGCCTTTTTGAGTATGCGGCGCTCGATAATATCGGAAAACAGCGATTCTATATTTTCGTTTTTCATGGTATGTCCTTATATTATTTTTGATACAAATATTATAGCATAGTCAGAACAAATTATAAAATGCTTTTTGTAAATTTTCTTTTTGATTTAGGATCGTTATTTACAAAATATAGGTTTATTTTTTGGGATTTATGACTTATAATTTTAGTGAGTTATTAACTTCTGAAGAAAGGTAATAGGATAATGACATTCAAGAACTTTTTAAAATCATGTGTCAAAGCATTACTATATTTTGCAGTCTATTTTGGATGGCAGATGATCACAGTCAATATAGCATCGGCCGCTGCTTCAATATATGTTGCGTCAACTCTTGATACAGCTGAAATGGAGCTCACTTATCAGGCTCTGCAGAAGCTGCTTATCGAGCGCACGTATGATATTGTTATGCAGTATTCGCTTCACCTGACGCTGCTTTCTGGTGCGCTTACACTGCTCACATATATGATAGTGATCAAGGCACGGAAGAAAAAGCTATGTCGTGAATTCGGACTGACTAAGCTTCCTCTGTCGCAGATACCGATATTGTTTGCACTTGGCGCAGCTCTCAATGTATTTGTTTCAATGGCTATGTCGCTGATACCATTTCCGGCTGAGTGGGTCGAGTCATATGTCGAAAGTGCAGATATGCTGACGAATTCGGGTGTTCTGATGATGGTACTGACAACTGTTATCGCTGCTCCGATAGTTGAGGAGATAACCTTCCGCGGGATGTTCTACAGCCGATTGAAGCAGGGAATGCCGATGTTTGCGGCTATGCTGATATCTTCATGGGTGTTTGGTATGATGCACGGTGAGATAATATGGGTCATATATGCTTCACTGCTTGGATTTTTATTGGTCTGGGTAAGCGAGAAATATCGCTCACTGACCGCATCTATAATCGTGCATTTTGCATTTAATTTGTTTGGTTCGCTTACAGATCTGCTCGGTGAGATAAGCGATATTACATTTTTTACTCTGCTTATTTCGAGCGCGCTTGTATCTGTCGCACTGATGATCTATATTTTCCGAAATTCGAAAAATAGGATCGAATTTACTTTAAAAAATTCAGGTGAAAAATCTGAAGTATAACATTTGTGAAAGGAAATGAAAATGAACAAAAACACACTTTATCTTGATTTTCCTGCTACAGAGTGGGAACTGGCTTCACCTATCGGAAATGGTTACTCCGGGGCGATGATCTACGGAGGCGTATCGTGTGAGCGCATACAGCTTTCCGAAGAGTCTATCTGGTCGGGCGGAAAGATGGATACTGCAAGCCCTGAGTTTCGCACAAAGATCGACAAGATTCGTGAACTGCTGCTGTCAGGTGACGCTCCGGCTGCTGACGAGTATGCAACGAATGCGCTGGAGGATTCGTTCTATCGAATTCAATCGCAGGAGACCGCGGGTGAACTGCTGATCGACTTTGACGCGGACAATAATTACAGTGATTATCGCCGCGAGCTTGACCTTTTGAACGGTACTTCATGTGTTTCGTATTCAGCTGATGGAAGTGAGCAGAAGCGAGTGGCGTTTGCGTCATATCCGGACAAGGTTATAGCAATGCGTCATACCGGAGTACATTCTGCGCGTATCTCTTATGTACGCCGTGATCTTAACAAGAAGGGTGAGCCTACGGGTACGGATGAGCGAGTTGGTGTTGAAAGTATAACATTTGAGGGGAATGTTATGACCGTTAAGGCACATCCGGTAGTTGGCGGACGCGAGTTTTATATAAAGCTGTGTGTTGTGACTGACGGCAAGCTTACAGTTGAAGGTGAAAGCTTTGTTGTGACTGACGCTTTGGCTACCGAATATTATATTGCTATTGGTGTTGGATATGTTCCGACAATTCCCGACGATGGTTTTGATACGCTGTTTGCACGTTCGTGCAGCGACCATGTAGAGCTTATGGGACGCTCAGATATTGAGTTTGGCGAGGATGAGTTTGCAGAGCTGCCGGTAAATCGCAGACTTGAGCGCTTGAAAAATGACCCATCAGCGGTTGATACTGGACTCATGGCGCTGTATTTCCGGTTTGGAAAATATCTGCTTGTCGGTTCGAGTAGAGAGGGAAGCCTTCCGGCGAATTTGCAGGGAGTTTGGAACGGTTATATTGAAGCGCCGTGGAACAATGACTACCACACGAACATCAATCTTCAGATGAATTACTGGCACGCTGAGGTAGCGAATATTTCTGAGTGTGCGCTGCCGCTGTTCGATTATATGAATAATTATCTGCTCGAAAGCGGACGCGAGACGGCGAAAGTCAACTATCACTGCCGCGGAACAGTTTTGCATCATCTCTCCGACATTTATGGATTTACCGCACCTGCTGACGGATTGTGGGGACTTTGGCCGCTCGGCGGTGCATGGCTCTGCTATTCGATGTGGGAGCATTATCTGTTTACATGTGATACTGCATATTTGCGTGATACAGCGTATGAATATATCCGTGACTGCGCGAGATTTTTCCTTGACTATATGTTTGAGGACGAAAACGGCAGACTGCTGTCTGGACCCTCCACGTCTCCGGAGAATCGCTATTACAGTGCGCCTTGTAAGGAAGGGACACCTAAGAGCGAGCGACCGAAGTCGGCGTATCTGTGTCTGTCGCCATCGATGGATATCGAAATAATCGGCGGACTTCTGCGTATGTATATTGAGACGGAGGAGCTGCTCGGAATAAATCCGGAATGGGCTGATGAAGCTCGTGCGGCTCTCAAAAAAATGCCGCCGCTCAGAGTTGGCAAGCATGGTCAGCTGATGGAATGGCTCGAGGACTACGACGAGCCAGAGCCCGGTCATCGTCATGTTTCGCATTTGTTTGCGCTGTATCCGGACTGTGCGATATCGGTAGATACTCCTGATTTATACGCTGCGGCAAAGAAAACGCTTGAACGCCGACTTGCCAATGGCGGCGGACATACCGGCTGGTCGTGTGCATGGCTTATTGCGCTTTATGCAAGACTTTGTGATAAGGATGGCGTGTCGTCGACTATACGCAAGCTGCTCTGCAATTCGACCCGCGAGAGCCTGTTCGATTCTCACCCTCCGTTCCAGATAGACGGAAACTTTGGTGCGAGCGCTGCGCTGGCTGAAACGCTTATTCAATCGCATAATGGCAAAATCGTATTGCTTCCGGCGTGTCCGGACGAATATGCTAAAGCGGGCAGCTTTACTCGACTGCGTGCCCGTGGCGGTGTAGAAGTGTCGGCTAAGTGGATCAATGGTGTGGTTACTTCCTGTACAATGAGTGCAGTTTGCAGCGATTACGAAGGTGTAGCTGTAATAAATGGCAAGGAATATCCGCTGTCGTTGAAGTGCGGCGAGACAGTTAATATCATATAAAACAAAGCTCACCGGAGAGTTATCTCCGGTGAGCTCTACTTTATAACAGTTCAAATATATCTTTGCCAAAGCGGGCGTTCCATTTATCTTCAAATGAAGCAATTTCAGCTATTGTTCCGGGATGAGATGCGAGTGTGTCGAGCATTTCGGCAGTTACGGTCACTGCACTAACTCCGCCTTTTACTATGCGTTCGACCTGTGACGCGGTACGGAAGCTTGCGCCGAGTATCTGTGCGTCAAGGTTGTGCAGTTTCAGTATTTGTGCCATTTCACAGGCGATTTCTGCACCGTCGAGCGAGAGATTGTCTATGTGCGATATGTACGGCGCTATGTATTTTGCGCCGGATCTCGCTGCAAGTACTGCCTGCGAGGTTGTGTATACGGCCGTAGCTGTGATGTTTATTCCGTCAGCGGCGAGTATTTTCATTGCAGTAAAGCCTGATGGAGTAGCTGGAATTTTTATCGAAAGCTTGCCTCCGAGGGCTTCAATTATTTTATGAGCGTCGCATATCATTCCGGCTGTATTTGGCGAAGTAACCTGTACGAACAGAAGCTTATCCTTGGTTAGCTCATGTATTTTTAATAGTGTATCGGAGAGCTTATCATCAGGTGAAATGTCACGTGCGAGGATAGCTGGGTTGGTTGTAACGCCGTCGAGCGGATATTTCGCGAGTGCAGCTTGTATAACAGCTGTATCAGCGCTGTCGAGGAAGTATTGCATATTGGTTCTCCGGTATTATAATAAATTTCAATGACTATTGTACCACAAAAATTTTATTTATGCAATAGAATTTGCAAAATTGCTTGACAAATGATGGATTCTATGTTATTATAATTATTGCATCTCATATTTGAAGATGTAATAATTTTATATAATTTAATTTTTATGGAGGAATACCAATGAAAGATTACAGAAAAGTATTGCTTAGACTGGTTTCATTGTCGGTCTGTGCAAGCATGGTATCCCTTGCCTCCTGCACAAGCGGGGGGGGGTTCTAAAAGAAAGCACTGACACCGTAGGTGACAGTGAAACGACTGAGCCAGTCGAGGTTGAAAGAGATCGGCTTGACGAGCTTGGAGCGAAGAACTTTAACGGACAAGTATTTACGATACTGGATGCAAACGATCATCCGGATATGCACGTCAATATGCCTGGAGATGCAGAAACCGGAGATATAGTAAACGACGCTCTTTACAGACGCGATTTAGCGATCGAAGGACGCTACAACGTAGATATTCAGTATGTACAGATGAACGGAGCTGCGACCGGTGTTAATGCGATGAAAAATAGTGTTTACGCAAATGACGATTCGTATTCTCTCTGCATTTCGGCGCTGCTTGGCGGAGCGCTTTCTTCCGCCGCGCTTGATGGCGTACTGGCCAATCTTAACGATATGCCGTATTTGTCACTCAGCGAGAATTGGTGGAGCGGTCTGATGTATGAAAGCCTTTGCTTCAACGATATTATGTACTACACTACCGGAGACATTTCCCCGACCATGTATCAGATGGCATCTTGTGTGTATTTGAATACAAGTGTTGCGGAGGATTACGGTATTACTGAGAATTTTCCTCAGCTTGTGCGAGACGGCAAATGGACATTTGATGTCGCTGAAAGATTGTCTAAGGATCTGACCAGTGATGTAAACGATGACGGTGTAATGGATACATTGAACGATTTTATCGGCTTTAATTCAAATGTTGAAAGCCTTGTTGTGGGAAACAATATCAATTATTCTACGATTTCATCTGACAAAGAATCGCTGACGGTCGACTTCGTAAATGAGCATACAATGAGCGTTATAGAAGCGGTCAACAGATTTGTTGTTTCAGGTGTACGCAGTTATGAATTTAATGATACTATCAATAGGATGTTTAAGGAAGACAGGGCGTTATTCATTGGCCATTTTGTTGAAAGTGCAATTGTATACCTGCGCGATATGGACAGCGATTACCTTATTCTACCGACTCCGAAATTTGACGAAGATCAGGAGACTTATCGTTCGTTCTGCAACCCATGGGCGGATGCGTATATTGCCATCCCGAAAATAGCGGATGCGGAGTTTACCGGATTTATGACTGAGGCGCTTGGATATTATTCCTACAAGAATGTACGCCATCAGACCTACGATCTAATGCTTAAGCAGAAGGTTGCCCGTGATGATGATAGTACTGAAATGCTCGATTATGTATTCAATAATCTCTATCTTGATTTTAATCTGCTGTATGATTTCGGCGGATCGTCAAAAGTGCTTAATGAAGCGATTTTTGGCAAGTGTGAGCTTGCAAGCTCATATGCGGAGGTTGAGACTAAGGTCGAAGCTGATATAGAGAAGTTTATCGAAAGCTGGAACGGAAATTAAGGCTTGATAAGATAATGATATGGGGCTGCTGTATTTTACAGCAGCCTCAATTTTTATTAAATTTGGCATGAAACCGCAAATTTCAATTGACAATATCCATGCCGCGTGATATAATATTCTATATTGAACATTAAAAGGTAGAAAGCAAAATGCTTAAATATAAATTTGATGGCGCATTTGGCACGCTATATGCTGAACTCGGCGGACGTGAGACTATTTGTGAGCTGGCTAACATTACCGCTCCTGAGATGGTAACACGCATACATTACGAGTATATATCGGCGGGCGCTAATGCAATTAAGACTAACACTTATCAGGCGAATTCGCTTGTGTTCCCGGACGGCGAACAGCTCAGGGATGTCATTTCTGCTGGATGGAATCTCGCAAATGCCGTATCTGGTACGGCTCAGGTTTTTGCCGATATAGGCAATATTTCGGCTGAACCGCGTGAAGCGGAGGATATGTATCTTGAATCGGCTAAGATATTTTGTGAGCTTGGAGCTAAGAATTTTCTATTCGAAACGCTCGACGATTTCGAGCCTATTAAAAAGGCTATCGAATATATTCGCGGATGTGTAGACGCTCCAGTGATCATTGCTTCATTTGCTGTGGCGCAGGATGGGTATACCAGAATTGGACGCAATTATGTGCGTTTGATCTCACAGGCGATTGAACCTTGCGATTATGCCGGACTCAACTGCATATGTGGTCCGTCAGTAATGCTGGGACTTGCGTCGCGTCTCGGTGAGCTGCTTCCGGGGTTCGATTATTCGCGGTTGTCAGTAATGCCGAATGCGAGCTATCCAGCTCGTCAGAATGGACGAATGACATTTGCGAATAACCCTGATTATTTTGCTGAGAAGTTGAGTGAACTTGCGTCTCTTGGTGCAGGTGCAGTCGGGGGCTGCTGCGGTACTACTCCGAAGCATATTAAAGCGGCATATGAGCTCATTTCAAGCAATGCGCCTGCAATAATCAGTAAGACAGATACAGTTCTAACTAAAAAGAGTCAGAATTTCTTCAAGGCATTCGATTATAGCCGCAAGCTTATCGCGGTTGAATTGAATCCGCCGCTCAATTGCGATGCGAGCTTCTTTGTTGACTGTGCACATCGTTTTAAAGCTGTGGGTGCAGACGCGCTGACCGTTACCGATTCGCCGCTTGCACGTGTACGTGCAGACGCGCTTGCGATGTCGGCTAAATTGAAGCGAGAGCTTGATATTCCAGTATTGCCGCATTTGACCTGCCGCGACCGAAATCGAATTGCGGTCAAGGGCGCGCTGCTGGCGGCGAGCATGGATGGAGTCGACAGTCTGCTTGCGATTACCGGTGACTCGCCGGATGAAGGACTGCGTGCTGATGGAGTCAAGGCGGTATATAATATGAGCTCATATGGGCTTATTTCGTACATTGACAGCTTGAATACGGATGTTTTCAGCGAATCGCCGTATTATATTGCTGCGGCGTTGAATGTCAATGCAACTAACTTCAAAGCTGAGCTCGAGCGTGCGGTGAAGAAGATATCGCAGGGTGCGTCTATGCTGATGACGCAGGCGATATTTACACGTCAGAGCGTCGATAATTTGAAGCTTGTGAGAAGCGAGTTTAAGCGGCTTGGAATTGATTGCCGTATTCTTGCTGGAGTAATGCCGCTTGCAGGATACAAAAACGCAGTATTCCTTGCGAATGAGGTCGGCGGTATTTCGATACCGGCTGAATTGTGTGAAGCATTGCGTGACGCGTCGCCTGAACAAACTCGTGAGATATCACTCCGATTTGCTGAGGATATTATTGATTCTGTGTGGGACTGCTGCGATGGATTTTATGTCATGTTCCCACTGAAGCGTGCAGAGCTTGCCGAGGCTTTGGTGGAGTATATTAAAGATAAAGATGAAAATAGAGTATAGAAATATTGATGGTGATGAGATCACCCGTGAGCTGTTCGGCGGATTTATCCGTCGTCAGGTGGTAAATGATTGTAGGCGGTTTGTCGATGGCGAATGGGTGATACGACCTGACCCGTTTATTGACGACTGGTCAGAGGAAGATTATGCTGAGCTTATCGTGTGCCTGAAAAATACTGTAGCCACTGGCGGAATTGTTCGTGGTGCGTTTATTGACGGCGTGCTGAAGGGATTTACATCGGTTGAAGCTGCGCCGATGGGTGATAATGGTGAATATCGCGACCTTACGAGTATCCATGTTTCTCAGGATTGCCGCGGTAATGGAATTGGCAGAGCCCTGTTTATGGCAGCTAAGGAATTTGCACGCTCGCTCGGCGCGAAGAAGCTGTATATTTCGGCGCATTCAGCTATTGAAAGTCAGTCGTTTTACAGTGCGATGGGCTGTGTTGACGCGGTGTGGAAATGCAGCGAGCACGTCGAAAAAGAGCCGTTCGATTGCCAACTGGAATGTTTGGTCTGATAAATATAAAAAATAGGAGAATACAAAATGATAGTAATAGGTGAAAAACTCAACAGCTCTATCCCGAGTGCGTTTGAAGCAATGAAAAATGGTGATGAGGCGATAATATCGCTTATCAAGGCACAGGAGGAAGCTGGTGCGAATTATCTTGATATCAATACTGCTCTTTTTGAGGACGATGAGCTTGATATGATGAAGAAGGTACTGCGCCTTGTGCTCGACAACAGCGACTGCGGTATCGTGCTCGACTCTCCGAATCCGGATATTCTTGCCGAAGCTGCTAAAGGCTGTGAGGGACGCGATTTGATACTCAACTCAGTAACTACCGATGAACGTATTGATGAGCTGACTCCGGTAATTGCTGAGCTTGGCTGCGGTGTTGTAGTGCTTCCGATAAACAAAGTCGAGGGTATACCGGATACAGCTGAGGGTCGTCTTGCAGGCGCTAAGGCTGCTATCGAGAAGCTCACAGCTGCTGGAATCTCCGAGGACAGAATTTACATCGACGCTATATGCGAGACACTGGCGACCAATGACACCAACGCAAAGACTTCGATCGAGACGATACGTCTTATCAAGTCGGAGACTGGCGCTAATACAGTTTGTGGGCTTTCGAACGTTTCTTTCGGTCTTCCAAAGCGTGCATTCATCAACTCGGCATTCCTTTCGATAGCGCTTTATTGTGGTCTTGACGCTGCGATAATTGACCCGTGCTCGAAGGAGCTTAAAAAGGCACGTTATTCTGCGTCGGCAGTTTCGGGAGCTGACGAATACTGTATGGAGTATATCAGTTTTATTCGTGAAGATTATATGTGATAGCTGCATTGTAATTTGGGAGTAGACCAATTGATTGAAATTAGAATTATTGACGCAGCGCACAAGCAGGATATAAATATTCCTAATGAGCCGTTTGCGTTGTTTGGACGAATGATCCCATCTTATATCAACGAACAATGGAACTATGATGTTGTCCATTTTGGAAAAGATGAAATCTGCGAGATGATTTTCCCGGATGAGAATTATGATTATGATATAATGCTTGAGAATAGTGTTTTTGTCGGCGCATATGACGGGGAAAAATGCGTAGCTCTTGCGATATTGCAGGATTCATGGAATAAGTATATGTATTTGTATGATCTGAAGGTATCGAAAAGCTATCGCTGCAAAGGTATCGCTTCAGCGCTTATAGATAAGGCTAAGGAGATCTGCAAAGAAAAAAACTACCACGGATTGTATACGCAGGGACAGGACAATAATTTGGCTGCGTGCGAATTCTATATTAAAGCAGGTTTCCATATAGGAGGCTTCGACTCCAACGTGTATAAAGGAACGCGTCAGGAAGGAAAGTCGGATATTATTTTTTATATGGATTGCTGAATTTTGTGCCTGGATCATCAAGGCATAATTTATTACCGCAAATTTACAAATATCTATTGAAAAAGCGTCTTGATTATAGTATAATTAAGATTGTTTAATATTTTCAAAATATGAAGGAGTGCAGAAGTTGAATATTTTTTTGACAGCTGACAGTGCAGCAGCAGCTACTACAGGCGGCAGCGCAGCAGGTCAGGGTATGGCAACGATAATCATGCTCGTTGCTATGGTAGCTATTTTCTATTTCTTTATGTACAGACCCCAGAAGAAGCAGGAAAAGGAAACTAATGCAATGCGCAATTCTTTGCAGGTCGGCGATGAGATCACCACTATCGGCGGCATTATCGGCAAGGTCGTAAGCATGAAGGAAGAGACCGTTATGATCGAGACTGGTCGCGACGGTACTAAGATACGTATTCTTCGCAGTGCTATTAAGAGCATTGACGTAAAAGCTGAGGATTGCTGACATAATTTCCATTTTTCCCTCATATAGTTTAGTGAAATGATTTCAACTTGCCATTGGAAATGGCAACGTTATATGAGGGGGAATGGATTTGGCAAATAATCTGACAAGGGACGAGCCAGACGGCTTACAAAGTCTGCTTGGAGCAGCTTTGCGTGGGCTCATTGCCGGAATTATAGTTATTCTGATTTTAGCGCTTATTTTATCAGCTGCCGCACTTTCAATGGACGATCCAGCAAGTATGCTTGAAATATTTGCGATAGCAGCGCTGTTTATCGGTGCTGTGGTATGCGGATTTGTATCGGCGAAGTCGTATCCCGACGCGGCTTTTATCGCGGGATTGCTTGGAGGCGCATTCTATGTGCTGTTTATCTGGGTTATCTCGCTGTTCTTCCGCGGTGACAGCGGAGACGTATCGCGTGAGCTGGTTTCGCCGCTCTGGATGGCGCTCGGCTATATTGGCTGTATTGCGCTGTCTATGCTTGGCGGACTTCTCGGACGCAAACGCAAGCAGCGCATCGGCGACGGAAATAAGAGCCCAGCTGCGCTTGCACGCCGTCAGCTGAAAACTGCGCGCCGCTGAATAACTTAGTATCGCTCCAATGCGGATAATAGTCCTTTGTCAAGCTGCATAGCGGCTCGACAGGGGACTGTTTTCTTTAAATTCAAGTTATTTAATACTTTTTTGTACTTTTGAAAGGAAACTCACATTATGGTACACACTTTTAAGTTTGGCGGACATCGCTTTGCGTATGACAGTGCAAGCGGTTCGCTTCATATACTCGATGAGCTCGGATACAAAATGCTCGACTATATTGAGCTTCCGATGCCTAAGGATTGCCCGTCGGCGCTGCGTTATGATTTGGCGAAATACGACAGCGCAGCGATAAGCGATAAGTACGATGAGATGTATAAGCTGTATACTGAGGGGAAGCTCTATTCGGAGGACTCTGCGTTTGACGCAGTTGAGTCTGAATGTAAGGATAGTGGATGTGCAATTGCTTTTTCTGACGGAAACTTGTGCGGTCATTCAAATCCGCATATTATAGAGCACGCTATTGCTGCTGGTGAATCGGCGTTGAAGATCGTTTCGTGCGCTGACGATCCGCTTTGTGAGGACGAACTTCCGGAGCTTTTAAAGGAGCTTGAAAAGTATGCTCGCGACCTTATTAAGCGCGGTGAGAAGAATATGTTTGCACCAGTCGAGACCTGTGAGCATAAGTTTGATGTTTGCAAAAAATGCTGGGCACGTCATATTTGCTCTGTCGAATGTCCGTCGGTTGTTCGCTGCGAGCTCGAGCGTAAGCGTGCTGAATGCGAGCTGGCACTCGGTTCTAAGGAATAGTATAGATGTATACTATTGGTTCGCCGATTCCGGGGCAGGCTTACTATGACCGAGAGGGCGCATACCTTATCGCGGTGAAGGATGGAAAATTTGCGGCAGTTCGAGAGCCTAAGGGGTATTTTCTGCTTGGTGGTGGTATCGAGGAAGGCGAGAGTCATGTTGAGTGCATTATGCGGGAATGTCTTGAAGAAGGCGGCATTGATGTAAGTGTCGGCGAGCTGCTTGATTCAGGTGAGATGTATACTATACATTCTAAGCTCGGATATTTTCACCCTATCCAGCATTATTATCGCGGTGAAGTTATTGCGTCTGTATGTGAGCCTACAGAGCCTGACTATGAGTTAGTTTGGTTGGAACTTTCAGACTACTCTCTGTTATATCTTCCAGTACAGCGTGCGGTTATTGAGAGTTTGCTTAAAAAATAAATAAAATTTGAATTCGTGGAATTTTATGATTCCGCGAATTTTTTTTGATGCCTGTCCGTATATATGAAATAGACTTGCTTGATAATTTTTCAGTAGAAATTCGGTTATCGGGCAAGTCTATTAGACAATTTCAAAGCAAAGGAATGATTCAAATGAGAGAAACACATTTACTTGTACGAGAGCTTGAAGAATGTCTGCCGGAGCGAGTATCGGCTGAGCTTTATGAACTTGCCGGACAGGGAAGAATACGTGCGTCTGATATATCGGAGATCAGGCTTCGGCTTGACCGCCCTGCCTCGGTTACGAATGCTGGTGCAAATATCATACTCGACAGCCGTGTCTCCGGACGAGAGCTTGGCGAATGTGTATCTACTTTATGCCGCGGTTCGTATTATGCTCACGGCGACACCATACGTGAGGGGTATATTCGTGTTGGTGACGGTTACCGTGTCGGCGTGTGCGGTACGTCGTCGAGCGATGGTAATGTATCTGAGATAACGTCGGTAAACATTCGTGTGCCGCATATTATACGCGGTGTGAGCGATTATCTTGTGCGGCGCTGCCTTGATAATTATCGGCTTCGCTCAATGTTGATATACTCTCCTCCCGGGGTCGGTAAGACTACGCTGCTGCGCGATCTTGCTGCCAGACTTGGCGGGGAATTTGCACGTCGGGTGGCTATAATCGACACTCGCGGTGAGATCTGCATACCGGAGATGTTTTCGGACACGCTATGCGATGTGCTTATTGGATATCCGCGTGCACGCGGAATTGAGCTTGCGACACGAACACTGTCGCCTGAGGTGCTTATATGCGATGAGCTCGGCGACGGTGATGAAGCGCGCGCTATATTGACCGCGCAGAATACCGGTGTTCCGCTTGTTGCGAGCGCTCATGCGTCGAGCCTTGGTGAGCTGCTTGCACGTCCGAATATACGCCTGCTGCATGAGCATGGTGTATTTGATTATTACATATCTATCTCACGTGAGCGGATGTGCGGTAGATTATCACGCTGCTTTGGATTCAACTGTGCGACTCATGATGAAGCTTCGAGATTATTATGATACGATTTGTTGGAAGCCTGCTTGTTTTTATTTCTTGCACGTTAGTAGGATTTTCTGCGGCGAAAATGTATCGTCTGCGTGTAATGCAGCTTGAAGCATTTGTGCGGCTAATTGCGCATATCAAGGCTCAGATAGAGTATTATCGTGCGCCGCTCGACCGTATATTCGATGGATATGAAAGCGAGTTGATTTGCGAATTTATTGACGGTGCAAGAAAATATGGCGCGGCTGAGGCATTCGTGAGCTGTCGCAATCGTATGTATGTAAGTGAATCGGAGGCAGACGAGCTCGAAAAATTCTTTGCCGGACTTGGCATGCACAATGTCGGAGAGGAGAGCTCACACTGTGCCTATTTTGAGAAACGGCTGGGTGAGCTGCTTTCATCCGCTCGCGGTGAGATCGATAAGCGTGCTAAGCTTTGCCGCACATTTGGGATACTTATTGGATTTTTGATCGCAATATTATTATGGTAAGTCTAATGGAAAGGATTTTTATTATATATGGATGTAAGTCTGATTTTAAAGGTCGCCGGAGTAGGGATAACAGTCAGTATCGCGTATCAGCTGCTCTCAAAATATGGCAGGGACGAGCAGGCGGTGCTGGTGTCTCTCGCTGGTATAATTATTGTAATGCTCATGCTTATCGATAAGCTCGGCACGCTGTTCAGCAGTGTACGCAGTGTATTCGGCTTCTGATGATAAAATATTGCGGTATTGCGCTATGTGCGCTGGCGGCGATCCTAATATTAAAGGGACAGAAAAGCGAGTTCTCGGGAATTGTCACACTGGCGGCTGCGGTCATATTGTTCGGTATCGCGGCTGCGGAGTTTTATCCGACACTCAAGCTGCTTAACGAGCTGATTTCGGGTACAAGCTTTGAAGGGTATATGTCGACTCTCGTTAAGGCGCTCGGAATTACGCTTGCGGTGCAGTTTTCAGCGGAGCTGTGCAGAGATGCGGGCGAGTCGGCGATTGCGTCAAAGCTGGAGCTTGTCGGAAAGGCGGAGATACTGTTATTATGTCTGCCGCTGATAAATGAGCTTATTTCGCTTGCCGCCGGATTTATGAAATAGAGGATCGCTATGCGGAAAATTAAATATATTATCGTGTTTGTCGCGATGACTTTGTTATTCATTTCCGGAGTTCATGCGGAGGACGAATTGTATACAGCTGATGACTTTGGGGTCGATTCGATATACAACTCTATTCCAGATGAGGTGCGCGAATATCTTCCTGAGAATTCGTCAATTTTTGATTCAGACAGCGTGATAAGCAGTTATTCAGTGGGATATTTTGCGAGAGTTATCGGCAAGATATTATCTGCGGCGCTGTACCCCACTATGCGCACAATGTCGACTCTGCTTGGACTTATCGTGATCTCATCAGCGCTCGGAGCGTTGAAGGGGATAATTAAGTCGGATTCGCTGTCATCAGTGTTTGAGTTTGCGTCGGGATTATGTATCATGCTTGCGCTGTTCGGCACGATCTCGAAGCTGTTCGAGTCAGTACAGGCGTATTTATATCAGCTTTCGACGCTCGTTAATACTATGCTTCCGGTCATGACGGCTATCAATATTGCCGGAGGTAATATTACCGCGTCTGCTGTATCGGCAAATGCTATGATGTTAGGACTTTCGTTTGTTGAAATGCTTGCTGCTAAGGGATTATTTCCGGTATTGCAGCTTTGCTTTGGTATTTCCATTGCGTCGGCACTCGGCGGCGGACTCAAGCTTGATGGGATAACTAAGCTGGTTCGTGGGACTTTTAGCTGGATACTCGGACTTATCGCAGCGGTGATCAGCACGGTGATGAGCTTTCAAAATTCAATTGCGGCGAGTGCTGACAGCCTATCAATGCGTGCGGTAAGATTTGCGGCATCGAACGCGATACCTGTAGTTGGCGGTATTGCCGGAGAC
>JAAVZO010000018.1 GCA_022791685.1 Clostridiales bacterium
ATCTTAGCGATAGGCATAGGAGTACGAACGCCTGCAACAACGTCCTCGCCCTGTGCATTCATAAGGAATTCGCCCATTAGCTTCTTCTCACCGGTAGCAGGGTCACGAGTGAACGCAACGCCAGTACCAGAGGTCTCGCCCATGTTACCGATTGCCATCATATGTACGTTTACAGCGGTACCCCAGCTATATGGGATATCGTTGTCGCGGCGGTAGATGTTCGCACGGGGGTTGTCCCACGAACGGAATACAGCCTTGATAGCGCCCATCAGCTGCTCCTTAGGATCGGTCGGGAAGTCAGCACCGATCTTAAGCTTGTACTCAGCCTTGAACTGATTAGCGAGCTCCTTCAGGTCGTCAGCGTCAAGATCAACGTCCTGAGTAACGCCCTTTTCTTCCTTCATCTTGTCGATGAGCTGCTCGAAGTACTACTTTCCAACTTCCATAACGACGTCGGAGTACATCTGGATAAATCTTCTGTAGCAGTCCCATGCCCATCTCGGGTTGCCGGACTTCTTTGCGATAACGTCGACAACGTCTTCGTTAAGACCGAGGTTGAGGATGGTGTCCATCATACCAGGCATCGAAGCGCGTGCGCCCGAACGTACCGAAACGAGAAGCGGGTTCTCCATATCGCCGAACTTCTTGCCGGTGATGGTTTCCATCTTCTCGATATATTCCATGATCTCAGCCATGATATCGGGGTTGATCTGCTTGCCGTCCTCGTAGTACTGGGTGCATGCTTCGGTAGAAATGGTGAAGCCCTGCGGTACCGGAAGACCGAGGTTGGTCATTTCGGCAAGGTTCGCGCCTTTACCTCCGAGCAGCTCACGCATTTTTGCGTTGCCCTCAGAGAAAAGGTAACAATACTTTTTGCTCATAGGTGAATAGTGACCTCCATGTATAATAAATAAAAATTCAGCACGGTTAATACAAATGCCGCTGCCGGATTTTTCCGACAGTGACTGCAATCTATATTATACCATATTATCCCGAAAATAGCCAGTGTTTTTTAAAAGATTTATAAACTTCTCCGTATTTATTAACATTTGAAAGATTTTCGACCTGATTATGGGCTAAATCGTATAAATTCGGGCACATGTAAGCTGGGTAGTAGCTTATTTACGCGGTAACTGTACATTTACAAGCCTGTCTGTCAGAGACACAATATCAATTAACACACTTTCCATATCAAACTATGTCGAATTAAAATTCAACTTATTTTTCAAAAAAGACTTGAATTTGCCTACAAAATCTGGTATAATATAAAATACTGAAAAGAATAGACGGGCGCGGACTTAATCTGCTGGCAGGCAAGCAGACAGTTCGCTCCCGTCGATTTGTGCTTTCAAGTGAGAGTCTGATGAGTTGCTCAGAACTATTTTTGGAAAGGTATGGAATTATAATGGCAGATATATTTGATTTATTTAAAAAGATTGAAAAGCAGCCGCAAGCGCCGCTTGAACCGATATCCTTCATTCTCGTCGGACTCGGAAATCCCGGCAATGAGTACACGTTTACCCGTCATAACGCCGGATTTATGACTATTGACTACCTAATGCAGAAGTATAATTTCAAGGTCGACCGCGCACGTTTTAAGGCGCTCTGCGGCGAAGTTACTATCGCTGGACGGCGCGGGCTCGTGATGAAGCCGCAGACGTACATGAACGCGTCGGGCGAGGCAGTTCGCGAAGCTGCCGACTTCTATAAGATCACACCCGAAAATATAATAGCAATATGCGACGACATCAACCTCGAGCCGGGCAGCGTCCGCGTCCGCAAGAAGGGAAGCGACGGCGGTCAGAAAGGACTGCGCAGTATAATTTATCAGCTCGGCAGTGACAACTTCCCGCGGATCCGCATGGGAGTCGGCGCGAAGCCGCACCCCGATTATGACCTTGCCGATTGGGTGCTCGGTCAATTTTCGGAGGAAGGCAAGAAGCAATTTTTTACTGCTATGGAACGAGTAGGCGAAGGCTTGCCGACGATAATTTCCGGTGACATAGATAAAGCGATGAATATGTTGAATGCGAGGTAACCATGCCTGAGATAGATAAAAAAATCAGCCTTATAGCCGATTCGATACTGCTCGAAAAAGAGCTTGACGATATCTTAAAGCTGCTTGTCGAGCGGAGAAATGAAGCTGCGCACCCGATATCGGTGAGCGGACTTTCCGACGGCGCGAGAGCGGTGTTTTATGCCGCCGTAATCCGTAAGGTGCGGGAAAAATATAGGCTTCCGGCGCTTATTTTAGTCAGCGACGAAAAGGACGGGCTTAAGCTGTCGAACGCACTCGCTGAGCTTTCGCTGAAGCCGATCACTTACCCGCTGCGCGATTTCGTGTTCCACAATATCACCGCGTCGCATGAGTACGAGCACGAGCGTTTGAAGGCGCTGTCCGCGCTCGCAGCCGATGAGTCAGCGTATGATGTCATTATCGCAACGCCCGACGCTGCCATGCAGTACACAATGCCGCTCGAGGTGCTGCGTCGCGGTACGCTCGTTATCGACCGCGACGACCAGTGCGAGCTGTCAGAGCTCGTCGCAAGGCTCGAGGCGAGCGGTTATGTCCGCTCTGATATGGTCGACGGCGTAGGGCAGTACTCAGTGCGCGGTGGAATTATCGATATTTTCCCGCCGTATTCAGAGTATCCGGTCAGAATCGAGCTGTTCGATACCGAAATCGACCAGATGGGATATTTCGATATCATGACTCAGAGAAAAATCGAGAATATATCGAATTTCACGATAACTCTGGCACGCGAGATCGTAACTACGCCCGAGAACCGCGCTGACATCAAAAAGGCAGTGCAGGCGCAGCTGAAAAAGGCGAGCGATGACCGTGTGCGCGGTGAGCTCGCCGCCGAGATTGAAGCCGTTGACGCTGGGCTTGAGCTTGAATTTATCGATAAATATATTTCGCTCGTCTACGAAAATAAAACCACGCTCGCCGATTATGTTATCGACGCTGCCGGACGCTGCGAGCTCGTACATCCGCTAATCTTCATTCAGGATACAAACGCCACATCCGACCGCATGAAGGCTTACGATTTCCACATCACGAGCGAAATCGAATCGCTGCTCGAAAAGGGCGAGGTGTCGGCGCGCTATTCGGATTACTCGCGGCATATCGACTATTACGAAACCTTCGTCGATAAGTCGGGCGCGCTGCTTTGCGACGCATTTGCGGCTGGTGGCCAAAAGCTTGCGGGTATGTTCGCATTTAGAACAAAACAGACGGTGTCGTATGCTGACAACATGGACCTGCTCTGCGAGGATTTGACCGCATACGCCGCCGGAAAATTCCGTACCGTCGTGCTCTGCGAGAATGACATCACCGCGAAAAATGTGGTTACCGAGCTCAACGAGCGCGGCTTGCAGGCGTTGAAGCAGTCGGACGAAAATCCGTATGGGATACTCAGCTTGCCAGAGGGTGTGACGCTTGTTATATCCGGCTTCAATCTCGCCGGATTCGAGCTTACCGCGACCCGTTTCGCGCTGCTGTCGATGTACCAGAATCCGAACTCCTACTCGCGAACGATACTTTCGCACAGCAAAAAGGCGAAAAATAATCGCTCGTCGCAGGAGAAGATACTCTCGTACAACGACCTTTCGATCGGCGATTTCGTCGTACACGCGAACCACGGTATCGGTCAGTATCTTGGTATCGAGCAGCTTACTGTTGTCGGCGTGACGAAGGACTACATCAAAATAAAATACGCCGGAAGCGATATGCTCTATCTTCCGACCGATCAGCTCGATATGGTGTCGAAATATATCGGTGCGCATTCTGACAGCGGCGCGGTCAAGCTGTCGAAGATGGGCGGCGCTGAGTGGAATAAAGCGAAGACGCGCGCAAAGCTTGCCGCGAAGAGTATGGCAAAAGAGCTCATACGCTTATATGCTGAGCGTCAACGCCGCGAGGGCTACGCTTTTGCCGAGGACGACGAGTTCCAGCGCGAATTTGAGGCGGCGTTTGAATACGATGAAACTGACGGACAGCTGAATTCGATAAGCGAGATAAAGCATGACATGGAGAGCAAAGTTCCGATGGACCGACTGCTCTGCGGCGACGTTGGATTCGGTAAGACTGAGGTCGCGATGCGTGCCGCATTCAAGGCGGTGATGAGCGGAAAACAGGTCGCATTGCTTGTACCTACGACGATTCTCGCAATGCAGCACTATCAGACGATATTGTCACGTATGCGTGGATTCCCGGTCAAATGCGATATGCTTTCTCGCTTCCGCACGCCTAAGCAGCAGGCTGAGACGCTGCGCAGACTCCGCCGCGGCGAGGTCGACATTATCGTCGGAACACATCGTCTTGTGTCGAGTGACGTTGTGTTCAAGGATTTAGGTCTCGTTATCGTCGACGAGGAGCAGCGTTTCGGAGTTGCACAGAAGGAAAAATTGAAGCAGATCGCCGGAAATGTCGACGTGCTGACGCTTACCGCAACGCCTATCCCGCGCACGCTGAACATGGCGATGAGCGGCATTCGCGATATGTCGGTGCTCGACGAAGCGCCGGGTGATCGCTTCCCGGTGCAGACGTTTGTCATGGAGTACGACGAGCTCATCATAACTGAGGCGATAAAGAAGGAGCTACGGCGCGGCGGTCAGGTCTTCTTCCTCCACAATACGGTCGACGACATCGACGCTGTAGCAATGCGGCTTTCGAAGTCCGTGCCCGACGCTCGAATCGCGACCGCACATGGTCAGATGGATAAGGAGCAGCTGTCGGATATCTGGCGCGGAATGGTAATGGGCGAGATCGATATTTTGATCAGCACAACGATAATCGAATCGGGTGTCGACGTGCCTAATGCGAATACGCTCATCATCGACCACGCCGACCGGCTCGGGTTATCGCAGCTGCACCAGATACGCGGACGTGTCGGGCGTTCGAGCCGACGTGCGTATGCGTATTTCACCTATCCGCCGCGGCTGACGCTGACTGAAATCGCGACGAAGCGTCTGTCTGCAATGCGCGAATACACCGAGTTTGGTTCGGGCTTTAAAATCGCACTGCGCGACCTTGAGATACGCGGCGCGGGAAATCTGCTTGGAGCAGAGCAGCACGGTCAGCTCGACTCTATCGGTTACGATCTGTATGTAAAGATACTCAACGAGGCGGTGCTTGAAGAGAAGGGCGAGAAACCGAAGGAGAAGTTCGAGTCGAAGGTCGACCTGTCGCTCGATGCGTACCTGCCCGAGAAGTATATCAAGAGCGAGTCGCAGCGCATGGATATCTACAAAAAGATCGCACACATCGAGAATATGGAGGACCTCGACGACCTTGCAGACGAGCTGCAGGACCGCTTCGGCGAGATACCGCGTCAGGCGGACACGCTCATGTACGTATCGCTCGCGCGCAGTCTGTGTTCGCAGGCGAGAATACCGAAGATCGAGCACAAGGGACAGCTTATTTCGATAATCCCAGAGCAGTTCGACCCGGTTCGCTGGGCTGAAGCGGCGGCGATGTCGAACGTACAGCTTACCTTCCAGATGGCAGGGCGGCAGTGCGTGAATTATAAGATAAAGAATTCACGCCCGCTGTACGATATCTGCGATGTGCTGAAAAATTATCTCGATTGTAAGAAAAAGTAAATAATAAAGGACTGAGCCAGTGCGTGCTCAGTCCTTTATCTTGGGTATGGCTTTTGAGTATCGGTCAATTCAAGGATATAGTCGGTTGAGGTATTGAAGAATTCCGCCAAACGAATCAGCATATCAACAGGCAGTCCGCGTTTGCCGCTCTCGTACTGCGAGTATGTGTTTTGTCTGATATGAAGAAATTCGGCGACCTCCTGTTGTGTGATATCCCGATCCTCCCGCAGGCTTTTTAATCGCATTATAATCTCCACGTTAATCTATGTTTAATCTTTATTATAGCAAAGATTTAGATTAAGTATTGACAATTATCTCAAATTGTGATATAATTGTGCTGATAAATGTGAATGGGAGAGGGTATAGATGGGCGTTATCGAGTGTATGGTATTAGTTGGGTTTATGATTGACATCACTGTTTTTATGCTTCATTACTGTCTTGGCGGAATATAAAAAATCCTTCGGATATTTATATCCGAAGGATCTTCTCATATTAAGTATTTATTCCACGAACCGTACATTTATATCGCCGCCAGAGGTTTTAGCGTCGAGCTTATATTGTGCGCGGTCATTTTCACTTGTCTTGGGGAATGCAGAACGGTCGGTCTCAGTTATGATCGAGAACAACAGCTCTTGACCGAGTATCGAGCCGCTTATGTCGCCGTTGTTTGTGCGGAAGGTGAATTTCTCACCAAACAATCTGGTGAAGTCGATCGCGGCGTTTGTGGTCGTAACTTCAAGTCGCTTTGATGTTGTCTCGTTGACCACAGCACGTCCGTTTGAAGTAGCAGCGGTTATTTCGATAGCTGACAGATTGTTGAATGTAAGTCTTCCGTCGCTTGTCTTTACGCGGATGTCGTAGGCTTCGATGTTCGACAATTCAACGTTGCCGCTTGTAGTGTCGATATTAAGCGACTCAGTGAGCTTCAGATTGCCGAGTTTCACGTCACCGTTTGATGTCTCAAGCTCGATTTCTCCGTTGAAGCCCTCAGGGAGGTAGATTATCATCGCAAGTCCGGTGTAGACATTCTGCTTTTTCTCTGTTCCAAGTGAGATTTTGAATCCGAGCAGATTGAGGTATTTCTCCTCACCGGCTTTGGTCGTGTCGCGTATCATCAACGTGTTGTCTGAGGTTGAAAAGTTATATGTAAGCTCGTCGTTTTCGAATACATCTATAACTATCGACTCGCTGTCGCTGGTCGCGATAACAACGTCGCAGTTGTCAACGTCTATGTCGAGTGCGCGGTTTATATCGGCTGGAAAGGTGTAGCGGTTCTGGGTGAAGCCGGACGCAGTCACGTCGGCTCTGCCAACGCTGCCGGACATATTGTCAGATACTATAATTCCACTGCTTTCAAGTCCGCTCGATATCGTATCGCCGATCTCCGACAGGTCGACGCGGCTTCCGCCTATCGAAACTCCGCTTCCGTCGACGATGATCATATCGGCAATATTCACGCCGTCGTCGGTGATATTGATTATCGGATTATTGCCGATACCGTCTAAGATCATGCCGGATACTGCATTGAATGCCGATTTCAGCACGACGCAGACGATGACGACTCCGACGATAAGTCCAATCACTGCAAGACGCGTGAATGTCTTTAAACCATTGTTCATTTAAATTTGATTCCTCTTTCTCAAACGTTCGAGATGTGTCGGTAAAATAACGTTTACTTATTAAATTATAGAATATAGTCGCTACTCAGGCAAGAACAATTCGTAAATTATTTGTAACAAACAAAGCGCGGGCTCAATTTGAGCCCGCGCTTCTATTAGTATCTCAGCATATAATATATTACATACACCCAGCTCATTAAGCCATGAACGATAGCCCAGCCAATTGAGTGCCAATTGGTGTAGCTGATTATCATTGCCAATGCGCTTCCGAAAGATATTCCCGTTTTTACGGTCTTTTCTATCGTTTGTTTGCGATTATTATCATCCTGCATAAATGATACTCACTTATCTTGCGATTCTTCCGGTGCCGTCGCCGCCGATGAGCTTCTCAACTTCATCTACAGTAACGAGGTTGAAGTCGCCGTTGATTGTGTGCTTCAGGCAGGAAGCGCCTACTGCGAATTCGAGCGCTGCTTTAGAGTCTCCCTTAGTTGCGAGACCGTAGATAAGTCCGCCGGCAAACGAGTCGCCGCCGCCTACACGGTCAACGATATCGGTGATGTCATATGTGCGGCTGTGGTAGAATTCCTTGCCGTCGTTAATGCAAGCTGACCATACGTTGCGGTTCGCGCTCTTCGACTCGCGCAGAGTGATAGCGACAGTCTTTACGTTCGGGTATTCGGTGAGCACCTTTTCGGTGATCTCCTTGTAGCAGTCGAGGTTGATCTCGCCGAGCTCAGGTTTGTTAGACGAGCTGATACCGAGAGCCTTCTGGCAGTCCTCCTCATTCGCGATGACAACGTCAACATATTTTGTAAGCTCAGGCATGACCTCATCGGCACGCTTGCCATACTTCCAAAGCTTTGCACGGTAGTTGAGGTCGCAGGAGGTGGTAACGCCGAGCTCCTTCGCGGTCTTCAGAGCTGCGATAGCTTCAGCTGCAACGTCAGCCGATACGGCGGGAGTGATTCCGGTCACGTGGAACCATTTTGCGTCGGCGAGGATTGCCTTCCAGTCGAAGTCGCCTTCATTGATGTTGGCGAACGACGAGAACTCACGGTCGTATACGACCTTTGACGGACGCTGGCAAGCGCCGGTCTCGAGGTAGTAGATACCCATTCTGCCCTTGGTATGAGCGATATCGGACGTGTCAACGCCGTACTTCTTTACTTCACGCTCACAAGCAGCGCCGATATCGTTATTCGGGAGTGCAGTTACGAACTTAGCGTCAAGTCCGTAGTTTGCAAGCGAAACTGCAACGTTAGCTTCGCCGCCGCCGAAGGTAGCCTCAAGCATAGGCTGCTGGAACAGACGGTCGTAGCCGGGTGACTTGAGTCTGAGCATGATCTCGCCGAATGTAACAAATTTGTTTTGCATGATTTATTTTCTCCTTTAAAGTTATTAGATTCTTTTGTTATGTAGAAAGGAAGTAACTATACTAAAAATCTTCCCCGTATATATTATACCACCAAGCAATAGAAAATGCAATAAAAAATCGACCGATTTTAGGCTGTAGTTGCGAAAATCGGTCGATTATATCGAACAGGTCTATTTTTATGTGATATCCACGCCGCCGAATATGCAGACAGCGTTTACTTTGATGGTCGGATAGGCTTCACTGTACACGCGGTCCTTAGCCACTGACACACCGCCAAACAGAGGGATACTGTGCATTTCGATGTTTACATCGTGCGGAAGCTTGATATCTACGCCTCCGAATATCGACATTGCGTCAATAGCAGCTCCGTCTGTGATTGCAGCATTTTGCAGCATCAGGTCGACTCCGCCAAATATCGCGGTCACATACGCGCCTTCGAAGCGTCTGCCGCTGTAGTTCGGCTCTTGACCTGAGAAGATAGCGATATGATTGTCGATGTGGAGCTCGCTTGAATTTGAAGTTTTGCCGCCGAGCTTTACTCTGAATATGAGCAGGAAGCCGATAAGCAGTATGACAGCTGGAATAAACAGCGCAGACAGCATCTTTCCGATTATTCCAAGTCTGCCGACAAGCATCAGTACACCGATAGCGAGCCAGATGATGTACCCGACCTTCGGCCCTTTGTTTGCAATGTTTACAGCGGCGGGAACAATGATAAACAGTGTCCACCAGCCGGGGAAGAAGATATTGAAATGCCACACCTCGAAGACATTGCCAACAAATCCGATACCGATGATGACAAGAATTATACCGATAACAATATTTCCATATTTATTCTTCATAGCTCAGAGCTCCTTTGTGACGACTCGCTATCAATAGTAGAAGTTAGGTGTGCAGGTGGTTATCGGGTACTGGGAAATGATGTCGTCGTTGGTGACTACAAGCTCGGAGAAGGTCGCGATGAGCTCCTGCATTTTGATTGCATTTACGGTAGCTGCGAGGTCTCCGAACATGGTCGCACTGTATTTTTCTACTTTATATGCACCGTCGATAAGGTCGTATTTCTTTGTGATGTGGTAGCCGTAGCTCGATTCGATAGTCTTAACGTCGCCGACCTTCATCGAAATTACTGCGTTGATAACATTTGACGGCAGGTATGTCGAAGCGGAGTTGACGTAGTATCCGTCCTCAAAGTACTGCATACCAGTATCTTCGCTGTATTCCTGTACGAGCTCGTCGAAGTCCTCACCGGCAGCAACACGCTTTTCGAGGTCTTTAGCAAGCTCGACCTGCGCCGCTTTTTCTTCTTCTGTGAGTTCGATCATCTTGTAGCTTCCGGTCGTTGCGTCAACGATAGGTTCGCCGTCTTCGTCATACTCGATCTTTGAGTCAGTACGGATGAGTATGTGCTTGCAGCGGTAGTAATTTTCCTTGTAGTACTGTTCAACTTCTTCATCAGTTGCACGCTCTGTGCCGTTGTCGCCGTAGAGGTAATCCTGCAATGCTGATATTTTTGTCTCAGCAATGTAGATATCGCGCAGTATATCGGTATTCACACCGAAAGCTGACAGGGCAGAGTTCAGCTGCGCTTTGCTTCCGACTTGCTGGATCTTCTGCTGGATGTTCTGGTCGATTGTGTTGAGCTGCTCGTTTGAGAGCGAGAGTCCGTAGTCGTCAAACAGCTTCAGGCATATCGCATTCGACATAATGTTGCTGACTGCGATACTTTCAAGAAACGCGCCGACTGTAACGCCGCTCGCTATCTCTTGAGTCCAGAGCTGCGGATTATCGCTTGTCATTCCAAAATAGCTGTAAAGATAGAGCGCCTTGTAGCGCGACATCCAATAGCAGAACATATTAGCGCTTATTTTGACATCGCCAAAGGAAATTGCGGTAGGGGAGGATGAGCCGCAGCTGCCAAGACATACGACTAACATTATAGCCGCGAGCATAGCTGAGACGATCCGGATAAAGCGGGATTTAGTTGTTGATTTTTTCACTTTGAGTCTCCTTGCATTTCACGTATAGTATAAAAAACATTATACATCATTTTTGCCCCAATGTCTATAGAAATTAAAAAAATTTACACCTTTTTTCACGTAAAATTTGAAAAATGACGCAGAATTTAAAAATTAGCTATTGACAAAGCGGCTCAAATACAGTATAATAGCAATGTACGACGGACTTCGGTCCGATGGGCATAGCCCAAAACCCTTTCAATTAAGGAGACGTAAGTTATGACGTGTAAACGTATAGCCGCTGCTTTTTGCGCAGTTATCATGAGCGTTTCGCTGAGTTTATCGGCGGCCGCCATAGACTCGCTCGGCAAGATCGAGGTAAACTCCGCTGACGGAGCAGAGGTGAATATGCCGTACAGTGAAGCTGCCGCAGGAAGTACGGTAAGCTTTTCTATCAAAACCGCTGACGATTATGTCCTTCGTGGACTTGAACTGCTCGATGAACTCAACCGCCCGGTCAATTTTACGGTCGTAGGCGAGTTCGTTTACAGCTTTACTATGCCTGAGGGCAATGTTAAGCTTGCTGTAAGAGCGGATGACTACAGCAGGGTGACGCGCGCCGACGGCGTTATGGCTGTTTGGGAGCTTGCCGGCAAGCCGGTAGTCAACTATATCATGCCGTATAGCGATGTAGAAGCGGGCGCGGAGTACGCTGAAGCGATACGCTGGGCGGCTTCGGAACAGATAATTCTCGTAAATGAAACCGGCTGCTTTAATCCGGATGGTATCATTACACGCGAGCAGCTCGCAGCTGTGATGGCACGCTACGCCGCTAAGCTCGAAGCAGACGACACGGAGGCTGAAACCGATGTTGAGGTCGACACTGCTATTGAAGCTGCGGACGATGAGTTCGTGCTTGATGTTATCGACCGCGAGTTTATTTCTGACTGGGCGTATGAATCTGTATGCTGGGCAGTCGAAAGCGGTATCATGACAAAATCGAGCGCGCCGCTGAGCTGTTTTAAACCTCACGATGAGCTCAAAAAGTTCGAGTTCGACTACATATTCGACAGCTTCACTGAGTTTGTCGAGGAAGATTCCGACGACGAGATCGTCGCCGATGACGATGCTTCCGATGAAGCAGAATAATTAAAGTAAATGGCAGAGCCGTTCGGCTCTGCCATTTCTATTTATAGTAGGAAGTTTGCGATGTCCTCGTACACCTTCATGTGCTCGCGCTCGTTGAGTATCTCGTGGCGCATATCCGGGTACGCTATTTCTTTTATTTCACTGAATCCGGCGCGGCGCAGCACGCCTATCGAATCAGCCCTGCCTTTTTCACCGCCGGTGCAGGGGTCCTCCGCGCCGCTTACCATCAGGAAGGGGAGCGCGACGTTTACGTCGACGTACTTTTTCGGGTCATGCATGAGCGATACGAGCTTGAATAGGTCGCCGAGCGCGGACGACGTGAAGCCAAAGCCGCAGAGCGGGTCGTCGATGAACTTCTGCACCGATTCGGGAGTCTTGCAAACCCAGTCAAAGTCGGTCGCGGGCGACTCTATCGCACGGTTGAACATTCCGGTACTGAGCGTTTGCAGCAGCTTCGATTTGTGACGCGAGCCGCGTATCGCCGATATCGTGCGCGCAAGGAAGATTCCGAACTCAGTTCCGGTCTGGTAGCACGGGAAGCCGGAGAGCACGACTTTATCGTAGCGCTTCGACGCGCTCTCAAGCACGACGCGCGAGATTATTGTGCCCATCGAGTGCGCGAACAAGTACACCGGCAGGTCGGGGAAGCGTTCGGAGATGAAGTCGCGTATTGCGAGCTGGTCGGCGACGAGCAGCTTCCAGCCGTCGCGGTCGGCGAACCAACCGAGCTCAGAAGGCGCGACAGTCTCGCCGTGCCCGCGCATATCGGCGGTGACGACGGTAAATCCGCGCGTGGTGAGGTATTCGGCAAAATCGGAGTATCGCCCTTGGTGCTCCTCCATTCCGTGCGCGATTTGGACAACGGCGACAGGTGATTCGGCGGTATAGATTCGTAGGGAGAGGGTGTTTAACGTTAGCTGCTGCATGGTGAATCCTTTCTGTTGGATGAATGTTACATTTATTATATCAAAGTTGGCGGACGATGTCAATATACAAATTCGGGACAGTGTTTAATTCTTTTCATATAAATAAGCGAAAAGCCGCGTGCTTATATGGCACGTGGCTTATTGTTGTCGCTTTATCAGCAGGTCGATAAAGTCGAGAGCTAAATTTCGGTCGTATTTGCTTAGCTTAGAGAATTTTTCAACAAAGTTTTTGTTTAAATAATCGTCGCGTTCAAGCACAACATCATCAAAAAAGTCTGTAATGCTGCAATTGAATGCAATACTAAGGTTCGAAAGCATTTCAAGGTTGGGTTTAGTGTTGTGGTGCGATTTATAACATTCAAGTTTACTGATATACCCGGGCGTAACTCCGAGCATTTCAGAAAGTTGTTCTTGCGTTAAACCTGCTTCTTTGCGAAGCAATTTTATCTTTTTGCTTATATGCTCATAATCAATACTCATTACTCATTGCGATTCCTTTCAATTATACTTATAAGTATAGTATAACAGCTATAGGTAATATATTTATAGATACTGAATGGAATATTATGACTTATAGGTATTGACAAAGCATAAAAAATGTGTTATAATAAGTTTATAACAATTATGTTACAACTACGGAAGGAGATATAATCATGCCTCATTTTAACAACATTGGCAGAAAAATACGAGACTTTGTTCCGATACATTTAATAATCGGAATATTGATGTCTATTTTTGGCATTTTTACAGCTGTTTTGACTTCGTATATTTTATATGGCTTCGGAAAATTGATAGATGACGTTTGCGATATTTCATTTTTAGTTGACAATTATGAAATGAAATTATGATTAGTTGATTATAATGATTTTGACATTAACAGGTGTTGTGACTAAAAGCTGCGTGCTAATACATAGTGCGCAGCTTTTTTATTGCCAAAGAATTTACATAAAAAGATTGACAGAACGTCGGAAATTTGCTATAATATAATAATCAGAATAAATACAATATCCATTTGGAGGTACATATAAATGTCACAGAAACTTCGTGCCGGAATTATCGGCGCAACTGGTATGGTCGGTCAGCGGTTCATCACGCTGCTTGAGGACCACCCCTATTTTGAAATCGCCGCACTCATCGCGAGCCCCCGTTCGGCAGGCAAGACCTACGAGGAAGCGCTCGGCGGTCGCTGGAAGCTCACCGCGCCAATGCCGGAGTGCGTTAAAAATATGATAGTCATGGATTCGAGCAAGATCGACGAAGTTGCCGAAAAGGTAGATTTCGTATTCTGCGCCGTCGACATGAAAAATGAAGAAATCATCGCGCTTGAAGAAGCTTACGCTAAGGCGGAGATTCCGGTAATTTCGAACAATAAGTCGAACCGCTGGACTCCCGACGTGCCGATGGTCATTCCGGAAATCAACGCGTCGCACATCGACATCATCCCGCAGCAGAGAAAGCGTCTCGGTACGACTCGCGGATTCATCGCCGTTAAGCCGAACTGCTCGATTCAGTCCTACGTTCCGGCACTTTCACCGCTCATGAAATACAAGCCGACTCAGGTCGTCGCAACTACATATCAGGCAATCTCGGGCGCGGGCAAGACGTTCAAGGAATGGCCCGAAATGCTCGACAACGTTATCCCGTACATCGGCGGTGAGGAGCAGAAGTCCGAACAGGAGCCGCTCAAAATCTGGGGTCACATCGAAAATGGCGAGATCGTCAAAGCGGACGCGCCTATCATCACAACACAGTGCATTCGCGTTCCGGTAACTGACGGACACACCGCGGCGGTATTCGTAAAATTCGAGAACAAGCCGACTAAGGAGCAGATTCTCGAAGACTGGGCGAACTACTCGGGCAGACCGCAGGAGCTCGGACTCCCGCACGCGCCGAAGCAGTTCATCCACTATTTCGAGGAGGACAATCGCCCGCAGGTGCAGCTTGACCGCAACCTCGAAGGCGGTATGGCAATTTCGCTCGGACGTTTGAGAGAGGACACGATATTCGACTATAAGTTCGTCGGACTGTCGCACAATACGCTGCGTGGAGCTGCTGGTGGAGCTGTCGAAATCGCAGAGCTTCTCTACAGAGAGGGCTACCTGACCGCAAAATAAGCGGTATCGTAGGCTAACACAAACAAATGAGCTGCCTGTAGTTCGCCGGAGAGGTGCGGGGCCACGGAGGCGAACGCGCCTCTGTAGCTCAAACAGGTAGCAGAGACTGTTCGCCACAGTAAATGAACGGCTGCGTGAGTCGTTAAGGGCGAACATCCCAGTGCTTGCGATAGCTTTTAAAAAGTCTTTTGCCAGGCTTTTCTTCAGAAAAGCCGCGCGTCCCCTTTATAAAGGATAACTAACTAATAAGGAACAAACAAATGAAACAAAACATACTAATTGTAGGCGGCGGCGGGCGTGAGCATACTATCGCTGTTAAGCTGCACGAAAGCCCGAATTGCGGGAAGCTGTACTGCGCGCCCGGAAATGGCGGAACAGCTGAGATATGCGAGAACCTGCCGATAAAGGCGACCGATGTTGAAGGTGTTGTTAAGGCGGCGAAGGAGCTCGGGGTCGACCTCGTGTTTGTAGCGCCCGACGACCCGCTTATGCTCGGAATGGTGGATAAGCTTGAAGAAGCCGGTATTCGTGCGTTCGGGCCGCGCGCCAATGCTGCTATTATCGAGGGCAGTAAGGTGTTCTCGAAGGAGTTCATGAAGAAGTACGGTATACCGACCGCCGCTTATGAGGTGTTCGACAACTCGGCGGACGCGATTGCGTATATTAAGGAACAGAATAGTTTCCCGACCGTTATTAAGGCGGAGGGACTCGCGCTCGGTAAGGGCGTTATTATCGCTGAGGACATGGCGGCGGCTGAGGCTGGTGTGCATGAAATCATGGACGACAAGATGTTCGGTGATGCCGGAAATCGCGTAGTTATCGAGGAATTTTTGACTGGCCCGGAAGTGTCGGTGCTTGCGTTTACTGACGGCAAAACGGTCGTTCCGATGGTGTCGGCGCAGGACCACAAGCGTGCGTTCGACCACGACAAGGGTCCGAATACTGGCGGTATGGGCACGTTCTCGCCAAGCCGCATTTACTCGGACGAAATCGCGGCGCTCTGTATGCAGACGATATTCAAGCCGACTATCGAGTCGATGGCTAAAGAGGGCAGACCGTTCAAGGGCGTTATCTACTTTGGTTTGATGATAACCAACAACGGTCCGAAGGTGATCGAGTACAACGCGCGCTTTGGCGACCCCGAAACTCAGGTCGTTCTGCCGCGCTTGAAGACCGACTTCATCGACATTATCAACGCCGTGATCGACGAGAAGCTCGACACGCTCAACATCGAGTGGGAGGACAACGCCTGCGTCTGCGTAGTCGCAGCGTCTGGCGGATATCCTGTCAAGTACGCGAAGGGCTACAAGATAAGCGGTCTCGATTGGTTCAAGGATAAGCCGGAGCTGATGGTGTTCCACGCCGGAACTGACGTGAAGGACGGCGAGCTTGTAACATCTGGTGGACGCGTGCTCGGCGTGACCGCGAAGGGAGCAAACCTCGACGACGCGATAGCTAAGGCGTACGACGCTATAGGTCACGTGGAATTCAAGGATATGCACTACCGCCGCGATATCGGAATCAAATAAGGACACGAACGTTAAATATTGAAGGAGAAAACGCTGCTGCGGTGCAGCAGCGTTCCCGAAAAAATGACTAACGAAATTCAGAAATCTACCGACATTTTAAAGCTGATACAGAAAAAACACAGTACATTCTCTAAAGGTCAAAAACAGATCGCTGCGTTTATGCTCGAGCATTACGACAAAGCTGCGTACATGACTGCTGCTAAGCTCGGCGCGCTCGTCGGCGTGTCTGAGTCGACGGTCGTGCGGTTTGCAATCGAGCTCGGCTTCGACGGCTACCCCGAATTGCAGCACTCGCTTCAGGAGCTCATCCGCACGAAGCTGACCACGTTGCAGCGTATCGAGATAACGAACGACCGTATCGGCGACGCTGATCTACTCGAGAAGGTGCTCTGCTCGGATATCGACAAGATAAAGCGCACGCTTGAAGAGGTCGACCGCGACAGCTTTAACAATGCGGTAGATGCAATGATAGGCGCGAAGATGGTGTATATTATCGGTATGCGCTCGTCCTCGTCGCTGGCAAGCTTTTTATATCATTATCTCAATCTGATATTCCCGCACGTAAGACTTGTGCGCACGACCTCCGGCTCTGAGATATTCGAGCAGATTCTGCGCATATCGAAGGACGACGTTATAATCGGCATCAGCTTTCCGCGCTATTCGAAGCGTATCATAAACGCGCTCGGCTATGCGAAGAAACAGTCGGCGCACGTTATTGCGATTACCGACAGCGCCGCGTCGCCTATAGCTGAGGGAGCGGACGATCTATTGCTTGCTAAGAGCGATATGGCGTCGTTCGTCGATTCACTCGTCGCGCCGCTTTCGATAATCAACGCGCTTATAGTTGCGATCGGGCGCAAAAAGCAGGACGAGGTCGCCGAAACCTTCCAGAAGCTCGAGGACATCTGGGATGAGTACGATGTCTACGAGAAATCAAGTGAGAATAATCAATGAAAAATATAGGAATAATCGGTGCGGGAGCTGCCGGAATGACCGCGGCGATTTTTGCCGCTGAGGCTGGCGCGAAGGTTACGATAATCGAGCGAAACGACCGTCTTGGAAAGAAGTTGCTCATAACAGGAAAGGGTCGCTGCAATGTCACCAACAACAGCGACGTGAACACGCACATCGAGAATATCCCGACGAATCCGCGGTTTATGTACGCGGCGCTGAATTCGTTCACGCCGTATGATACGATGGCTCTATTTGAAGAGCTCGGCGTGCCGCTTAAAACTGAGCGCGGTGACCGCGTATTTCCGGTTTCCGACCGCGCCGCCGATATTTGCGGTGCTCTCAAACGTCGGCTGAATCAGCTTAGCGTTGAGGTGCTGCACGAGCGCGCGTCGCATATTTTGACTCGCGACGGACAGGCGGTCGGTGTTGCAACTGAGCACGGTCAACACGAGTTTGACGCGGTGATATTCGCGACGGGCGGTGCGTCATACCCGCTTACAGGTTCGACCGGCGACGGCTATAAAATGGCGCGTGAGCTGGGGCATACGATAATCGAGCCGAAGCCTGCGCTCGTTCCTGTCGAATGCGCTGAAAAGTGGGCGAAGGAGCTGATGGGACTGTCGCTGAAAAACGTGAATCTGACGGTGCTCGATGCTGGCGGAAATGAAATCTATTCTGAGCTCGGCGAGCTGCTGTTCACGCATTTTGGAGTATCCGGTCCGCTCGTATTGTCGGCTTCAAGCCACATGAAGGGGCTGCCGAACAAGAAGTATACACTCAAAATCGACCTAAAGCCCGCGCTCGATGAAGCGACGCTTGACAAGCGTTTGCAGTCAGATTTCGCGAAATATCAGAATCGCGATTTCATTAACGCGCTCGGTGATCTGCTGCCGATAAAGCTGATTCCGGTCGCGATCATGCTGTCGGGAGTCGACGGACGCAAAAAGGTGAACGTAATCACGCGTGAGGAGCGGCGCGCGCTGCTCGAAGTGATAAAGGGACTTACGCTGACTGCGACTCGCTTCCGTCCGATAGATGAAGCTATAGTTACCTCGGGCGGAGTGTCGGTGAAGGAGATATCGCCGAAAACGATGGAGTCGAAGCTGGTAAGCGGTCTGTATTTCGCCGGAGAGGTAATCGACGTTGACGCGTACACTGGCGGATTCAACTTGCAGATAGCATTCGCGACCGCACATTTGGCAGCTGTAAACGCGGCGGAGTAGGCGCAGAAAGGAACAAACTTATGATACGAATTGCACTCGATGGACCGGGCGGGGCAGGTAAGAGCTCACTCGCAAAGGAGTTAGCGAAGCGGCTTGGTATCGTCTATCTTGATACCGGCGCGCTCTACCGTACAGTCGGACTGTGGGCTAAAATGAATGATACCGACCCGAAGGACGCTGATAAGATCGGCGAACTGCTTGGAAAGCTCAATATTGACGTGAAAATCGAGAACGGCGCGCAGGTCGTATATCTCAACGGCGAGCCTGTCGGGGATAAGATACGCACGCCGGAGATGTCGATGTATGCGTCAGCGGTATCGGCGCTGCCGTGTGTACGTGAGTTTTTGCTCGAAACGCAGCGCAGCTTTGCGCGTACGAACTCGGTCATAATGGACGGACGCGATATCGGTACGGTCATACTGCCCGACGCGGATGTCAAAATTTTCCTTACAGCTTCTGAGGAGGTGCGCGCTAAACGACGCTTGCTCGAGCTTCAGGCGAAGGGGATCGCTGCGACATTTGACGAAGTGCTTTCCGATATGCACAGACGCGACACTGCCGATGCGAGCCGCGATATCGCACCTGCCGTAGCTGCTGCGGACGCGGTAATTCTCGATAATTCGGACCTCGATACAGAGGGCACGATTGAAGCGGCGCTGAAAATAATTGAGGACGCGGTGAAATGAACTTTTACGAAAAAGCGCATAAATACCTCGCTAAGCTCATTATCAAGATGTTCCGCATAACCGTTGTCGGAGGCGAGAACGAGCCGTCAGATGGCGGTTATATCGCGTGTGCGAATCACATCTCATTTTTTGACGTGATCGTTATGGCGGTCGCAATGCAGCGTCAGATCCGCTATATGGCGAAAAAGGAACTGTTCGGAATACCGATAATAGGTAAGCTTATAACGTCGCTTGGCGCGTTTCCAGTCGACCGTAAAGGCAATTCGGCGGGCTCTATCCGCAACTCGATAAAGCTGCTTCAAAGCGGCGAGGTCGTCGGTATGTACCCAACCGGACATCGCTTTGCTGGCGTAGACGTAGAAACTACGCGTGACGCGGTAAAGGGCGGCGCAGGTATGGCTGCTTATCACGCTAAAGTTCCGGTACTTCCAATGTATATTAAGACGAAAAACTCTAAAACTCGGCTCTTCCGACCGATCACTATATATGTGGGAAAGCCGATATCATACGACGAGTTCGGATTTACTAAGGGCGGCTCGGCCGAATATCAACAGGCATCAATGCTTATTTTCGATCGTATAGTGGAGTTGAAGCAGAGTCATGGCTGAGATAACCGTTGCAAAGCTTGCCGGCTTCTGTTTTGGAGTCAGCCGCGCCGTCGATACCGTCGAGAGTTCGATCGGTACAGGCGGTAGGCTATACACGCTTGGCAAGCTTATCCACAATCCCGGATTTATCCGGTCGCTCGAAGATAAAGGTGTGAAAGTCATCAGCGCCGATGATCTCGAGCGTATATTTGACGAAACAAACGTCAATAATGAAACAACGATATTTACACGTGCACACGGAATCACACGAGAGCTCAGCGAGCAGCTCGAGGATTACGCGTCGCGGAATAAATATTTTCACGTGCGCGACTGCACCTGTCCGTATGTGAAAAAAATACATCGAATCGCGCTCGACCACACTTCGCGCGATTCGGTGATGTGCGTGCTCGGCGATGAAGGACACCCCGAGGTGCAGGGAATCGTCAGCTACGCGCGCGGCGAGTATATAGTTGAAAAGACAGCTGATGAGTTGGCTTCCAGTCTCAAAAAAGCCAATATATGTAATAAAAACATTATATTGGTTGCGCAAACTACACAAAGTTTAAAAGAATGGGAAAAAACTCAGAAAATTATCAAAAAACTATATACAAATTCAAAAATTTATGATACAATATGTAGTGTAACAGAAAATAGGCAGAATGAAGTCTTGAAGCTATCCCGAAAAATGGATATGATGATTATTATTGGCGGAAAAGACAGCTCAAATACGGCTAAGCTTTATTCCATCAGTAAAGAAAATTTGGATTTGACGTTTTTGATTGAAGATGCTTCCTCCATTCCGCTCAAGTATGTTAAACCCCATATGAAGGTGGGAATCGCCGCAGGAGCTTCGACTCCGGGCGAAATTATTCAGGAGGTTCAAAATATTATGAGCGAGAACAACGAAAAAACATTTGAAGAGATGGTTGAGGAATCCCTCAAGCCCATCAACAACGGTGACCGTGTAAAGGGTGTTATCACCTCTGTATCGGACAACGAGATCCACGTGGATATCGGAGCTAAGTTTACCGGAATTATTACATATTCCGAGGTTACTGACGATCCTTCCGCAAAGATCACCGACCTCTACAAGCCCGGTGACGAAATCGAGGCTGTAGTTATGAAGGTCAACGACGCTGAAGGCGTAGCACAGCTTTCCAAGAGAAAGATCGACGTTGCCAAGAACTGGCAGGTCGTTGTTGATGCTAACGCATCCGGCGAAATACTTGAAGCTAAGATCATTGACGTTGTAAATGGCGGCGTTATCGGTCTTGTTGGCGGCGTTCGCGTATTCATTCCGGCTTCGCAGTCTGGTCTTATGAGAGACGCTGATCTCAATCAGCTTCGCGGACAGGTCAAGAGAGTCAAGATCATCGACATCAACGAGCAGAGAAAGCGCGTAGTCGCTTCTATCCGCGTAGTTGAAAGAGCTGAAAACAAGGCTAAGAGAGACGCTTTCTGGTCGCAGGTAGAGGTAGGTCAGACCTATCACGGCGTAGTTAAGACATTTATGCCTTACGGCGCATTCGTAGACCTCGGCGGCGTTGACGGTATGGTCCACACCTCTGAGCTCTCGTGGAAGCGCATTAAGCACCCGTCTGAAGTTATCAGCATCGGCGACGAGATCTATGTCATCGTTAAGGCTGTTGACAAGGACGAGAAGAGAATTTCTCTTACCTACAAGACTCCTGATCAGGATCCGTGGAAGATATTCACTGAAAAGTATCAGGAAGGCGATGTAGCTCAGGTTAAGATCGTTTCGCTTATGGACTTTGGCGCTTTTGCTGAGGTCGTACCGGGCGCTGACGGACTTATCCACGTTTCCCAGATCTCTCGTGAGAAGCTCGCTAAGCCGTCCGATGTTCTCAATGTCGGCGACGTAGTTGACGCTAAGATCACTAAGATCGATTCTGAGAATCACAAGATCAGCCTGTCGATGAAGGCACTTCTCGACGACGCAGCTGACGAGGAATAAGTTATTCTATTCAGTTGAATAATTGAAAATGGCGTACAGTCTTCTGACTGTACGCCATTTCTCATTTTTATATGCTCAAGTCAAGGTGTGTTCTCACGGTATTTGCTCGGTGAAAGTCCAGTCTCAGCGCGGAATATGCGACTGAAATACAGTGGGTCTGGGATACCAACTGAGCGCGCGACTTCCGATATCGTCAGGTTAGGCTGCTCTAATAGCTGTTTTGCCGCGTTGATACGCAGCAGCGTCAGATATCGCTGCGGCGACATTCCGCAGCGCTCGCGAAACAGCACACGCAGATGTCCTTCGCTCAAAAACACACTTGACGCAAGCTCAGTGACGCTCAGTTCGCGGTCATAGCTCTGATGTATTTTCTCGATCACCTTATCGATTCGTGTATCCGACTTTCCGGTGCGTCCTGAGTCTGCGCTGAGCCGTGCGATGTCGAGACATAGCTTTGTAATTATTTGTCCAAGCGAGAGCTCAAAAAATCGGTCGCGTGAGATGAAATCCTGAAATAGCCTCTCGAACCCGGTTATCAGCCGATTATGTATTCCGACCGGATATATGTGTGCATTCAAAAGTCCGCATTCTGAAAAGATAGATTCAACTTCTTTGCCTGAAAAATGAGCCCAGTAATAGCATACGCCGCTGGTTGTTGCCCAATATTTATAGTAGGTGTGTGGATAATAGAAAATCGCGCTGCCGGGCGGCATTAGATAGGTTCTTCCGTTTATCATCGTGTACATTTCGCCGCTTACGAGATATTGAAGGTAGTAATCCTCACGCCCGCGTGGATTGTCAGTGGTGAATGGATTGTTTATCACACACGCTCCGGCGCAGTTGACTGCGATCGAACGGTTATCAATTTTTTGATTGCAGTTTCCATCATTCAGATTTATATAGTATGATTGATTTTCCATTATATTCGTTTTCTCCATATTGACAAATGGTTTGTGTATAGCTATTTTCAAAAAAATATTGTATACTTATTATACACTAAGAACATTATACACCATTATTGCTGAATTTGCAAGAGCAAATTGAAAAAATTATACTTTTGAGAAATTTAACGTTGTTAGCATAATAATTGTATATTTCATATTGTAGATTGGAGAAAAAAATGAAAGCAGGAATTAACGCATGGTCGGTAAGAGCGGACGCTAACTTTGAGACTATGTTCCGCGAGGTCAAGGAGGCGGGCTTTGAGGGAATCGAGCTCAACGTCGACAACAGCGGAGTACACGCACTGACGCTCGATATCACCGACGAAAAGCTCGACGAAATCGCGGCGCTGTCTGACAAATATGCACTGCCTATCGTCAGTATTTCTACCTCACTATGGGGCGGAAATATGGGAGCTGGTACGCCTGAGGCATTCGAAAAATCGAAGCAGATCCTCGAGTGTCAGCTGCGCTGCGCAAAGCGGTTTGGCGCTACTGGAATACTCACCGTACCGGGTGGTATGTCTGACACTGTCACACTAAAGCAAGCATTCGAAAATTCGCGCGATACACTGAAAAAGCTCATCCCGATAATTGAGGAGTACAAAATCAACGTTGGAGTAGAAAACGTCTGGAACGGCTTCTTCACCTCGCCATTCGATATGGCGACATTCGTCGATTCTATTGGCTGTGAGTATGTCGGAGCATACTATGACCTTGGAAATACTATCGCATTTTCGCGTACTGAGGATTGGGTGGACATTCTCGGCGGAAGGATCAAAAACGCGCATATCAAGGGCTTCAAGCGCCATTCTGGTCTGAACGGCGGTGGAGATTGGGTCGATATTTCGAAGAGCAACATTGATTGGACGATAGTAAAGAAAGCGCTTGATGAAGCTGGATATACCGGTTACATAACAGCAGAGGTATTCAAAGCTGACGAAAATATGAGTTGGACAGACTACTATAAAATGGTCTGCGGCGAAATAAACGATATAATTAAATAAGATTAGGGAGACAAACGATTATGAAGAAACTTGCAATGATAGGCTGCGGCGGTATTGGTGGATACCATCTTGGACATTTTGTTCAGTACAAGGATATTGAGCTCGCAGGATTTTGTGATTTAATTCTCGAGAGAGCAGAGAAGTTCGTAGAGATTGCCGGAAGCGGAAAGGCATACACTGATTTTATGCAGATGTATGATGAAGTCCAGCCTGATATGGTGTTTATCTGCATTCCGCCGTATGCACATGGGCTGATTGAGTTTGAAACGATCAGACGTGGTATACCGTTCTTTGTAGAGAAGCCGGTCGCGCTCGATATGTCGCTCGCAAATGAAATTTGCGCTAAGATAGAAGAGAAGGGGCTCATTACCGCGGTAGGATTCCAGTGCCGTTACGACACCATTAACGACGCGGCAAAGGATTATATCGCTAAGCACCCGATCGTTACTGTAGCAGCGTCGCGCGTTGGCGGAATCCCGGACGCACCGTGGTGGAGAATCAAGTCGCAGAGCGGCGGTCAGTTGGTCGAGCAGACTATACATAACATGGACATCCTGCGCTACCTGCTCGGTGAGCCAGACACTGTATATTCGGTTGCTGGACGTGGATTTGTAACTCAAGAGCAGTGCACCGGATATTTTACTGATGATATTACGACAACGATCATCACCTTCAAGAGTGGAGTAACCGCTACGATGATGACCGGCTGCTATTCGACTAACGGCGCGTCGTGGGATTCGAAGATGACCTTCGGAAGCAGAGATTCGCGTATGGATTATTTCCTCTGCTCGCACGTACATTTCTACGGACTCGATGACGCTGACAAAGCGGCTGAGATCGCCGGAGTCATCAAGGGAGACGGTATGCAGCGCCGCAATGAGAATGAGGTTGGTATCAAAGTCGGCGGTACGGTTGATTTTGGCACGGTATGCGACCGTACATTCGTCGACGCAGTACTCACCGGTGACGCATCGAAGATTCGCTCGCCGTATGCTGATGCGATGAAGACTGTGGCATTCACGCTCGCCTGCAACAAGTCGATGGAGACTGGTATGCCAGTTAAGCTGTAAGATAGATTTAATAAAAAGGAACGCCTTTTGGCGTTCCTTTTTTGTCAAAGCCCCAGCTATGCAGAGGTATTTATGAGCGGATATAAGTATTCATTTTTCCAAAAGCTTTGCCAGATCGGTTTCAATCTTGCCTTTGATAGCTTCATACTCGGACATGAAATTTTGATTTTGGTTCACTATAGATGTACCTACAAGATTGGATGAGCCGCCGATGTTATATAGCGCATTAAAATCAAGATATGTTGAGTCAAATATTAGATCAATAACCTGCACATTTTCTTCATTGCGGCTGACCTTACCCTTTATAAGCACTTCAAACAGCGCGGGTCTGACGATTTCATATGATTTGTAGCACATTGCTTCCATTACATATCCAGTGAGCTCGTTATCTTTGACAGTCATAGGAACTGCCACTCCTCCGAGACACCAGCCGTTCAGAAATGAATAATATTCATCCTGCGCTTCGTCATATTTCGGTACAGGAAGGATTCCAAAATCCGAATCCATATCTCGGAAGTCGGAAATAATTATCGACATGGAATTGCCAAAGAATAACGCCCGATCTTCTTTGAAAACGTTGGTGCTTTTTGTTCCGATATCATTATCGAATTCCATTATTCCGCGTTCGTCTAAAATTGACTGCACCTTTTCAATTATATCGATCGATTTAGCGCTGGCGATGTTTATTTTTACATCAGAACCTTCGATCTCACTTAACTTGCCTCCAGCTCCTACATAATGCGCATTGCCAGTTATCGCAGTTTTAACGTAAATGTACCCGTAAAAGTCGTTATCATAGTCGATGCTCCCGTCTCCGTTCAGATCTCGAGTTTTGTCCTTTGTCAGTTCACTTAAACGGTCGAGCGTCCATTTGCCGTCGAGCACCAGTTCAAAAAGATCCGGCAGCTGATAATCCTTGGCTAAATTCATGTTATACGTCATTACATATGGCGAATAATATTTTTGAGGTGAAATATCTCCCATTGTAATATATATCTTGTTGTTTATCTGTGTGTTGTTCCAGATTCCTGGCGACCACCAGCCGCCTTGGAGGTCAAGATACGGCAGCGTATTCATATCAAGCAGCAAGCTGCTGTTTTTTAATGTTAGAAGTCCTCCTAATGCCTCACCGAAAATAACGTTGTAGTTGTCCTCGTCTGCAAGCACAGAATTCTTAACAATCGTTGTCACTTCGGCAGACGTACCAAGTCCGATACATTCGATGTTTATATTACAGAGTTCCTCAACAAATCTATCCCGCTCTACAAGCGCATCGTTGACTACGTCGCCGGTAGCCTCATCGTCTGCAAAGTTCCGGCGGGCAGCATAGTGAGGTCCGATCATAGTAAAGGTTTTTCCTTCAAAATCTTTTTTGCCAAGCTTATCATAATATGATAGCTCAAGTTCTGCCGACGTACTGTCATTCAAATCTGACTCGTTTGTTTCAATGTTTTCGTTTCCTTGACATGATACGATACCTGCTAACATCGAGGTCAGCACTATGTAAACAATGAATTTTTTCATACTTATGACCGTGAATTTTACACGGCGATTTATCGCCGTGTAAAATGTTTCCTTTCAGTTATAATATTTGTTTGTGATCACCTTCAAATATGATATTGCTTTTTCTATTTCCTCATTCTGATTACCGCCGGATAGCTCGCGCTCGATTATCACATATCGATCGTATCCGCACTTATGCAGCTGTTCGAAAACCTTATCAAAGTCCACATAACCAGTTCCGATAGTTGCTTCTCGGCCCAATTTGCGTGGGTCAGTCGGCGGAAATCCGTCTTTAGCGTGCATATTGCGAATATATTTTCCAAATGTATATATTGCATCCACCGGGTTGCCGTAGCCGTACATGATCAGATTTGCAGTGTCGAAATTCACGAAAAGATTATCGAGCCCACTGTCGCAGATAAGCCGCAGCAGAGTGACTGGAGACTCGGCTCCGGTCTCAAACAGCAGATTCATGCCGTTTTTCTTTAATTCCGTACCTATTAAACGAACGCTGCACAGCATTTCAGCATATGCGCTCTCAAATGGATCATTAGGTATAAATCCTGCGTGGATCACCATATCGCTTACGTCCAACCGCTTCATAAATGGAATGGCCGAGAATAGATATTCGAGTCGCTTTTCGCGGAAGGCGGGGACGTTGATTCCAGCGTTTTTGTAGTCGTAGTAATTGTCCCAGCAATACCATCCGCTGCGATAGCCGCAGAATTGCGCTGAAATTTCGATACCGTTCGCTTTTGCAGATTCGCGGATCGTATCGGCATCCTCGGGTTTGTAGCTCACCGGCTTATATACAAGCTGACATGATTCAAGTCCCATAGCTGCAACGGCGGCGAATTTTTCATCACAGACCGCACGAAGTTCGGCGCTCTCAGGAATTCTAACAAGTGTTCCGTATTTCATTTTTTCTTCCTTTCGTTCAGTTTTTTATGAGCTCAGAAATTTTGACCGCTCTGCCGGTTTCACTGGAAAGCTTCGCGGCATCTACGGCTACCTGACTGTAAATGCCCTCTGAGATCGCAGCGGCATATGCATCTGGATGACCGCGCAGCAGATCTATGAATGAACGGCTTTGTATTTGTCCGCCGGTTTTGAATTCGTCGGGGATAACCACCTCTTTGAAGGAGTTTGTCGATATATCTTCGCCGGTGCAGCGCAGAAGACGCTGTTTCCCGTTTTCGTATATAAAGCGCAGAGCTCCTTTAGAGCCTATCACATAGAATTCGATAGTATCCTTTTCTGTGCTTACTGTGCGTGATATCCGGACATCGGCACCGATACCGCTTTTAAGGCGGCAAACTACATTTGCCCAGTCGTCGGTAGTTACGTCAGCCCATTCGTCAGAATCAAGCTTTTGCCGACGTTTGACGATAATTCCACGGTCGCAATAGACATTTTCAAATTCTTCACCGAAGAAGCGTATCATATCAAACATATGAGAGCCGAGATCACACAGTACACCAGTACCAGCGCGCTCTTCCTGAAAACGCCATTCGAGTCTGCGTCCCTTCCAGAGACCGCTGTCTTTCACACAGTTGATGTAAATATGATACAGTTCGCCAAGCTCTCCCTGATCGATCAGATACTTCATGTAGCGCGGATGTTCGCGGTATCGCCATGAAAAGCAGACAAATACCGGCAGATCGGTTTCCCTTGACTTTTTCTCCAACGCAAGACTTTCCTCAAAGTTCATTCCGATCGGCTTTTCGACACTGACCGGATATCCGGCATCAAGAGCCGCCAGCGCAATTTTTACATGCACATCGTTAGATGTACAGATATCCACAGCATCTGCTTTGTGGCTGGCGAGAAGCTCCTTATAGTCGGTAAATCGAGCGTCCTCTGGTAAATTGAGATAGTCTCCGACACTTTTCAGCTTTTCGTGGTCTATGTCGCAGATCGCGGTGATCTCGCAGTCATCACACTTGAGATATCCCGGGATGTGAGCGCCGCGGCATATACCTCCGGTACCGATAAGTCCGATCCTGATTTTTTTCATGATATTTTCCCCCTGAGTGTAGTTTTTATTTACACACTAATTATAACTGAAAAATTCGATTATTGCAAGGGAGTATTTGCTCATATTTAGGTATGATTCGCTTTTTTCTTTATAAACGAGCTCAAATCCCTTGACTTTTTGTATATTATTGTGTAAAATATAGTTACATCATGTAAAGAAGGTGAACGCTATTCAAAAGCTGAAGATCAACGAATTGACTCATACCGATTTCGATATACGCAATATTACTTCCCGTCATGAGGATTTTATGACCGGCATTGAGAACAACTATTTATCCTATGGACGCGAGCATAATCTGCTGCATATAGTAACTTCCGGCAAACGATTGTATATTTCGGAGGAGCGATTCATTGTTCCTACAGGAACGATAATTTTCATTCCAGAGGGGACCCGGTATATTACTCGTGCGCTGGCAAACCGCGATTGTGGGTGCAGCGGTATCGGTATTTGCTTTGATTTATATGGAGCTGATGGAAACAAGCTGGCTCTTGAGCAAGGGATAATGCACGATTGGAGCGATTACCATAATCTCTTCATCAAGCTATTTCTCGATATCAGCCAATGCTGCCGCGAATCCTCATATTATGTGCTGCGCACTAAAAGCCTTATGTTCCAGCTGCTTTCGCGTCTTACCTGTGACAATGGCGCTGATCAGCTTACACGCAGTATTATTGCGCCTGCGCTTACCTTTATTGCCGGACATTATTGCGACAATCTTCCAGTTAAGGCTTATGCCGATACGTGCAATATGAGCGAGAGCTACTTTCGAAAAAAGTTTATCGAATACACTGGTATGTCTCCGATCGAGTACCGTAATCAGCTGCGGTTTTCGGAGGCGCGAAGATTATATTCGGAAGGGCTTGGGTTGCAGGAGATCGCAGAAGTGCTGGGATTTTCGGATGCCGGATATCTGTGTAAGCTGTACAGACGACGTACAGGAGTATCGATAAAGGACGACAGTAATTATGATGTTGTATGATAATTTATAACAAATAAAGAAAGGATTTTGATATGGTAATAAAAAACGGCAGGATAGTTCTGCCGGAAAAAATTATAACTTCTGATCTAACCATTCGCGACGGTCGTATAACCGCATTTGAGGCAGACGACAGCGAGGTTTTTGATGCGGACGGTATGTATGTCTGTCCAGGATTTGTGGATATCCACACTCATGGCGGGGGAGGTTTCGATTTTATGGACGACAGCGACGAAGCTTTTGCCGGAGCGTTGGATTTTCATTTGAAAAACGGTACGACTGCTATACTTCCGAGCTCAGTGACAGCCTCTGTTGAAGATATTTCCGCTATGCTGGAACGTACTCGCCGCTTTATGGGACGTGAAGGAATAAATGTTTTAGGTGTGCACGCCGAGGGACCATATCTGTCGTTGAAAAATAAAGGCGCTCAAGCTGTAAAATATCTTAGAGCTCCAGCGCTTGATGACTATTCGTTTTTACTTGAAAATTGTGATGTGGTAAAAATTGTTACGTTGTCTCCGGAGCTTGCAGGCGCGGCTGAGATGACGCGGCGGCTAACTGAGGCGGGAATTGTAGTCAGCGGCGGTCATGATGACGGCTGCAAGCCGCTTATCATGCCAGCAATAGAAGCTGGACTGTGCCATGCGACACATCTGTGGTGTGCGATGTCTACTGTGACCCGATACAACGGCAAACGCGTGCCGGGGTTGTGTGAGATCGCGTTGACGGATGATCGAATAACTGCTGAAATTATCGCTGATCTGCACCATCTGCCGCCTGAGCTTGTGCAGATCATATATCGCTGCAAGGGACCTGAACAGCTGTGTGTCGTTTCGGATTGCCTGCGCGCCGGAGGAATGCCCGACGACGGCAGGGTATACAGCTTGGGTTCAGGAGACGATACTACGGAATTTATTGTGCGCGATGGGGCAGCAAGTCTTCTTGACGGCTCTCGTTTGGCGGGGAGCATTCAACCTTTGTCGAGGATGGTAGCAAATTTAGTCAGGGAATGCGGAATATCATTTCATGAGGCTGTGCGCATTGCATCGCTTACTCCGGCAAAAACGGTTGGAGCCGCGTCTGAGCTTGGCTCTATCGAGGTTGGCAAGCGTGCTGATCTGTGTCTGATGACGCAAGATTATGAGGTAGCCGCTGTGGTCGTTGGCGGTAAGTTTATTAAATAAATGAGGATAGCGTGAAAAATAAATTTTTCACGCCACGAATTTTTGACTTCGCTGTCGCAGACAGCGATTTCGCAAGCGAAATCGTCACAAATATCGACAAGAAAGGTAGACTTCACTAACGTGAAGTCATGGTAATTATTATGAACAATATTTATTTTTGCAAGCCGGATGAGCTTATGAAAAATTCGCGTTTACCATTGCGCGTTATGGAGAGCGAGGCTGATATGTATGAGGAAATGGCTGAAATCATGGCTTCTGTCATAGAAAAAAACGATGGTGCACAGACTGTTATAATCTGTCCCGTAGGACCTATTGGTCAGTATCCTATCCTCGCCAATAAGATAAATGAGCGCCGTATAAGCTTGAAAAATTGTATATTTATTAACATGGATGAATACCTTACCGATTCTGATGAGACTATCGCATATGATAGTTCATTGAGTTTTCACGCTATAATGGATAGACAGCTATATTCGCGAATAGATCCTGAGCTGATAATGCCTGAATCGCAGCGGATATTTCCTGAGCCGGGACATGAAGCGGAGATTGACGCTCTGATTGACAGCTTTGAGAAAATAGATTGTTGTCTAACTGGAGTCGGTATTAACGGGCACATAGCTTTCAATGAGCCGCCTGAGCCAGATGATGATATTACGGATGAAGAATTTGAGCAAATCGACACTCGCTGTCTCGATATTTCACGGGAAACTATAACTAATAATGGCGCTCACAAAATTTTAGGCGCATTGGATATCTTTCCTCGTCGCTGTATTTCGCTTGGTATGCGTCAGCTGCTTAAAGCGCGTGTGCTGAAGGTATATCTGTACTGCGATTGGCAGTGGGGAATAATGCGCAAGGGCGCGCTTAGTGCGCCTACCAAAACTGCTCCAGTCACATTTTTACAGAATCATTCCGGCAGCGAAATGGTCGTAACGCGTAAATTGTTTGAATTTATGCTGTAACGGTGATGTGTAAATATCATTTATTTAGTCTATATAGATGACACCATTGCTTGACCTGAAATATTTGACATTTTACTCAAGGTATGCTATACTACATTAGACATATTCTATAAGGAAAAATTCGAAAATGCAGTTCGTACAACCAAGCTTGTCGGCAGGCATGAGCTTAGTGTCAAAATGATAATCTTGCTTGATGATATCGTAACTACCGGTGTCTCGATTTTGGCGAGTGCAGAGCTGCTGTCAAATGCCGGCGCTTCATGTATTATTGCCGCTTCTATCGCTTTGACAGATCATAAATTGTGATGTTCAAGAGAGCAGCTGAGTTTCAGCTGCTCTCTTGATTTCAAAGCCTCAGCTATGCTGTTGGATATTTACTGCTGGAATGATTGACAAAATCGAGCTGGTATGGTATAATTTTGTTAGATCAAATTTCGAAAGGATACCCACATCATGAAAATTGCAATAATCGGCGCTGGCAGTATCGTATTCTGCAAAACGCTGCTTTTAGATATCGTACAAATCAAGGATATCGGTCACGTGGAGTTCGCGCTCATGGCGCCTTCGACTCGCCATACTGCTGATGTCAAGCGTTTCTTCGACCGCGTAAAGGAAGCGAATTCGCTCGACGCGGATGCTTACGTCACTACCGACCAGCGTGACGCACTGCGCGGCGCTGATTACGTCATAGCCACGTTATCTGTCGGTGGAGTAAGGGCGAATTCGCTCGATATTGACATACCGCTGAAGTATGGTGTAGATCAGTGTATCGGCGATACTAACTCAATCGGTGCGATAATGCGTGCAATGCGCACGCTTCCGGTAATGCGTCAGCTGGCACGCGATATGCGCGAGCTTTGCCCGAAGGCGCTGCTGCTCAACTACGTCAACCCTATGGCTATGGTATGCCGCGCACTCGACGATGAGGGCATACAGTTCGTCGGACTATGCCACGGCGTGCAGACTACGATACGGTTGATCGCCGGTTATCTCGGACTTCAGGTCGAGGATATCGACTACACGTGCGCCGGAATCAACCACATGGGCTGGTTTACCAAGCTTGAGAAGAACGGCGTTGACCTTTACCCAGAGCTGCGCGAGAAGTTCGAGCTGCCCGAGTACTACGCCTCCGAGAAGGTACGCGGCGAGGTATTCCGCCATTTCGGCTACTTCATGACTGAGTCGACCGGACATCTGTCTGAGTATCTGCCATATTTCCGTAAGAATGAGCTCGCGCTCTCGCTTTACTGCGATGAACCAGACTTTGGTGGTGAGACCGGCGCGTCGCTCAAATGGGCGAAGAAGGTACGCGATAAGTATGCCGGACGCGATATTCTCGCAGACGAACCGCTGACGCTTCCTAAGCGCTCGATCGAGTACGGCTCATATATAATCGAAGCGACTGCGCTCGACCGCCCCTTCCGCTTCAACGGCAATCTAAGAAACAACGGACTTATCACCAATTTCCCGAGCGACTGCATATCTGAGCTTCCGGTATTCACAGACGGCGCGGGACTTCATCCAAGCTACGTCGGTGCGATCCCGCCTCAGTGCGCGGCGTTGAATCTGACGAACATCAATGTGCAGACGCTGGCGTTCCTTGCTGAGAAGGAGTCTGACCCTGAGCTGCTCGTTCAGGCGGCTGCACTCGACCCGCTCTGTGGCGCGGTGCTGACCTTGAAGCAGATACGCGAAATGGTGACTGAGCTGCTCGACGCTGAACGTGAGTGGCTGCCGAACTTCGAGGGCAAGCGTCCACGTCCGACTCCGACGATAGTTATACCTGCCGACTGCAAGCGCGCTGATGTGCCCGCTGATCCCGCGTTGGCGATTTCTACGCGGTTAGCTAATTTATAATTGAGCAGGAGGGGGAAGGGACGCCTTTTGAAAAAGGCATCCCTTCCCCCTCCTGCACCTCCCCCTTCCCACCTAAAACTTTATAAAAATGTGTGAACCGATTCGATAATTCTGCGACTATACTAATGTAAGGACTTACAACGTTGAATAAGAATTCCGGAGTTTAAAATAATGGAAATATCATTATTACTACAGCATTACGACTACCTGTCACGGCTCGCGGCGGCTAAGATGAATTCGCGGCATGAGGCGGAGGATATCGTTTCTGATACTATGCTCGCGGCGCTTGAATATATACATCGCGGTGGTATAATCGAACATCCGCGCACTTTTCTTGCGAATACGCTTATGCACAAGTATAACGATTGGCTTCGTCGGCAATATCGTCAGCCTGAGGTTATCAATCTTGATTTGTTGACTGATGTTGGTGTTGATGATTCGCATCTGCTCAGTTTCGGCGATAACGAGGAATTCGCAGCTGAGGCATCCGAGCTGCGCCGCCAGCTTAATTATCTCGCGAAAAATATACGCGAGGTGCTGGTCGGCTATTATTTCGCTGGGCGGAGCGTATCCGATATTGCCGCGGTACTTGGTATTCCGGAGGGGACGGTCAAGAGCCGCCTGTCGTCTGGCAGGAGTCAGCTGAAGAAAGGATTATCGAAAATGAACACTACAGACAATCGCATTCCGGCAAAGCTGCATTTTTCATACGGTGGAGGCGGAGGTGACAATGCACTCCGCGAATCAATGGTTGAGCGCGATTTGATTGCGCAGAATCTGATTATACTTGCGTATGATCAGCCGCTCGCTCTGCCTGAGCTTGCCCGCAGGATTGGCATTCCCACCGTCTACATTGAGGCAATAGTCGAGCGGCTGATTTATTGGGAGCTTATGGCGAAAACAGACGGCGAGCGGTATTATACCGATTTTCTCATATTGACTCCCGAGGATTATGTATCGCGCTTCGATGGACAGCTCGATTTTGTGCGAGAAAATTTTGATGTTGTCGGCGATGTGATTTCCTCCATTGTGCATAAGGTGGATGAGCTCGATTTTGTTTCATCGTTTGGTTCGCGCAAATTGAAGAAGCTTGAACGGTATGCCGTTACACGGGCGCTTCAGAATTTCGAGCTTTTCGCGCAAAACGAAGCCAGATATAAGCTTGACTATCCGCAGCGGCGAGGTGGTGGGGCGTGGATTATGCACGCTCGAAAGTTTGAGGCGGGACATGATTATTCATGCTATGATGAAATAGGCAGCTATATGATACAGGGCGGACATCGTTCGAACAGAAGCAGCTCTTGTGAGGGTGTGAAATCGGTGAGTTTGTACGAATTCGACCTGCCTATGTGGGATAATCCGCGCCGCTTTAATGTGTGCGGGGATGATAATTATTTCAACTATATAATTCCAATGCTTTGGGATATTTATTGCGGTAGGTCTTTGACCGATTCAGATTACCCGAATTCGCTTATCGAGAGCATACCGGATTTGATAGAACATACCGCATTGCTCACGCGTGATGGCGATAAAGTCATTGTCGACATTCCGGTAATGAGTCGTGTGGAATATAATGAAATCGATGGGATCGTGAAAGCGGCGTACAATTCGCTGAATACGCAGATTGGTGCGAAATACCGTAACTTTCTCAAAGGCAGCATGGTGTCTGTTCCGCCGCATCTTGAAGCGAGTGTTCCGCATATGTTCCGATATATGCCGGCGACGAACTGTATCGCTATGTCTTCAGTCCGTGAAGCGTGTGACAGGAAAATACATCTTCATGATGTCGACTACTGCTGTCCGGCTGTTGTGCTGGTATATGACTTGTGATGTTATAAAAATACACCCCGACGTTCTAAATGAGCGGCGGGGTGTATATATTGTTTATGTAAGACTTAGTCGAGCTGCTTGTTCATTTCTTCAAGGCAGTGACGGCAGATAAGCTTGCCTTTGTAGAGGATCACGTCGTCCGCATTTCCGCAGAACAGGCATGCCGGCTCATACTTCTTAAGTATGATTTTATCCTCGTCAACGAAAATTTCGATGGAGTCCTTATTCTTGATATCCATCTTGTTTCTGAGCTCGATCGGAAGTACTATTCTTCCAAGCTCGTCAATTCTGCGTACAATTCCTGTGCTTTTCATGTTATTTCTCCTTTTATTAGATAAATTTGTTTTTTATTATAGTATATGGTATCTTTCAACCTTTACATACATATTTTACCACATTTCGACGATTTTGTCAATACCATATAATCCAAACTGTGACACATTTTTTGATTGTAATCAGTACAATATATACAAAAGTCAGGGGTGAACCTATGCTTGGAGTAGTTTTCTCGGTTATATGTATACTTTCATTTGTCTATTCGCTCTTTGCGGGGACTACAGCGGAGGTGACTTCTGCGCTGCTTGACGGAGCCGGACGCGCTGTCGAGGTCACACTTTCGCTTATCGGTGTGATGAGCCTTTGGACCGGGGTTATGGAAACGTTGCGGGAAGCCGGGGCTATAAGGGCTCTTTCGAAGCTGCTGCGTCCGTTGACGAAACTTCTGTTTCCTGAGGCGGCGAGGACCGGAAAGGGAATCGATTCGGCAGTCGCGTGTATATCCGCGAATCTGCTCGGTATCGGTAATGCCGCAACGCCGCTTGGTATTGCTGCGATAAGTGAAATGCAGGATGGTGACCCTGTAGCACGCGACGATACCATCATGCTGACCGTGCTCAATACAGCGTCGTTTTCGATAATTCCTACGACTGTATTGGCGCTAAGGCGTGCAGCCGGAGCGGTATATCTTTTCGAGCTGCTGCCTGTCGTATGGCTCACGAGCGGTATCGGCACGCTATGCGCGATTGTATCTGTGAAGCTGCTGTGTGCGATATACAGAGGCAGTAAGCACAGTAATAGCCGATTGGTCAAATCTGATTTTGAAAGAGGGAAGGTAAGTGACGCTTGAAGGCTTTTCAGCGGCTATAGTTCCGGCGATAATCGCGCTTTGCGGAGTTCTGATACTGACTTCAAAAAAGCCGCTGTTTGATTCATTTATAGGCGGTGCGAAAAGCGGCGCTAAGACGGCGGTCGGACTTTTTCCGACACTGTGCGTACTGTTCTGCGCCGTGTCAATGTTCAGCTCGTGCGGTATTGCTGACGCGATAGGCTGCTGGCTCACTAACGTCGGTATCCCCGACCGTCTCGCACCGTTCCTCTTGATGCGTCCCGTATCGGGTGCGGCTTCGACCGCCATGCTCGCTGACATATTCAAGTCGGTAGGAGCTGACAGTGCAGCAGGACTCGCCGCGTCGGTTATCATGGCATCCTCCGACACGCTGATTTATGTCGTGTCAGTCTATTATTCGGCAGCGGGAATAAAAAAATCGCGCTGTACAATAGCGGCGGCAGCAATAACTATGCTCGCGACCACTGTAAGCGCGATAATTTTGTGTAATATTTTATTTTGAAATGTCGTAGGTCACATATTCTCCCATTATCTTCTCGGCGTAGCGCTTCATGTCAGCGGGAGTGGCTGCACTTTTGTACAGATTTTTCGTGCCGTGTGTTTTCGCCATCTCGTCGGGATATTCGGATAGGAAATACAGGTGCGAGTTGTAGTAGCTCGGACCGTAGTAGAATGCGGTCGGAACGAATGCCGGAGAATCGGCGTATACCTCGCCGTCGCTCATTACGACGATGTCAAAGGTGAAAAATCCGCCGACCATATTCTGCCAGTACTGCATAGCCGATACTAAGTTTCCGAGCGAGTATATACACAGCGTCTCACCATTGCTGCTCTCTATCCACTCGATGGACTGCAATACGTGCGGGTGATGTCCAATTATAACGTCAGCGCCGTTGTCAGCCATAAGCTGCGCGACGCGCTTCTGCTCATCGGTCACCTGAGATATATTTTCTTCGCCCCAGTGTACCGATATTATCACAAAATCTGCGGCTTCACGTGCGGCTTTACACTGGCGTATGATATTATCGTCGTTGATGTAGGGAACTACCATCTCACTCGATGCAGGAAGGCGCAGTCCGTTCGTGCCGTATGTGTACGACAGCAGCGCGATTTTTATCCCCTCACGCTCGATTATCCGCAGTGTGTCATAATCGGTTTTATCAGAGTATCCGCCGATCATTGTGATACTCTCCTGTGATTTCCAGAAGTTGATAGTACCTGCGAGTCCTGCCGAGCCCTTATCGCACATATGATTGTTCGCGATGTTGATGATATCGAAACCGATGTCGATAAGGTCGAGCCCGAGGTCTTGCGGTGAGTTGAAGTTCGGATATCCCGAATAGCCCAGCTCTTCGCCGCCCATCAGCGTTTCCTGATTGATGAATGCGAGGTCGAAACTCGCGATATAGTCAGCAACATCTGCATACATCGGCTTGAAGTTGTATTTTCGAGTAGTTTCGTCGGCGCGTTTTTCCGCGTCCATATAGATGCAGGGATGTATTACATTGTCTCCGGCTGCGAGAAAGCTTATGCGTGCTGTTTCGACAGGCTCAGGGAGCGGAAGCATTGCTTCATCAATACCGACTAACGGTGTGTCCTCGCCAAGTGTGAATTCGGGCGACACGATACGCGTTTCTTGTGAATCCTTGGTTTCGCTGTGATCGGTATTTGCTGGCGCGCCACAAGCAGACAGCAGCGTTGTGAGCATGAGCGATAGTATAAATATACGTGAGCGCATTTAATTTACTTCCTTATACGTTATATGTTAGTATTGTGCGCATGTTTATTATTTTTATGAGCCGCAATATTCGATGGGCGGTATTCCACTCCTACTGGAAGTATGAAATTTATCGAGCGCGGAACTGACTGGAAGCTTACCTCAGACAGGCTCTCTATCTCTCCGTCGATACAAACTCGCGTTTTGCCTTCGAAGCGGAAGGTTATAGACTTCTCCTGTATGTATTTTACTATCTTCCGTCCGAGACGCGTTTTGAGATGTGTTCCTTTTTTGTACGAGCCGACGAGCCTTAAAAATGTTCTGCGTGATACTTTTTTGATGAGGCTTATGTCAAGCAGTCCGTCATCAAGCTGGCAGCGTGGGGCAGAGTTGAAGCCACCTCCGCAGAATCCGCCGTTTGCGACCGCGCAGAGCTCGAACTCCTGCGTCAGCTCACTTCCATTTGCGAACAGTACGCTGATGAGGCAGCCAAGGTTTTTGACGAGCACCTGCACGATTCCGGCGATGTACGCGAGCGATTTTGGCATAAAGCGTTTCCTTTTCAGCTCAGCTGCCCTGCACACTACATCACAGTCGAAGCCGACATTGAACATATTTATGCCGTATTTTGGTTCGGTTGAGATATCGCTTGTGTATGAAAAACAGTCGATCATGATCGGGTCGCCAAGCAGCTGCTTTGTTACATCAGCGAAAAACTCTGACTGTGCGAAGTTGCGTACAAAATCGTTGCCAGTACCTATCGGAATACAGCCGACTTGTACATCCGGAATTGCGTTAGACTTATAACCAGCAGAATTGTGAAGATCGGCATAGCGCGGGTCGACTGCACCGTTTACAACTTCATTAAGTGTACCGTCACCTCCGCAGGCGTAGAATCTATACACATCTCCATGCGGCTTTTCTGCGATTTTGCGCTTTACAAACGCTGTTGCATCGCCTTTGCAGAGAGTTTGATATATTTCATATTTTACTCCTGTGACCTCGCATCCGTCACGCAGCTTATCTGCGATGATACCTGATTCGATACCCTTTCCGGCAGCGGGATTTATAATGAAAAAATGCGTTGTCAAATTGTTATCCTTTCTGTTATTGTAGGTGGCGGCTCAGATTCGTGTCATAATGAATGTTCCGAGAATCATCAGTACAAGTCCTACGGCAGCGCGCTTTGACAATTTTTCGTGAAATACTATAAATGCAAAGCCAATAGTAACAAGCAGTGACAGCTTGTCAATAGCCACTACTGCGCTTGTTACACCGTCAGCGAGTGCGCGGTAATAGCAGAGCCACGACGCGCCGGTGGCGATTCCGGATAGAATTATGAATATATAGCTTCTTCGATCTATACTGCGTATCTCACTGATTTTTCCGGTAGAAGCTGCGAGCGCCCATGCTAAAACGAGCGCCGTAGTGGTGCGTATCGCCGAGCCGAGGTCGGGGTTTATTCCGGTAACTCCGAGCTTTCCGAATATGGTAGTCAGGCTTGCAAATACCGCAGAAGCAGCTGCATATAAAAGCCATCTGCGTCCACTTTTTGTATTATCGCTCGGCTTTTTCTCTATCATCAGAAAAATTCCTGCACCAAGCAGTACGAGTGCGGTGAGCTTCAGCGCGCCGACCGGTTCACCAAACAGGATAAATCCGAGGACTATTGTAAGTATCGTACTTGATTTGTCGATTGGTACGACTCTGTTTATGTCACCAATAGACAGCGCTTTGAAGTAGCAGATCCATGAGCCTCCGGTGCAGATACCTGACAGCAGCAAGAATAGCAGTGTCTTAGCTGAAATATCGGAAATCCCTGAAAATGCACCGGTAATAAATACCATTATCCATGAAAAAACGAGCACAACTGAGGTTCGCAATGCAGTGCAGAGATTAGAATCGTATGAGCCTATCCCAACCTTAGCGAGTATTGATGAGATACCTGCAAACAGCGCTGACAGCAGCGCGAAAATCAACCACATGATCTGATACATCTCCGAGTCAATGATATAAATTATTATGTATAAATAATTTTATCACATATACTTCGAAAATGCAAGTATTTTGTCGAATTTTTAAAAAAGTTTAAGAATCAAGTGTTCGGAAATGATATTATAAATATGGATAGTGTGTATCTCTAACAAATTGAATCATTTTGGCGATAATGTCGAAAAAGATTGTTTGTAAATATTTATTTGTCATAAAAGCTTGACAGTAAGAATTATATATGATATAATTGATTAAAATTATGAAATAATGTTTTGGAGGTATTTGATGAAAATTATTAAGCAGAGCAGAGCCACAAAAAATGGGAAATCTGCTATTTTTAAAATTGTGCTTGCAGTTTTTATGCTTTCGGCAATAGTTTGCTCGGCAGCTTCCTGCGGCGGCTCAGCGTCCGGAGCTGGGTATATCGTGCTGAATGAAGCAGCATTTCCGATATACGACAAGGAATCCGACACCACCATCCTTGTTTATAACGCAAATCGCCTGAATGATACTATTGAAGGCAGCTACAGCTACGGTGCTATGAGCTATAGTGGTTCTAACACCTATATTATCTCTGAGGACGATACGCTTTATTCGATCACTGCAAAAGGTGCGGATAAGGTCGCTGATGATGTTGAAGGTGCAGTAATATCGCTTGGCGGCGCTATCGCATATATCGACAGCATGGATACGCTCTATGTTTACGATACCGCGTCCAAAAAATCTACCCGCATTTCGGATGACGTAGACGATGAATATCTGGTTTTGTCTCCGAAGGGTAAGGTCGTGCTCTATAGCAGCGGAGATGAGCTCTACGCATGGATGAACGGCAAGTCGAATAAGATCGCTAACGATTATGTTCCGATTTCATCTACTGATGACGGCAAGTGCATTTATGTTGTAAACCGTGAAAACAGCGGACTTTATATCACTGATTCAACAGGTGAGAATAAGGAAAAAATTGCTTCTGAGATCAGAGCAAACTGTATAGTAAACGAGTCCGGAACAGAGATAATCTATGTATCCGATTCGAAAGCATACCTTTCAGTCAAGGGCGGCGAGCCGACTAAGCTTGGCAACGTCGACAACTTAGACGTTATCGTTCCGCATAATGTAATGGATTCAGAGGGCTATTACCGCCCTGTGACTACCTTCAGCAATAGTCTGCTTTACACATGGGACAGCTCCGACCGCTGCTATATCGTCGGATATGTAAATAAGGACAACGAGTATGTGAAGATAGCTAAGGATGTCAGCCTTATGATCCCGAATCAGAGTGCGACTGAGCTATACTACATGAAGGAAGATGTACTCTATAAGGCGGCAGCGTCGAAGTCGTTTGAGCCTGAAAAGCTTGCAGACGATGTAGTCAGCTTCAATGTCACTATCGACGGCAAGTTCGTATATTATACCAATATCGACCTCGATCTCTACAGCCTTGACGCAAAGGGCAATAAGAATAAGGTAGCGACCGATGTTTACGCCGGAGATATTTCCGGAAACACAATGTACTTTATCACCGACTTCTCGAAGTCCTCGGGAACGCTCTATTCGTGCAGCAACGGCAAAGATAAAGTCAAGGTCGACGATGAGGTAAACTCGGTAGAGTCTATCGGAAGCATGATCACTTACTACAAATCTGGCGACGACGGCGAATACACTATCTATTTCAGCATGGACGGCAAGAAGTTCACTGATGTCAAGTATTCAACAAAGTCGAGCAGCGGCTCGGGTGACTTTGGTAATTCATCAGGCTCACAGTCGAGTGGCAGCTCAAGCGCAGCGCCGTCTAATGGTCCATCTTCTGCGTCTCCTTCGTCAGGTGCAAGATGATCAATTTATAATAATTTAGCATTTAAGGCATAGTATGGAAATTCCATACTATGCCTTTTCTTCGTGCAAATTATGCTATATGTAGTTGGCGGATTTGTCGGCATAAAAATAACAGCGCGGTAAACAATATTGAATAGACGATCAATATTGCGTCTGATGAATGAAAATTATTAAAAATGTAAAATTGAAATTTTGGAGGCTACAATTATGAAAAGATTTTTTTCAATGATAACCGCCTGCGCTTTAGTAGTTAGCGCAATTGCGTTCACTGGCTGCGGAAACGGCAATAACGACAACAACAACGGTACTGATTCAGGTAACGTAGGCGCGGGCGATTCGAGTTCGGGAGATTCCGGCTCGGACGACTCTGGCCAAGATAATGGCAATACGACAAAAGACAGTGTTAATTTGAAGATTTGGGGCGCACAGGATGACCAAGCGCTCCTTCGCGAGATGTGCGAGGAATTCGCTGCTGCTAATAAGGATAAGACCTATAATTTCACCTTTGGCGTAGTCGGAGAGGGCGACGCTAAGAAGACCTTTCTCGATGACCCGGACGCTGCCGCTGATATTTTCAGCTTCTCGAACGACCAGCTCGCTGACCTTGTGTCAGCGGGCGCGCTCGCTCAGATAGGCGGTTCATATAAAAACGCGGTAGAAAATGACAATGGTGCAGGCTCAGTTGACGCAGCTACCATCGACGGTAAGCTGTACGCATTTCCGGCGACCGCAGACAATGGTTACTTTCTCTACTATAATAAAGCTGTATTCGATAAAGCGCCAGATACTATAGACGATATCCTCGAAAAGTGTACTGACGGCAAAAAATTTGCAATGAAGATTTCGGACTCGTGGTATGTCGCATCATTTTTCCTGACTGCCGGCTGTACCTTCTCTGACGACAAAAAGATAGACTTCAACAGTCCTTCCGGACTTGATGCAGCTAAGGCGATGAACAAGCTCTGCAAGGATTCGCGCTTCATCAACTTTGGCGCTGACTATGACCCGTCGATAGTATCAGGCTTTGGCGACGGCTCGATAGTTGCAGCGGTATCTGGTACTTGGAATGCTGAGAAGATAGCTAATGAGATCGGTGAAGAAAACCTCGGTGCGACTAAGCTTCCGAAGATAGAGCTCGGCGGCGAATACGTGCAGATGAAAGGTTTTGCAGGATATAAGATGATCGGCGTGAATGCGAACAGCAAAAATCCGCAGGACGCGGTCAAGCTCGCAGCATGGCTGACTAATGAAGAAAACCAGTTGAAGCGTTTCAATGAGCGTCAAATCGGACCGTCGAACGTTGCTGCCGCTGAAAATGAGGCAGTAAAAGCGAACGTAGCACTTGCCGCTCTCGCTGAGCAGCTGCAATATTCGGTGTCGCAGAATAACGTCCCGAGCTCATACTGGACTGCCGCCGAAGGCTTTGGCACTGACCTTGTATCCGGAAAAATATCGGACGACGCATTGCAGGGGATGCTCGATACGTTAGTTAATACAGTCAATAACCCGGCGCTCTAAATGTATAAAAGTTTTTGCGGATTCTTAAGGAGCTTTTTTCAAAAAGCTCCTTAAGTAGGGTTTGGGACAACGTCCCAAAAATAAAGAAAGGAAAGGACAAATGGTAGATATAGATTATCTCGCCGCAGGACCGGCTAAACGGGCGTGGATAAGGTTTGTAAAGTGGATAAAGAATTTGCCAGGTGATGTCGGCGGTTTCTTTATGGCGCTGCCGAAACGCTCAAGGAATGTGCTCGTGTCTATCGGAAATACGCTTGCGTCGTACTGGCATATGTTCGTGCGCGGCGACTGGGCGACTAAGCTGTCGTTTTTAGTGATGGGCTTCGGATGTCTCCGTCGTGGGCAGGTCGTAAAAGGTCTGCTGTACCTTTTGGTGCAGATTGCATTCTGGATTTTCTTCCTCGGATTCGGTATTGTATATATAGCGAAGCTCGGCACACTCGGAACTGAGACTCAAAACGAGGTCTGGAACGAGGATCTGGGCATATTTGAGTATACGCGCGGTGACAACTCAATGCTCGTGCTGCTGTATGGTATAGTATCACTGCTTATCGTTATTGTATACCTTGTTATGTATTTTTCAAGTTTACGGGCTTCATATGAAGCTGAGCGGTTAGCAAGAAATGGACAGCGTGTACCTACGCTCGCCGACGATATCCGCAGCTATGCCAACGAAAACTTTCACAAGACACTGCTTTTTCTTCCAAGTCTCGCAGTCGTCATTTTTACAATACTTCCACTCTTGTTCATGATAATGTTGGCGTTCACGAACTACGACCGCTTTCATATGCCGCCCGGCAACCTATTTACGTGGGTCGGTTTTGAGAATTTCCGTGCGCTCGTCGGCTTCGGTGACAATCCGCTGCTCGGCAGCACGTTCAGAAATATACTCGGATGGACGCTCGTCTGGGCATTCTTCGCGACCATAACCAACTACACGCTCGGAATGATTTTAGCGATCATCATCAATAAAAAGGGAATCAGATTCAAGAAATTTTTCCGCACGATATTCGTGCTTACAATAGCGATACCGCAGTTTGTCAGTCTGATGTTCATGCGCAATCTGCTCGCAGAGACTGGACTTGTCAATGTATTTTTACAGCAGATGGGATGGATAGACGCGCCGATACGTTTCTTGACTGATGGAACTATCGCAAAATTTACCGTAATTGCGGTGAATATGTGGGTCGGTATCCCTTACTCGATGCTCATTACTACCGGAATACTCTTAAATATCCCCGACGACCTCTATGAAGCATCGCGAATCGACGGTGCGTCGCCGGCTATGCAGTTCTTCAAAATCACACTGCCGTATGTAATGTTCGTTACCACGCCGTATCTCATCACGCAGTTCGTCGGAAATATCAATAACTTCAACGTTATCTGGTTCTTGTCGGGCGGCGGTCCTATGAGCGGCGAGTATTATCAAGGCGGTAAGACCGACCTGCTTATCACATGGCTGTACCGTATCACGACAGGCGAACAGAACTACAAGCTTGCGTCGGTAATAGGTATCGCGACGTTCGTAGTCTGCGCGGTATTTTCACTTATCGTTTACAGTCGTACCGGCTCAGCTAATCGAGAGGGGGATTTCCAGTGAAAAAAGTCAAAGCTGCAAATGTTGTCATCTATATCATTCTTACCGTGCTCGCGATCATCTGGCTGATACCGATATTTTTTCTGCTCGTTCATTCGCTGCGAGGCGAGCCGGGCGCGGCGATAAAATATATATTCCCGAAGAATTACACGCTCGATAATTACACCCGCCTGTTCACCGACCGCGAGCTGTTCGACTTCCCGCGCTGGTACCTCAACACGCTTATCGTGTCGGTGTGCTCCTGCATTTTGTCGACGATATACGTGCTGATGATATCATACGCGCTGTCACGGCTGAGGTTCAAGGGGCGCGGTGGATATATGAAAGCTGGACTGATACTCAATATGTTCCCGGGCTTCATGTCGATGATCGCGGTGTATTTCATCCTGAAAGCGGTCGGACTCACGCAGTCACTGCTCGCGCTGATACTCGTATACTCGGGCACGTCGGCACTGACCTACTATATCGCTAAGGGCTTCTTTGATACGATACCGATGGCGCTCGACGAGGCGGCGAGGATCGACGGCGCGTCGAAGGCGACGATATTCTGGAAGATAACGCTGCCGTTATCGAAGCCGATAATCGTATATACTGTGCTTATGGCGTTCATGTCGCCGTGGATGGACTATATATTCGCGTCGGTCATCATGAAGGATAATTATAAAAACTACACGGTCGCACTCGGTCTCTTCCAGATGATAACGCGCGAGAATATTTATGATTATTTCACGATGTTCTGTGCCGGTGCGGTGCTTGTCGCGCTGCCTATAGCGCTGCTGTTCCTATTTATGCAGCGGTACTATGTAGAGGGCGTGACCGGAGGAGCGGTGAAGGGATAAACGAATTTGTGACTTCAATGTCTGTTGCACAGACATTAGTCAAAGACAGCGATTTTGCAAGCAAAACCGTCACAAATATCGACAAAGAAAGGTATATTTCGCCACGACGATAAATCGCCGCAGCGAAATCATGCAATTATTATGAAACAAAAACGAAAAAGCGGCGTATTATTGCCGCTCACCGCACTTCCGACGCGGTACGGGATCGGTGGATTCGGACGTGAGGCGCGCGAATTCGCACGTATGCTCGCCGACTCTGGACAGAGTGTATGGCAGATACTGCCGCTCGGTATTACTGATTTTGTGCATTCGCCATATGCGTCACCGTCTGCATTTGCTGGAAATCCGCTGCTTTGCGATGCCGAATGGCTGTACGAGCGCGGACTCATAACTCGCGGCGAGCTCGACGAACACCGTCATGAGCCGTTCAAGGTCTGCGACTATGAATATGCCGCAAAGGTCAAAGGAAAGCTGCTGCGGAGTGCGTTTGCGCGCTTCAGACTCTTGCCGGAATCTGCCGGATATCGCACCTTTATCTTGCGCGAGGGTTATTGGCTCGATGAATTCGCGCTGTTCGATATGCTGAAAGAGCGATTCGGACGGCTTCCGTATTGGAGATGGGACGAGGATATCCGTCTTCATCGGGCTTGTGCAGTGAAAAAATGTATGAAACTGTTTGCTGATGAAATCGAGTTCCGGCGATTTACGCAGTATATTTTCGACTGCCAGAACCGTGAACTTCGCGCTTATCTCGACGAGCTTGGGATATCGCTGCTCGGAGATATTCCATTTTATGTCGCGCGTGACAGCGCCGACGTTTGGTCGCACCCGGAGCTGTTCTCACTTGACGACGACCGTACACCGAAGCTTGTCGCCGGAGTTCCGCCGGATTTCTTTTCTGAGGACGGGCAGCTGTGGGGAAATCCGACCTATCGCTGGCGTGAGCTGCGGGACAGTGGCTACAAGTGGTGGATAAAGCGGCTTGAGCGCTGCCAGCGGATGTACGATATTACGCGGCTCGACCATTTCCGTGCGTTTGACAGCTATTACGCTATTCCTGCAAAAGCAAAGACGGCGAAATGTGGTCGGTGGAAACACGGACCGGGGCGTGACTTTTTCGATTGTCTCTATTCCAAGCTGCCTGAAATAAAGCTTATCGCTGAAGACCTCGGTGATATCGGAAAATCGGTTGTCAAGCTGCGTGAGTATGCACGTCTAAATGGGATGAAGGTAATGCAGTTTGCATTCGACGGGAGCGACAATGAATTCCTACCGCACAATTACGAACGGAATTCTGTAGTATATCTCGGTACGCACGACAATGATACGACCGCTGGATGGATTCACGGACTTGACGATTCCTCTCGCAGAGCAGTGTGTGATTACCTTGATATTGATGTTGATTCGCGCGATGAGGAAATCGTTCGCCGAATGATGATGGCCGCGTCTATGTCGTCGGCGGAGTTGTGCATATTTTCATTGCAGGACCTACGATGTGAGAGCAGTGAAATGCGCATAAATACACCGTCGAAGGTAGGCGGCTGCTGGATGTACAACGCGGGAGAGATCAACACGGAGACGTTCCATTATTTGAAGCAGATAACTATGCTATACGGAAGATACCCATTAAATGGAAGAAAGTTGAAGAAAGGGAAAAAACTATGACAGAGCTTCGGGAAAAATTAGTCGGTGAGATGGAACGGGCAGATTTCGCGGCGATGGATGTTATCGGTCGCTATAACTTCATCTCCGAATTCATAATGCGCGAGTGCCGCGGCGATATCGAAGCTGCACGAAAATCGGCTGAGAACAAACGTCAGGCGTATTATCTGTCGGCTGAATTTCTCGTCGGACGGCTGATCTATTCTAATCTATACAATCTCGGACTGCTCGATGATGTAGCCACGGCGATGAACGAGGTCGGCTGTGATATACGCGAGTTTGAGGAGATACCAGACGCGGCGCTTGGTAACGGTGGACTCGGACGGCTCGCCGCCTGCTTTCTTGACTCAGCCGCAACGCACGATATCCCGCTGAACGGATACGGCATATACTACCGATACGGACTTTTTCGTCAGGATCTGTCGGAGGGATATCAGCGTGAGAAACCCGACGACTGGACGCGAGTCGGAGACCCGTGGTCGATACGCCGTGACAGTGAAGCGGTGGAAGTCGTGTTTGACAGCAGAACGTCGGTAATGGCAGTTCCGTATGACTTACCGGTGTTCGGATATTCAGACGGTAAGCCAAAGATAGGCAGTCTGCGGCTCTGGCAGGCGGAGGCTAAGCGTCCGTTCGACTTTAAGCTGTTCGACGAGGGCAAATACGCCGAATCAGTAGCTGATGCGGAGTTTGCGGGACGAATCAGTGCGGTGCTGTATCCGAACGACAATACGCGTGCCGGACGTGAGCTGCGGCTAAGGCAGCAGTATTTCTTCACGAGTGCGTCGGTCAAGGATATACTCCGCCGATTTGACAAGAGTCGCGCGAATACAGAGAGTATTGCCGCCGACTATCGACATTTACCGGAACTTGCGGTTATGCAGCTAAACGATACACATCCGGTGCTCGCTGTTCCTGAATTGATACTCCGACTCACCGAACGCGGCGTGGCATTCCGGGACGCACTCGAAATTGCGTCGAGAATGTTCGCTTATACCAACCATACGGTGATGGGCGAGGCGCTCGAGGTGTGGGACGCAGCGCTGATGAAGTCGGTGATACCCGATGTGTACGCGGTAATATGCGACATCCAACGTGAGCTTGAATATGAGCTCACGAAAATCGGAGCTGAGCGTGGAAGAATGGATATTATTGACAATGGGTATGTCCATATGGCACGACTCGCGTCGTTCGTGGCGTTCGCGATAAACGGAGTCGCCGCACTGCATACTGAAATACTCAAGCATGACGTGCTTCACCGTTGGTATAAGATTTATCCGCATAAGTTTTCGAACAAGACTAACGGAATAACGCAGCGACGCTGGCTCGGACTCGCGAATCCCGGACTCGCACGGTTTATAACCGAGCGTATAGGTGACGGCTGGATATGCGACCTTGACGAGCTCGAAAAATTAAAACGGTACGCGGACGATAAAGCTTCGCTCGAGGAGTTCGCGAACATCAAGACTGCGAACAAACTGAGGCTTGCAAAAGCGATAGAATCGCGCTGCGGGATCCGACTCTCACCCGAATTTATGTTCGACATTCAGGCAAAGCGTCTGCATGAGTACAAGCGTCAGCTGCTTAATGCTTTCTCGATTCTTGACCTTTACTTTGGAATCAAGGACGGCGCTATTGAGGAATTTACGCCGACGGCGTTTATTTTTGGAGCTAAGAGCGCGCCCGGATATGCCCGTGCGAAAGGAATAATCCGCTATATTCTTGCGATTGCTGACCTTATCAACAACGACCCTGAGCTTGATAAGCTGATGAAGGTGGTGTTTGTTCCAGACTATAACGTATCGTGGGGCGAGCTCTTCTATCCAGCGGGCGACCTGTCCGAGCAGATCTCGACCGCTGGCACAGAGGCGAGCGGTACTGGAAATATGAAGTTCATGCTGAACGGTGCGCTGACGCTTGGCACATATGATGGTGCGAATATCGAGATACTCGAATCGGCTGGCAGTGAAAATAACTATTTCTTCGGATTGCGTGCTGAAAAGCTTGCAGAAAAGCTGAAAAAGTATGACCCGCGCGAGGTGTACCGCTTTGAGCCGCGAATACGCCGTGTAGTTGATACGCTGGCTGGCAAAGGTTCGATCAAGCTGAGCGATGGCGGATGCGGTATATTTGCGGAACTGTACAAGTCGCTGCTTGAAGGTGCATCGTGGCACAGAGCCGACAATTACTATCTGCTCGGCGATTTCTACGACTACACCGACGCAAAGCGGCAGGCGAATCTCGACTATCAGGATAAGATTTCATGGGCTAAAAAGGGCTTTATGAACACCGTCAATGCCGGGCGATTTTCGAGTGACCGAACAGTTAAAGAGTATGCACGTGATATCTGGCGGGTATAGTCAAAAAAATAAAGCAAGGAAAACCGATTGTTAGTTTTCCTTGCTTTTTGATTGATGTTTTTGTATCATTAGCTAAAGCGATGTACCTCAAGGCTTCGAGCTTTTTCTGCATTTCAGCAGACTCCGCAGTCAAGTAGCTCGAAGCTGTCCGCGCCAGTATCAAGCATTGCATGTGTACCTATCGGTAGTATCGCGTTATTAGCGCCGTGTCCGAAATCCTCGCTCCTGACTACCGGAATGTGATATTTTTCTCCTACGCGGCGGAGAATATCGTCGATAATGGTGTATTCCTTGTTCGAATAGTGCCCGAAAATCAGCCCTCGCGCCTTTTTGAATGCACCTCGGTGCTCAAGATTCGCGAACCACTTCGATACCATCGCTGGAGGACTGAACATCTCGTGGTCTTCAATAAACAGTATGCAGTCGTCATACGGTATCTCTGGATATTGTTCGAGTCCGTACATTACAGCGTAATTGACAAGGTATCCGCCTGCCAGCACACCCTCACACTTGCCGGGGCATATTGTCTTCCATGGAGAAGCTTTCACGTAGCTTGTGCCGCAGCCCATGAGCCGCGATTCGAACGATTGGCGATTGTATTCGGACAAATTGCCGAACGTGCCTATCGACGCTCCGTAAAAGGTAACCAGCCCGCACATATAATTTATCGCATTGAGTAGCGTCGTACTGTCACTGTAGCTGCATATTATCTTTGGATGTCGGCGAATGCTGTCGTAGTCAATATATGGAAGCAGCTCGTTGCAGACCTCGCCGCCGCCGAACAGCAGCATTTTTACTTCATCGTCAGCTATCATTGAGTTAAAGTCATATGCACGTTCTTCTATGCTTCCCGAAAAACCGATGGAATTCGAATATAGATATTTCGCTTCCTTTATTTTAAATCCCATTGTTTTCAGTGCATTTATAGAATTTTGTGCGTGTTCTTGATTCAGAGCGATACAAGGCGCGACTAAGCCTATCGTATCGCCGTAATGTAATTTCTTAGGTTTGATGATATCCATAATAATTCACTTCAATTCCATTGATAGATTATAAAAATTATCGCATTTACACTTTTTTGTTACTTTAAATCCAAGCTTACTCCAAAAAGAGTATCCACAAATATTGTTGTCTTGAACAGATAGCTTAATAGAACTATATTGTGTACTGAAAGATTCATCTATAAGAGTACTAATGATTTTTGTTCCTATCGACTTTCTTTTGAAATTTTCGTTCATCAAAAACAATCCGATATATAAAGTATCGGTTTCGGGATAACCTTCAAGGATCGAAAGGATAGCTACAGCTTCACCGTTCAATGAAAAACCAATGCAGTAGCATATGTTTTCTGGAAATCCATTTCCGTATTCTATCGTTTCAATGCAATCTTGTTTTGTGGCAGCACGTCCGTCTGTAATTAAATAGTATTCTTGGTTACAGTAGAATATATTCTCATAGCTATTAAGGTTATCTTGCGTTATCAACTCAATGTTGAATTCAGGCATACGGTGTTGGAGTTTTAAGTACAGAGACATATTGCTACCTCAACGCTAATAAAGTAAAAACGACAAGTTTCTTTTGAAACTTGTCGTTTTTGGCGCGCCTGGCAGGATTCGAACCTGCGACCTACCGGTTCGTAGCCGGGCACTCTATCCACTGAGCTACAAGCGCGTATCTCTCAAGGAGTTTCTTTTGTTTTTGTTCTCTCTCCTGAGGACTCTTATATTATACCACAACAAGAATCATTTGTCAAGGGGTTTTTCAAAAAAAAATCTAATTTTTTTTCGAAAA
>JAAVZO010000019.1 GCA_022791685.1 Clostridiales bacterium
ATTACTCCAGTATGAACATCGGCGATACGCATGTTTGTAAGAGTATTGTCGAAGCCTTCGATAAGCACACCGATCGAATCAGGCGCGCCGTCGCCTATTATGTTTACTCCGTATATGTCAGCGTCGGATGAGCCGCTGTTTGCACCGAATTTGATGTGAACGCCGATCTTAGTATGCTTGATTGAAACATCACGTATGACTGTTTCGCGTCCGCCATCGATGGATACACCGTTTGCAACGCCGTTTCCGTCGATGATACCGCCAGAGAGGGAATAATTGCTTCCATTAGTGCGAATGTCGTTAGCAGTATGGCTTGCACCGAGGCGAATCAGCGCTTCACTGTCATTCCAGTTCTCAGCGGCTTTGATTACTGCATAGCTCGAGAGTTGAAGCGATACGCTTTTCTTCGGGTCTGCTGGAGTAAGTATTGGCTTTGAAAGCAGATATTCACCGTCTGGAAAATAGATGGTGCGGTTGGGGTTACTGTCTATTATCTGCTGAATTGTGTCGGCTGCATCAATACCGCTGTTAGGCAGAATGTAATCTGATATTATGATTTGATTTTTCATATTTATACTCCTTTAATAGAATTAACATTTTTTATTAAACCGGTTCGATAACCTAACTTTAGTTTTTGAAAATGTTGATGAAATCAGCATTTTCAAAATTTAATTGAAAGGTTATTGAAGATGTCTGATATTATTATAAATCAAAAGTGCTGCAAAGTAAATGTAAAAAATTTGTATAATGTTATAATTTATTAGCTATAAAGTTTTGGGTTTCCCATAACAGATAGATTCCGCGATTTGTGGTATTATAATTGTCAACATTATGTTATAAAACAAGTGTATTATATCATATCGGTGATTGATTGTCAACAGCTACTATATAATTATTAAGAAAGGTCTTTACATATGGATATACTTCTTTTCGGTGGTCAGAGCAATATGCACGGACAGACCGAAGCCTGTCCGGAGAAGATACCGGTTGACGGCGCACTCGAATATCGCTTTTTACAGAATACGCTGATCCCGCTGTGTCATCCAGTAGGCGAAAATATTGGCAATTTACTGGAGGGTGCAGATCAGGGACGCGGTTCGCTTATTCCCGATTTCTGCCGTGAATATATCGAAAAAAGCGGCAAGAAGGTTACAGCAGTTCCGGTGGCATATGGCGCGACGACGATTTCACAGTGGCTTCCCGAAGACTCAAAGGGCGCGCATTATATGCTGCTAAGAAAGGCAAAGGATGCTATTCGTGCAGTCAAGGAGCGCGGCGAATCGGTGGAGAAAATATACATGATCTGGCTGCAAGGAGAGAGCGACGCTATCGCTTCAACTGATGCTGAAACCTACAAGGCGCGTGTTCGGAGATTCCGTGATATACTCGTAAAAGAGGTAGGAATTGACGATTTCTGCTTCATCCGCGTCGGAAAATTTGTCGGTGATGAGCGCGATTTGGTCATTATACGCGCGCAGGAGGAGTTAAGCCATGAGGATGGATTTGATATGATAACGCGCGTGACCGGAGTTTGTACGCAGGATACTGCTAAGTACATAAATCCGTCTGCGAGCGGACATTATAATAACGCTGCTATGGAATTGATTGGTAAAAGTGCAGGTGCGAATTTGGCCAGAATTCGGCTTGGTCAGCCTGTCATGCTTGAAGATGAGCCATACGATGAGTTGAAATGATGAAGCTAAATATTTCAAATATTCAGCATTTTTCAGTCGGTGATGGGGACGGGATACGCACGACGGTATTCTTCAAGGGCTGTAATATGCACTGCCCATGGTGTCACAATCCGGAGACGATATCTCCTAAACCTCAGACGCTTCATTTTACTAACAATGGTCACGATCAGCTGTACGGAATACAGCTTGATGTTGATGAGGTGCTTCATGAAATATTGGAGGACAAAGCCTACTACGCTGAAAGCGGCGGTGGCGCTACGCTTTCGGGAGGCGAAGTTATGCTGCAAATTGATGGTGCAGTCGAGCTTTCAAGGCGGCTGAAAGCTGAGGGTATATCAGTGATAATTGACACTGCCGGAAATGTGCCTTATTCATATTTTAAGAGAATGAATCAATATGCGGACAAGTACTTTTTCGATTGGAAGGCGGCGAATGCGGCTGATTACCAAAAGCTTGGCGGCGATTATGAGTTGATTTTTAGTAATCTGAAACAGCTGATTAGTGATGGGATGGACGTTCACGTGCGCATTCCGTTGATTCCGGATTTTAACACGAAGTTTGATTATGTATATGAGATGTGTGAAAGACTGAGATATACGGGGGCTGTGAATGTTGACTTACTTCCATTCCATCGGCTCGGAAGTGCTAAGTATGCCGCACTCAGTGTTCCGTATTTATATCGTGAAGTTGAACCATTAAGTAATGAAGCAATAAACGAAATAGCTAATATATATAGCAAATATTTTAGAACATCTGTAGAGAAATAGAAAGGGGATTTTATATGAAAGCAAAAGCAGCCGTATTTATGGGCGAGAACCGTCCGTTCGAAGTGCGGGAGTTTGAGGTAACTGAAACTCCGGCAGGATATGGAAGAAGTGAGCTTATCGCAAGCGGAGTTTGCGGTACTGACGTTCATATTCACAGAGGCAAGCTTGGAAATGATGCACCGGCTATCATTGGTCACGAATTTGTAGGCAAGCTGGTTGACCTTGATGAGAATGAGGGCGTAAGGTATGGGCTTAAAAAGGGAGACAATGTTATAGCGGATATCGCAATGCCCTGCGGCGAGTGTCTGTTATGTAAGAATGGCGATGACGCAAACTGCGTATGTATGGGTGAGACGAGCGGGAGAAGTATTGATGAAGCTCCGTATCTTTTCGGCGGCTACACTGAGGTGAATTACACTCCACTTACAAATCTCATCAAAATCCCGGATGGCTTAGATCCGCTCGCAGTCTGCATATTTGCCTGCCCCGGTCCTACCGCAATGCACGCATTTTCACTTGCCGAGCGTGCTGGGATCAAGATCTCAAGCGGCAATATCCGCAGTGCAGTTGTACAGGGCTTTGGCCCTGTCGGCGCATATGCTGCACTATATTTAAAAACTATCGGTATTGAGAAGGTTTATGTTATTATTTCAAGTGAGAATGAAAAGCGTGAAGCTTTGGCACGTGAATTTGGCGTTGATGATGTATTTGTTATCGCTCGAGATGGTGTTGATAAGATAAACGAGCGTTTATTGGAGGAAAACAGCGGGCTTGGCGTTGACCTTGTATTCGAAGCGTCAGGTGCACCGTCGGCAGTGGCACAGGGAATTGCGATACTGCGGAATCGAGGCGTATACCTTATACCCGGTCAGTATTCAAATAGCGGCGGTGTTACTATACAGCCGCAGGACATCACGTTCAAGGCATTGCAGATACTTGGTTCGTCTCAGTATTCATTCTGCGATGTTCACGCATATTTAGAATTTTTAGATACACATAGAGAGGTGGTCGATAAAATCGTCAAGCTCGGAACTGCATATCCAGTATCCGAGGTAAATCAGGCATTCAAGGACGCTGAGAGCGGACGTAATGTTAAGACTGTTTTAATTAAGTAAAATTTATATTAAGCAATAGAGCCAGACGGCACATATTAGACGTGTTCGATAACCCTTCAATTAAATTTTTAAAATCCTGATTTCATTAACATTTTAAAAATCTTAGGTTAGGTTATCGAACAAGTCTATTAAACTAAGCGAAGCAACACACGATATATCTGGGAACTCATATAAAGAAATGGAGAAAAATTATGTTTAACAGCAAAATTTTCGGGCGTATCCTTTCCCTCTTACTCATCGGAACAATCGCGGCGGGAATTGTATCATGCTCACAGGATAGCGACATTGATCCGGACACAGATTCCGGTAACGGTGACACTGACAGCATCACTTCTGAAGAGCTCAAGAAAGAGGTAATTTATTCCTCTGCACTTGAGACTAAGGACTTTGGTGGCAAAGAATTCAACGTGCTTGGCTCTAATTCACTTGTAGGTTTGACTCTTCCGACTACAATGATGTTCGCAATTGATGAGAACACTGGCGAGGAAGTAAACGACGTTTTATATGCCCGTAACCGATTTATCGAGGAAAATTACGGTGTTAAGTTGAATGTCACACTTGACGAGGAGGGACCTATATATTGGTCGGTCAAAAATACCATGTTAGCCGGTGATTGCGAGTATCATTTGTTACTTCCGAGCAACTCACTTCTGAGCGAATGGATCCAAATCGGTGGTGTATATCCGCTCAATTATGTACCCGGTATCGAGCTTGATGAGGAATATTGGATGCCTGAAATTAACGAGCAGCTGAAGATAAACGGCAATACATATTATGCAGCGTGTGCTATGACTCCTCGATATTACGGCTCGATATATATAATGACCTTCAATGCTGATATGGCAAATGACCTCAAGCTTGGTGACTTTTATGAGTTGGTCGAGGATGGAAAATGGACATATGATAAGATGTTCGAGCTTGCAGCCTCAGCTACTGCGGACACTAACGGCGATACAGTCATAAACAAGGATGACCGCATAGGTCTTATATATGAAACATTGACCAGCCGTGCGCTGATACTTGGGGCGGGTTATATGCCGATCGAGAATATAGGTGGAAATCTCAAGTGTAACCTTGGAACAGAAGGACTTGCAAGCTTTATCCAGAATTTGAATGTATTATTGACTCAGGACGGTTCGCTTGGTGCCGACGACACCAGTGAAAATATCGAGTATAAGATTTGGGAAGGAACAGTACTGTTCAATAATCCCTGTATTTTTGACCTTGGAAATTATCGCGATATCAAGCATAGCTTTGGAATATTACCTATGCCAAAGCTTAATGAAGAACAGGAGAAATATATTGGATACAGTCAGCCATGGGCAAATGCTTCTCCGGCTGTACCGATATCATTTATCGGAGATGACCTCGAAATGATCGGTCTTGTAACAAATGCGATGGCAGCGTATGGATATGACTATCTCCGTCCGGCTGTTTATGACAATTTCATCATGATGAAGGGTGCGCGTGATGATAAGTCTGCGGCGATAGTTGATATGCTTTTCGAAAATATCACATTTGACCTTACCAGTCTGATAAAAGGAAGCGGAAGCGCTGTTTCAAAGCTTTCAAGTTACCTCAACGCATATGAGATGGTAAAACAAGAGCCGATTACATTCTATGCGACTATCCAAAATTCGTTAAGCGGAGAATTTGAAAGCTATGCAAAGACTATAAAGGAATTTGAGGATAGATTAAAATAGATACAGATATACGCCATTTCGAAAATATCGGAATGGCGTATATTTTAATAATCTGGTTTTATCAAGTCTTTAAGTGTAGAACATTTCTTGATAATATAATTCTTATTGACAATATAACTTCGATGTGGTACAATATTATTATCAGGATCTATATCGAAAGGTAATTTATATGAAGCAGAAGTGTGATAGTGAGGAAAGGATCTGCGCAATGTGCAGGTTCTCTTCGGAAATATCTGGGCGCGAGGATATGCTTTGCAGCAAAAAGGGTGTTGTTCCACGTGAATTTTCTTGTCGCAAATATATATACGAGCCGTTGAAGCGTGTACCACGTAAGCTTCCGGAGTTTCCGAGCTTGGATGATATTTCAATCGATTAGTTATAAAAATACAGCAGTACCGCACGATTTTATTATCGGATCGTGCGGTACTGCTATATTTTAGCTTGGAATCTTATTTAAAATGGTATCGTCAAATAGTACGCTGTATTCAGTGGTTATTTCAGTATTGAAGTCATTAAACTTTTCTGAAATGATATTATCAGAAACTTTGTCTTCCCATACCTCAAGTCCATCACCTACAAAGTACATAATGTGATAACCGTAGTCAGTCTCGATTATATCAACGTCACCGGATTTGCGGGTGGGATTGAAGCACCAGTCATTGAAGGTTTCAACCATTTGTCCCTCAGCCACGTTCTCATAGAGTCCGCCGTTATAGTACGAACCAACATCGTCAGAATATGCAAGCGCCAAAACTCCGAAAGCTTCTTCAGTTTGTGTGCCATTGTTGAATTCGCCAAGTATTTCTTGAGCCTTTGCAAGCGCTTTTTCAGCTCCTCCCCAGCTTGTCTTGTTAAAGAGGATGTGGCGAACATTGATTGTCTGCGATTCACTGCGGTAGGGTTCTTTCATTAACATATAAACTCGAATTCTTGAGTTGTTTTCGTCGATTATGACTTTGGTATCTCCAACCTTTGCACCATTATACGCCCATTCTGAAAATTCATTGTCAGCAGTGTAGAGCACACCCTCAATGAAGTGATCTTCAACATCGCTGTTCAGTTCTTCATCAGTCATTGTCGGATAACTTGTGGCTATCTGAGCTTTCAACGCCTGTTTGAAGGCATTGACTCCGGTTGCATTGGCGAGCTTCTCAGCGATGGCTTCAGCTTCTTCACGGCTCATGCCGCTATTAGACCATGAAAGCTGGTATTCATAGCAATCGACTAACTGATACTGGCTCGGGGATTCATTATAGTTGGCATTTATTTCGCTTTGTGCAGGCAGAAATTCATTCTGCTTCATGAATTGATATTTATAAGCGAGCGCTTCAAGCAGCTTTGCTTCGTAGATATCATTGTTCTTAACTCCACGTCCATATAGCGCAGCGTCCATGCGGTCGGTGCGAGTTTTTATTGCCTTGATCTCATCATCGCTTAGTGAGACTCCGGCAGCGGCAGCTGCTTCATTTAGTGCAAGTATTCCGGAAACGTTGCTCTTTGCTCCTGACATGAAATATGCAAACCAGCTTTCGCCTTCAGATATTTCCTGCTGTTTCAGGTCACGAGTGGTGTCGAGTCCATAATATTGTACATAGCTTCCGTAATAATCAACGAATGTATTATATACATCATTAAAGTAGTAGTTCATCATTGCGCCGTTTACATCGATATTTTTCGAGCTTGCGGCTATTTCATTGCGCAGGTAATTGCCTGAATTCATACGGGCATTGTATACAGCTGTGCCTATTATTGTTATCAGTATCAATACAAGCAATACAGCACTTGTTACTATTGCAGTGATTTTGCGTATCTTGCGTTTTTTTGCTTCAAATTCTTCTCTTTCACGTTTGAGGCGCTGCTTTTCAGCATTCGCTTCACGATTTCTTGCTGCTTTTGACATGAGTTACCTTCCTTATTTATAGTTAAGATTTGCAGTTAATGGTAGTATATCATTATTCTGTGCAGGATAAATGAGGGTTATGTGAAAATTATATGATTTTATGTGTGGTATACTCCAGTCGGGCGATTCTTTGGAAATATGAGAATATTCAGCCGGATAATGAGTAATAATATATTGTGAAGATATGTTGTTTGACTGGAGGAATAGCTATGGAAAAACGACGCAGGTTTATTATAAATACAATATACGCACTGCTTATTGCTGGAATTGTTTATCTGATATTCAAATACGCGATATTTATCGTAATGCCATTTCTGCTCGGATTTCTTATCGCGGCGCTGATAAATCCTCCGGTGCGCTACCTATCAACTAAATTCGATTTGAACCGTCGCCCTACAGGAATACTTATTCTGCTTATTTTTTACGCTACTATAGGTATGCTTATAACTATAATTGTTGTTCGGCTTGTTGTGATGTTTGGTGAGCTGTCGAGCTCTCTTCCTGATATATATACGGGTACAGTCGAGCCAGCGATCGGCAAGGTATTTGATTACATTAACGGCATAGTTGATAAGCTTGACGGATTCTTTGGCGGGGAGGACAGCGGCAGATTTTCAAGTGAGCTTGGTGAGCTTTTCACATCGGTTAAAAGTTCGCTTGGAGGTGCAGTGTCGGATATATCCGTAAAGGCACTGACGAAGTTGTCGTCTATCGCTGCATCGATCCCGGGGGTCATTGTTGAGCTGTTATTTGCTGTGATATCGAGTTTCTTTTTTACAATTGACTACGAAAGTATTCTCTCGTATGCGAAAAAAACTCTGCCGACGAAAACTGTGGGATTTCTGACTGAGCTACGGTCAAGATTTCTTGTTACCATCGGAAGATATTTCCGTTCCTATGCGCTTATTATGCTTATCACATTCGCTGAGCTGTCGCTGGGACTAATGATAATTGGTGCGGATAACCCATTTTTTGTTGCACTTAGTATTTCGTTATTCGATATCCTTCCAGTGCTCGGAACTGGCGGAATCATGGTGCCTTGGGCGGCTGTGCGTATGATTGCTGGTGATTATGGGTTTGCGATCGGGCTTATCGTGATATGGGTCATTATCTCGATAGTGCGCAATATTATCGAGCCTAAGATAGTCGGGAAACAGGTGGGACTTCATCCGCTTGCTACTCTGATCGCGATGTTTGTAGGTACAAAGCTGTTTGGGATAATCGGCTTGTTTTTGCTTCCGATGAGCCTTGCTATAGCGATTTCATTGGTTCGCGAAAAAAATCCGGCTGAAAATTCTTCAGCCGGATAAATAGATCACGGAATGAGTGCTTCGGACGGCATATAGAGCGGGTTGTCGATTCTTGTTACACACGAATTCAGAGCGAAGTCGGTTATTTCTATGTAGATATATTCGCCTCGCAGCATTGAAATGTCGAATAGCTCATCTTCGCGCATATATGTGTAATCGTAGTTTGAATCATATACTGATATGTCTGCGATTTCAAAATTGTCGATTGCCATGAGTTCTAATAACGCGTCATTTTCTGATATCTTGATATCATGTGTAATAAGCTGTGGTTTCTCACTGTCGATAATTATCGGATATTTGATCAAGCGAGTGTTCGGCGAATTAGCTACATGATATGAGAGAATAACTGTGTATATGCCGTCAGGATAGATGTAATTTGGATTGTTTGCTGCACGTCCGTTCCAGAGCATAAGCTGCGGACTTATCAACATTGCTGTGGAATAATCAAGATACGTGCGCGAAAGATCACCGCAGCTTTTGTATTCCACAAGCTCTCCATTTGGGTCTATAACACTGACACTAACATCCGAAATATTGCGCAAAAGTCCGAGATTTATCCAGATCGCAGCATTTTCAGGGTCAACAGTCGGAGAGATATATAACATATCGCGGTCTAAAATCGCAGCCTGCGGTGAATCGTATGGGTTTGTTCCGAGAATTACTTTACTTAGTCCTACAAAATCAAATTCTGGGTCGACATTGTAGTAACGGTATAAATATGAGCCGTCGTATATCGGTGTTTCTCCGGTATATACGTCTGCGTCGATCGCGTCGGCGAGATACCAATTTCCTGAATATGCAAGAAATGGTATCGACGCTGTTTCGTCCTTGGAACAAATACGGATGAATCCTTCAATAAAGAAGCCGTTTTTAAATACCTTGCAGTAATCCTGATAGGTTTCATTGTCGAGCATTATTCCTATATTGAATGTGACCTTCGAGCCTGCACGAAGCGTAAATCCATAAGCGCTACCATCTGAAGCTGCATTATAATTATAGGGTATGTCACCTAAATAAGTCTTTGCAGAATCAAAGAGACGATAGCTTGAAATAAAGCTTATCTCGTCGTCGAGCTGTTTATTGAGCTGTTCGTGCAGCGGTATTGGCGAGCTTTGGTCGGCGGAATACAAGTCGCCAAACGTAAATTTGTTATATCCATCCGATCCGATGAACGCGTCAAGGCTGCATATTTTATCTTCATCCGAGAGATTTTCGACTGTGACGTTAAATGAAAGCCATCTTCCGTCAATTTTACCGCACTCAATTTTGCATTTGCCATCTGAACTAAGCAGCAATTCGGCGTTTAGTGCGTTTTCAAGCGAAGCCGCTCCACCGCCCTGTTGACGCGGTGAGTATGGTGTTGTGCTTAATGCTTGTGTCATTATCTGAGCTGATGAGACAAGCAGCTGGCGTGCATAATTTGCAGCGTCGAGTGATGTTAGTTCTGGTTTTTCAACGAGCAAACGCTGTTTGACACATACCAGCATTCCGGCGAGTCGAGCAGCGGATACCGAAGTGCCGCTGACGGAAGTATAACCGCCGTCTGGAGTAATACTTTCAATTGCAGAGCCGATGACCGAGATATCCGGTTTTAGTCCGAGCTCAGGTGTAACTCCGTCTGCTGAGAATTCGGAAGGTGTCGGAGTATCGCGGAGTATGGTTGTGTATTTTGCCGTGGGGTCGATGATAATGTGCTTGTCGGAAGCATTTTTCAAAAGCTCTCCGTTTGCTGTGGATATTAAAATTGCTGGTATTGGCGAATCGGTCAAGTCCATTCTGACAGATAGCGATGAGTCTGTGTCGGATTGATTGTCTATAATGATCATACCGACCGCACCGTGCTTCGCCGCATTTTTTGCTTTATCTGAGAAATTTATCTCTCCACGCTCAACTACAGCGATCTTTCCGGTAATATCGCCGACTTTGCTAAAATCCTCCACTGTTCCGAGCCCATCAACAATTACATATTCAAGAGATTGGTTTTTAAAATATTCCTGAAAGCTGAGTCCATTTGATGGAAGCGAGTACATATAGTTCGAATCGCTGTATGGAATTCGGTTGTCATCAGATAGAGTAATACATTCAGAAAGCAGTAGATTTGTATCGCACGAGCCAGCGGTAAAGGCTAAGTTTGAGCTACCCGGATATGCTATTGTCCCGGTGTCGGTGTTGTCGGTAGTCGGTGCCATTATCGCATATTCATTGTAATATGCGCTGAGGGTACCGATTTTACCGACGTTTCCAGCAGATGTAGTTACGATAACTCCGTGTGATTCTGCGTTTTTTATTGCGGTTTCGAGCGATATACCTGACGAAGCTCTGTTAGAGAAGCCGCACATCTCTCCGAGCGAAAGGCATATAGCGTCCGCACCAAGCTTTACAGCGTCCTCCATTGCGGCTATTATTGCAGATTCATTGGCTCTTCCGGTCAGGTCTGAGTAGACTTTCATTGCGAGTATCTGCGCTTCAGGAGCAGCTCCGGATGAGTGCTCAGGATCATTGAAGCTGTTTCCGGCGGCGGCGTAAAGCATGGCAGTTCCATGATCAGCGATATTTGAAAGATCGGTGTTATGTGAAGCGTAATTGTATGCGAATGGGATCTTTTCGCTGATGTAGAGCGACGCTTGCTCGCTGTCATCAGGAATAGCGGCGGATAGAGATGGGGTGAGTATGTCTACTGCTTCACGGGTGAGCTTTGGCCCGCTTGTAAGTATGAAGCTTTCGTGTTCGAGCAGAAATCCTGTATCGAGCAGCGCTATGCACATTCCTTCACCTTTGTATTCGTGATTTTCGATTGCTGACGATACGATTTCACTGCTTATCTCAGTTGACATTGGCGAATACTCACCCGCGATGTTATAGCTGTAGCGGCTGCCGACTGCTGTCAGTGCGTATGATGGGACACGCACTGCAAATCTGTCAAGCAGCAGGTCATATTCGTAAATCAGCTCGCAGCTTCCGCATATTTGTGTTAGCGCAGATATGTCATCAGCTTCGACGATTATTGTTAGCATTTCAGCTGGATTTTCGGCTGCGAGTCTATATGGAATAGCCGCTATTGCTGTTGTCATCGCTGCTATCAGCAATGTGGTTATTATTTTTTTCATAGTCATTCCTTACTTATGCAGCTGGCTTGATTGAGATCAGCTCGCTGAGAGTTACCTTTTCTGTAAAGGTATTATAGGCATAATCGACAAGCTCGACATATATGTATTCGCCATCGAATCCATCGAGGTCAAATTCTGCGGCATACATACCGTCTTCCGAAATATCCTTACAGATATATACTTCCTTATGTGTGCTTTCATCATTGCCGGCAGATACTTTAATATATTGCAGACGATGGTCATCAGAAGCAGTCAGCTTAAGAATTCCAGTGCTTGGATCGTAATCAATTACCTCAAGTGTTGGTTTCTCAGTGTCAAGTTTTACATCGAAACTGAAGCTTTGCGTCATATCTTCAAGATAATCGAGTGTGAAGCTGTAGGTCAGTGTATAATTTCCGTCGGGAAGTATGTATTTACGATTGTTCTTATCGCTTCCTGTCCATCTTAATAGAAGCTGCATTGGCTCGTCATAGCCCGCAGTTTTGGTGAAATAGTTACCGCTTATTTTTGAAGTGTACACAATATTACCGTCGATGTCTGTGACCTGAAGCATTCCTGATGTAGCATTGCGCAAGAAGTCAGCCCTCAGATATAATTCATCAGCGACACCGTCGCCGTTAGGCGAGAATGCGATATAACCGTTTTCATATATGACTTTATCGTTATAGTTGTTGATTCCTGCAACAATATATCTTCCGCCTACCTTTGTCACGAGCGCGCTTCCGTTGAAACTGCACGGAACATCGCCATAGACACTGCTGTCGAGTATCTGTGCAGCCGACCAGTCGCCGACATATCCCATATACGGCATGGAATAGCTGCCTGATTCAGTTTCACAGATAACATATCCCTCAGCAAAATGTCCGTTTGGGAATATTTCGTTAAGTTCAGCGGTATAATCTTTGTTGAGCGATACTGTTATCGGTATTATGCGGCTTTCACCCGCTTCGAGCGTAAGTGTAAGCGGTGTGTGATCTTCGGCGTAGCGGTTGAGATTAGCTTCATTATCGCTTGATCTTATAGCTGAATGAGAATCCGGAACTGCATTTAATGATGAAAATATATATTCTGTATCGTCAATTTCTTTTATAGAACTTCCGTCGTTTGTCAATGTTACGCCGAGCTCGAGCCTCAACGGAGAATCGGTAAGATTTGTGAGCTTTACATCGATGTACATTGTGTCGCCAATAAGATCGTTCAGCTCTGCTTTGGGTTTATTGGTGAAGCTGTATACGATATCAAGCTCGCGGTTGATTGCAGCGTCAATGTTGGCAAGACCAGCACCCTGAAAGCGTGGTGAATATTCTACACCGTCTGCTTGCTTTACCGTAATAGCTGTATTCATCAGTATTCTGCGGATCAATTCCGGACGTTCTGTTTTGTCCACCGAATTTCCGAGCTGCTCACAGAGCAGGGCATATATTCCAGTGAGCTGCGGCGCAGCCATAGATGTGCCTGAAAGTCCACCGTAGCTTCCGCCGTAAAGTGCGCTGTAGACATTTCCGCCGACTGCACATATGTCAGGCTTTAATGTAAGCGACGGAGTAGGTCCGAGTGAGGAAAAACTCGATACAAGTCCGCCAGTCTCCGAGTTTTCGGTACTTGTGAATTCACTTTTGAATATAAGGTGTTTTTCCTTTGCTTCAATGAGCAGATTGCCGTCTTCGAGTGAAATTGCGATAGCAGGTATTTTTGCGTCGGTGAGTTCAAGGCTTATGGCTTCATCTTCAATGTTATTATATATTATCACGCCGACAGCGCCGTGTTCAGCGGCTATGTTGGCCTTTTCAACGAAGGTCGTGGTTCCTCGTGACACAAGTGCGAGCTTTCCGCTGACATTAATATTTTCATAGTCGCTTTCTTCACCTATTCCCGGGATTGCGATGAATTCCAGCTTTTTGCCATCGAAATATTCTGCAAATCCAACATCAAGCACTCCGCTGTCTATGTTGGTATCAGTATAGTAGAACGCTTTTTTATCATCGCTGCTGAGTCTGAAATATTTGCCGTAAACTATGGTATTGTCGATACTTCCTACAGCGATCGAATAATCGTTTGAAGCAGGGTAGCTTAGTGTGCCGTAATCGGTGTAATCAGTGAAGGGAAGGGTGATTTCAGCTTTTTCCGCGAGCTGACTGCGCTCAGTTGCGGTGGATTCGTTTCCCGCCGCACACACTATCGCACATCCTGCTTCCTTTGCACGCTTGATAAGCGCGTCCATTCCGAGTATCTGCTGTTTATTAGCTGAGCCGCAGTAGCGCCCAAGTGACAAATTTATGACATCTGCGCCGAGACGAACCGCGTCTTCGAGAGCTGCGATGATCGCATAATCTGACGCATTTTTGCCGCTGTCATCGAATACCTTCATCAAAAGCAGCTGACATCCGGGTGCGATTCCGTGCATTGATTCGCTGTTTGTTGCAACTGCACCGATAATTCCGGCAACGTGCGTACCATGGCTTTGCGCGCAGGACACATCAGTATCACGTCCGCTGTAGTCGTAGACGAACGGCATTTTTGAGTTGATGTAGGTGTCGGCTGCGTCTATGTCGGTTCGGGACGCGCTCAGGCGGTGCGAGGTGAACAGTTCGGCTGTTTTTTCTGCGGTCAGCGTTTGTGTGACAGAATTTGTATCGAATGCCGGATGAGTGATATCGAAGCCGGAGTCGATCACTGCGACGACAATGCCATCTCCAGTTAGTCCCGCTGCTTCAGCCGCGTCGTATCCAACGAGTGCAGCGGCATTCATTGAGACTTCTTCAGTTTCAAGCATTTCATACTCGCCGCATACGTGGACATCGTTTACAAAATCAAATCTATACAGCATTGGCAGCAGCGTATTTGGAAGAGTGAGCTGAAAACCGCAAAGTAGGGTATCGTATATATATCCGTAGTCTGTGTTTGGAAACTGTTCGGAGATGAATTCAGCATAATGAAGTATCGAATCGCTGTCGGATGTACTTATTTCTACAATGACATCTACGGATTCGCTGTTCGGCTGGATCACTGCGCTTACTCCGCTTCCAGCGAGCATACCGGACATTAGCAGCGATATTATTTTATTTATCATAACAATATTTCGTTCCTTTCGAGAATAGAAATTTAAAATTCCATATTAAACATAATTATATCACTTATATCGTCAAAAATCAAGGCAATGTTTGGGTTTAAATATTAAGCTTACGTAAAGTTAGAAAAAGTTTGAGAAATTAACATATTCTACTTGACCTTATGCAAGAAATCTGATATAATGGAACAAATCTTATAAATGGAGAATGTGATATGTCAATCATATATAATGAAGCAAATCGAACTTTTAAGCTTGATACACCGTCATCAAGCTATGTTTTTGAGATAAGCCCTAAGGGCTATCTTTTGCACCTTTACTACGGTGCATATGTACCGGATGTCGACCTTGATTACCTTAGAATGAAATTCATCAACGCGTCGTTCAGCGCTTTCGTCGCAAGCGACGAGGAACACGGTCTGTCGCTTGATACCGCGGCTATCGAGTATCCAGTCAATGGAAGCGGTGATTTCCGCATTTCCGCGCTGTCTATCCGCGGCGAAAACGGAAACACAACTACCGACATTCGTTACAAATCCCATAAAATCTACAAAGGTAAGCCAGCTCTTGAGGGACTTCCGGCGACATATGTCAACAGCGACGATGAAGCTGACACGCTCGAGCTTGTCTGCGTCGATGAGTTGACCGGCGCTGAGGTCACGCTGATCTATACCGCATTTAACAAGCTTGACGCGATCACACGCAGCGTTGTAGTCAAGAATACGTCCGACAAGGCGTTCGATATTGAGCGCATTCACTCGTCAGCGGTAGATTTCAACGAGAGCGATTTTGAGCTCATGCACCTTCAGGGACGCTGGGCTAAGGAGCGTACACTCGTAAAGCGCGAGCTTCAATTCGGACTTCAGGGTATCCAGTCTAAGCGCGGCTCTTCAAGCCATAATAACAATCCCTTTATCGCACTCGGACGCGACGGCTACACTGAGGAAAGCGGTGAAGTATACGGTTTCTCGCTTGTATATTCGAGCAATTTCGCAGCTGAAATTGAAGTTGACTGTATGCGTTCGACACGTGTGCTGATGGGTATCAATCCAGTTGATTTCGGCTGGAAGCTTGAGCCGGGCGAAAGCTTTACTGCACCTGAGGTTGTTATGGTATATTCAGCAAACGGTGTCGGTGAGATGAGCCGTACCTACCACAAGCTGTATCGCTACAATCTCTGCCGCGGCGAGTGGAAGACCAAGAAGCGCCCGATCATTGTAAACAACTGGGAAGCTACCTACTTCAATTTTGACGATGACAAGCTGGTTGCAATTGCAAAGGACGCAGCTGAACTCGGTATCGAAATGCTCGTTATGGACGACGGCTGGTTCGGCGTGCGCAACAGCGACAATTGCTCGCTCGGCGATTGGTATGTCAACGAGAAGAAAATCAAGGGCGGACTCAAGAGCCTTGTTGACCGCGTAAATTCACTTGGTGTGAAGTTCGGTATTTGGTTCGAGCCGGAGATGATCTCGCCTGACAGTGACCTATACCGCGCACATCCTGATTGGTGTCTGCACGTAAACGGACGTGAGCGTTCTATCGGACGTTTGCAGTATGTGCTTGATATGTCGAGAAAAGACGTTCGCGACAATATATTTGAGCAGATGTCGGCTATCCTTTCGAGCGCTAACATAGAGTATGTCAAGTGGGACTTCAACCGCAATCTGACTGAAGTTGGCAGCGACTTGCTTCCGGCTGACCGTCAGAAAGAGACTGCACATCGCTATATGCTCGGCGTATATGAGCTGCTCGAAAGATTGCTTACCGCATTCCCGCACATTCTGCTTGAAGGCTGCTCGGGCGGCGGCGGACGCTTCGACGCTGGTATGCTCTACTACAGCCCCCAGATTTGGACAAGTGACGACACAGACGCACTCGAGCGTCTCGAGATACAGTACGGCACGTCGATGGTATACCCGCCGTCTTCGATGAGCGCGCATGTATCCGCGTCGCCGAACCATCAGACTGGTCGCCAGAGCTCGTTCAAGACTCGTGGCGATGTCGCTATGGCAGGTGCATTCGGTTACGAGCTTGACCTCAACAAGCTGACCGACGATGAGCGTGAGCTTGTAAAGAAACAGGTCGCGGATTATCACAAGTACTACGATGTGATACAGAACGGTGATTATTACCGTCTTATCAATCCGACCGAGGATAAAGCGACTATGTCGTCTGCGGCTGCATGGGAGTCGGTATCTCAGGATAAGAATGAGGTGCTGCTGACCTATGTCGTAATGCGCACACAGGTACATGTTACCCGCTACATCCGTCTGCGCGGACTCGATCCGAACAAGACATACATCGACACAGACAGCGGACGCAAGTATTCGGGTGCGCTGCTGATGAACGCTGGACTCAATCTCACCAGAGGCTGGAGAGACGGCGAAAGTCAGGTATGGCACTTTATCGCTGAATAAATGAATTTGACGAGCAATACTGTAATTTTACGGTATTGCTCGCAATATATAGTTATGAAAAAGTGTACGATAGGTTTATTTTCTAAAATCGTCACCATTTCTCTGATAGTGTTATTTTTAGTTCCGATGACAGGATTCGCGTTTTATATGGCGGTATTCAATGCGGATATTTCATCCGATGACCGGTTGATATTTATAGCTGAGGTCGTTGTATTTGGCGGGCTTGCTGCGTTTGCCGCCTACCGTATATTTTATTTAGGGCTCGTATGGGTGGAATATGATAACGATAAGGTGATTTTCCATTATTCGAAAAATGAGCTGTACGAGTTTAGTTGGTCGGATATTCCGGGAAGTCGGATAGGAGTCGTGCCGTCGAACGGCGGATATGTTTTCAGCATAAATGGCAGCGGCAAAAAGAGGGATATCCCGCTCAACAGAATGTCAAAGGGCTACAAGGATTTCGAGAATACGCTTAAAACAACAGGTGTATTGAAGCGTATCGGCGTTCTCAGTAAAGAGGAATGGAAGCAGAATGCTGAGCAGATATTAGACCAATTCCAGCGTTATTGTGAGGCGAACCCCGGTGCTGTCAGACCGAAGCCCGAAGACGACTGCACGTTATGTCCAGCTTGTCAAGGAAAGGGGATACATTTTAAGAAGCTTCCGATAGTAAAGCTTGACGTTGGCAAGGTATGCAAAACCTGCGGCGGTTCCGGGTATATTAAGAAATAGAAATACATCCCCTCGACTGTATTTAAAGTTGAGGGGATGTATTCTTATTTCATTTTTTCGTTGTAGTAAATATCTACGCGGCTGCTGATATACTTTATTACATCATCAATTGTAACGTCATCGCGTGCTACATATGCGTTGAGTTCCTCAAATATAATATCGAGAATTTTCGTATTTATCGGCGGCTCGGCGCGGGCGGAGCTGATGATATCATAGAACTGTGCTATCTCCTCATCGGTAGAATATACGTATACGTAATCTCCCAGCATTTGCTTCAGTTCTTCAAGCTCTTGCTCGTTTGGCTCTTCTTTACGTGAGATTCGAGCTCTATCGCCAATGAAGTGATGTCGCGAAATATTATCGATATAAGCATCGAGCAGATCGGTTGTTATAAGCGGAATGTCGTATGATATATATTTTATATATTTTTCACTGATAAGCAGCTTCAAAAAATCAAATGCAATATCTTTATATTCACAGCTTTCCGACACTGTGTATACGTAGCTTGGACTTAAAACGAATCCACTTCCGTCACGGTCTGGGTATCCTATTATTGTTAGATCGTCAATGTTTGACATTGCTCTTGCTCTGGAATAGGTCAGCGGAGTAAATTTTTGCTGAGTAAGCAGGTCGATTCCTTCGCGCATTGAGGCAAACGCGTCGCTTCCCTCAACTTCAATATCGTTTTTCCAGAACTCGCCGGCACAATCCCGACGATACATTTCGCAGTATCGTCTGAATAATGATGTATCGAAATTGGTTTTTCCGGTGTCGTAGTCGATGAATTCTTCGAGTGAATACTCAATGAGTGTTTTAAAATTTAACCATCTCATCAGACGTTGATTTTCGTCAAGCGACTCTAATTTATCAAGCGTACTTTCGAGCGTCAGCTTATTTGGAAATTCAGACGCACTTCCAAACATGACGTTTATATCAGATCTTATCGGCAAATATGGAAGCTCATTTTTACCGGATTTGACATTTTTTCGCTCAAACGATTCGGTTATACAATCGAGCAGCTGGTTTTTATCCCAGCCATCAGCTTCCATCAACGAATATAGGTCGCAGAATGTGCCCTTTTCGGCATAATTTTCGATATTGCCGATATCTAAATAGGAGGTGTAGGCTACAAATATATCTGGAGCTTTTCCACTTACGATATCGAGCTCGAGGTGTTTTACAATTGCTTCATTGTCCGGCACCGGGCTGTTTTCGACCATGTCGTCGTATAGTATAATGTCAAGGTGATATTCTTCACTTGCACGGTTGAAATTGGCAACTGCGTGAGCAACAGTCTGATCAATAAATCCAAACATAGCGACAGTTATATGTTTTTTCTCGACTATATCCTCCGGTTTGATCATAGTCAATTGCAGCAGCATGACTCGATTGTCATAAGTATCGTACATTGTTATATAATAGCACTGCGGAGATACAGAAACAATACTGGTTATAAAACCAGATAGGTCGGAGGCTAAGAAATCGCACAGAAGCGTCGACTCGATTTCGCCCGATTCGGTTATAGTGAAGCCGTAAATTCCGTCGTTGTATAGTGCACCGCCGAAATCATATCCGTTTAGCGCGAATACTTTCATCGTCTTGAAATCAGCGTCATTCAGGCGCAGCTCGTTCAGTTTTCCGGCTTCAAAATCTACGATGGCAGGGGTATTGGTGCCGTTTTTCGAGTAGAATACGATTATTCCCTTGTCGGTAAGCGACGCTGAGCTTATCTCATACCGCGACTCTACCAGCGAATATGTATCGTCATTTGCGATACGTACAACGCCAGTGTTTGATACGATGTACAATATTCCATCGCTTTTGCAGACTGCCTGTATATAAAATCCGCCGACTCCGCTTAAAAGATCAACTTTGAATTTAGAAAGGTCGAGTCCGAATATCTTTTCACAGTCGTAGCTTTTGATTTCTTTGCCATCAGCATTGCAGCATGAAATTACCATCTTTGTATAGCAATTGTCAGAGAAAATACCCTTTGTGATATACTTTTCACCAGAATCTGCATAATAATATGACAGTATTGCCCAGCCATCTTTATCAAATGAAGCACTATATTCATTAACAATGATTTCTCCGGTATAGCTGTCGATTTCAGCATATAAATTCTTTTCTTCCTCCCAAGGTGCGTCCGGATTGAGTTTTGAATATCCGTCGATAACAGCCTTACCATTTTTAGCTTTAAGCGTAAATGATAACATATTGAAATCATCCGGAAGTTTAACCTCTTCAACTCGAAATATAGTCGAAATTTCGCTCGGTGCAGGCTCGGTGTCGTTGTCGCAGGCGCATAACAGCAGTGCCACGATAAGCGCGGCGAGGAATATGATAAGGCGTGTGTGTTTCATAGTGAGTCTCCTCAGAATAAATATTGTTTGTATATATATTCGTTTGAAAAAGTGAATATATAGCGAAATAAATGTAAATGAATTATTAACTTTCACTGGTGCGTCTATACTTGCATAGACTGGCAAAGGGAGGTGTGATAATGATGGCACACAATACCAACTGTACTATTGGAGTTAAGTCAATAACGTATGCTATGAAGGCACAGCAGAGATTGTCGGAGGCTGGGATATATTCATCGGTGATACGTCTGAGTCCGAACCAGAGCCCTAACGGCTGCACGAATGGACTTGCGGTCGACTGCCGAGAGGTGCAGAAAGCGTCCGGAATACTGAATATTTTCGGGATCAACCATTCTATACTAAATTAGTTCATAATGCTTAATAAGTGTTATGTTTATAAGGAGCTGCCGTGATATATTTTGATAACGCCGCAACCACGTATCCGAAGCCGGACGCGGTGTACGACCGTGTCTCGGTCGCGATGCGCGAGTATTGCGGCAACCCGGGTCGAAGCTCACATCGGCTGTCGATGCTCGCTGAGCGAGAGGTTTTTGCCTGCCGTGTGGCTGCCGCAGAGATGTTTTCAGCATTGCCTGAAAATGTGATTTTCACCTACAACACAACCTACGCGCTGAATATGGCGATGAAATGTGCTTACACGTCCGGCGCGATTTTGATAAGCGATCTTGAGCATAACTCGGTAAGGAGACCGGCGGTCGCATTGAGCCGTGAAGTTCTGATATTTGATTCACACATTGAAATGACTGATAAAGCAGAGCGAACGGCTGCTATTATAGCTTCGATAAAGGAGCGGCTGTCACACATTTCGTCCGACACGCGGGTAATGCTTGTATGCACCGCTGCGTCGAATGTCTGCGGTGTGACTATGCCGATACGCGAAATCGGACAATTTTGCCACGAAAATGGTATATTCTTTATCGTCGACGGCGCACAAGCGGGCGGCATGATCGACCTCAATTTAGCCCGCGACAATATCGACGTACTATGTCTTCCCGGACATAAAGGATTATACGGTCCGCAGGGTTCGGGTATGATGATACTTGGCGATAAGATGGGCGTGCTGCCGCGTACGTTTATCGAGGGTGGAAATGGAGTAAACTCGCTCGATGTTTCTATGCCAGAAATATCGCCTGAGCGGTATGAGGGCGGCACACTTGCGGTTCAGACTATCGCCGGACTGCGTGCCGGACTTGAATTCGTACGTGCGCGCGGAGCTGCAAATCTGCGTGCGCACGAGGAAGCGCTTGCATCGCGATTCGCTGGAAAGCTTAAAAATAAGCTCGGCGGACGAGTGAAATTTTACGCTGATGATCACCGCGGGGGAATCGTGCTTTTCAATATTTCAGGCTATTCCTCGAACGATGTGGCGGCGTATCTTGACGAATACGATGTATGCGTCCGCAGTGGATTCCACTGCTCGCCGCTCGCGCACAATCGTCTGTCGACCGGCAATTCGGGCGCAGTACGGGTAAGCTTCGGTGCATTCAATACGACGGATGAAGTCGATGAAGTTGTTGAGCTGCTTACTAAGGTGAAATAAAAATCGGGGGCTGATTTTCAGCTCCCGATAAATTTTATTTGTTGAATAGTGATTGAAATTCTGAGTCGTCGCGGATAAAATCGTAGCATTTATAGCCCAGTTCGCGTCGTATCAGCTCGGCATCGCTCGAATCGTAATTTTTCGTGTTTTTGGATTTATTATTCGTACAGCTGTCGATAAATACGCTTGTGTAATTGATATCGCCGTCCGGCTGGTTGTCGTAAGCTTTGGCGTGGAAAATTGCGAGCTTCAACTGTTTTATTGTATTTTCGCGGTCGAGTTTTTCGGCATATGCGTGTGCAAGTAAAAGATGAATGTTTTCAATATGAACATGGAGGAAAAGATAGTTACCGTCCGGAATAAACAACTTTGCTATCTCGGTTATCGTTTCGAGCGCCTTAATTTTATCTTCAGTGCTGCGGTAGTCCATATACGCGGCATTGATTATAAATTGATCGAATAAAATATATATCAAGCGCTGCGTCGATTCACGTCTCTTTTCGGGGTCATCGTATACGTTAGGTAGGAGCATTTCACGAGATACGTGAATGGTAGTAGTTTGCATTGCGTTCTTTACTGCGTTTTCCTCGTCATGTAAAGCTGAATACGAAAATACCAGTATCTGACGCGCGCTTGAGCGGATATCATCATCGGTGCAGTCACGCAATATTCGCTCGCATATTGAAGCAACTTCATGCAGCATATTTTCACGCTTTGATTTATCGCATATATTTATTGCAGTAAAATACAATACCGATGAAAGCTGATAACAGCAGTTAAAGTTTTGTGGATATTTCGAGACAGCTTCACGCCAAAGTTCAATTGCTTCAGCGGTTCTGCCTTTATTCAGCAGTTCGAGCGACTTTGCTTGATACGTGTCTATATCCTTCGCTTCTCGCTCGCTGTCAAAGTCGAACAGCGTGTCGGGTGTAACATGGAAGAAATTTGCCAGTGGTACTATCATTGTGATGTCAGGCAGCGTGATGTTATTCTCCCACTTCGACACCGCCTGCGTGCTGATACTAAGATACTCGGCGAGCTGCTCCTGCGTTATATCCTCGCGGCGGCGCAGTTCGCGGATTTTTTCACCTATAGTCATAAAAACTCCCCATTTCTGTGATTTAATCGTCGACGATTTGTTGACTATAGTATATCACAAATAGGGGAGTTTTTCAATAACCGTGTGAGTTAATTATTCTCGCTTACAGGTTTACTGGTACATTTCGATAATCGGGCTCGCGAGTATACCCATGTCTCTCAGGCGATACTCGTAGCACCACTTCTCGCCGCCGGTACGCCAGATACCCGGTCCTGCCCAACGCTCCTTGACGTTTGCATTGTGCAGCGCGCCGAATGCGTTGAAGCGTGTTCCGAACAGCTTGAATGTTATCGTATGCTTACCAGCTTTTACTTTGCCGAGATTCAGGCGGTACGGGTCAAATGCGATCTGTCCAACGTCCTTGCCGTCGAGCGATACCTTGACGAGTGCGCCGCGATATTCCGATACCTTAGCGATGAGCTCGCAGTCTGGAGTCTCGATCTCCTCTGTATACTCGATATTTCCAGTATAGAAGGGCAGATTTTGTGCCGTCACGGTCGAATAGCCAAGCTTCTTAGGAAGCTCGCAGATAGTCTTCTCGCATCCAGCTACTCTTACACCGAACTCGCCGAGCAGATAGCACCATTCAACCTTCGTGCGGATTCCAAGCGGTGTGCGGATAAGCAGCGTATTTTCACCCTTGACGATCTTCGGAAGAGCGATCTTCTGTATTGATTCATCGACGAAATAGCCGTGTATGCCCTTTTCAGCAGTTACGCCGTTGAGTATTACCTCGCAGAGCGGCGCGTTTTCGATAGCAAGATATGCGCCTTCATATTCGATTTCCGATTCGAACTTGACGCGCAGGTCTACAGTATGCGAGAGGACCTCCGGTGGCTCGACCCAAGGCTGAGCTCCGTTATACGGCGGCAGCTTTGCAATGCTTGCAGCATTGTTCGAAAGGCGGAGTATTTCCTCTTCCGGCAGCCAATCGCCATCAGCGGTCAGCGATGCGGTATCGACTCGGTATTCAGCCATATCGATAAGCATTGCGTTCGGCTCATCGAGCTTATAGTTGACGGTTTTACGCTCGTAGTAGCTTCCGACACTCTTTTTCGGTGCAGCAGCTTCGTACTTTATGGATGAATCGTAGGGGAGAAGCTTAAACAGCAGGCTGTCGTAGTTGTATACGTTTCTCTTGATTGTGGTAATGCCGTTGCTTACACTGTAATCTGCTACACTGATTTCACCAGTGAGTGTATCGTAGAGCATAGGTGTGAATTCACCGGTAATCTTGATAGTGAGCGCTTCTGCGTCGTGATATCCGCTGAATGCGCCGCCTTGTGTGAGCGGTCTTCCATTACAGATGAATACCCAGTCGCAGTCATTATCATGACGATAGTTATAAATAAATCTATTAGCGATATTACCGCTTGCGTTGCGTATCTCAACACGTCTTACATCGGCAAGTGAATTTACAAGCGCGTCACGCGAGAACTGAATGCTTTCGCTTGCGTCGTAAAGCGACTTAGCCGCGTCGTTCGGAACAGCGTCGATATATTTCGGGCAGTCACCCATGAATATTATTTTACCGCCGGCTGCCTTGAACTTTTCGAGTACTTCGAGCGTTGAGCTGCGCATGGTTTCGATTGCCGGAACGACTACAGCTTTGTACTTCATCACGCCGACTGCTAACTCGCCGTCAGATGAACCGTTGTACTGCTCAGGAAGCAGACTTTCGCTGATGAAGTCGAAATCGAGCTGTGCGAACAGCAGCCAATCGATAACGCTGTTGAAGTTGCCTTCTAGCTGCGAGCGAATACTTCCGGTATTTTCGGAAGGACCCCAATGCAGCCAGTAGCTCTCTACCGGATGGATAACTGCGATATCTACCTTTGGGCAGCCGCGGGTGAGTGCGGTATTGAGACGTGCATAGTGATTTTCGATATACGGATATTCCTTATACCATGGGGACTGATAGAATATCGAAGCCGGATAGTCGCGCTTTGCCTCACCGTACATCGACATCCACGACAGGTGAGGTACACGGACGGTTACGCCGAGTGCAGCCTGCCAGTCGCCCTGATGTTTGTGACCGCGGAAATCGAAATCCCAGTCTGTAACGCCGTAAAGCTCAGAGAGCATACCTTCGCGTCCGTACTGGTGAACAGCAGACTGTGCCTGCTTTGCGGTCGAATACTCGTGATGGTCGCAGAGCATATCAATGCCCGGGATCTGGAAATTGCGGTAGGAGCGCATAGCTTCACCTAACGCAGCGGTCTGGCTGTGCAGGCTTGATTCCTCCATCATATGACCGGTCATAGATATGCCGTTATTCTTGCACCAATTTCCGCAATTGTCAGCAAATGCCTCAGTGAAGAGCTGGCAAACAAAATCGTGATAGAGATATCGCGGACGCGAGATCTCGCCGTTCGCTTTCTCCCAGAAAAGCTCAGGGAGCGTATCCTCAATGCGGCTTCCATAGCGCTTTTCATACAATGAATCGAGTTCTGGAGTCCACGGCAGGATTACATCGGCAGTGCTCTTAGCGAATGCAAATGTGCCCTTGCGTGTAAACTGTGGCTCATCTGTGAAAATTGCTGGAACTACGCCGTTGAAGTCGTCGCCGACGGTTGCTTTGTACTTTTCGTGCGTGGTCTCGATAAATTTATCAATCGCATCCTTGGAGAGGGTGTCGACATAGGTCTGGTTATTGTACCAGCCAGCTTCGCCCGTAGTTTGGCAGTATGTAAACCATTTTGTGCCCTTCGCTTCCTCGTCAGGAGCGATCATGCGATATGATTCAAGCTCGCCAGCGTCGTTGAGTACAACGTCGTAAGCGTGGAAGAAGTAGGCTTCACCTAATTCGACGGCTTCTGCCTTAGGCTTCAAGTCAGCAACCATATCGTATAATGTTATGCGCAGGTAGCGCTGACGGTATTTCTTTGTTCTTGTTACAAGACCGCCCGCAGCGCCGGATGGCCAGCGGTCTTCGTCGTAAAGCCATGCGAGTGTGTGGGTGCGCTTAGCTTCTTCGGCGCAAACCTTGATAAGGCTCATGAATTCTTCGCTGAGATATGGAACGTCCATACCTGTACGAGAGTGGATATGATATCCGCCGAAGCCCATCTCTTTGAGATAGCCTATCTGGCGTTTGATAAGATCAGGAGTGACCTTGCAGTTCCACGACCAGAACGGTGCGCCGCGATATTCCTCAGTCGGATTTTCGAACAGCGCTGTGTCAAGCGTGGGTGATTGATTCTTTTTATAGAGCATAAAAACCTCCTGTGGTTATAAATATATGCTAATTTAATATACCATATCAATTAGTGTTTGTCAAGTTAAATCATGGAATTATTGTGATAAGACAAAAAAGTGGGTGCGGAAAAAGTCAAAATGAGGGCAAATCAGCATAAATGTTGATTTGCCCTAACAATTTGTTCATTCAATTGAGTATTACCAATTTTCTACAAGCGATTCGACAGTGGCATCAATTGACGGTTGAAGAGATGCTATTGTTGACGACAGTTGAGCGTCGTTTAAAATTACGCTTTTTAATCTTGAGCATACGCCGCCGAAATCGTAAAGCGCATTGAAGTCGATATAAGCGCTGTCGAAGATTATATCTACCATCTGCGTGGATTGCTCGTCTCGCATTGCCTTTGCTTTCAAAAGCAGCTCATAGCACTGCGGACGCACATTTTTGTACGAATAATACGCTAACGCCTCGGTTACAAGTCCCACATATTCGAAGTCTGCATTTGCGGGGACTCCAATAAAGCAGGCGTTCCATGCGTTTAACAGCGAATGATAATTTTCCTGATCCTCATCATATTTTGCGAGCGGTGCGACTATGAAATCGCTTTGCATATTTCGAAGCGTGTCAAGCTGTGCCGAGCTTAAAAAGTGCTGTATCACGATAGCGCGGTCATCAACAAATGTCTGATTAACAACATTGTCCTGTGATGTACCATAATTTACGCCATTTACTACAAGTTTTTTCAGCTTTTCTACAGCGTTTATGGTTTTCTCATTGTTAAGCTCTACCTTGATTCCATCGGCAGTGTTTTCACATAGGTCGACTCCGGCTCCTGTCAGAAGCGCGTTTGAAGTCAGCACGTCGCCTAAATGAAGATATCCGAAGAAATCGTTATCAATGTGCATCTTTCCGTCGTTGTCAATGTCTTGATCGAATGCTTTCACCATTTCGGCAAGACGGTCTATCGTCCATTTGCCTTCAAGTACAAGTGAGCATATATCATCTTCGATATTATAGTCTTCGAGAAGGTTTGTGTTGATGAATAGCGCGGCTGGCGAAATATAAAGCACTGGAGATATATCGCCGGAGGTATAATACATTTTTCCATTGATTTGAAGGCTGTCATATAACAGGCTGCTCCACCAGCTTTCACTCAGAGACAGACTCTGAATATCCATAAGATTAGCGAGTACGCCTTCATTAGCTATGGTGCCTAATGCTCCGCCGAGAATAGTTGAAAGACAGAGATCATACTCCCTATCGTCGGCGAGTACAGAATTTTTGAGCTTTCCTGTACCATCGTGTGCATTTTCCTGCACATACTCAATATCTATATTGTATAGATTCTCGATATACATTTCACGCCTATATAGTGCGTCGTTTACGATTTCACCGTTTTCTGAATCGTCGGGGATGTTTCTCTGAGAAGGGTAGTCGTTTGCGTCGAGAATTGTAAATGTGCGTCCTTCAAAGTTATTACTTCCAAGCTCTTGAATTCTATCTGGAGTAGTGTCAACCGCAGATGTATCATCCGTTGATGTGTCATTATCAACGGGATTGGTTGGCTTTTCATTGCCGCAGGAAAGCATTCCGCATATCAGCGAGGCAGTAAGAAGCAGTAGGATTATACGTTTCATTGTATTTACCGATCCTTTTTAAAATTCAAAATCAGCTTGGCGCCATCAGCTACTTTGTACGTTTACTATTATAGCACATGATATATTGATTGACAATTAACGATATTATTGAAAACTTGCGCTATTTTACTGTATATGAAATAATATTTGTCTTTACATACATATAAAGTTGTGATATAATATATAATGATATATTTGCTTACCATAAGAGGGAATATTATGTATGAATATAATAATATATTAAAGCTACACACTATGGCGTATATTTCACGTGACATTTATGATTTTGATATAGGAAGTTTTCCTAAATGGTTTAGAATGGAATATCGGATAAATAATCTTCCGGTGGCTGCTCATCCGCATATGCACGAGAATCCGGAGTTTATCTATGTACTAAGCGGTGTATTTAATGTCTCAGTAGGCGATGAAAGCTTTAGACTTAATCCCGGCGAGCTAATGGCAGCGTCTCCGTATACTGAACATAGTGCTACTGTAGCTCCGATCGGCAGGACAGAAATAATCTGTGTTACCCCGAATTTAAAATGCCTTTCGGGTTGCAGCAATCGAGTAAAAACATTTATAGATGAACTTCGAGAACAGAAGCAATACTTTCGCGCTCACATAAATGTCGATAAGCCTTATATGGATGAGATTAGAGCACTTTTTATCCGAATAGGTGAATTAAGTGAACGGCAGGATGATTCGGTGGCGAATGATTTTGCGTTGATGTCATGTATTTATGAGATTATGTCATGGCTGTACAAGCATGGATTGAGCGAGCATGTAAATTCTAAGTGCAATCCGGATTTAGAGTTTATTCACACAGTAACAAAATATATTGAAACAAATTATTGGCAGAAGCTTAGTACATCAAAAATTTGTGAGGATCTAAATTACAGCAAAAGCTATTTCTGTGCTCGGTTTAAGAAGACTTTTGGCGAGCCGTTTATGAATTATTTATGCAGATCTCGAATTGAACATTCAATGTTTTATGGGGAAAATCCGGATTTTACATTGTCTGATATTGCACGGCAGGTTGGATTTGAAGATTATTGCTATTTTTCGCATATGTTCCGTCGATATACTGGATTGTCTCCGCGTGAGTATTTCAAAAAATAAAACCAGACATCCATTTTGGATGTCTGGTTTTGTCTATTCGACTATATTTATACTAATATGCAATATTAGTATGCAACGCCCTGCCACTTCATAGCGTCAGCGATCTTCAGGAAGCCGGCGATGTTAGCTCCTGCAACGAGATTGTCCTTGCCGTCAGCGGTCTTGCAGTTGTATTCCTTAGCAGCAGCTGCGGAATTTTTGTAGATGTTGACCATAATGCCGTGAAGCTTCTCGTCAACCTCTTCGAATGTCCAAGACAGACGAATGCTGTTCTGGCTCATCTCGAGACCAGAGGTAGCAACGCCGCCTGCGTTTGCAGCCTTAGCCGGACCAAAGAGAACGCCGTTGTCGTGGAACAGCTCAACAGCCTCAGGAGTAGAAGGCATATTAGCGCCCTCTGCAACAGCCTTTACGCCGTTTGCGATAAGAGCCTTAGCGCCCTCTGCGTCGAGCTCATTCTGAGTTGCGCAGGGAAGTGCGATGTCGCACTTAACAGTCCAAATTCCGCGGCAGCCTTCAACGTACTTCGAGCCGGGAACGCGCTTAGCGTATTCAGAAATACGTGCTCTCTCAACTTCCTTGATCTGCTTAACAACATCAAGGTTGATTCCGTTTTCGTCAACGATGTAGCCGTTCGAGTCAGACATTGCAATAACCTTAGCGCCGAGAGAAGTAGCCTTCTGGTTAGCGTAGATAGCAACGTTGCCCGAGCCAGAGATAACTACAGTCTTGCCTTCGAAGGAAAGTCCGTTGTCCTTCAGCATTTCGTCGGTGAAGTAGCAGAGACCGTAACCGGTAGCTTCAGTACGAGCAAGCGAACCGCCGTAGGAGAGACCCTTACCGGTGAGAACACCAGTGAACTCGTTGCGGAGTCTCTTGTACTGACCGAACATGAAGCCGATCTCGCGTGCGCCTACTCCGATATCACCTGCCGGAACGTCAGTGTCAGCGCCGATGTGCTTGGAGAGCTCAGTCATGAATGCCTGGCAGAAGCGCATGATCTCAGCGTCGCTCTTGCCCTTAGGATCGAAGTCGGAGCCGCCCTTACCGCCGCCCATAGGAAGGCTGGTGAGCGAGTTCTTGAAGCACTGCTCGAAGCCGAGGAACTTGATTACCGATGCGTTTACCGAAGGATGAAGTCTGAGACCGCCCTTGTACGGACCGATAGCCGAGTTGAACTGTACGCGGAAACCGCGATTGACCTGGACCTTACCCTTGTCGTCTACCCAGCTTACTCTGAACTGGATGAAACGCTCAGGTTCTACGATACGGTCGAAGATACCAGCGTCGATGAGGTCGGCGCGCTTGTCAGCGACCGGCTCGAGAGACTCGAGGACCTCACGTACTGCCTGCTGGAATTCAGGCTCGTTAGGATTTCTCTTGCAAACCGTTTCATAAACGCTTGCAAGGTAGGAATTGTTAAATGCCATTGTTATGTACTCCTTTTATATTGCTTTTACGCTGTTTAGCGCTTTGCAGCGTCGTTTAGCAGTGTAATTTATAGTGATTACTATTATACTATATTTTTGCAGATTTTGCAATATCTCAGAGAAAATTATTCAGTCTGAAAATGTAAATTATTTAATAATACGTAATTTATTGAATTTACACAATATAAAGTAATTTATCCAAATAAATGCAAATATTTATAGTTAATGGAAATTATAAAATCAAATTGGAGTAATGATCATGCTTTCAAATTCAAAGCGGCGTTTTTTTCTTAACGGGCTGATACTTACATCGACTTCGCTACTGATGAGATTTATCGGAGTGGCGTTTAATTCATTTGTTTCAAATAAGATCGGTGCGGACGGAATGGGACTATTTACGCTTATCATGAGCGTATATGGCTTTACTGTCACGGTCGCCTCATCTGGAGTAAATTTAGCGGCTACGCGGCTCTGCGCAGAAGCACGCGATGGTGTACATCGGCGAGCGGCGCTCAGACGATGTCTTGTGTATGCCGGAGTTTGCGGAACCATTGCGGCGTGCGGGCTTGGTTTTGGCGCAGATTTCGTTGCAGTAAAGCTGCTCGGTGACGAACGTTGTACAGCATCACTGAGACTGCTGGCGGTCAGTATGCCGTTTATTGCATTGTCGAATGTGCTGCATGGCTATTTCTCAGCGACCCGCAAGATAGCTCGCAGTTCGGCAACTCAGATATTTGAGCAGCTGTTTAAAATTTTTGTGACTACATGGGGACTTCTATATCTCGTACCGGATGGGATCGAATATGCCTGCATGGCACTTGTCGGCGGTGGCGCGCTTGCCGAAACTGTGTCATTTTTGATGGCGCTTATTTGTTATCTTGTCGACAGAGAGAAAAGGAGCGCAATATCTAATAATGAAGAGAATATAACGTCGAATGAAAAGTCGGCGCTGACACGTGAATTGTTTGGAATCACGCTGCCGATTGCTGCGGCGGCATACGTCCGTTCGGCGCTTACTACGCTTGAGCATATACTGATACCGCGCGGACTGCGAAAAAATCCGGCGACGAGTGCAAACGCACTCGCCGCCTACGGTATTCTATGCGGTATGGTAATGCCGGTCATAATGCTGCCGACTGCATTTCTATATTCCTTCACCGGACTGCTTGTGCCTGAATATGCCGAAGCGAAGGTCTGCGGTGATTCTGAGCGGGTTGGAAGAATGACATCACGTGCACTTGGACTTACACTGATATACTCGATAGGCTGCGCCGGATTGATGTTATGCTTTTCGAACGAGCTCGGAATGCTGATATACGGAAATTATGACGCTGGCGAATTTATTCGCATTATGGCACCGCTGATACCTGTGATGTACCTCGATCATGCAGTCGACGCTATGCTGAAGGGACTCGGCGAGCAGCTCTATTCGATGAAGGTAAACATACTCGACGCGGCACTGAGCGCACTGCTTGTATTTCTGCTGTGCAGCCGTATCGGAATATACGGATACGTCGTCACGATATACATAAGTGAGCTTGTGAATGCGTCACTTAGTATCGCCAGACTGCTCAAAGCGATAGATTTTCGCTCGAAACTGTTTGGCTGGCTGGTGCAGCCGCTTATCTGTATATCTTTATCTATCGCATTTGTGCAGCTCATAATGCCTCGTAGTCTCAACTGGGGTTCACTTATATGCCGGATTCTTACTGCAACAGCAATATATATCTGTCTTATCGCTGTTCCGAAACGCAGAAAATCTAAATCGCCGGACAGAGTCAAAGCTTTCGCTCGACGATAGAACGAATCTTTGTAAGCGTCGCTTCGGCGAGTACCGGATCGGCACTTTTTTCGGCATATTTTATTTGTTCAATGATGTCTGTGATTTCATCTATCGAGTCGGAAAATATGTATGCTTTTATCTTATCTGCACGTTCACGAGGTGTATCCGTAGTTTTTATGGCAGTGTTTATCTGCGATAATATGTTCACCATGACTATATACGAATAACTCAGCTTTTCTTCATATGTCTTCATCGACGCGAGCTCGCTGTTGAATTCGCGCAGAGTGACAGTATGCTTGACATGAGCATAGGACCTGTTTTTATTAGGCTTAGTGACGTTCTCGACCGAATCGCGGTAGTTGATCTCTATCTCGCGGGCTTCTGGAGTGTATTTTTCAACGCTCATAAACATCGCGATAAAGTCGTCAAGCAATTGCTTCAGTGATTTGAGAAATGACTTTACAGCTCCGCTGCGTGCGAATACTACCAGCATTATAACGCTGAGCAGAATAAATATAAATGCTCCGAACGAGAACATATTTGTCATCTTGCCGCCGAATACTCCGTTGGTTACCTCTTGTGATACTTGGTCGACATGATTCGGTCTATTCGGTTGTTTATAGCCGACTATCCAAAGCAGCACCGAATAAAATATCAGCCGAAGCAGCATATATAGTCCGTTAATGACGATAAATGCGAATATTCCGAAAAACGCCGCCAATACAAGGCATAACAATACCATACGCATATTTGAAAGTCTGCCAGATGGAGTAAGCTTGACTATCGCAGCATTTCCATATGTGCGGATTATATAGCTTTGATTCAGAATGATGATTGAGCAGATGGCAAATATGATGAAGAATGGCGCGATATTTGACGGATTGTTTCCGAACATTATCATAAGAACTGCACTAAGTCCGCTGATGGCAAGATAATACAGCATACGATCCATCGAAATTATCCGGTAATACGGAAAAAATTGAATGTATATGCCAGCAAATGCCGCGATTATGAATGTAAGCGTACATAGTATCGGTGCGAGGGATTGCTCGTCATAGTACACGATTTGTCCATTGAGCGACATTTTCTGCAATAGCTTGTGTATTCCACTGTTTAGCAGCACCGCAAGCAGCATTTCAAATGATGCTGTCGGTATTGCATACGGAAGGTGGAAATATTTTACGTTTCCTTCCCATGAGTAGTCGACTGACTTTTTATGCTTGAGCAGCTTCAGCAGCAGTCCCTGAATTGCGAATCCGCTGAAAAAACCGAATATCACAGGCAGCATAAGGATGTACACCATCCATCCTGTGAATAAAGCTGCAACTTCAAGCACTACCATTAGTACGGCGAGTGCGGCGATAAATTTGCAAAGCAGGTCGACTGAGCTTGATTTTGAAAGCAGAGGGAGCTTTATATTTGATTTTTCTTTCATTATAGACCTCCCACCTTGTATGAATCGAAATATGTGCGGTAAAATACTTTTACATTTTCCGGAACTTTAGCAACTCCACGATTCGATATCGTAACATAGAATATTACTTCTATTCCATGCTTTTTCATTTCACGGTGAAAATTCAGTGTCCGCCCATCGAGCACTGATGTGACGAGCGTAATGTTGCCGTTTTCCGTGAATCGCATTGGGTCTTCGAGGATATAGTCGAGCATATTCTCGAGTGGCATTGAGTATCTCATCTCGAGCCTTGCAAGCACGCGCATTGCATCGAGTATACCAGATTTTCCGGTGAATTTTGGTGTTACCATTATCTTCGAGCCAGTCTCGTCGTCGCCAGCGATGAAGTCGCTGTGTATGGTCTCTGGCGGTGTATTTACGATCAATCGAGCAGGCGTATTGTCACGTGCGAGACGTTCAAGCAGTGTCGCGGCGACGGTGATGTTATATTCGATGAATTCGGGATTTGCCGGGATCTCAGCGTCTCGCTCAATTATGTGCGAGCACATATTGAGTATGATGTTCGACTGCACCTTTTGGATGTAGTCCTCGATGTTTACCATCAAATGTCCGTGCGTAGCTGAAAGCTTCCAGTTTATCTTATTCATCGGGTCGAGTGGGGTATAATCTCTTGCTCCGCTTCGGAGCAGCGGGTCGGTCAGCAGACTGCGGTTAGTTATAACGTCTCCTGAAAAATATTGTGTTGAGGTAAAATCTCGTTCAAGGTCGACTGAATGCGGCAGCACTGTAACAGTCGTGAATTTACTCTTCGGAACGAGAAGCTCGGTAGAAATTGCATTGAATCCGATGAGGTCGTTTAAGACGATAACAGCGTCACCGAGTGAGTAGACACCACGCTTTTTACATGAGATACGCCAACGGCGCTTGATTCGCTGACGGCCTTTCATTACAAACATACTCTCGATAGAATTTGCGAATGTATCTCGCATTTTGCCGTTTTCGGTTACGGCAAGACGGAATGCTAATCCCTCAGGAAGCTTTGTCAGCACCTTTACATATGGCAGAGGCAGTATCTTTTCGTTCGACAGCTCCTCGAACATATACAGGTCATCGCCGACAGTAACTTCGCTTGAGTCGAGAGACACGTGGTATTTAAGCTCGCTGAATGCGCGCTTTTTGAATATCCGCTTTTGCACGAAATAAGCTGCGAACAAAACTAATATTACAGCGAAAAACAGCATAGATATATCTCCTTATTATTCATAAGGCGGTTATTCTACCGGGACGGGAATCGAGTCTACGATGTAATCGATTATATTTTCGCTTGCTTCGGTTATGCGGAGCGAGCTTTGTGACGCAGTGATTATACGGTGTGCGAGTACCGGAGCTGCGACGCTTTTTACATCGTCCGGCAGCACGAAATCACGTCCCGAAACAGCAGCATAAGTCTGAGATGCACGCATCAGTGCGAGCGTACCGCGCGGAGAGACTCCGAGACGAATCCGATCGCTCTCACGTGTAGCGGTGATTATTTTGACTATGTAGTCACTGACACGGTCGCTGACATGTACACTTCGAACTTCGCGCTGAGCTGACGCGATATCCTCTTTATTGCAGACACTCGGTAGTGTCATGAGAGGACTTTCGACGGCGTGACCGGCGAGTATCGCTTTTTCTGAGGTGAAGTCTGGATATCCAAGGGTCAGCTTCATAAGAAAGCGGTCGATCTGAGCTTCCGGAAGCGGGAATGTGCCCTGCGATTCTATCGGGTTCTCAGTTGCGATAACGAAGAACGGATCGTCAAGCTGATAGCTTACGCCGTCAACTGTTACCTGACGCTCTTCCATCGCTTCGAGAAGCGCTGATTGTGTGCGCGGTGTTGTACGGTTTATCTCGTCGGCGATGACTATATTCGAGAATACCGGACCGCGCCTGAATATGAAATTGCAGGTCTTCTGGTCGAAGTAGTTGATTCCGGTGATGTCGCTCGGCAGCAGATCGGGCGTGAACTGGATCCGCTTTACTTCGCCGTTTATTGACTTTGCGAGTGCTTTTGCGAGACTGGTTTTGCCGGTTCCGGGAATATCGTCGAGAAGGATATGTCCTCCGGCGAGCAATGCAGTTACGACGAGCTTTACCTGATGTTTTTTACCGTAGATAACCTTTTCGATGTTTTCAATAATTCCATCGGTGAGAGTTTGGACATTCATGACAAGTATTCCTTTCTGTTTATGGATTATTTATGTTGCTGATTCAATTATATCATACGTTCATATGATTGTCAAGTGGTATTTATATATTTTTTTAAATATTTTCCTGAGTGCGAAATTTCAAATCCGTTTGTAAAAAATCTTCGGAAATTTTGATTATAAATGAATTTTCTATTGATTTTTCCGAGAATATGTATTATAATATAGGTGCAGCATCCACCAAGCTGCAAACATTTTCTTAAATGTAAATAAATTACGAAAGGAGTGGTTTTCAAATGACGAATAAAAAGGTGATTTTGGTATAATCCCGGGTTGAAAATCTCCTTTTGAGGGTCTCCTCTTGGAGAATGCGATCCGCGAGTTATACCGCTCTCGCGGAGGCTTTTAAGTAAGCCTCCCGGGAGTAAATTCGGACAGCTTTAACCGAGTGTATGTGTAACGAGAGGAGAGCAATTATGGCGTATAAGAACGCAAGAGATATTCTGCCTTGCGAACTCATAGAAGAAATACAGAAGTACATAGACGGCGAGCTTTTGTATATACCGACAAAGTCTGATAAGACCGAGTGGGGTATCAGAAGCGGTGCAAAGCAGAAATATGCCGAGCGCAATCACGCCATCCGCGAACAGTACAAACGAAGCGTGTCTATCGAAGAGCTGGCGCGTCTGTATTTTCTCTCTACTGACAGCATAAAAAAGATTGTTTATGGTATGGCGAGTGAGCCCGGCAGAAAACAGGCTCAGTAAGTTTTTGAGGTTGTGATTACAGCTGCTGCTGTAATTACTGCCTCTTTTACTTTTATATATACCTTTTCGATAAAAAACTATAATAATTAAAGATTACTCTTGACAATCATATGATTATATGATATAATGTAGTTGCAAGCCAATTTTGAATATTTTTTGCGAAAGGAATGTTATAACTATGAAGTCTGGTAAACAATTGAAGTATTTTAAGAACACATTCCCGCTTATCGTAGGCGGAGCGATCCTTGTCCTGATCGGTTTTCTGATCTATTATTATTCGTTCGAAATCTGGGTGATCGGTACTCCGGTCATGGCTGCTGGCGTTGTGCTGCTTGTTATTGGAGGGCTTTTGCGAATTAGTGACGCGAACTATCTTGCGTACTTCAATGATAAGATCAATAAGCTTCTCGACGGTCGCCGTGAAGTGGCAGAGCCTGATTACAGCGTGTCAGAGTTTTCGTTTGACGGCAACAAGTATGCAAAGCTTGACGGAGGCCAGAAGGCACGTTCGGAGCTCTTTAAGCGTACTGACATCTTTTTTGACAAGAAAACTGTCAAGGTTGAGATATTCAGTGTAAACGCTGAAACTGACAATATTGACAACGCTAAGTATGAGTTTGCGCTGGCTGATGTTACTGCTTCGGTTGAAGTAAGCGATATTCAGTGTGCTAAATCTACTAAAAAAATATCAGTTATGACTCTGAAGGCAGCTGACGGTACATCGTGCAGCTTTCCGGTCAAATACAATGACATTGACGTTGACCAGCTTGTTGAGCGTATCAATGATAAGTCAAGACTCTGATTTTTCGAATAAAATATCCGGCATTATATATATGCCGGATATTTTTTCATGTCTGGCGATATATTTAATAAAAATGCACATTGAAAAAATAGCTTTAATATGCTATAATAAAAGCACTGAAATATAATTTAGGAGTAATGATATGAAAATAAATTCAAATTACCTCAATTTAAAGGAAAGCTATCTGTTCTCGGATATCGCTAAGAAGACGGCTGCTTATAAGGAATCGAATCCTGACGCTGATATAATCCGTCTTGGTATCGGTGACGTTACACTTCCGCTCGCGCCTGCTGTTGTAGACGCAATGCGTTCTGCTGCTGATGATATGGGCGTTAAAGAGAGCTTCAAGGGCTACGGTCCTGAGCAGGGTTACGGATTCCTGAAGGACGCAATCAAAGCGTATTACAGTGAAGAGGATGGAGTAGAGCTCGAAGCTGATGAAATATTCATTTCTGACGGTGCTAAGAGTGACCTCGGAAATATCCTCGATATTTTCGCAAAGGACAATACTGTGCTCGTTCCAGACCCGGTTTATCCTGTATATGTTGATACCAATATCATGGATGATCGCAAGATCGTGTATATGAGCGGAAATGCAGATAATGGCTTCCGTCCGCTTCCGGATGACTCAGTAGACGCTGATATCATTTACATCTGCTCGCCGAACAATCCTACCGGTGCAGCTTACAATCACGCTGAACTCAAGCTGTGGGTTGATTATGCAAAGAAAAAAGGCGCGATAATTTTATTTGACGCGGCTTATGAGGCGTTTGTTTCGTCGAAGGAGCTTGTACGCTCTATTTATGAGGTCGAGGGCGCTAAGGAATGCGCTATTGAATTCTGCTCGTTCTCTAAGATCGCAGGATTTACCGGAACCCGCTGCGGCTGGACTATCGTACCTCAGACTCTGGTCTATGATGGAGTTAAGTTGAACAAGCTTTGGCTGCGCCGTCAGACTACGAAATTCAACGGTGTTTCGTATCCGATCCAGAAGGCTGCTGCGGCAGTGTTTACTCCTGAAGGACGCGCACAGATAAAGCAAAATCTTGATTACTATAAGGAGAACGCACGCATCATCACTGCGGCGCTCGACGAGCTCGGTATTTGGTATACCGGAGGTGTGAACTCTCCGTATATCTGGCTCAAGTGTCCGAATGGTATGAAGTCGTGGGATTTCTTTGATTTGCTGTTGACTAAGGCAAATGTAGTCGGAACTCCCGGTGCGGGCTTTGGCGAAATGGGCGAGGGCTTCTTCCGTCTGACTGCATTTGGTGACCGTGAACGCACTAAGGAAGCAGTTGAGCGTCTGAAGAAGCTGCTGAAATAATTTAATATTCAGAAATCGTTTATTTTTAAAATGCGGGAATGTCAAAAATTCCCGCATTATTTTTTTCATTTATTATCCGACAAAATTTGCGAATATGCTTGACCTTGACGCATAAATAAGGTATAATATAAGGTATAAGGATAAATATGTCCGCGATAGCAGCGGAATATAAGATATATATACACTTTAGGGAGTTTTAGAATGAATAATCCAATTAAAACCGTTGTATCAGCAGTGGTCTGTGCAGCGGCGCTGTTTATACCATCGTACATTGCCATTGCCAATTATGTTATGGCGCAGAATGCTCCGGTTAGCGAGAACAGTATTTCATCGCTTGAAATTACTGACCCGAACGGTGAGCTGTACAAGCTGTCTTCGGATAACACCAATGACGCAGCTGTTATAGCTAATTTCGTAGCTATAAACAATAACGCTATTGCTCAGCCGTCGCTTCCAGAGCCGCTTGTGGGAACAAACTACTTTGAATTCAAGTATTACACATACGACCGTGTATCGACATATAAGTACTATTTTACAAACAATCCTACAGAGGCATACTATGTTGACAACGGCGGAAAGGCATACCGCATAACTGAGGATGACGCGTCGAGCTTCCTTGCTACCTCTTATGCGCGCTGCCTGTACAATACAACGTCATTCCCCAAAATGACTGTTTCCGGTGAGACTATTGACCCATCGACGGCAAATTGGCAGTATGAGGTATACGGTGGCGAGTATATACCGCTCGAAGGAATTCAGCTTAGCTCGGAGTCCGAGAAGGTACATTATATGAAAGGTGCGTTTGCACTTAATTTTGATAATCAGCCTGATTTCTGCACGGTTACTATAAACGATCACGGTACTATCGTATACAGTGATATTTACGAAAATATAGCGAATGCGTCACTCGAAGGCAAAACTATCGACGTTACTGTTGAAGCAAAGTGGTACGGCTCGGAGGACGAGACCTGCTACGGCGACGCGACTTACAAGTTCAAGGCTAAGATACTGCTGCCTGCGGTATTCTATCTTGGCGAAACTTCTATTGACCCGGGCGAGTTTGTTGTTATTACTGCGAAGAACGTCGATGATGTGAATGCAGTTGGATTTGCAAGTGAGCCGGATATCGGATTTACGCCGAAATTCTTTATGGACGGTGATTATGCCCGTGCGCTGATCCCGATAAGCTATGATTACACAGGAAGTGACGTTAAGTTTACATTCAGCTATGGAGAAGTCACTCAGGAGATGACGCTCGATATCAATTCTAAGACCTTTGGAAACAGCAGTATTGACGTTAGCGCTGCTGTTGTCGCTCAAACACGCACGGCACAGACTCTCAGCACGTTCGAAAGTACAATGGCTCCTATTGTCGCTGAAACTGAGTCGGTTCCGCTCTGGAGCGGCACGTTCCTTACAGGTCTGCCGGAGGGAAAAGATTCTGTACAAATTGGCTTTGGACGTTTCTGTACAATAAAAGCTACAGGAGAGACATATCGTCATGATGGCGTTGACTACGTTCCGGTGGCTTCTGGCACAGACGTGCTTGCTGTTAATAACGGTAAGGTTGTGTATGCCGGCTATCTTGACTACAGCGGATATACTGTAGTTATCGACCACGGACTTGGACTCAAGAGCTGGTACTGCCATATGAGTTCGCTCAATGCGAATGTCGGAGACGCAGTATCTAAGGGCGATGTTATTGGATATGTTGGTTCTACAGGATTTACCAACAAAAATACACTGCACCTTGGTATGTCAGTATACGATGTGCCGGTGTGCCCATATGACCTCTGGGATTATGGCGTACTTATGACCGACTGAGCTATTACTTAACAACGCTGTATTGAATATATTTTAAGTGATATAGTCAATAATATCAGCGAAGTTTAAATAGGCGATAATTACAGGAAGGGAAATAAATAATGAACAATAACCGTCGACCGACAGGTCAGAACGGAGGCGCTCAAAGCCCGAATCAGCGACAGCCGCAGAACGGTCAGCCGCGTTCGGGACAACAGCGATATGATCAATACAATAATCAGCCGCCGCAGAATCAGGCATATAGAAATAACAATTTGAACGCGCAGGCAAATAATGTTCGCAGAAATCCGAATGCGCAGTATCAGCGTACAAGTTCGAACGGTTCGCTTAGCCGTATCAATTCGCAGAATCCGAATCAGCGGCGTGCTGAGCCTAAGAAAATAAAGCTGACTGCTGAGCAGATCGAAATAAATCGTGTGAATCGTCAGCGTGAGCGTTATTATATAAAAAAGCACCGTTCAGCCGCTATACGCACATTTATTTCGCGTTTTATGCTGTTTTTGGTAGTGTTTGCGGTATTGTGCGGTATTACCGCGTCGCTGTTCTTCATGAATCTGACGCGCAAAGATTCTCCGGATGTTTCGAGCTATACCTATAAAATAGGTAACGCCAAGGCACAGACTTTATCCCATAACGACGCTGTACGCGACGGTAATCTTTATGTCAGCTTCACTGATATTGCCGAGCTTTGCAACCTTGCAGTTATCGGCTCGGTCGATGATATCAAATATGTGATAAAGGGCGATGAAGCTGAAACGATACGCTTTCTTACCGGAACGCGGGTAGTATATGTAAACACAGTTGAAGCAAGACTGAGCAGTGACAGCTACTATAAAAATGACAAGCTTTATGTACCGCTTGATTTTGTCAGCGCTTACTTTAAGGGACTGAATATCACCGTCGATGAGAAGAACCATCAGGTTACGGTCGCGCGTGAGATCCTCAATGAGCTCGACGAGAAGGGAAATATTCCAAAGGGTGAAGAAATTATATACGGAGAGCTTTATTTCCTGCTTCAAACACCGTCAACACTTACTAATATTAACGAGAGTGAAATTGCAGCAAGTGTAGGTATGCCGGAGCTTGGTTTTGCTACGAATCTTTCCGCGTATGAAGAATATATGAATCCAGGCAATACTACTGCATATCTTACGCTTGTAAATGTCGACCACACGCTCGATTCGAGCTTTACTCCTCAGGATCTGACATCAGTCGTCAATACGCGTCAGGATGGACGTGCTACTCAGATGATGGCGCTGTACGCAGAAAAGGCGCTTGAAGCTATGTTCAAGGAGCTTGAAGCAGCGGGATATACCGATATAAGCGTAACGAGTGCATATCGCAGCTATTCAAGTCAGGAGTATAACTTCAATACCCGCCTTAACAGCTATACAGGTATCAGCTACGAGGAAGCATACAAGCGCACCGCCGAGGTGATAAATCCTCCCGGAGCAAGCGAGCACCAGACCGGACTTTGTTGTGATATGCACAATCTGCCGGGTGCGGATATTGCATTCGGAAGTGATCCGGCATTCACGTGGCTGAAGGAAAATTGTTGGAAGTTTGGCTTTATTCTGCGCTATCCGCAGGATAAGGTCGATATAACCGGAATTTCATGGGAGCCGTGGCATTATCGCTATGTCGGACGCTATCATGCTCAAAAGATATACGAAATGAATATGTGTCTCGAGGAATACTACGAGTATCTGGGGCTGGATTGACAGCCCCTTGGATCGACTGGAGGATATAAATGCCGTTTGGTTGAAGGAGAATCGCTTCGCTTTTAATTATGCTGCTTATTGCCGCTTCTGCAATTTTTGCATACAAATGGACAGCTTATAAAGCGAATATGCAGCGTGAACTGCTTGAATTTCTCGAATCGTCGTTCTGCGACCAGAAGCTGATAAATTTCAGTGATGTTGATACGAAGAAATGCAGCAAATTTGCATTTCATTATGCCGCATATCATGGCGTTCTATATGAACCGGAAATGTCGGACGGCAGAATAACGCTCGAATTCGAACAGCTTGAAGAAAATTTAAGAGAGCTGTGTGGAATGAGCTATTTGCTTATAAGATGTGATTTTGATTATCTTCCGGCTATTATAGACGATAAACTCCTGATTTTGAATGACCATAGCTTGGAGCATGACTATGGTTATGTCGTACACTATGTCCACAAAGAGCCCTCGGAGTATGAATATTCCGCGATTATAACGTACATTGACCGCGGCGATGAACCTGTTACATATTATATCGACGGCAGTGAGGTCTCATATACTGAGCTGTTTAGCGCAGCGGACAATGTCAACACTGACGATAAATATCTTGCGCTCGAAAAGCATATATTGAATCATCCATTTGATTTTGAGCGTATAAAGTTTACTTATAGATATATGAACGGCAAAATATATTATAGATATGTAGAATACTTGCAGCCAACACGCTGTGAAATATAATTGTACATAGTGAAAGGAATTTATCATGAACATTTGTACACAAACTCATTTATTCATCGATAACTACGGAGAGGAGAAAGGTATCGAACTGCTCGCAAAGGCTGGTTTCGAATCGATCGATTTCTCGATGTTCTATCCAGTCGACAGCGGTATTTTAGTTGCTTCGGACGATGAAGTCCGTGAGCACTTCGAAAAGCTTCGCCGCCACATTGAAAACTGTGGTATGTATGTTTACCAGACTCACACACCGTTCCCGACATATCGCGCCGATCCTGAAAAGGATGAGGTCATCTTCAAGGCTGAATGTAAGGCTCTGCTCGCTTCAAGTGTGCTCGGCGCTAAGTATGCGGTCGTTCACCCTGCGATAATGCGAGAGAATCGCTATGGTTCGCTTTCAGCTGAGAATAAGGCGATAAATGTTGACCTTTATTCGCGCCTGATACCTTATCTTGACAAGTACGATATTAAGATCGCGATTGAAAATATGTTCAACCACGACCCTGAGAAGAACTGCATTTGTCCGACTGTCTGCTCGTCAAGCGTTGAACTTGCCGATTATGTCGACACGATGAATGCGCTCTGCAAGAATGGCGACCGCTTTGTAAACTGTCTTGATATCGGACACACCAATCTTTCGGGTGATAAGCCGATAGGAGATATGGTGAGAACACTCGGTCCGCGCTTGAAGTCGCTGCATATACATGACAACAACGGTATATATGATATGCACACTGCCCCCGGATTCGGAAATATCAAGTGGGGTGAATTCTGCACTGCGCTGAAGGATATCGGTTACGACGGTGACTTCGTGTTCGAGGCGGATTCATTCTATAGATGCTTTGACAGCTCGCTAATGTTTGATGCTGGCGCGCTGCTGTATAAGATAGGACGTAACTTAGTCGATAAATACGGCTTATAATGTTAAGTTATCGAACAAGTCTAATAGACTTGTTCGATAACCTTTCAATTAAATTTTAAAATCCTGATTTCATCAGCATTTTAAAATTCTTAGGTTAGCTTATCTAACAAGTCTATTGTTAAAATATACATTATAAAGCTCGAATTTTAGCTTTATAATGTTGACGGCTACAAAATTTTTCAGCTCCGCTTTGTCAGGTATTGACAAAACGGAGTTGATTTCATATAATATAATATGACTATGAAAATATAAGTTAAGATAGAGGGATATAAATTGATCAAAGTAGTTAAATTTGGCGGCAGCTCGCTTGCAAGTGCTGAGCAGTTTAAGAAGGTAGCCGCAATTATTAAAGCAGAACCGGAGCGCCGTTATGTGGTGCCGTCCGCACCCGGAAAGCGTTCAAAGACCGATACAAAGGTCACAGATATGCTGTACTCCTGCTACGATTTAGCAGCTCGCGGAGAGGATATTACTACATATTTCGGCGAGATAGAGACGAGATATAACAGCATTATAGCTGAGCTCGGATTGGATCTTTCACTCGAAAGCGAGTTTAATACAATAAAGAATGCGTTTATTCACAAGGCAGGACGCGATTATGCGGCAAGCCGCGGCGAATACCTCAATGGTATTATCCTTGCGAAATATTTGGGCTTCGATTTTATCGACGCAGCTGAAGTTATTTTCTTCAATGAGAACAGTCAGTTCGATTCCGAACGCACAAATGCCGTACTGTCGGCTGAATTAAAGAAGCACGAATATGCAGTTATTCCGGGCTTCTACGGTTCTATGCCTAACGATACGATAAAGACCTTCTCGCGCGGCGGCTCTGATATTACAGGTTCTATCGTTGCACGTGCGGTCAATTGCGACCTTTACGAGAATTGGACTGATGTTGACGGCTTCTTGATGACAGACCCGCGCATAGTTGATGATCCGCGTGTTATAAGCGAGATCACATACAAGGAGCTGCGCGAGCTCTCGTACATGGGAGCAGGCGTACTGCATGAGGACGCTATATTCCCGGTAAGATTCGCTGGGATTCCGATAAATATCCGCAATACCAACAATCCTGAGGCACACGGTACGCTCATTCTTCCGACGAGCGAAAAGTATGATACTGGTAATGTAATTACCGGTGTTGTCGGAAAGAAGGGCTTCTCGGTTATTACTATCGAAAAGGATATGATGAACGCTGAAGTCGGATTTGGCCGTCGTGTGCTTGAAGTTTTAGAGAACAACGAGATCTGCTTCGAGCATCTTCCATCGGGCATTGACAATATGAGTATCATTATCAATACTCACGAGCTTGAGGGTAGACGTGATCGCCTTATCAACGGTATCTGCCGTGCGGTAAATCCTGAAACTATAGATATTGATGAGGGAATCGCACTTATCGCAGTCGTTGGACGCGCTATGGTCAAGGCGAAGGGAACTGCGGCTCGCGTATTCAAGGCAATAAGCGGTGCGGGTATTAATATTCGCATGATCGACCAAGGTTCAAGTGAGATAAGTATTATCGTCGGAGTTGACGAAGCAGACTTTGAAGAAGCTCTGAGAGCTATATATCAAGAGTTTGTATACTGATTCAGTATGTACAAGATAATTGATATTCACACGCATACCTATCCTGAAGCTATATCAGAGAAGGCTGTGCGGAATCTTGGTAATTTCTACGAGTTTCACGTAGAAGGCAAGGGAACATACGCTGACCTTGAAGCTCAGGCGAGAGGTGTCGGTATCGGCGGATTTTTGCTGTTTTCGGTGGCAACTAATGCTCATCAAGTGAATAAGGTGAACGATTCTATTGCTGCACTTGCAAATAAGTCGCGTGAAAATGGATTTGAAACAGTCGGATTTGCCGGTATGCACCAAGATTATCCGGATTTTGAAGGGGAGATCGAGCGAATTATTTCGCTCGGTCTTCGCGGTATTAAGATACATCCAGATATTCAGCAGCTCGATATCGATTCGCCGCGTATGATGGAGTTGTGTGAGATAATCGAAGGACGGCTTCCATTGTATCTTCATATGGGAGATGCGCGTCCGCAGTATCGCTATTCTGAACCTAAGAAGCTTGTAAAGCTGCTCGACCGTTTCCCAAAGCTCGAGGTTGCAGCGGCGCACTTTGGCGGATATATGGCGTGGGACGAGGCGGTCGCGGAGCTTGCAGGTCGGCCGAATGTGTGGTATGACACGTCGAGCTCGTTGTGGGCTATGACTCCAGAGCGCGCAGTCGAGCTTATCCACGCATACGGAAGCGACCGTGTTATGTTCGGCACTGACTATCCGGTGAAGAATCTCGGTGAGGAAGTTGAGCGTTTTATGGCGCTGGAGCTTACCGAAACGGAGCGCGAGGATATACTTTATAATAACGCTAAACGGTTTCTTAAATTATGAAAAGATATAAATCTGTAGCTGACATTCAGCTTGATGCTGATATGTGGCAGATCCTTGCTGAGTCGGACAAGCCAATTGTGATGTACGGTATGGGCAATGGCGCGGACAAGATCATTTCAGTATTTGACGAG
>JAAVZO010000020.1 GCA_022791685.1 Clostridiales bacterium
CGCCGCGAACTGCGGCGTGTACTAACCCCGCGTTATACGAGCGGAGGTACTCCGCCGAACGCGAGCCGGCGCGAACTGCGCCGTACTAACCCCGCGTTATGCCCGCGGGGGCTTCCCCGCTTAGAAGTTGTAAATTGTACCGGTCTTTGCGGACTCGTAGATACCCTCGAGGATTCTGGTTACGCAGAATGCCTGCTCAGGAAGAACGCACGGGTTCTTGTCCTCAATGATCGCATTGATCCACTGACGTGCTTCATTGTATGCCGGGTCATTCGACGAACCTGCGTAGAATGCTACGCCGCCTGCATTGAGGTTAGCGGTGGTAACGCACTGACGGCCGTTGATGATGTTGTTGATACGAACACCGTCAACCATGTCGCCGCCTGCCTTAGTACCGCAAACGGTAGTTACAGCTTCGCGAACGTCAAGAGTGTTCAGCGCCCATGCAGACTCGAGCACGATGGTAGCGCCGTTTTCCATTACGATAAATCCGAATGCAGAGTCCTCAACAGTGAACTTCGCAGGATCCCAGTCGCCCCAAGCGTTACCGGTCTCGGTGTCGTTGTTGAGCTTGTGATATGTAGTGCCGACGCAGTACTTCGGCTTGTAATTGTTCATAGTCCAGAGAGTGAGGTCGAGTGCATGAGTTCCGATGTCGATCAGAGGACCGCCGCCCTGCTCATACTCGTTAAGGAATACGCCCCAAGTAGGAACTGCACGACGACGAATAGCAGTAGCCTTAGCGTAGTAGATATCGCCGAAGGTGCCCTTGTCAGCTTCCATCTTAAGGAACTGAGAATCGTTGCGCTGACGGTTCTGGTAACCGATAGTGAGCTTCTTGCCATTTCTCTTAGCAGCGTCGAGCATCTTCTGAGCCTCGACAGAGTTGATAGCCATCGGCTTCTCGCACATTACGTGCTTGCCAGCGTCGAGAGCGTCAACAGTGATGAAGCTGTGGCAGCGGTTAGGAGTGAGTACGTGAACAACGTCGATGGACTTGTCCTCGAGGAGCTTCTTGTAATCCTCATAAACCTTAGCGTCAGGAGTACCGTAATCCTTCTTAGCCTTTTCAGCTCTTTCAACGATGATATCGCAGAAAGCAACCATTTCAACTTCTGCAACCTTCTTGAGTGCAGGCATATGCTTGCCGTTAGCGATACCGCCACAGCCGATAATACCGACTCTTACCTTATTGTTTGCACCAATTGTAGTCATAATAAACTACCTCCAAAAAAATTATAAACGGCGGAAGCGTACCGCCCATATACCGTGACGGTCATATATGTCGTCCGACATATTCCGCACAGATATATAATAAGCTTTTTTTGAGCAAAAAGCAAGGGGTTTTAGTTAAATTTTTTCATTTTGTCGATGTGCAGTCAAACTTCTCAATAAACCGAAAATAATTATACAAATTAACAACAATAAAATAGCACGAAAACAATATTCTCTCATTATTAAAAGTTATAAAGGTTTTGGTGGTTCTAAGCCGCCGGAGGTAATCTTCCTACTTGATGTAGTAAGTATAGTAAACCATGATAGTCCGTTCCTTTCCGCCTTGCGTCATGTCAGGTCCGGTCAGCATTGCACCGTCGTTGGACATCAGCTCCCACGCGCGCAGTTCGGTTATTTTGCAGCGGAAGACGATGTCCGCGCTCGAGAGTACGATGAAGTCGTCGTCCTTTATCGACAGCGAACCGGAGTGACCGATAACGGTGTCGCTGCCGTCATCGGGGTTGCGTTCGGTGCAGTATTTGATCGCGCGCCCCGAAAGGTGCTTCGCCATATCGACACGAAACGACTTCGAATCCTCATTTTTATTTTTAAACAGCCGCTTGATGAATTTGAACATGATTTTCTACTCCTTTTTGCTTTTCAATTGTAATTTTAATGGCATATATTGGATATAATACATAAATAAAGGATATACAACAAATATCAACCTTAACTGACATGATTTGAGCGAGTTTTTATGTCGTAATATTTAACAAAAATATCTGATAATATTATGCAGAACGCCAAAATTAAAGAAATTTCAAAATACCTCTTGAAGTTTTTGAATAATCAGTTATACTATTATAGCATACATATTCGCGATTCGCAAGATTTTTCTCAAATTATATTTTTAAAGCGGCGCGAAAAAATTCTGAAAGGAGAAAATCTATCCGTTATTTTGGGATAGACCAGAATCTCTTTATGCTTCCACTTGAACATTTGACTGAGGAAGCGGCTGCCGGCTTCCGCGAGCACGGGGTAGACCCCGGAGAGCTCGACATCGTGCTCGAGCTTGACCTCGACGACGAGGGCAATTTCGGAGAGAGCTGGCTCGCGTTTAACGCGAAAGCTAAGCGGCTTTACATGATCTCAGTCACCTCAGACAACGAAACCGAACAAAAGCGCAAGAAGGCACGCAAAGCGGCAGAGGACAGCTCAGGAAAGAAGAAGTCCGGCAAGCTCGCCAAAGCGGCGTTCATCCCCGACCTATTCAAGGGCTGTAGGTTCAGCGAGTACGACATGAAGCGTGTGACCGACGCGTATGTCGACAACTTTGTCTCGTCGAACCGCCTGCTTGCGAAGAGCCACCCGCACGATATTGATATCGTACCGGCTGGAGTACACCTCGATTTTGAGGAAGAGAAGCGCCGCCGCAAGCAGCGTGACGCGGACGCGACGACGATAATCATCGCATACGCGACCAACGCACGAAAACGTAAGCTGTTCGCCTTCCTTGACATTATGGAGCGGCTGATACGCGGCGACGATGTTAAAGACGACGACCCGATATTCGACCAGTTCAACGCAAAATGTCCGAAGTGCGGGCGCGTGTACTCCGACCAAGACCGTAAGATATGCGAGCACTGTACGAACCAAAGCGCGGTATTTGTACGACTGATGAAGTATCTGTCAGCCTTCAAGCCGCAGATGATAACCGTGCTGCTGTGTATGATAGCGACATCGGCGATATCGCTTGTAAACCCGATTATTTCAAACCAAATTCTCTACGACCAAGTCATCTCGCAGCCGGGCGTTGTAGCCGGCAAGCAGGTCGGTACACTCCACTCGGAGAACTGGCTCTACATAATGATAGGTGTAGTATTCGGCATCGCGCTCGTGTCGCTCGGAGTTTCGATACTCCAGAACCGCGCGAACGCTACGATGTCGACTAAAGTTACCTTAAACATGAAGATGGATATATTTACGGCGCTGCAAAGCCTGTCGCTGTCCTTCTTCAACAACAACCAGACCGGACGACTGATAACGCGAGTCAACTACGACGCTGACCGAATACGCGCGTTCTTCATCGACGGCGTGCCGAACTTTGTCATCAACGCGCTGAACTTCATCGGTCTGACGATATTCCTGTTTATCCTAAACTGGAAGCTGACGCTCATCGTCTTCATCCCAGTGCCGATAATCGTATGTATATTCAAATTTGCGCTTCCGAAGCTGTGGCGCACCTACTCGAAGCAGTGGAGACGCTCGTCGAGCCTCAACGCGGTGCTTGGCGACTCGCTGAACGGCGTGCGCGTCGTAAAGGCTTTCTCGAAGGAAGCTGAGGAGACCAACCGCTTCTACGAATACGCCGACAAGCTGACTAAAGCGAATTTGCAGGTAAACCTCGTCTCGCTGACGATATTCCCGCTGGTCGGACTTCTCATCGGTCTGTCGAGCCAAGCGATATGGGGCTTTGGCGGTATCGAGGTCATGAACAAGCACATGACATACGGTGATTTCGCGACCTACCTCGGTTACATCGGCATGATATTTGGACCGCTGAACTTCTTCACTCAGTTCACTAACATGGTTACCGACACCGCGAACTGCGCTCAGCGTATGTTTGAGATAACCGACGCGATACCTGAGATAACCGACGCTCCCGACGCAGTCCATTTCGACCGCTTGCAGGGCGACATCAAGTTCGAGAACGTATGCTTCCACTACGCGCCGAACCGCCCGATACTGAAGAACGTATCGCTGCACATCCACCCAGGCGACCATATCGGACTCGTCGGACACACCGGCTCGGGCAAGTCGACGATAGCGAACCTCATCAACCGTCTGTACGACACGATAAGCGGTTCGATTTCGATCGACGGCGTGAATGTAAAGCACATCGAGACGCTGTCGCTGCGCAAGAACATCTCCATCGTGTCACAGGAGATATTCCTGTTCAAGGGTACGATAGCCGACAACATCCGCTACGCTCGCCCCGACGCTACGATGGAAGAGGTGATCGCGGCTGCTAAGGCTGCGAACGCGCACGACTTCATCCTGCGCCTTCCTGAGGGCTACGAGACGGTCGTCGGTACAGGCAGCCGTTCGCTGTCAGGCGGCGAGCAGCAGCGTATATCGATAGCCCGCGCACTCCTTCTCGCGCCGTCGATACTCATCCTCGACGAAGCGACAGCAGCGATGGATACCGAGACCGAGCGCCTGATCCAAGACGCGCTGACCTCACTCATCGAAGGACGCACAACGATCACAATCGCTCATAGACTCTCAACTCTCAAGGACTGCAACCACTTGTTTGTAATAGAAAACGGTGAGATAGCAGAGGAGGGCTCGCACGCCGAGCTCATCGCAAAGCATGGAGTGTTCTACCGTCTGTACACGCTCCAGAACGAAGCGAACAAGAAGATAATTGCGGGGATGTAGGTTGTGCGATGCGCTTGTAGAGGGTTACGCGGCTTTTCTGAAGAAAAGCCTGGCAAAAGACTTTTTAAAAGCTATCGCAAGCTCTGGGATATTCGCCCATGCAGTTTAACGGAGTCGTTCATTTAGCTGGGCGAACAGTTTCTGCACCTTGTTAGGGCAATAGAGGCGCGCTCGCCTCCATGGGTCCTCTCCATTGCGGCGAGCTACTTACAGCATAATCGTTTGAATTTATAGAATCAAAATCATAAACAGGAGATGAATACATATCATGGCTGAAAAAGATACAACGGTCAAGACCGATGTCAAGACCGAGGAAAAGGACACCAAGGTCGAATCGGCTAAGAAAGCTGATACTAAGCCGAAAGCGAAAAATGACATCATGGGAGACGGCTCTGACGACGGCGACCTGATACTCGAAAACGAGCGCGTGTCGATAAACCTGACACCCGAGAATGCGACATTCAAGCGTTCGGGCGGCGACCTCATTTCGCTCGATATCATCAACGACAAGGGCGAACCGGAGAGCTTTGAGCGCGTAGTTATACTTCGCTCGTTCCCGGTCACCAACCCTAACGAGTTCCTGTCGGTTCGCGAGCCCGACTCGAAGAAGCAGGGACGTGGCAAGGAGATCGGCATGATCCGCTATATGTCGACCTTCGATGAAGCGACACAGGCTCTCTTTAAAGAGGAGCTCGACCGCCGCTACTTCACGCCGGAAATTAAGAAGATAAACTCGGTCAAGGACAAGTTCGGCTACCTCTACTGGGATGTCGTAACGACCGCCGGAAATGTCACGTTCGTACTGAACAATCCCTTCTCGAACATACGCATACTCGAGGACGGACGCATACTGATAAACGACATCGACGGCAACGTATTCGAAATACTCGAGCCGCAGAAGCTCGATTCTGCGAGCCTTAAGAAAATCGAAATTTACCTCTAAGGCGATAGCTTAATAAGCTATTCAGATAAACAGGTAAGTTCAGAATGGAGAACACTCCCAATGAGACTAATGTTTGACTTGCCCGAGACCGAAAAGCGTGTCTTTGACGCGGCGGTGACACCGGCTGAAAAGCTGATGTACTGTATGCCGTTCAATATCATCGAGGACCGCTTCGTCTCCGGCTTCATAGCTGTCACAAACGAAAAAATCTACAAGATACTCGACGACAAGCTGTTAGCTGTCTACAATTTAGCGGGCGCGACCGGCTTCAAGACTGAAGTTATGTACGGAAGCTGCGGCTTCTACGCGAACTTCGGAGAGGGAACTACGCTGATATGTCAGTTCGTATCTGGCCGTCACCTTCCGCGCTATGCAGTGCTTGTGAAGGCGTGCGAGATACTCGCCGAGGACCAGAGCAAGACCGAGCCGATAACGAACAGCGAGCGCGAGCGTTTCTGCCCGAAGTGCGGAAGACCGTTCGTACGCGGCACGAATATCTGCCCGTACTGCCTTGACCACATTGAGGTGTACAAGAAGATATTCGCCATGACGAAGGGGCTGCGTCTGATGATGTGCTTCCCGTTCATCGTCGCGCTGTTCACGGTTATCTTCCAGTTTGTAGTACCGCAGATACAGAAGTTAGCGCTGAACAATTACATACTCAACGACGCTGCACACGGTCAGGCGAGCGAGATGGCGAAGTTCACGATGATAGTGCTTGCGATAATTTCGCTCGACCTGTTCCAGCGTGCGATGTCGGTGCTCCAAAGCCGTCTGGCGGCGATCTCCGGTAACAAATTCACGCTGATGATGCGCACGCTCTTGTATGAGAAGATACAGTCGCTGTCGCTGTCGTCTATTCAGCGTAAGTCGACCGGCGACCTGATGGGACGTATCAACGGCGACGTAAACGTAGCGCAGGACTTCATCGTCAACCAGCTGCCGAACCTGTTTGTGCAGCTCGCATCATTCATCGCGGGACTTGTCGTAATGCTGATAATAAGCCCGTTGATGGCGCTGTTCGTATTTGTTCCGATCCCGTTCGTCGTATTTTTGATATCGAAATTCTGGGCGTTCGTGCAAATGCGCAACCGCCGTCTGTGGGTGCTCGGACAGCGCACGAACCACCTTTTGCAGGATATTCTTAACGGTATCCGCGTAGTCAAGTGCTTCGGACGTGAGAAGAGCGAGATCGAGCGTTTCAAGGACGCGTCGGTACACCACGCAGACCAGAACGAATCGAACGCGAAGATATTCGACACGATATTCCCGCTGCTCGGCTTTGCTATCCGACTTGGCAGCTATTTGATACTGTGGTACGGTAACATGAGCCTGTTCAACGGCACGATGTCGGTAGGTACACTGCACCAGATAAACTCCTACGCGAATATCATCTACGCGCCGCTGATGTACATAACCTTCATTCCGCGTAACATTTCGAACTTCCTTACGAGCCTTTCGAAGGTGTTCGAGATACTCGAGGAAAATCCAGAGGTGCAGGATATCAATCTGCCGCTCGACATACGTATCGAGGGCGAGGTCAATGTGAAGAACGTTACTTTCGGCTACGAGAGCTACAACCCGGTGCTTGAGAACGTGTCGTTCCACGTAAATCCGGGCGAGATGATAGGTATCGTCGGTCACTCGGGTTCGGGTAAGACGACGCTTATAAACTTGCTCATGCGTTTGTACGACGTAAACGAGGGCGCGATAGAGATCGACGGCGTAAACATCAAGGACATATCGCAGAACGCGCTGCGTACACAGATAGGTATCGTACTTCAGGAGACCTTCCTGTTCTCGGGTACGATACGCGACAACATCCGCTACGCAATGCCGCACGCCACCGACGAGCAGGTTATAGCGGCAGCCCGCATAGCGAATGCGCACGACTTCATCCTGAACTTGCCTGAGGGCTACAACACGATGGTCGGCGAGAAGGGCTATTCGCTGTCAGGCGGTGAGCGTCAGCGTATCGCGATAGCTCGTGCGGTGATACACAATCCGCGCATAATGATACTGGACGAAGCTACGGCTGCGCTCGACACTGAGACTGAGAAGCTGATCCAGGATTCGCTGAACAAACTGACCGACAACCGCACGGTGTTCGCGATAGCTCACCGTCTGTCGACACTTCGCAACGCCGACAAGCTGCTCGTACTTGACAAGGGACGCGTAGCAGAATTCGGAACTCATGCGGAGCTGCTCGAAAACAAGGGCATCTACTACAAGCTCGTAATGGCGCAGCGCAAGATGGCGCAGTCGGTTATCGAGAATCAGGGTATTTCGTGATATTTCCGCAATTTGGATGTAAAAGGTGTACCCTACCGGAAGTGGGACTACAAAATAGGGCACATAGTGTTATGTGCCCTATTTTTACGAGGATATATGGATATATTCAAATCTGACATAACTGTTACGCGCATAGTCAGCGTCACGAGCGAGGAGTCGAAGCTCGACATGAATTACTTCTACGACCGCTCGTCTCACGCGCTGATATACAAGGTATCCGGCACGATGGTGTGCTATTACCGCGACCGGACCGTCCGCTTTTCGCGCAACGATATCGTGTACATCCCGAAGGGCATGACTTACCGCTCAAAGCTCGAGTCGGAAGGGAAGTACATCATTATCAATTTCGATACGCTCGAGGAGCTGCAAGCTGACGAGATTTTTGTCGCGAGCTTTGAAAATCACGCGAATCTATATTCGCTCTTTTCGAAATGCGCGGAGGAGTGGCTGTTCAAGGATTCGGCGCACAACTACAGCTGCAAGTCCTACATTTACAAAATACTCGCACTGATGGCTCGTGCGCTCGACGGCTCGGACGCGGACGTTCGCCGTCGGATATCACCGTCGCTCGAGTATTTGCGCCGGCACATCAACGACCCGTCGCTCGACACGGCGGTGCTGGCGGCTGCATCCGACCTAAGCGAAGCGCAGTTCCGGCGGCTGTTCAAGAAAATATACATAGTCGCGCCGTCGCGGTATATCAACTCGGTGCGTATCGGGCAGGCGCGCGAGCTGCTGCTTGCGGCGAAATTGTCACCGCGTGGAGCGTCGATAGCTGAAATCGCGCTGGCTGTCGGTTACAGCGACCCCGAGACCTTCACGCGACATTTTCGCCGCGAGCTTGGAATGACACCGAGTGAGGTGATCGCGGGACGATGAATTTATATGAATTTTTTGTTAAATAGCTTGCTTTTTTTCAAATCAGCGGGTATAATGATAATATATAAAACCTTTGGAGGATAAAAATTATGGATATCAAGGCAAAAATTACCGAAATAGCGGGCAAAATAAAGAACGACAAAACTCTGCTGTCGAACTTCAAAACCAACCCTATCGCAACGATTGAGAAGCTGATTGGAGTCGACCTGCCGGACGAGACGGTCCAGAAGCTTGTCGATGGCGTAAAAGCTGCACTTGCGAGTGGTGACATCAAGGATAAGCTCGACGCGGACGGCGACGGAAAGCTCGATTTGAACGATGCAAAAGCGGCGCTCGGCGGGTTATTTGGAAAGCTTAAAAAATAAGCTTTAATCGAGCTTTTTTACGGAAAAACTATTGACAATTCGTGCCTAATATGTTAGAATAATTAGGAAATAACAATTCCATATTGGAGGATAAACATATGGATCAGCTTACGCTTATAAAAATGCTCACACCGCCGACCGAAAAGGTTGACATGGTGCTTGACACCGACGCATACAACGAGATCGACGACCAGTTCGCGATCGCGTATGCGCTCAAATCCACCGATAAGCTCGAGGTGAAGGCGCTTTACGCTGCACCGTTTTTCAATTCAAAATCCACCGGACCTAAGGATGGCATGGAGAAAAGCTACGATGAGATAAAGAAAATTGTAACTCTTGCCGGACGCACCGACATGATATCGGCAATATACCGCGGTTCGGAGAATTATCTGCCAGATGAGAAGACCCCGGTTGAATCCGAAGCTATGCGTGACCTTATCGACCGCGCCCGTAAATACACATCAGACAACCCGCTTTACGTTGTCGCTATCGGAGCAATAACCAATGTTGCGTCTGCGATAATTGCTGCGCCTGACATTATCGACAAAATCGTGATCGTATGGCTCGGCGGACATTCGTGGGAATCGGACGATACACATGAGTTCAATATGTTCCAAGACGTAGCGGCTGCACGTGTGATCTTCGGCTGCGGCGCACCGCTGGTACAGCTTCCGTGCGGCGGCGTTGTAAGCAGCTTCTACACTACAAAGCCTGAGCTTGAGTACTGGCTCGTTGGAAAGAACCCGCTTGCCGACTACATTGCAAAGAATGCCATAGCTGAAGCTGAGTCGTATGCAGCTGGACGTGTATGGAGCCGTGTGATTTGGGACGTAACTGCAATTGCGTATCTGACCGACAGAAACGGCAAATATCTCCAGTCCCGCCTTGATTACGCGCCGATACCCGAGTACGATGACCATTACAGCTTCGACCGCCGCCGTCATATGATGCGCTATGTGTACGGTATCCGCCGCGACGCGCTGATGGGCGACCTGTTCAATTCGGTGCTTTAAAATGCTTTTGCGAGCTGCTGCATATGTGTGCGGCAGCTCTGTTTTTTACAATAAAAATTGCGGATAGCCCTTGACAAATACACATAAATATGGTATAATATTATAGTCGTGAAGGGATATAGCCAAGTCGGTTAAGGCACAAGACTTTGACTCTTGCATTTCGTTGGTTCGAGTCCAACTATCCCTGCCAAAAGCTGAAAGTTCAATTGTGAGCTTTCAGCTTTTTTTTGACGAAAATTTGGAATAATTAACAAAAACCACTTGACATATCAGCGGAATCGTGATATACTAAAACAACATAATGTAACAATTATAGGAGAACACATATGATAATCGAATCCGGACTTACGAACTCGCTGCGTGACCCGTTCGTGCTTCTTGAAAATGGCACATACTATATGTACGGCACGGGATGGAGCTGCTGTGTGAATCCTACCGGACGGCTCGATAGCGGCTGGGAAGCGCCAGTGAAGGTCGTCGAAACGCCGGCTGATTGCGCAGGTGATATGTGGGCACCCGAAGTGTACGCGCTCGACGGTGCATACTATATGTTCACCACCTACCGTTCGGCTGCCACCGGACACCGTGGCTGCTCGGTATTCAAAGCAAGCTCACCGCTCGGTCCGTTCGTCGAGATCAGCGACGGACACGCCACACCGCACGATTGGGACTCGATCGACGGCACGCTGTACATAGACGAAAATAAACAAAAGTGGATGATATTCGTTCACGAATGGACCTGCACCGACGATGGTATCGGACGCATGGCTTGCGCTAAGCTTTCGGACGACCTGACCCACTTCATCTCCGAACCGGTCGAATTGTTCCGCGCGGACGACCCCTCGTGGTCGTCGAATCGTGTCACTGACGGCTGCTATATGTACAAATCGAGCAACGGCTCACTTTACATGATATGGTCGAACTGGGACGATGAGGGCTACTGCGTCGGAGTTGCAGAATCCAAAAGTGGACAAGTCACCGGACCGTGGACGCACATTGACGAGCGCCTTTATTCGAAGTCGGTGACCGGAGTATACGACGGCGGACACGGCATGATATTCACCGGGACCGACGGCAAAATGTATCTGTCGATTCACTCACCGAACAATGCGTCATCGGAGCGCTGCTCGATGCCGATCTTTGTCGAGATATGTGAGGACTCGAACGGCAGACTGACACGTGCGTAAAAAACGAACCTGTTCGAATAATTATATTTTCATCGAAAAAATGTTGAAAATGCTATTGCTTTTCTAACGAAAAGCGTGTATAATTATTGCGTACAATATTATTATCCAAATGCGGTTTTGACCGCACAGAAAGGTAAGGTTTACATAACTATGGATAAGGTAAGATTTGGTATAATTGGCTTCGGTAACATGGGCGGAGGACACTGCAGCTATCTCAGCAAAGGAAAGATCGAAGGCGCTGAGCTCACCGCTATCTGCGATATCAAGCCGGCTAAACTCGAAGCTGCAAAGGAAAAGTATCCTAATGTCGCTCTGTTCGACAATCACATGGATCTGCTCAAATCGGGACTCGTTGACGCAGTTATCATCGCTGTTCCGCACTATTTCCACACAACGATCGGTATCGACGCACTCAATGCAGGCGTAAATATAATTTCCGAGAAGCCGGCAGGCGTTTACACCAAGGCTGTCGAGGAACTCATCGCGGTCGCAAAGTCGAAGCCGGAGCTCACCTACGGCATGATGTTCAACCAGAGAACTAACCCGATGTATCAGAAGATGCGCGAAATGGTTCAGGGCGGCGAGCTCGGCGACCTCTACCGCTGCGTATGGATCATCACCGACTGGTTCAGAACTCAGTCTTACTACGATTCCGGCGACTGGCGCGCAACATGGAGCGGAGAAGGCGGCGGCGTTCTGCTCAATCAGTGCCCGCACCAGCTCGACCTCTGGCAGTGGATCTTCGGTATGCCTACCCGCATCCACGCATTCTGCCACGAAGGCAAATTCCACAACATCGAGGTTGAGGATGACGTTACCGCTTATGCAGAATATGCAAACGGCGCTTCCGGTGTGTTCATCACCACTACTGGTGAAGCTCCCGGTACTAACCGTCTTGAGATCACCGGTTCGCTTGGCAAGCTCGTTGCGGAGGGTAAGACCCTTACTTTCTGGAAAAATAAGGAAGATTGCGGCAAATTCTGCCATTCCTGCGAAGGCGGCTTCAACGTTCCTGAGAGAGAAAAGATCGAATTCAATTTCGAAAACGGCGGACCTCAGCATGAGGGTATCACGCAGAACTTTACCGACCACCTCCTTAAGGGCACTCCGCTGCTCGCTGAAGGCTGCGAGGGAATCAACGGTCTGTCTATCTCGAACGCTATGATGCTCTCGAGCTGGAAGAACGATTGGGTAGATTTGCCTAACGATGGCGAAGAGTTCTGGGCTGAGCTTCAGAAGAAGATCGCTAATTCGAAAGTTGAGAAGAAGAACGTCGAGGAGAAGATAGTAGACCTCTCTGACACATATACTTCAAAATAATATAAACAATATCTCATGCAAATGTGAAATTTTTGTTTCACATTTGCATGAGGGTTTATGTTTATTTAAAAAGAAAATCCGTGATACGGAAGGGAATTCGTAAAAAATATGAAAATCCAATTTTTAGGCACAGCAGCGGCGGAGGGAATTCCGGCGTTTCTGTGTGATTGTGAGGTATGTCGTCGTTCGCGGGCTGTAGGCGGACGCGCACTGCGTACCCGCTCGCAGGCAATTATTGATGATACGCTGCTTATCGACTTCAACGCCGATACGCTTTCGCATATGTATGCAAATAATATTGACCTTGTAAATGTAAAATATTGCCTGATAACACATAATCACAGCGACCATCTCTATCCGAACGACCTGCGAATGCTCGAACCGGGATTCTCACACGCCCCTAAGGGTTATAAGCTGACTTTCTGCGGCTCAGATAAGGTCGGAGAGGTGATCAAACCGATATTCGCGGGTGTTCTTGAACCGAGCGGATTGTGCGAATTTGTAGAAATTAAGCCTTTTGAAACTATAACACTTGGTAAATATACCATAACTGCACTAAAGGCCGTTCACGACCAGAATGCAGGGCCGCTGTTCTACATGATAAGCGACGGAGATAAGAATATATTGTATGCGCACGATACGCATTTCTTCTGCGACGAGGTGTGGGAATACTTCGAAAAAGTGAAGCCGCACTTTGATTTTGTGTCGCTCGACTGCACAAATGCCATGCTTCCGCTGACTTACATCGGACACATGGGACTCGCGGAGAATAAAAAGGTGCGCGAAATAATGCTCGAAAAGGGCTATGCAGACGCGAACACTCAGTTCATCTGCAACCATTTCTCACACAATGGCACAAGCGCTGCATACGACGATTTCGTCAAAATCGCCAATCCCGAAGGCTTTGACGTTTCATATGACGGCATGAAGGTCGAAATTTAACGAAATAACGAATGCAGATTGCATTCTAAATATAAATATTTGTAGCATGGAGGTAAACATATTATGAACCAGAAGATACCCGGACTTGGCATTGCACATCTCGCACTGAAGGCAACCGATTTTGAAAAGTCATACAGATTTTACACTGAAGGTCTCGGAATGGAGCCTTATCTCTCGTGGGGTGAAGGTGACTCGCACATTCAGTTGCTGAAATTCGGCGGTGCAGGAATGCTTGAGCTGTTCGCTGGCGGAAGCGATGAGCAGGCTGAGCTTGGAAAATATATACATTTTGCATATTCGGTCGAGGATGTTGATAAGGCTTACGAGACCGCACTCGCTGCCGGCGCAAAGCCGCTGACCCCACCGAAGTCGGTCGACCTCGACTCCGAGCCGCGCAAAACAACTATCCGCATTGCGTTTGTTTATGGTCCGGACAACGAGCAGATAGAATTTTTCAAAGAGGTTTAAAATGATAGCAACTACAGTTATCGTACACGTAAAGCCGGACTGCGTTGAGCAGTTCAAGGAAATCTCGCTCTACAATCACGAAAATTCGAGAAAAGAGCCGGGAAATGTCCGTTTCGACGTGCTTCAGTCAAACGATGATCCGACGTATTTTACATTGTACGAGGTCTATAAAACTCCCGAAGACGCTAAGGCGCACAAGGAGACCGAGCATTACAAGAAATGGCGCGACACGGTCGAGCCGTTCATGGCGACTAAGCGTGTTGGAATTGCGCATACGCCGCTCGCTTTTGACTAATGATGGCTTTAAACTACCGCTGCATTTAATTGCAGCGGTAGTTTTTATTTGCTTTGTCGGATAAACTTTACAATATATAGCTTGACTTTCGACAAAATCAGTGGTATAATATTATGTAAATTGCGCAGAGCCTGATTGTGCATTATGCACAGTTTGGCGGATTGGAGGAAATCATGATTAAATATTATATCGAAAACAACCACAAAGTCGAGCAACACGACGATTTTCCTGATTCTGGATGGATCTCGCTAATTGCGCCGACCGATGAGGAGCTGCGCAAGATATCAATGGAGATGGACATTCCGATGGAAGCGTGCCGCGCAGCACTCGACCTTGATGAGCGTTCACGTATCGAAATCGACGATAATTATAGAATGCTGCTTGTGAATATTCCGACGCGAGAGGAGACCAGCGAAAATGAGCTGTACACCACGATACCGCTCGCGATCATACTTACAGGAAGCTACGTCGTCACTGTATGCTCGAAGGATACGCACATCCTGCGAGGATTCGCAAATGGAAGCGAGCGTGACTTTCATCCGGGAAAGAAATCGCGGTTTGTGTTCCAGATATTGTATGCAACCGCCAGACGTTACCTAATTTACCTGCGATTGATCGAGAAGAAAATTGACGCGGTAGAGCTTGAATTTACGAAGCACCAGAAAAATCGTGAGATCATGGAGCTTATGAAGCTGCAAAAGTCGCTCGTTTACTTCACGACAGGGCTGCGTTCGAACGAATCGGTGCTTGAAAAGTTGGTGCGGACTGAGGTCGTGAAGAAGTATGAGGAGGACGCGGACTTGCTTGAGGACGTAATGGTCGAGAACAAGCAGGCTATCGAAATGGCCAAAATACACACTGAGATTCTCGCAAATTTATCTAATACATTTGCATCGGTAGTATCGAATAACCTCAACGTCGCAATGAAGGTGCTGGCAATAATCACCATTGTTATGGAGATTCCGAATATGGTATACGGTGCGCTCGGCATGAATGTCGGCGGCATACCGATGTCAGAATCACCATACGGATTTGTAATCATGATAGGCTCGTCGCTGGTGATAAGTCTGGTGGCATTGTTTATTCTGCTGAGAATTAAGATGTTTAAGTGAAAATAGGCGCGAACTTTGGCAATTATGCACAAAGTTCGCGCCGATGTTTTGTTTATATCTACAAAGATAAAATATATTTATGGAAGCGCTTGACAGATTGGTAAATGTATTGTATAATGTAATCAAGGTTAAGAAAAATGGTTAATATAGGGAATTAGTTTTCGAATTTTTTGTGGGGATGACATTATGCGATATTTTGTAACATTTTTTATAGCAGTAATAGCAATATTGGCTATTTGCGTATTTAATCCGCCTGAGCCTGCCGAAAATGATAGAACATTAAAAATTAGTGCATATTTATATGACAAAAGTGCAGCTGACCCGAATGAGTGGTATGAAAATAAAGATATGCGTTTTGAGCTTGAAGAACTAAAACCTGGCGAGGTACGTCTTCTTGCAACGCCTGAAGCTATAGATATGTACAATTATAATATATTATTTGAATATGAAGACGGTATAGTAACAGTAGAGTCGGATTATGTTCAAATTACAAAAGGAGAGCATTTTGCACCATGGTATAAGTTGGAAAAAGGGAATGATATGGCGAGAAATTATTCTGATAGGATATATGGATACAATATGTATTTGCGCAGCAGTGGGTATTTTACATTTTATCCAATTGGCAGCGGAATTTGCAGTTATGCTGAATTTGATGAAAAAATTCCAGCTATGGGACCAAACCCTGTTGCTGAGATTGGTCAAGAATATTACGTAACTGTTAAGGCATTTCACGATGATAGCGATGAATTTCCAGTGGCAGAGATTGAACTTAAATTTGTAGTATTAAAAGATGAGAGCATACAAGCGGAACGTACAGGATTTTCGCATTTCTGCTCAATTGAATTGATTGAAAAGTAAAAAACATGCGCTATTTTATCGCATTTTTAGCAGCTGTTGCTACTATAATATTTGTTCTCATTCTCAATCCACCGCAGCCTGTCGATGACAATAAGCTTGTAACTCGTCTGAAAATAAGTACGTATCTGCTGGATGAAAGCGTCGTTTCACCAAGCGATGAATATAGTTCAGATATGTCGGTTACATTTGAAGAGCTTGAATTAGGAGTACCGCGCTGCATTTCGCCGAGCACATTAACTGATATGTACAATATCAACATATTGTTCGAATATGATTCGCCTAATAGTGTAATAAATGTTACTACGGATTATATTCAGATGTCAATGAGCACCAGCAAAACGCCGTTTTACATGGACGAGGACGGAAACAGCAGCAGGCGGATGTTCGGCTATGATTTCAATGTCGCCAAAAGCGGATATATCGCATTTTACCCGGTTGGCGGCGGATGGGGATACTATGATTTTGACGATAAAATACCGACATTTCCTCCCAGACCGACAACTGAATTTGGGCATGAATATTTTATCTATGTAAAAGTATATAATGACGCAAGTGATGAATATCCGGTTGTGCAAGCTGAATTGAAACTTGTAAAGTTGAAAGATGATGCCGGTATTGAAAGCGGCACAAATTCGTCTGACTTTTATTCAATTGAACTAATTTCCTACAAATAAAATGGAAGCCATACGGCTTCCATTTTAGCGTTATTTCACAATATCTTTCATCTTTTCAACAAGATGTTCAGCTATAATTTTGTGTCCATCACGCAGCGGATGAAGCGGCTCGGCGGGAACCCAGCCCTGCGAGCTGATGTACTTCACGTCGTCGCCGTTATCACGGTTGAACTCCTCTACGAATCCCGGCAGCACGTCGTCGAACGCGCCGCAGAATGGCGACAGCACGATTATTGTCGACTCAGGATTGCGCTCGCGGATTAGCTTCAATACGCCGCGATATTCGTCAAGATAGTTTGAACGCCCGCGGTCGTTTGCACCGTGATTTATCAATATGTAGTCACACGACGGATATGTAACCGGCGAATTCTCGAAATTATACGGATATGCGTCCGCAGTTTTTGGCACATTGCCGCAACCGCTGTGCGTATTTCCGACTGCACCGTAGCCCATGCAGAACGGACGCAGATTCAGCGCCTCCGCGGTCAGCCACGCATATGTTGCGGTTGAGTCGTCCTGCCACGGGCGATTGTGCTGACCGACCGCATATATCTTGCGGAATTCGTCGATAAGCACGCCTTCGGTGATCGAGTCGCCGACAAATTCGATGGTTTTGCGTTCGTCGGCGGGCAGGGAAGCGCTCGCGTCGGCTTCATAGCCAAGGAACGACAACTTGCCAATGAGGGGTAAGTACCAACGATGCTGCTGCTCAACACTCGATTTATAGATAACTTTCACAAAATGCACGCCTTCATCAGCTGCACTTACGCGCACATACGGCTCAATTGTAACTTCAACACGCGCGCCGCCATCGACGCTCACGTAGATGTGACCGCGCGGGTCGTATGAAAATTCTGTGTTGAAGCAAAGCACGCAGTCACGTCCGGAGTATGCAATATCAATTGTCGCGCCGCAAGCAGTTGCGGTCATTGTGTTGCCAAGTTGACCAAAACGTCCTGTGTATCGGATGGATGGATCGTCAAATTTAATAAACATTATTTGTACACTTTCTTAACAAAATCAAAATTCGTAATCAACAGTAACGCTTGACGCGCAGACGGCGTGCATATGAGTTTTTACAACACCACAATGATATGGGTCGTTCGCGTACTCGTCAAGTGCGGTTCGGTCGTCAACGTCGACGGCGAGCAGGATGTCGTAAGAGCGTCCGGAGTGGAGAAAATCGAGTCCGACCTCAATTTTGCGGATGGTCGGAACGTTGCCGATCATTGACAGCAGGACCTCCTTCGCGCGCCAGCACTCACGCTCACTGTTATCAGCCAATTTAAAGCAAACTATATGTCTTATCATGTTCATGTTCCTTTCAAAAAACATTCAAACTAAATCAACAAAATATCCAGCTTGATCTTACTTCAATATTATACCACTTTTCAAAAAGAAAATCAAGAGTATTTTAAAGAATCTATTGACAAATCGGCAAAAAAATGATATTATATTAGTAAGAAAAAAATATACGGATTCTGATACCAATTCGAGTCCGCGAAAGGATAATATTACCATGGCTGATGAGATTTTTGAAGAAGAAGATATATTCACGCTGACCGACGAGGACGGCACTGAACAGCAGTTCCAGCTGCTTGGAAGCTGCGAGCTCGAGGGAGTCGAGTATCTTGCGCTCGTTCCGCTCGATGAGGACAGCGAGGAGTACGTGATACTGAAGCGTGAGACCGACGAGGACGGCGAGGATATTCTCGTAACTATCGACGATGACGACGAATTCGACCGCGTCGCCGACATCTTCGAGGATGAACTTTTCGGCGAGATCGATTACGACGGCGCTGAGGAGAAATAAAACATTTCGCATTGCAATATTGCGAAAATGTAAATAACGAAAAATTATCAAAAACCTATTGTAATATCGCTCAGGATGTGGTATAATATATTCGTCACAGCGATAACAAATCTATGTGATACAATAGCACAAAGGTAATCAACAAAAAGTTTTCCTGCTTAGTGCGTGATAATTCAAGTATTTAAACCCACAAAAGAAATAAATGGAGCTCGGACTTCAGCTGATGGGAATGCAGACCTCCCGACCGTTCCTGATCGCACTGCCGCTATATGCGGCGTGACACGAACGACTCGGATGCTGGGAGCACGAAACAGGTGAGAGAGCACCAGCCTTGCGATAGCAGGGTTTTCTAATCTTGGATTCACACGGCTCGGCGGGGCTTTTTATATTCTTACGTAAATAATGAAAAATACAAAACTACCAAATAAAAACAGTATACATAAAGTAGAAATAGTCGATATGAATAGCCTTGGAGTCGGAGTCGCACGTCTTCAGCTTGACGACAACACTTCTGCCAACGTCGGAAGTGTTGTCGTGTTCGTGCAGGGCGGCTGCACAGGCGACGTTTGCGAGGTCAAAATAATCAAGGTCGCGTCGAGCTACCTTGTCGCGCGTATCGAAAAGCTGCTGGAGCCGTCGCCGTACCGCGTCGAGCCGGATTGCAAGCTTGCGAAAAAGTGCGGCGGCTGCGTGTTCCGCGGCATAAGCTACGCGCACGAGCTCGAACTGAAGCGCGGATTCGTGCAGTCGGCTATGCGCAAAAGCGGCGTGGACATCGAGGTCGCGGAGGTGCTGTCGGTGTCGGGAAGCTCCGGCTCAGCGGTTGGTTATCGCAACAAGTGTCAGCTTCCGGTTGGATCGGACAAAAACGGCAATATCGTTGTCGGCTTCTACGCGGAGCGCACGCATGAGATCATACCACTTTACGGTAGCGAAGGTTGTGATAGTGACTGTAAGATCCAGCCGCGGGTGTTCAGCGAAATTGCTGAATTTCTGCGCGGATGGTTCGAGGCGCACCATATAAAGCCATATGATGAGGTGAAGCACACCGGAAGCGTGCGGCATCTCTATTTTCGCCGCTCAGAATCGACCGATGAGGTGATGGTGTGCGTGGTCAATCGCGTACACTGTGAGTGGATGAACGAGCTCTCCGACGGGCTGCGCGCGAGGTTTAGTGAAGTTGCGAGCGTGTACGAGAACATCAATCCCGATCGTACGAACGTCGTGCTCGGCCGCGAATATAGGCTGATTTCCGGCAGCGAGAAGCTGCGCGACAGGCTTTGCGTGAATGGTCGCGAGCGGACGTTTGATATCTCGCCGGAGTCGTTCTGGCAGGTCAACCGCACCGCCGCTGAGCTGCTTTATGCGAAGGCGGGCGAGCTCGCCGACATCAAGCCGGGTGAGCGTGTGCTCGACCTTTTCTGCGGGATAGGCACGATAGGAATGTCGGTATGTCCGCCGGAGAACGAGCTGTACGGGATCGAGATCGTCGAGGCGGCGGTCGAGAATGCGCGCGGGAACGCACAGATAAACGGCTGCACGAAGGCACAGTTTTCGTGCTGCGACGCAGCTGATGCCGACGCGATAGACCGAGAACTCGACCGAATCGGAGTAGATGATATGGACGTGATACTGCTCGACCCGCCGCGCAAGGGGTGCGCTCCCGAGCTGCTCGAGCGGCTCGCACGGACGCGCGCGCGGATTGTGTACATCTCGTGCAATCCGGAGACGTTAGCGCGTGACCTTGCGCGTATGCGTTCGCTTGGGTACGAGTGCAGCCGTGTAACGCCAGTCGATATGTTCCCGCGGACGGGACACGTAGAATGTGTCGTGCGAATAACCCCTGCCATCCGCAGTTAGCTGCGAATTTCGCATATAACGCAAAATATCGTCAGCCTATAAGGCTGGCGATATTTTTTACATCACTTATTCGTTGAATGCATCCCACAGTTCATCAAGCTTTGCTTGAGCTGGATTTACGAGGGCTGTATACATTGAGGCGAAACCGGTATTACGTGATAAAAGCAGATTGGAGAAGGTGTTCTTCAGCATGAAGTCGTTACAATAGTCTCCGAATGCGAGCGGTACTGCGCTTCCAAGACCGTCGCGGATTATGTCAAGCATCTGCGAGGTCACATCGTCATGCGCATACTTTATCTTGAGCGCAGACTCGTAGTACGCAGGAAGTACCTCGTCGTGCGAAATGAGCGAAAGCATTTCAATTACAGCGCTGACGGTGTCAAGCTTGGTGCAGGTCACGGGAATAACTCCAATGTTTGTGGTATCATGAGTTGAAGTTACATATTTTTCCTGATTTTCGTCCAACTTCGGATAGGGAATGATACCGACCTTGTTCGTCATATTTCTGGTCTGGTCGAGACTTCCGATTCGGAATCCGCACAGGAAGAGCGCCTGGTTGTTTGTGAAGAAAGTCATAGGCGTTGACGAAGTGGATTCGCCGCGGCCGCTTAAGTCGATAGTGGCTGGATCATAGAATATATCGATAAGCTTTTCAAGAAGCTTTTGATTTTTTTCGGTATTCATAGCAAAACTTGGCTTACCGTCATTATCGTATTCGAGAAAATCCGCGTCCGCTGCAATGACCCACGGGATCATATAACCCCACTTGCCATAAGTTACCATTCCATAGCGGTCGTCAACGTCGGCGATCGAGTCGCCGTTCAGGTCGCTGTATGCTCCGGAAGCGTAGGTCAGGTATTTATCCATCGTCCACGAATTGTCAAAAACATCGTTGTAGAGCTGGTTGGAATCTCCGTAAAGGTCCTCGAAAATTCCCTGATTGAACAGCAGACAGTGTGCAGTACGAATAATATCGAGGAAGTAGTCGCCTGCCATTATATAGCAGTATTTGTCGGAATGGAAATTTAGATCCTCCATGTAGTCGGAATACCAATAATCTTGATCGAAGTCAAAGTATTTAGCGTCATAAAGGTTCGCAAAGTAGCCGTTTACCGACATGGAAGCCAGCGGGAAGAGGTCGTGGATCACGTAATCGTAAAGATCTTCGCCCGAAAGGATCAAAGTGGAAAGAACGTCCGATATTTCAGAATACACGTCTGTATTCTCGGTGAATTCGAACTTCACGTTCAGAGCTTCCTCGACCTGCTTGTTACGGTTATATACTGCGTCGGAAACGATCTCACCGGTTTCAGTGTCACTATTCATGATGAATATCTTTCCGCCAGAACCGCCGTCGTATTCATTTGCAGAAACGAGCACGCGTATCGACTCGCCGTCGAAGTCAAGTCCGGAAAGCGGACCGTAATCAACTGCCTCGGATGAGTTGTCCGCCGAATCTGTCATATCTTCGTCGGAAGGGTCTTTGGCATCGTTACCACAAGCTGCCAATAGTGACGCTTGGAGCGCAACGCATAATAGAAGCGCAATTTTTCTTTTTGCTTTGTACATAAAATTATCCTCGCTTTCAATTTCTTTCAAAATTCTTACCGTTTCAAAAAAATACATCAACTCATAACTTTATTCAACACCCTACATTATATCACATTAAATATGTACATATATGTATTTAATGTAAACGTTCTGTAAAATGAGTGCGCGAATACATTATACAAAATTTACAATCAGATATGAAATAGCATTACAAAAATAGAATGTGCAAATAATACAGCAGTTAAATACAATTTTATATTGACAACATCCACAAAATATGTTATAATATATACATACAATAATGTACTAAGGTTACAATGTGCGAGAGGTATGTTGGTGCGCGAGTGTTTGTATGTATTGACTGCTCTGGGACGTGTAATTGGTAGTATGGATTGAGAATTAAGAGAATAACTACTTAGGAGGTAGATGATTATGGATAATATAATTGATACTGAAGATAGAATTGCCCGTTCAAATATTTATTGTATTTTTGGAACATTACTACGCGGATGTATTTATGAGGACAATAATAAAGGCGAAGTTTTATTAAAGAAGTCTGGTTTGTCATCATTTGTTGATGAATATAAAAGCAATCTGTGCCCATATGTATACTATAAAGGTTATAAAAACGATAATGAAGAGTATAATCCAGAATATGTATGTATATCTATTTGCGAAAAAATCGAAAGTGATGATGCAGCTATATTACTCTTTTTTAATAATATACTTGAATTGACTTTTGAAATCGAGGATAAACTATGTGAAAAATTGTCCAATTATTTGAATGTAATAGGATATGAATTGTGTATCTCAAATGATAAAAAAAGAGAATTTAAAAATTATAAACTTGTTCAAGATAGTAAAGGGGCTCGAGAGCGTAATTACGATATGTCATTTTTAGAGAATAAACTGAAGGAAGACTCTGATGGATTATATGCTATTTATAACGAGGCAATTTCTAATTTTGGAGCAGCTCGATTTTTAAGTTGCATAGATAGTAGCAGAATTTTATTTGAACGCTTTTTTGAAAAAATGGATCCAGAACGCAAAAGTTATATTAAAGGGATTCTTTTTGCAACCGGTGAAAGTATCATTAAAAACGGTAAAAAAACAACATCGATAAAGGATATTTACGAATATTGGTTAGATAATAAAGAAGGTGCGAATAGATTCAGGTTGTTTCATACAATGTACAGTGCGATGTCAGGACTTGGCGCTCATAAAGAAGATGATGTAAGTAAAGAAGACGCATTGTTATTGCTGAGATATGTAGAAGATTGTTTACTATGGTGCTATAGAAAAGGAATATGCTGAATCATTCTTGCTCGATTCGCATCTAACGCAAAATATCGCCAGCCTTATAGGCTGACGATATTTTTTACATCACTTACTCGTTGAACGCTTCCCACAGAGTATCGAGCTTCGCTTGTGCGGGGGCTTCGAGCGACGCGTAGATCGAAGCGAAGCCTGTATTTTTCGTTGTGAGCAGATGGGAGAATGTCTTATTCAGCATGACGTTGTTGCAATAGTCTCCGAATGCGAGCGGTATCGCGCTGCCGAGACCGTCGCGGATTATATCAAGCATTTGCGAAGTAACGTCATCGTGCGCGTACTTCACCTTGAGCGCCGACTCGTAGTACGCGGGGAGAACCTCGTCGTGCGAAATGCGGGAAAGCATTTCAATAACCGCGCTGACGGTGTCGAGCTTACCACAGGTCATGGGAATAACACCAATATTTGTAGTATCATGTGTCGAGGTCACGTACTTTTCCTGATTTTCGTCCAACTTGGGGTAGGGAATTATACCGACCTTGTTCGTCATGTTTCTGGTCTGATCGAGACTTCCGATTCGGAAACCACAGAGGAATAGAGCCTGATTGTTCGTGAAAAAGGTCATAGGAGTCGACGAAGTGGATTCGCCGCGGCCGCTTAAGTCGATAGTGGCTGGGTCATAGAATACGTCGATAAGCTTTTCGATGAGCTTTTGATTTTTTTCAGTATTCATAGCAAGGTTTGGCTTGCCGTTATCGTATTCGAGAAAATCTGCGTCCGCTGCAATGACCCACGGTATCATAAATCCCCACTTGCCGTATGTAACAAGTCCAAAGCGGTCGTCCATGTCGGCGGTCGAATTACCGTTCAGGTCGCTGTACGCTCCGGAAGCGTAGGTCAGATATTTGTCCATAGTCCACGTATTGTCAAATACATCGTCATATATCTTGTCAGCGTCCCCATAAAGGTTCTCGAATATGCCCTTGTTATACAGAAGGCAATGCGCGGTACGGACGATATCAAGGAAGTAATCGCCCGCCATTATGTAGCAGTATTTGTCGGAGTGGAAATTCAGGTCCTTCATGTAGTCGGAATACCAATAATCCTTATCAAAGTCGAAGTATTCGGCATCGTAAAGGTTCATAAAGTAGCCGTTTACCGACATGGAAGCCAACGGGAAAAGGTCGTGTATCACATAGTCGTAAGCGTCCTCACCCGATAGTATCAGGTTGGTTAGGGTAGACGGGATATTGTCGTAGTCATCGTTGTTTTCGGTGAATTCAAACTTAACATTCAGAGCTTCCTCGACCTGTTTATTTCGGTAATATACTGCGTCGGAAACGATCTCACCAGTTTCGGATTCACCATTAATGATGAATATCTTTCCGCCTGAGCCGCCGTCGTATTCGTTTGCAGAAACGAGCACGCGTATCGGTTCGCCGTCGAAATCGAGTCCGGAGAGCGGATCGTTTTCAGTTTGTAGTGTGGTATCTTGAGCTGATGTCGTATCAGTACCGGATGGGTCGGCGGTATCACCGCAGGCTGCCAATAATGACGCTTGGAATGCAACGCATAGGAGAAACGCAATTTTTCTTGGGGTCTTGTACATAGAATTATCCTCGCTTTCATTTTATACCATTTCAAAAAACATATTAACGCAGTAATTTATTTACTACACCTTAATTATAGCACAATATATATATATATATATATATTGTTAACATTTCGTGAATTATACAATTTAAAGTAATAAAATGTTGAAACGTTCGCGAACATATGTGCCATAATACAATACAGCGTACATGTTAAAATTTATATTGACACCGTCCGCAAAATATGCTATACTATACACATATAATAATGAAAGAAGGTACACACAATGCAATATCGCAATTTCGTTAAAGACGTAAAAGTATCGGCGCTCGGCTATGGCTGTATGCGCTTCAAGACCGCTGGAGAGGGCGACGAAAAGCACATCCTCGTCGACGAGACCATCGCGCAGATTCGCCGCGCCATCGACTCGGGCGTGAACTACGTCGACACCGCGTTCGGATATCACGACGGCAAGAGCGAGGTCATCGTCGGTCAGGCGCTTCGTGACGGCTACCGCGAAAAGGTCTATCTCGCCGACAAAATGCCAGTCTGGATGATCGAAAACGAGGAGGACTTCGAGCGTCTCTTCAACATCCAGCTCGAACGTCTCGGGGTAGAGCACATCGACTTCTATATGCTGCACGCGCTGAACGCGAAAACCTTCGAGGAGAAGGTACTGCGCTTTGGTCTGTTCGAGAAAATGCGCGCACTTAAAGCGAGCGGACGCGTTTCGTACATAGGCTTTTCGTTCCACGACTCGAACGAGGTGTTCCACCGGATAGTGGACGCATACGAGGGCGCGGATTTCTGCCAGATACAGTACAACTACATCGACACGAACAATCAGGCGGGCACTGAGGGACTCGAGTACGCGGCGAGCAAGGGACTCGGCGTGATAATCATGGAACCGCTGCTCGGAAGCGGACTGGTCAACATCTCGGACGATATGCGTGCGGCGCTTCCGCTCGGCGCGAACCCGGTACAGATCGCACTCGACTTCCTCTGGAGCCGTCCGGAAGTAGGCGTAGTGCTGTCGGGAATGACAGAGCCGCAGCACCTCACCGACAACCTGAAATACGCTGACGAGTCGCGTATAGGCAAGCTCAGCGAAGCAGAGTTAGCAGCACTCACACGTGCGAAGGCGATACGCGACGGCAACCTTCTCGTGCCGTGTACGGGATGTGCGTACTGTTCGGCGTGCCCGGCGGGAATCGACATTCCGGCGACATTCGCGGCGTACAACAAGACCGCACCGGCGCTTAACGCAGCGGAAGAAGCAGCAGCGGCATACGCGGTATTGTCGGTAAAGCCGGAAGCATGTCTCGAATGCGGCGCATGCGAGTCGGTATGTCCGCAGCACATTTCGATACGCGATATACTGCGGCGAGCCGCCGCGGGCATAGGCGGGGAAGCCCCCGCGGGCATAGTCAAATGATGTGCGCGTAAACTTGTTAGTGCAGCGCCTATCAAACATAGCAATAGAGAAGCTTTCCTAACGATTGGCAAATAAAAAGGAGAAGGCAAAAGCCCTCTCCTTTTTATATAAACTCGTGCTATGTTTGATTGGAACTATACTAACAATTTTTCGAGCAGATTATTTGACTATGCCCGCGGGGGCTTCCCCGCTGCCGCGACGGTCAAGGTAGTTGTGAATGCGGGTGACTGGATTCAACAGCTCGCTTATCGAGTGATCCTTGTTGAGCGTGTCGATTATGTACGAGATGTACTTGCACATATTGACCTCAGCGTACCATTCGCGCTTCTTCAGCTCGTCCGGACGGTAGATAAGGTTGGTCGTGAATATCTTGTCGAACATACCCTTTGCGTACGCGTCATCGAACTTGTCAAGACCGTTGCAGAAAAGACCAAAGGTCGAGAATACGAAAATACGCTCAGCGCCGCGCTGTTTGAGCTGCGAGGCAACGTCGAGGATAGATCCGCCCGACGAGATCATGTCGTCCACGATTATCGCATCCTTGCCGTGGAGGTCGCGGCCGAGATACTCGTGCGCTTCTATGGGGTTAGTGCCGTTTACTACGACAGCGTAGTTACGTCTCTTGTAGAACATACCGATATCTACGCCGAGCACCGAAGAATAGTACATGCAGCGGCTCATTCCGCCCTCGTCCGGCGAAACGACTGCGATGTGGTCGCGGTCGAGCTTAACGTCCGGAACGTTCTTGCAGAGCGCCTTTATCATCTGATAAGTGCAGCGAACGTCGTCGAAGCCAGCGAGCGGTATAGCATTCTGCACACGTGCGTCGTGTGCGTCAAAGGTAATTATGTTGGAAACGCCCATGCGTACCAGCTCCTGAAGTGCGATCGCACAGTCGAGCGACTCGCGAGCGGTGCGCTTGTGCTGACGGCCCTCGTAGAGCATAGGCATGATAACGGTGATTCGGCGTGCCTTTCCGCCGATAGCGCCGATAGCGCGTTTGAGGTCCTGAAAATGGTCATCCGGGCTCATTGGCACGTCCATGCCGTACATTTTATAAGTAACGCCGTAATTGAAGCAGTCGCTGATGATGTAGACATCGTGACCGCGCATAGACTGCACGATGTGAGCCTTAGCCTCGCCCGAGCCGAAGCGCGGGAAGTCAGCGTCGGCGATGAAAGTATCGCTCGTAGCGTGCCATTCCTTCAAATAATAATCCACCTGAGAAGCGAGCTCCTCACAGCCGCGCATACCTATAATACGTAAATCGCTTGTGTTACACGAATTAGTTTCGTTCATTATTACCCTCCAAAAAATATGTATCAACGAACCTATTTTAATATTCCGCCGTTATGCAAAACAGCATAATTGCGAACGTTTCCGCGAAGCCGCGGAATTTGTCGATAAATCTGATTTCATACTTATTATATCACACTTTTTCGGATTTGGGAATACATTTTTCTGATTTTTGAATTTTTCATTAAAACTACATAATTTCCGGCATAATATCAGGCTTTTTATTAGCCAATCTTGAACGACAGAAAATGTCGTGAAATTATGGCAGAATATGTAAAATTCGTTTATATTGCAAATAAACATTAAAAATGCGACTATTTATTGTATAAAGCGGCGAAAATTCACCAAAAATTCAAAAATCCGTAATTTTAGCTTGACAACCGCGGGTCTTTCTGATATAATCATTGTACGCAGTTTAAATTTTTAGACTGCTAAATTTATTTTTCCTAAAGGAGAAATCAGTATGAAAAGAATATTAGCGGCACTGCTGGCGGTTATGATGATCGCAGCTGTCTGCCTCACCGGATGCGGATCGTCCGGCTCGGGCAAGCTCGCAGCCATCAAGAAGGAAGACCTCAAGGTCGCATTCCTTTATGTTGGCACTATTGGAGACCTCGGCTACTCGTTTGCTCACAATCAGGGCAGACTTGCGCTGGAGGAAATGGGTATCACCACTACCTACGTAGAGAATGTACCTGAGACCGCTGAGTGTGAAGCGACACTTCGCCAGCTCTGCGACGAGGGCTACAACGTAATCTACGCGACCTCGTTCGGACACGGCGAGTGGGTAGAGAAGGTAGCGAAGGACTACCCGAACGTATACTTCGGACACGCTACCGGCTACATCCAGTCGGACAACACCGAGAACTACATGGGACGCGTGTATGAAGCGCGCTACCTTGCAGGTATCGTAGCGGCTATGAACTCTGAGTCTGGCAAGATCGGCTATGTTGCCGCAATGCAGATCCCTGAGGTTGTACGCGGAATCAACGCGTTCACTCTCGGAGTAAGAAGTGTAAATCCGGATGCAACTGTAGAGGTCGTATGGACAAACACATGGTTTGACGTGACCATAGAGAAGTCGGCAGCGCTCGAGCTTATCAACAAGGGCTGCGACCTTATCGCACAGCACTGCGACTCGACTGCGCCGCAGCTTGCCGCACAGGAGAAGGGTGTAAAGGCGATAGGTTACAACACACCTACCGCAGACGCAGCGCCTAAGGCGTACCTGACTGCACCGCTGTTCCACTGGGACGTATTCTACAAGTCTGACATTGAGTCGATAATGGCAGGCAAGTGGGAGCCGAAGACCTACTGGGAAGGCTTATCGAAGGGCATGGTATCGCTCGACGACCTTACCGACAACTGCGTAGCTGGAACTAAGGAAGCAGTTGAAGCTGCACAGGCGAAGATAATTGACGGTTCGCTCGTCATCTTTGGCGGCGAGCTGAAGGACAACACCGGAGCGGTTCGTGTCGAAGCCGGCAAGACTATGACGGATGATGAACTTCAGTCGTTCGACTGGTTTGTTGAAGGTGTAGTAGGTAAAATAGGCTAAGCCTATTTTACCGATGAAGTTTGCAGAAACTTCAATCTTTTGATAAAGAAAGACGCGCTGCTTTGCAGCGCTACCCACGCAAGTCGCCGCATTGCGGCGGCTTGCTAAGCTAACCTCACCCGCTGCGCGGGTTCGGGGAACGGGCAAGAGAGGGAAGGGTGCTTCATAGGGGGACGACCAAGAAGGTCGCCCCCTGTCAGCCC
>JAAVZO010000021.1 GCA_022791685.1 Clostridiales bacterium
CATGTTCGATAACCTAACTTTAGCTTTTGAAAATGCTGATGAAATCAGCATTTTCAAAGTTTAATCGAGAGGTTATCGAACATGTCTAATAAAATCGGTGGATATTATATTGAATATCCACCGATTTTATTCATATAACCTAACGGTTTTCGCTCAAATAGCGTTCCAGCAGAGACGCACTTTCCGCGCATACTCTCGCACATGGGCGCTTTTTATAATATTCCTCAGTCCGCGCTGACGGATTATTTGGGTCGGTCTCAGCATTTTTCATCAGTCCGAGTATCTCACGGCAGATGATAGTACCACGCTCGGCACGAAACCGCTCGGCAAGCGCTTGAACGATAGAATATACACGCTTCTTTGCAGTGTCTCCCGCCTCGCTTCCAGCGGGTTCACTGCTTCCATAAAGCTGTCCGACTACGAACAGCATACCTGAAAATGTACCGCAGATCTCACGAAGCCTTCCCATTCCTGCTCCGAATGGCTGTGCAAGCTTTAATACCGTGTCAAGCGGCAGCCCTATTTCCTCGGAAAATGCACCCGCGACTGACTGTGCACAGTTATATCCCTGCAAGAACAATTCACGCGCCCGCTCGCCCTTTTGTGTGATCTCTATCATTTGTTTCTCTTTTTGATCCCGCGAACATCCTTAAGCATTTTAAAGCTGTCACGCAGCACATTTATCTTACTCTCGCGGTGATTTATGACCTTGACGGGCATTTCGAGTATCTTTAATCCAAGCTTGTTCGCTTTAATGAGAGCTTCAAAATCAAACGCAAATCCGTCGACCTCGCAAGTACTGAATATCTTCTGCGCCGCATCATGTCTGAAGCATTTGAAACCGCACTGAGAATCGGAAAGCCTGAATCCTGCTGCTATTGCGAGACACTTTATATATATCTTCGACGCAAGTCTGCGGATGAATGTATATCCCTCATAGCCATCCTTTGTAAGATTGCGCGAACCGATTACCATATCTGCTGTCGGATTCGCACAAAACATCTCAGCCGCCTGCTTTACTACATCGAGTCCATATGCAAGGTCACAGTCGGTAAAAATAACAACGTCACCTTCTGCAGCGAGTATGCCAGTGCGTACAGCACACCCCTTACCGCGATTCTTTTCATACCCTACCGAGCGGATATGTTCGTTTGGAAACGCGTCTACAGCAGCACGGCAGCCGTCAGTGCTTCCGTCATCTGAAAATATAACCTCATAGTCATATTCAGGTTTGATATTCGATTCCATATATTCTGAAACAGTCTTCAATGTAGCGTCAATAATGCTTGATTCGTTATACATCGGTATGCAGAGCGATACTTTCATAGCTGATAATATTCCTTTCAACGTCCGTATGCTTATTTGCCGGACTTTTTAAATATGTATATATCAAAATCCGCGGTTATTTCGAGCTTGTCAATTGAATCAAGCTTGTCCGCATCCGATTTCGAGGTCCTGAACGCATATGGAGTCATCATAAACAGCTTTTTGAGCTTGTCCCCCATACACATGAATTTGTAGCTGACCGACTCCTGACTGACTATTTCAAAGCCACTGGGAAGGTCTCTTCGACCTTCATTCTCATAGGCGGTTTGATAAATCGCTTCCTTGAGCTCTATCAAATGCCGCTTTCCGGCAGCTCCGATAATCAGCAGACCGCCGTCACGGAGTACTCGCGAAAACTCCTGCTCCGCGACAGGTGCAAAAAGGTTCACAACAGCGTCGACCGAGTTATCAGCAATAGGAAGCTCGAATAGACTGGATACTCCGAAAAACGTATTATTATCCTGACCGAGCGTCTGCTTTGCGCGTTTAGCTGCATGGTCGCACGCTGCCTTAGATAGATCAAAGCCGTAGACCATCGCACTGCTATTCTCAGCCGCGATATAGTTAGTATAATATCCCTCTCCGCAGCCAGCGTCGACTACGACTTGAGCGTCAGTCAAATGTTTCACTATAGCATCTGCAAAGGGCTGATATGCGCCGGTATCGAGGAAATCAGTACGTGCACGGACCATGTCTTTATCATCCCCTGCACCTCCAGACGCACGTGTCAATGTGACATATCCGCTTTTGGCTATATCAAAGCAATGCTTTTTCATTCCTTGCGAGGGCTCACAATATAAACTATTTCCGTCACGATACAGCGGAGAATTACATATTGGACAGCGGAGTATTTTTAAATTTTGATTCATTGATCATCTTTCTACTTTCACAAGCTTAGCGTGCAGCGCATATCTGCCATCGCCAACGTTAGTACAGGTCGAGAGCGTTATGACCTGATCGTCTCCTGTAAAAGTCATATTTTTATTAAACCGCGACTTCGACTGCATTTCGTTGCAAAACGAGATAAAATCATCGTCATTCTGGAAGTACATACGGAAATACTGATACGTCGATACAGTATCGAATATCGCGAACGGCTCGTAGGTGTATATGCCGTCGAAGGTATATATTTCAATCAGCGTATTGTTGAAGAACTCTTCATCGAGGAAGAGCATTACATTGTTGAACATACTGCCGTTATTCATATTATGCCCATAAAATACCGTGTTGCGATTATAATCCATATTCCGATTAGCGCGAAAGTCGGCAAAAATCGAGCCGACAACCATATATTCGCCAGTATATGAATAATCGAGATAATGCTTATTATCAGTCGTTTGAACTATCGGAAGGTCGATTTTTGTGCCATCAACTTTTATATATCCGAAAATATCCGGATTCACCATCGTTTTAAGATAATTCAAATTAGATTTCATCGTCTCGAATTTAACATTATACGAAGACGAATAATCATCATCGAGTAAATCGTCGTCAATCTCAAGTCCAGAATAATAATCAGGTGTGGACGGGCTCGGACGTGACTGTGACGCGAGCGATACAGCGTGCATTCCGGCGCTGAGGTCGACATCAAATATGCTTCCTGCGATTTCGCCGTACAGATCATCGCCGCGCTTATAGTCGACAAAACTGCGGACTAATGTAGCTCCACTTCCGATAAATACGCACACGCAGACCACAATTACTGCCTTACGGAACAGCTCTATCGCCACGCCTATCGGGTCGCTTTTTTTCTGCGGCTTTGGAGCGATATCGTCGGGAGTAAGCGTTTTAAGTGAATGCAGGAACGGATCTGAATCCTCATCGCGCTTTACTTCGTTAAGTTCGTATATATTTGTATTATCGTCTGCACTCGCTTTGCCAGGATTTCGGTTAGCGAGATTTTTTAGTTTATTTAATATATCGCTTAGCTTCAAGCTATTCCTCCATAAATTATAGATCTATTCTTCATTTTGTTCGCTTATTAGGTCGTCGATAAGCGTGAATATAGCAAATATTACAGTGCATATCATCAACATTATCCCATCGAATGCAAAAACGACAGAGGCGACAGGCATATTGAAAAATAAAACCGCCAGCGCCGTCAATGCGTGTATCACATAAAACAGCATCGGTATTGCGCGAATTATGAGCCGTTTTACATTACAGCATAATATGATTTGAATTGGTATGGCAAACCTTACCGATATAACATACACATAGAACAATATAACCAATACTGATGATTGTAATTCATTCATATATTCACCGCAAATATTACTCATCAAACATATCTATGCCCATAAAGCCGCCGACTACCCTGCATATAGCATATGTAACTACACAAATAGTCAAAAGGATGATATTGAAAATAAGTCCCACAAATAATAAAAATGCACCTATGTCTATGATACCTATTAAAGCAATGAACATTAACAATGAATTCAGAGCTATTTGTATTGCATAAAACAATATCGGTATTGCACGAACTATAGAACGCTTCGCCTTAAAGCACAACAGTATTTGAAGCAGTACAGAAATGATCGTTGCAATTATAAATATAATATCTATCTTATCAAATAATGGCGAATTCTCAAATATAGCAGCAACAGCTCTTATCATATATGCCACCTCTTTGTCGATTGATTCATAGCTCCACATATATTATAATGAATAATTCGTATTATTGCAAGCCTTTCGGATAATCTTTTCGACTTTTGTTACATATTTATAATATTTCGCGGAAATTGTCACCATTTGATGAATAGCCTATATTTGCTCATTAGACAGCGCACCCCGACTTTCGGAGTGCGCTGCATGATTTATTCTGTTCAATTGAAATTGCCGAGATATGCCTTCTGCTCATCGCTTAGTACATCGACCGCTGCTCCGAGTGAAGCAAGCTTCAGTGAAGCCACCTCAGCGTCGATCTCGCGCGGCACCTGATATACCTTCTTATCAAGCTTACCCTCGTGCTTTACGAGGTATTCAAGGCTCTTCGCCTGAATTGCAAAGCTCATATCCATTATCTCAGCCGGATGTCCGTTACCAGCAGCAAGATTTACAAGGCGGCCTTCAGCCATAAGATTGATTATGCGTCCGTCGGGAAGCTTGTAACCCATGATATTAGGCTTACGCTGCCAGATTTCAGCCGCCTTAGAAGCAAGTACGACTTTATCTATCTCAACGTCAAAGTGACCGCTGTTAGCGAGCAGTACACCGTCCTTCATCTTGTCGAAATGCTCAGCACGAATTACATCCTTGCAGCCAGTAACAGTGATGAACAAATCGCCAAGCGCGCAAGCTTCATCCATCGGCATTACACGGAAGCCGTCCATGACCGCCTCAATGCCCTTTACGGGGTCAATCTCAGTTACAATCACGTTAGCGCCCATTCCCTTAGCGCGCATTGCAACGCCCTTGCCGCACCAACCGTAACCCGATACAACTACAGTTTTGCCGGCAATGATGAGGTTAGTAGAATTCATGATTCCGTCGAGTGTCGACTGACCGGTGCCGTAGCGGTTGTCAAATAGGTGCTTGCAGTCTGCGTCGTTTACGTCGATCATTGTATAGTCGAGCTGTCCTGCCGCCTGACGCGCGAACAGACGGTGGATACCGGTGGTCGTCTCCTCGCATCCACCGATAAGGTTCTTGCCGTATTCGCGGCATTCTCCATGAAGCAGGTGCGTGAGGTCTCCACCATCGTCGATCATTACGTCCGGGCAAAGTGAGAGCGTCTTTTTCAGGTGCTCCTCATACTCAGCGTCGGTTACTCCGCGCCATGCGTTTACTTCAAAGCCGAGGTCAACGAGAGCCGCCGCAACATCGTCTTGTGTCGAAAGCGGATTGCAGCCAGTGACATACACCTGTGCGCCTCCGGCAGCAAGCGTGATAGCGAGATAAGCAGTCTTAGCTTCGAGGTGGATAGACATCGATATTTTCTTGCCTGCGAAAGGCTTTGTACGTGTGAATTCCTCATTTATCTTGTTGAGGACGGGCATATATGATTTTACCCAGTTGATTTTATCATGTCCGCTCTTTGCAAGCGAGATATCTTTGATGTTACTCATTTAATTTATATACTCCTTAAATTTAATTATATACTTTATTTGTTTGTTTAATTTTACACTAAGACAATATTCTCGCCGGTTCAAGCAAGCTTATCGGTGAGCTGCCAATATTATCTACGCTGCACCATGAATCAAGAAATTCTCGAATACTTTCCCGCACATTGTCATATGTAATTCCATCTTTTGCTCTCATCCCGTCAGGCTCAAATGCAAGCTCGATTAACTCATTAAGCGCGGTCATCAGACTTCGTATATACTCGCGCTCGTTATCTGTCACGCAGCCGTCATATGCTATTCCGTATATCCTGTGATCGTAATATGGCACGTATATCGTATCGCAGAATGTATTTGCAATTATTCTGAATCCGTCGTTGTACGGCTCGTCATAAATCCGTTCTGCTGTATTAAATGCTGCGTTCATCTCGCTGAAACATCGCTGCACACGTTCAGCCTGCGAAATTTGCGGGTCATCCTCAAGCAGTATCGGCAAATTATTGCGCATAAAAACCATGTTGCAGCGTATATTTTTCCCATATCCCGTTTATTCATACATATCCCTAAATGTAACTGCGGTACGGTGTAAATACACAAACTGCAATACCGATATTATAATCAGTGCAATCATGTATGCAATTAAAATAAACACACCGAGTATTCCGAAAGCGCCCACAATCGGAAGTAAAATGTTTCCAAGACATAGTCCTATATACCACTTCCACAGCTTCGACCAATTATCCGACAGCTCGTTGTCAATACCAACAAGCACGTCAGAATGCGCGGTATATTCCTGATACACCGCCAAAAACGATATCACCACAGTCGGTATAGATATCAAAATCGCCAACGCCGCAATATCTTCGTTAAAGCTGTTTATTATTGACGCTATGATTACCAATCCGGCGCTAATCAGGCGAAATTTAGCAGCCCTCCCATAGCGGTCGGACGCAGGTCTAATCTTGTATAGAAAATACGTATATAAAAGTATGATTATCAGCGATGCCACCGTGCTTATAATCGAAAGAACCAGACTTGAATTTATAAGCGAGCTCGGTATAAGGTCAAAAACCATACTTACTATCATCAAGTAAAATAACGGGAACAGCCACTTTGCCAATAGCTGGCTTTTTTCGTACAGCTGCTGATTTTTTCTAAGTCGTGCTTCCAGCATTGTCTTTCGCTGCTTATACAGTTCACAGTAGCTGTTCTGCGTGCAGGTAACGCAGCTCTCGTGACTCTTACGCATACAGCATTCGGCAATCTCACAGCCGTATTTCTGACGCGCGTAGTCGCAGTCCTCGCAGCGGCAACCGATACGCTCAGCGCAGTTCTCACAGTCTTTTCCACAGTATGTACTCATGTGCAGCCCTCCTATACGTTACTATTTTCGTCTTTTACAAATATCCTTGAATACCACTAAATTGCTATACAAAAATACAATTTCTAATATTGATTCAATAGCCATCACCGCTATGCAAATTATCAATATAAACATATTCAGCTCATTGTAATACGCCGCAAGCAACGATATCAGATAAAGCAATATAACAGCTGAATATACCTTCCATAGCTGAATCCACTTCCTAGAATTATTATCTTCAATCCCTAATACAACAGCCGAATGCGCATCATATTCCTCAGATACTGATACCACATTAGCTATAGCAGCAAATATTATAAATACTGCCGCATTAACGTTAAATATTGTGAAAAGACTGGCGGCAACCGCAAGTACAATGCTTATTGGAATAAGTAAAGAAGCCAAGGCAAAGCCTTTTGAAGCTGATTTTATTTTATATAGAATATACGTATGAAATCCGCCGATAATCAACGCCGTCGCGCCCGATAAAATGACAAATAGGTCAGGACTTTTGATAAGCAGATAAGACAATGCAATATTGACCGCTGTTTTTATTATCATAAGCCCAAGCAACAAAGGAAGCCATTTATAAAGCAAGTGATTTCTTTCATCAAAGCTTCCAGTTTTCTTCATGTGCTCTATCGGCATGAAGTCACGATTTTTATAAAGCTCACAATAATCGCTTTTGTTACAGGTAAGACAGCTATCGTGCTTCTTTTCCCTACAACATTCAGCGAGCTCGCATCCAAAGTTCTGACGTGCATATTCGCAGCCCTCACAGCCGCATTCAGCATACTTATCACAGTATTTGCAGTTCTTTTCACAAAACATCGCTCTACCTCCGATGTTATATTATTTTTAATTCCCTCGCAGCACGCTCCCAATACTCTTCCGGCAATACAGTATCCCCGTCAAAATGCTCGGCTGCTGCAATTCGCCATGCAAGCGCTACACAACGTGACGCATAATCGCATTCCTCGTACATTGAGCGGATTATGCAGCGCGCCCAAACTCCCGCCTTTTCGAGCAGTCCGCTGCGCACGAATTCGAGCTTCATACGTTCTTTATCAAAGCCGACAGTCAGCGTCTGATATCTCCAAACGCCACGTTTAGGCTCAAGCAGCAGTATCTTAGCGCCTGAACGGTGATCCTGAGGAAGTCCGACACTTGGGCAGAAAATTATTCTCTTACCGTTTGATTCAACAACTCCACCACGATGTGTATGTCCGCACAAAAGCGCACTTCCGTTTATTTGGCGCGAATACTGGTCAATCAGTGCCGGACGATTCATTATCCACTCCTTTGAGTCATGCGGTGAAGCATGGCAGGCAGTAAGCGAAGGAACACCAACATTAAAACTTATTTCAAGCGATATCGGCATTCTCTCAAACACATCAAGATCATTCTGCGTAATATTTTCGTAAGTATAGAGAAGTGAACCGCTGCTCGACGAGTATGTCCACCCATCGTTGGAATCTCTGCGATGACGCAGAAGATAATCCTCGCGATTACCGCGCACAAACCAGCAAGGCAGTGCCGCTCGGCATTCATCAAGCAAATATAATGTACGCTGCGGATATGGGAAATCGGTGAGATAATCTCCGAGAAAAACAATGCCGTCTGTATGCAGGCTGTCGATAAGACAGAGCGCATTCTCAAGCGCCATGTAGTTCGAATGTATATCTGAAATTACCGCTATTCTCATTTGGCACCTCTTTAAACTGGCATTAGATATGTAAGCTTTCATTTAGTACCAAATTTGTCAAACTGGATACTTTCATTGCCTATAATGTTAAATGAAAACTACCTCTATTATATATTATAAGATTTTTATTGCCATATGTCAATAGCTATAGGATAATTTATGATTTTTTATGTCTTTTTTCATATTTCTTTTTTATATCTATTGACTTTTCCTTCAGAACATGATAGAATATGCAGGAAGCGATTTATCAATCACAAATCGCATATATATTTTAATATAATATATGTTTCCCACATATGCAGTGGGTTCGAAAGGATGGTAACATCATGTCAAAAATCAAAGTAGCACAGATTGGCTGCGGCGGACGCAACGGCGCTCATTTTCAGAAGCTTTCGAGCTTTGAGGACGTTGATATCGTAGGATTCTGCGACGTGCTTATTGAGCGCGCAGAAGCAAGAGCAAATACATACGGAAGCGGAAAATGCTATACCGACTACGTAAAAATGCTCGACGAAACTCAGCCAGAGGTAGTATTTATCGCAGTTCCTCCGCACGTTCACGGCGAGATCGAGCCTGAACTTATCAAGAGAAAGATCCACTTCCTCGTTGAGAAGCCAATGGCACTCGACTATGCAGTCGCTGAAAAGATATGCGACGACGCAGAAGCTGCTGGAATTCTCACAGCAGTTGGTTTCCAGGACAGATACCAGAGCATTACCCAGATAATGAAAGATTACATCACTGGCAAGGATGTCGGACTTGTTACCGGTTCGTGGATCGGTGGAATCCCCGGTGTGCCGTGGTGGAGAACCTTCGAGACCTCCGGCGGACAGATCGTTGAGCAGAACATTCACCTGTTCGACCAGCTCCGTTTCATTTTCGGCGAGCCGGACAGCGTATACTGCGCAGCTGGCAAGGGTATCGTTGACCCCGAAGCTTACGGCGTTCCAGGATACAACGTTGACGACTTCTCGTCCGCTGTAATGAAGTTCAAGTGCGGCATGGTCGCTAACCTCTTCACTGCTTGCTATATAAGACCCGGTTCTAAGGTTACTAACGGTATTACCGTCTACGGTAAGGACTTCACTGTTGAATATAACCTCCGTCATTCGCTCACAATTACCGATACTAACGGAACCCGCAGCTATGTACGTAAGGATGACCAGCTCATCACTACCGCTGCTGATGGAACTGTGACCACTCAGCCAGATACCGAGCAGACTGGTCTTCAGGACAGAGCTTTCCTCGACGCTATAAAGACCGGCGACACCTCTAAGATCCTTGCTACATACCGTGACGCGCTCAAGTCGCTGAAGCTCACCATGGCTTGCAATGAGTCTGCTGTAAGCGGAAACGCAGTTAAATTATGATAAAGCTATCCGCTTGCATTGATATGCTCTTTACAGAGCTCGACTTCTACGATCGCTTTAAGGCGACTAAAGAAGCCGGTCTTGACGCTGTTGAGTTCTGGAATTTTAACAATCGTGACCTCGCACGTGTACGTGAAGAATGCGATAAGAATGGTCTGACACTATCTGCGGTCTGCGCCTGCGGATACGGTGAAGCAGCTGGACGCTTTGGCTCACGCAAGCTTCTGTACCGCGATGGAATCGAAGATTTCGTTACAGTTATTAAGGAGACTATAGAAGCTTCAAAGGTACTCAACTGCAAGACATTTATTGTAACTGTCGGTCAGGAACGCAACGATGTTACCCGCTATGAGCAGCACGCTAATATTGTACTCTCATTAAAGGCAGTTGCTCCGCTGCTCGAGGACGCTGGAATTACGTTGGTCGTAGAGCCGCTTAATACGCTCTGCAATCACATAGGCTACTTCCTACCATCGTCCTACGAAGCCTTTGAGATTCTCGAAGAGATCGGTTCTCCTGCGATAAAGCTGCTGTATGATGTATACCATCAGCAGATTTCGGAAGGAAACCTCATTCCGACTATCAAGAAGAATATCGACCTTATCGGACACTTCCATGTGGCTGATAACCCCGGTCGCAACGAGCCCGGAACAGGTGAGATCAATTACCGAAAGGTATTTGAAACCATCGACTCACTTGGATACGATAAGTTCGTTGGTCTTGAATATCGCAGCACAATTGACCCTGCACAGTCAATACGCAATACATTAGAGCTTACAAAATAATATCTGTATTATATCAAGAATATCTCTGATATAAAAAGCTCTCAATTATACGTAACAAACATAACCGCCATGCAGCAAAAGCTGCATGGCGGTTTTATTTAATACTTATCGTTTTTTATGCGTTCAAGCTCCTCAGTAAATGAATTTACATCGTCGAATTTACGGTATACTGAGACAAATCGTATGTAAGCGACCTTATCAAGTCTGCGCAGACCGTTCATAATACGCTCGCCTATCTCCTTAGTCGAGACTTCGCTTCTTAGTGTATTCTGAAATTCAGTTTCTATGGCATCTACCAACTCCTGCATTTGGCGCACAGATATCGGGCGCTTCTGACACGCCTTGATAAGACCGTTCATTATCTTTGTACGATTGAACGGCTCGCGAGTATTATCACTCTTGCACACCATAAGTGGCAGAGTTTCTATTGTTTCATATGTTGTAAACCGAAACTGGCATTTCAGACACTCGCGACGACGGCGAACGCTCCTGTCATCGTCAATCGAACGAGTATCAAGCACCTTGTTTTCGGGATATCCGCAAGAAGGGCATTTCATGATGATCACCATCCTTAAATCTATTTGAAGCTTGTGACGGTACTATGGCATTGTAATTCTCAGCATATAATTTTAGACTTCACGCTGCAATCCAACCCTTTTGTAGCTTGGATTTTTACCATTTGTTTATAGTATATCATAATTTTTTGTATATGTAAATATGATAATGTGATTTTTATGTTAATATTATAAATAACTCTTTTCGTTAATTTCTGCGTTTATTTCGTTCACAAATAGTAACTTTAGCCAAAACTAATTAAAATTTGGTCAAAGTGATTGACAGCCGCAGAAATAAATGCTATAATTTACTCACTTAATAAAATACGACCATTTTTCAGATATGAAAGGATCAAGTATTATGAATATGACAAAAAACAAGCTTATATTTGCACATCGTGGCGCGTCAGCATATGCCCCGCAGAATACTCTGCCCGCATTCAAGCTGGCAGCTGACATGAAAGCTTTCGGAGTTGAGCTCGATGTCCGCAGAACAAAGGATAATAAAATAGTTGTCATTCATAACGACACTATTAACGAAACCTCAAATGGAACCGGACGCGTCGGAGATATGACATTGGCTGAGCTCAGACAGTACAGCTTTGCTGCGAATTTTGCTGACAAGTATGACAAGGTCGACATTCCAACTCTTGAGGAAGTGTATGAGCTGCTTGGACCACTTGGACTTTATGTCAACGTAGAGCTGAAGGAAGCCGACACCGACTTCGTTCATAGAGTTCACGACTGTACAAAAGCGTATGGTATGCAGGAGAAGGTCCTATACTCAGCGTTCAATCACTGGGCGCTTACCGATATGCTCGTATATGATTCCGATACATTTGTCGCACCTCTTTACGGCGGAGAAATAGTCAAGCCGGCAGATTATGCTAAGCTGTTCGGCGCAAAAGCTATTCATCCGCACTATGCACAAATTTTAAACCATCCCGAAATCGTGGCACGTGCAAACGAGCTCGGAGTTCGAATTCACCCGTGGACTGTCGATGATCCCACAGTAATTAAAACTCTCTGCGACTTTAACATTGGCGCTATTATCACTAATAAGCCCGATGTCGCGCTTGAAATAGCAAACGCATAACTAAATATTAACACGGCTTTGATTGCAGACGCAGTTAAAGCCGTGTGTCGTTATGTATTTATACAGCATAAAATGAATTAAAATTCAACTTGCCATGGCATCAGTGGGGGATTGAATCCAACGAATCTACGATTCGTATACTGATGCGTAATGTCTCCCGCCGCCTATATGAGGCATCGCCGCTTTAGCGGCGTGGACATCATGGCAATGTTATAATTATGGAGGAGCGTATGTCAAAACCAGTAATAGGAATTACCGCCGGATTTTCGTCAGACGGTGACATTTTTCTAAGAAATCAGTACTGCGCTGCAATTGAAGCAGCTGGTGGAATACCGATTATTCTCGCGCCACTCAAATCGGAAGGCGATATTGAAGCCTGTGCTTCTGAGCTGCTGTCGCGGTGTGATGGACTTTTACTCAGCGGCGGAGGAGATGTCGAGCCTTGGCGGTATGGTATGAACGAATATGATAGCTCAATACTGTTTGAACCTTCAGCTGCACGCGATATAACCGAAATCGCACTTGCAAAAATCGCAGCAGAGCGAGATATCCCTCTGCTCGCGATCTGTCGTGGAATACAGGTGCTTAATGTCGCACTTGGTGGGGATCTGCACTTCGATATTCCAAATCATCGTCAGACGCTTCCTCGCCATGAGACCTCGCATACAGTCAACGTTGTTTCGGATTCCCTGCTTGCAAAATTAACGGGCTGCACGAAATTTGAAGTAAACAGCTTCCACCATCAAGCAGTAAAAATTCCTGCACTTGGGCTTGAAGTAACTGCCGTTTCTGAAGATGGGATCATTGAAGCGCTTGAAGCTAAAGACAACCGTTTCATACTTGGAGTTCAATGGCACCCTGAACATCTTGCGTCCAACAATGCAGCTCCGTCAGTGTATAAGCTTTCGTCGGAAATATTCAACGCTTTTATAAGTGCCTGCAACATTTAGCGTCCACACTTCTCCGCATCAATAGCCAGCACAACCATCAATGCACATACTGCGTCACGGTCGTCGTATACGTCAATCGTATAGGTATCCATAAAGTGGAATAGCTCCTTAGTGATACGAGCGATAACATTGCCTGAGCTATCAGTTATATTATAATCCCATTCAAAGATATCGCCGTCTACCTGCCAACCGCGAAAGTCAAGCGTAAACGATGGCTTAAAGAATGTAAATTCCTTCTCAACGCTTCCGATACACTCGCCGCCGATGTAAATATCAAATGCGGGAAGGAACGTGAATACTCGCTGTTCGAGCGTACCGACCATATTTCCGCTACGGTCAGAAACATTAAACTTATGTCCCCACGCAAGCTGACTTTCAACGATAAATTCGATATCACTATCCGGATAATCGTACTCATCCACTAATGTATTTTCAGGCATACGGTATATCTTATAGCTGTCGAACCATGAAAATTTTTGTTTTAGCAGTAGCTTCATCCTTATTCACTCACCTATCATATCGTAGAATTTCTCAATTTCGCTGCTGTTTCCAAACTTACAGTGCGAGAGAGTTTCAGTAAAATGGTCGCACATAACAGGATTATCGAGCAGCTTTTTGATCCCGTTGTATATTCCATCCGAGCTGATATCACAAAGTACTCCAAGCCTTCCATTATCGAGCTGTTCAGGGGCAGATAGATATTTAGTTGCAAGTATCGGCTTATACATTATCTTCGCTTCCTCAACAGCTATAGGCTTGCCTTCGTGTCGCGACGGCTGTGCGTATATGTCGCAGTCACGCATATATGTGTATGGGTTAGTCGTCGTTCCGAGAAATAGCATCATATCTGCTACTCCTGCGTCAACGAGCGCCATCGAAAGTTGCTGCTTATATTCTTCCTCGCCGTCGCCGAGCACATACCATCGCACATTATAATTCTCCTTACGCAGCCGTTTGAGCACTGGAATAACCATATCAAGCCCCTTTTGGTCGCCGATCCGTCCGATTGTCAATATGCGTTTACCGTGAAAATGCAGGTCTGGGAATGTCTCTCCGCGCAGTGCAAGGTCCCAAATCTGACGCGGATTCGTGATGTTTTCCATCATTACACAGCGCGACGCAGTATTCGGAAGCTTATTTTTCAGCGATTCGTCAACAAGCTTTGAAACAGTGACAACCTTGTCGCAGCGGTTAAAATACTCGCCGTAAAGCTCGTCATCGCGAGGTGGGTTTGAATAATCGAAATGCAGCCATGCGATTTTCTTCTTCGCCTTCACCTTGTCGCACATATAGAACATCGTTCGGTCGCCCCAATATGCGACCGCGACATCATATTCATCCTTTATCTCAGGCATTTTCTGCATAAAATGTACCCACATACGATAAGCAATCGACGCACGTTTAGCTCCGCGTGTCAATGCGCTTCCGATGAAATACGGAAATATTTCAAATAGTGTCAACGGATTTTCCTTGACAAAGCAGTTGAACAATGTACGCGCGGCATTTCTGCCAGAAAGCAGGAATAAGTCGCCATACTTTTCCATTATAACCACTTTTACCTGTTTTGGAAGCTGGTCGAGCAGCAATCCCTCACGTTTGGCGAGCAGCAGTGTAACATCAAAGCGCTCAAAATCAAGGCAAGAGAGAAATGACAAAAATGACTTTTCAGTGCCTGCACAATTCATTGTTATACCGACGATAAGCAATTTAGTTTTCATTTCTTTACTTCCTTTTCAAACTAATCATTCTTCTGATTTAGGGAAGCTCTCAGCCTCCTCATATAGCTCCATCAGCCGTTCTTCGATCTGCTGCTGACGCTCGTACAGCTCATTCACGTGTACATAGTCGCTCTGCTTTGACTCGTCGCCCAGCTCAGCGAGCACAACTTCAAGCTCAGCTTCAAGCTTTTTCGTCTCCTCAGCATTTTTACGAATGCGCGTTTTGAGACGACGTTCAGCTGCCGCCTGCTCTTTATTTTTTAGATACTGCTCCTTAGCGTCGGTTATGACCTCCGCAGCTGCGCCATTATCGGCAGAATTAAAGCGAGCACGATAATTTTTATAATCCTCATATCCGCCCATATAATCGAGTGCAGGCTTGATTCCAAGGTCGAGTACGCGAGTAGCTAACTTTGATATAAAATATCGGTCATGCGATACAGCAATTATCGTACCGTCGAAATCAGCGAGCGCGCCTTCGAGTGCTTCACGCGAATTGATGTCGAGATGGTTTGTCGGCTCGTCGAGGATAAGCAGATTCATACGTGACAATATCAGCTTGCAGAGAGTAAGCCGCGCTTTCTCACCGCCTGACAGCACAGACACCTTCTTTTCGATATCATCGCCCTTGAAGAGGAACAGAGCCAGTGCCGAACGTATCTCAGTCTGCGTCAGATTCTCATAGCAGTCCCAAAGCTCGTCGAGCACGGTATTATCAGGGTTGAGATTCTGATTCTCCTGATCATAATAGCCAAATGATACATTATACCCGAACTCTATCTCGCCAGCGTCAGGCATAAGCTTGTCAGCGATTATTTTTATCATTGTAGATTTGCCGCAGCCGTTTGGACCTGCTATAAACAGTCTATCGTGCTTTTTCAGCAGGAACGATACATCCGAAAACAGCGGCTTGTCCGGGAAGCTTTTAGCAAGATTTTTGACAGTTAGCACATCATTGCCACTCTCTCCTGATTTGGTGAACATTAGTCTTATCTTGTCCGGCAGATCCTCCGGACGTTCGATCTTAACCATACGGTCGAGTGCCTTCTGGCGGCTTTCAGCAGCAATAATATTCCGCTCACGATTCCATCGTCTCTGTTGCTCAATATATGCTTCAATGCGCGCGATTTCCTTCTGTTGATTTTTATACTGACGTTCATGTATCTCACGGTTTTCCGCTTTCAATTCAACAAAGCGGGTATAGTTGCCATTATAGAGCGTCGCGTGCGTATTTTCAATTTCGAGAGTGCGGTTTGTGACTTTATCGAGAAACCAGCGGTCGTGCGAAATTACGAGCAGCGTACCGCGGTATAGCGCGAGAAAATCCTCAAGCCACGCAAGTGTCTCAATATCGAGATGGTTAGTCGGTTCGTCGAGCATAAGAACATCAGGTGAGGTTATGAGCTGTTTTGCCAGCGCAAGGCGAGTCTTCTGACCGCCTGATAAACTTGATATTTTCAAATCATGAAACCGCTCGTCGAAGCCAAGATTTTTCAGTATTCCCTTACAGCGCGAACGAAACTCGTATCCGCCGGCATTTTTGAATCGTTCAGCAAGCGATGTGTACTGAGATATCACTGTCTCGTCGCCCGAGTCGAGCTGTTTTTGAAGCTCATCAAGCCGACGCTCATCTTCGATCAACGATGCGAATGAGGTCAGCATTTCATTTAGTATTGTATTATCGCCTTCAAGACCAGTATTCTGTTCGAGCAGTCCGACAGTTTTATCCTTCGAGATAAAAACTGAGCCGTCAGTAGGAGTATATTCACCGGTGATTATTTTAAATAATGTCGACTTGCCCGCGCCGTTTACGCCGACAATGCCAAGCTTATCGCCCTCATTAAGGCTGAAGGAAACCTTATCAAGTATAACATCAGTTCCGAATTCGAGCGAGACCTCGCTCAAGCTGATAGCAATCATATTTTATAGAGTCATTCCTTTCAACTCACATTTAATTACAGTATACCATAAATGCGGTGAAAAATCAAGCATTTTACTTGAATTCTGCATGGTGCGCAAATAAATCGCCGCAACGGCGTTATTATTCGCAGCTGCGGCGTATTTTTGATTTGTACTATTCTGTAATAATCGCAGAATTGTCTATAATCCGTATCAGCTCATCGAGCGGATGTCCGACGATACGGAAAGTCTCACCGCTGCGCTCGATATAGTAGCTGTCAAAATTATAATAAAAGCTGACTCCCGATTCGTATTCGAATGTGATTTTGCGGTATGGTATTTCCTCATAATCACGTGTGAATCGAGTGCGCAGCGGCTGTCCGACACCGCAGATTATAATGCTGTCAAAGCAGCCTATAAGCCGGGCGATTTCATCAGTATCGACGATTTCGACCCGCTGCGATTTTATCGGTATTTTGCCGCGGCGTATCGTACTTGTGAGCACGATTCTATCCGGAAGCTCATCCGGAACAAAATCGACGTTCAGCGTCAGAAACAGCGTACTTGCGAGAGATACGATGATTATTATCGCCGGTACGCCAATAATGACAAGAATGGTGTACAGATTCTTTTTGGATCTGAACATATACACCACTCCTTAATCATTTCAGCATTTCACAGCTTCACTGCCGTACTGTACACGGCAAAGCTTAGCGTACAAACCATTGCGCGCGAGCAGCTCATCATGCCGTCCGGATTCGACTATCTTGCCCTTTTCAAGCACTAAAATATTGTCGGCGCGCATTACGGTCGACAGGCGGTGCGCGATTACCACGATCGTACGGCTTCCAGCGAGCGATTCGATCGCTGCTTGGATCTCTGCCTCCGTCTCATTATCGACCGCACTCGTTGCTTCATCGAGTATCAGTATCGGAGTACCGCGAAGTACTGCACGTGCAATCGCGATTCGCTGCTTCTGTCCACCAGACAGGCGAACTCCACGCTCGCCGATAAGCGTATTATAGCCGTCCGGCATATTCATGATAAACTCGTCAGCGTGTGCAATTTTAGCAGCCTCACGAATTTTTTCCATATCCAGTTCTCGAACAGATGAAGATATTATCTTATCGGTTTCGGGATTTTTATGTATGACATTGTTAAGCTTATCGCTCACTCCGTGAACGCTCAGACTGCCGCTTGGAGTGGTAATATCGGCAAAATCGCGTCCATCAGCGCATGAAATTCCATATGCGATATTCTCCGCGATAGTGCCGTTAAATAGGAACACATCCTGAAGCACCATTGATATCTGCGAACGAAGTGAACGCAATGTCGCATTTTTAATATCGACACCGTCGATTTTAACAGCACCTGATATCGGGTCATAGAAGCGCTCGATAAGCGAAACTATAGTAGTTTTTCCGACTCCGGTCGGTCCAACTAACGCTATCATTTCACCCGGCTTTGCAGTAAACGAAATATTATCAAGCAGCGGTTCTGCCGGGTTATAGTGGAAGCTGACATTTTCAAAGTCAATTCTTCCCTCTCCCTTCGGAATTTCAACCGCGTTCGGAAGTTCTTTTATCTCCGACTCGCTGTCGAGCACCTCAAATACGCGCTGAGCGCTCGCCGACGCGACCTGCATATCCTCGACAAGACGTGCAAGCACTGCAAGCGGTGTATAGAACAGGCTCAGGTACATAATAAATCCGACGATATCCGCAATAGCCATGTTACCGTCAAGAACCAGCATACCGCCGAACAGGACTACAATGATCGTACCTATTGAGGTAGCGAATTCAATTCCGGGTGTAAATATCGCATTAGCAAGGTTTGCGCGAATGTTTACCTTGGCATAATAGCGGCAGTTGTCAATCATCTTCTCATGCTCGCTCTCCTCGCAACCGAAGGCTTGAATCTCCTTCATTCCGGTGAGATTGTCCTGAAAAACACCATTCAGTTCTCCAAGCACTCGTGAGTTAATGCGAAACATTGGTGCAACCTTTTTTGAATAGAGCCAGCTCACCAATATCACAATTGGCACAGGTATCAGAGTTATCAGTGCAAGCTGTACATTGATCGTGAACATCATTATGCAAACTCCGATCACCACAAGCAGGTTGCTTACAAGATCGGGTATCGAGTGCGCGATAAGCAGCTCAAACTGGCGAGTATCGTTCACAAGCCGGCTCATAAGCTCTCCGGTCTGCTTATCTTGATAATATCGCATGGATAGCTGCTCCATCTTGTCGTATACCTTCAACGTCAGCTCGGCAACAAACCGCCATGCGGCTACGTGTGCGACACCGAGACTTATTCCGCGGCAGACTGCACGTACTAAATATGCGATTACAAGCACACCAGCATATATGAGCAACGTGCGTTGTGTAAGCGTTTCGATATCCTCGATCGAAGCGGTAAATTCACGCAGCAGCGCTGGTGTAACAAGATTAAGTATCGCTGCACCGACAATACCAACACACGCAAATATCATCGTGCCGATATGATTCGATGCAAGGGTCAATAGGCGTTTTACAAGCTTCATAAAATTCTCCCATTGTTATGTATTAGATATCACCTCAACACAGTTGTGGTGTAGTCTATATATTATACGACCTTTTTGATAGAAAATCAAGAGGTTTGAAAAAATTATCTAAACTTGTAAACAGCTGCGGCAAACATTAAAATAGGTTGACAAAATAGAAATAGTACCATATATTGAATTTATGACTAATATATCCACACCATGGTGATTTTAATGAGATTAACTTTAAAAACTGGATATGATTTGCAGTTATTGCAAGTTATATCCAGCTTTTTATTTTGTATATAAACAACTCCGCAGATACTGCTCATAAATTGCAGTACCTGCGAAGTTTGTTAGTTTGAATATTTCGACAATATATCCTCTACCTCATTTGGTAAAAGCTCGTCAAACCTGCGCGGGCAGTCCCGCCATTTGCTCATGTCGTCTTCCGAATTATGCTCACCGATAATGCGCTCGAACAGCACGACATCGTGCCAGTCGCCGAATTTATATCCGGCAATATGCTCACGTCCGCTTTCCTTAAATCCGAGCGATCTATGCAGTCCAAAGCTCGCCGGATTTGGGTCGGTCACGAGCCCATAAAGATTAAGGTAACCCATCTTCTGCATAAGCTCGATAAGCGCACCGTACATTCGGCTGCCAAGTCCTGACCGGCGGCAATTGAGTGAAACGTACACCGACAGCTCCGCACAAAAGCGGTATCCGTAGCGCTGCTTATATCTATGCGCGTAGGCATAGCCAACTATATTACCGTCCCTCTCGCAGACAAGATACGGATATTCACCCGAAGTGTCGCGTATACGTCCGGCGAATTCCTCATGTGTCGGAGCATCGTATTCCATTGTCACCGTAGCATTTTCTACATACGGACGGTATATTGATAGCAGCGTGTCAGTATCCTCAATCGACACAGTACGAAGTTTTATCTCTGAATCACTGCGGATCATATTTCGCGCCAGAATTATAACGCTTATTGTTATAATCTTCCTTCATCTTTATCCATTTTTCCATATCTATGCCATATTCATTGGCAATGCAGAGCGTATAATACATAACATCCCACAGTTCTTCTTCGATCGAGCCCTTGATATTATCATCGCTCGCATGAGGCGCACCCATAAAAATAGCGTGCGACAGTTCGCCTACCTCCTCTACAAGCTTGAGGAAATATGGTTGCGGATCTCCGTCCTGAAAGTCCTTAGATTTAAGATACTCCTGTAAATATTTTATCGTCGGATGATTCATAGCTAAAAATTATATCTCACAGTAGGTTTCGAGATACTTCTCCATACGTTCACGGATCTCGTCGTTAAGCGGGATCTCACCGTCGATCTCACGGTTGTGCATATGATCGATGATATCGCGGACGGTTACTATCGGATGGACCTTGATACCAAATTCAGCACCGATTTCCTTGATAGCGGTAGTTCCAGACTGTCCGCGCTCCATTCTGTCGACCGAGATTATCATATGCTCAACCTTGACATCAGCAGCGGCTTTGAGCTGGGGCAGAGTCTCACGAACTGCGGTTCCTGCGGTGATAACGTCCTCAATGATAACTACACGGTCTCCGTCGCTAAGCTTCGCGCCTACCATATTTCCGCCCTCGCCATGGTCCTTTGCTTCCTTGCGGTTGAAGCAATAGGGCTTATCGATACCGTATTCGGTGAAGAGAGAGCAAGCAGTGACAGTTGCAAGCGGGATTCCTTTGTACGCCGGACCGAACAGCACGTCGAAATCGTCGCCAACGTTAGTTTTCAGGCATTCAGCGTAGTATTTGCCAAGTCGCGACATCTGCGCGCCGGTCTTGTAGTTTCCGGTATTGACGAAGTAGGGCGACTTTCTGCCGCTCTTTGTGGTGAAATCTCCAAAGCGAAGTACTCCGCTTCTGACCATAAATTCAATAAATTCGGTTTTGTAGCTCATTTTATATCTCCTAAATTATGTTTATTTTACTTAATTATCTATAGGCTGTGTATCGAGCTCGATTTTCAATACCATCGTCTCGTTGGAGGATTCCTCAGCACATGAAATTCCAATAAAAACAACCTCCACAATCAGTGATATAATAAGTATACCATTTTTTGCAGAGGTTGTAAAGTGCATATTTTAAATTTTATTGAAAATTGCGAAAAAATCAAAGTCCGAAGATGATTATATGCTTGTTCTCATCATATGCACAATTCAGCATTATGTATATCACAAATTGTGCACTTAACAATAAAGTATTGATAAATTCAAAAAAAATGATTGATTGTATTCTTTGATAATGTTATAATCTAATATATACCATGTATGAAATCTAAAAAATCATGGTTACATACATTAGCACAAAAAGTTGAAATGTTAATTTATTTGAGGTTATTATAATGGCAGAGTTTAAAACAAACGTATATCGAATATTCGATAAAGAAAAGCTTCCATACACACCGCATACCTACGAGCACGGAGACGGCCCTGTCGACGGTGCAACTATATCAGCACTTCTCGGAATCCCGGCGAGCCATGTATTCAAGACACTGGTCACTCAGGGAAATGACCGCAATTTCTATGTGTTCGACGTTCCGGTAGACCGCGAGCTCGACCTTAAAAAAGCGGCAAAAGCGGTCGGTGTGAAGTCAGTCGAGATGATACACGTTGCTGATATAAACAAAGTAACAGGGTATGTACGTGGAGGCTGTTCGCCGGTCGGAATGAAGAAAAAATATAAAACGGTATTCGATATAAGCGCCAAGGAGCTTGAAACTATGCTTGTAAGTGCTGGCAGGATCGGATGGCAGATTGAGGCGAAGCCCGATGACCTCGCAAAGATATCAGGTGCAACGTTCGCAGATATCGTCATGTAAATGTGAACTATAAGTAAATTTTATAGATTGACTATTGAAATTATGCCCAATGTAGGGTATACTATTCTATATATTGAATTTTTAAATGCAATGATGAAGTCAGCCGCCGATATTCGTGAGCGCACAGAGAATGACCGATTTGCTGAGACGGTCAGGGTCACAATCGGAATGGCATTTCGCTTCGGAGCAGCAGAGGTCAAAACCTTAACGTTAATAGCCTCTGACGATCGTCCCGCGTTAAGGGAGAAAGTGCATCGGTAATTTATCGGTGAACAAAGGTGGTACCGCGGTACAGAATTTATGCTGTCTCGTCCTTAATATGGCTTATTTTGGCTATATTAAGAACGTGCAGCTTTTTTGTTTTCCGCAATTTTAACATTAAAAGGAGAGTAATACTCAATGAAAGAAAAACTCGAACAGATACGTGAGGCGGCGCGCACGCAGCTTGCTGAGGCACAGGCCGACCTTGAAGCTATCAGAATTCGCTATCTCGGCAAGAAAGGTGAGCTTACCGGAGTGCTTCGCGGCATGGGTCAGCTGAGCGCTGAAGAACGTCCGAAAATCGGTCAGCTCGCAAATGAAGTACGTGAATACATCGAAAATGCTATCGCTGAAAAGGCAGAAGCTCAGCGTAAGGATGCGCTCGAAAACAAGCTGAAAAATGAGCGTCTTGACGTTACTATGCCCGGAAAAGCACCCGAGATCGGCAAGCGTCATCCGCTCGCACAGATCCAGAAGGAGATGGAGGACATCTTCGTCGGAATGGGATTTGGAATCGTCGAGGGTCCGGAGGTAGAATACGACTACTACAACTTCCAAGCACTCAACATCCCCGAAAATCATCCTGCACGCGACACTCAGGATACCTTCTATATTACCGACAACATCCTTCTGCGTTCGCAAACATCGCCAGTTCAGGTAAGAACTATGGAAAAACAGAAGCCGCCGATAAGAATAATCTCGCCCGGCCGCGTATATCGTTCAGACGCTGTCGACGCTACTCACTCGCCGCTTTTCCATCAGCTCGAAGGACTTGTTGTAGACAAGGGAATCACGATGGGAGACCTCAAAGGTACGCTCGAAACCTTTGCAAAAACTATGTTCGGCGACCAGACTCAGATTCGTTTCCGTCCGCACCACTTCCCGTTCACTGAGCCGTCGGCTGAAGTCGACGTATCCTGCTTTGTATGTGGCGGCAAGGGCTGCAAGCTCTGTAAGGGAGAGGGCTGGATCGAGATACTCGGCGCTGGTATGGTTCATCCGAACGTACTCCGCGGCTGCGGAATCGACCCTGAGGAATACAGCGGCTTTGCATTCGGAATGGGCATTGAGCGCGTAACTATGATAAAATACGGCATTGACGATATGCGGTATCTCTACGAAAACGATATCCGCTTCCTCAACGAGTTCTAATGAAGCTCCACGTACTCGGAAGCTGTGCAGGCACTGAGCCTATGCCTGAACGCCACCATACGGCGTGGGCACTCGAAACTGACGGCGGTTTATATTGGTTCGACGCGGGCGAGACCTGCTCTTATACCGCGCATTTGATGGGACTTGATTTACTGAGTGTGCGCTCGATATTCATTTCACACACGCACATGGATCACGTCGGTGGACTCGGCAACTTATTGTGGAATATCCGCAAGCTGACGACTATCAGTACGCGTCTGCCAGAGCGGGCAATTGATCTGTTTATCCCGAATATGCAGACGTGGAATGCGCTATATACGCTGCTCCGCAATACAGAAGGAGATTTTCGCTGCAAGTTCGATATACGCGCGCATGGAGTTGCCGACGGCATAATATATGATGACGGTGCAGTCAGAGTCGAAGCGCTGCATAACCTGCATCTTGGAGACAGCACGCCGCAGCGTTCGTTCTCGTATAGAATATTCGCTGAGGGTAAGACCATAATTTATTCTGGCGATGTAAAAGGTCCATCCGACCTCGATAAATTTTTAGCGGACGGCTGCGATATATTGTTCATGGAAACAGGACATCATTCGCCGGATACGATCGCACGCTATATAAATGAAAACGGGTACAATGTCAAGAAGCTTGCATATATTCACAGCGGACGCGTGATTCTCGAAAGTCGTGAGACGGCAAGCGAGCTTATCCGCTCAGTATGGGACAGAGATTTTGTGATCTGCGAGGATAAGCAAACGTTAATATTGTAATAATGAAAGGAAGATATATATGAATTTATCACTTGAATGGGCAAATGATTTCGTCGACATAAGCGGGATCTCGCCTAAGGATTACTGCGATAGACTCACAGCTACCGGCTCTAAAGTCGAAGGCTATGAAGTCATCGGTGATGATATAGAAAATGTTGTAGTCGGAAAGGTACTCAAACTCGAGCGTCACCCCGACTCAGACCACCTCTGGATATGCCAGATCGATGTCGGCGAGGCTGAGCCGGTACAGATCGTAACCGGCGCACAGAATCTGTTTGTCGGCGCTATCGTTCCGGTCGCAAAGTCACCGTCCAAGCTCCCGGGTGGAGTCAACATCAAAGCCGGCAAGCTGCGCGGTGTACCGTCTAACGGTATGCTCTGCTCTATCGGCGAGCTGAATCTCACCACACATGATATGCCTAATGCGATTGAGGACGGCATATTCATTATGGACGGAATCGACTGCAAACCGGGCGATGATATCCACGACGCACTGAAGCTTAACGACACCGTTGTTGAGTTCGAAATCACCTCCAACCGTCCCGACTGCCTGTCAGTAATCGGACTTGCACGCGAGACTGCCGTTTCATTCGACCGCGAATTCAAGCTGCCGACTCCAGCTGTAACATATGCAAACGACGGCGACAAGATAGACAACTATCTTGCTGTTGAAGTCAAGGACTCGATACTCTGCCCACGCTATACTGCGCGTGTAGTCAAAAATGTAAAAATCGCGCCCTCTCCGCTCTGGCTCAGAATGCGCCTGCGTGCGTCGGGAGTAAGACCGATAAACAACATTGTCGACATCACCAACTATGTAATGCTTGAATACGGTCAGCCTATGCACGCATTCGATTATACCTGCCTCGACGGCAAGAAGATAATCGTTCGCACTGCTGCTGACGGTGAAAACTTCAAATCACTCGACGACACCGACCATACGCTGAACTCCACCAATCTCGTAATTGCCGATGAAAAGAAGGCAGTTGCACTCGCTGGAGTAATGGGCGGCGCTAACAGCGAAATAACCGATTCTACCGTTACTGTTGTATTTGAAAGCGCAAACTTCCTCGGAAGCTCAGTTCGCGTTACCGCTAAGAGTCAGGGTATGCGTACCGAAAGCTCGGGACGCTTCGAAAAAGGACTTGACCCTGAGAACACGCTTCCGGCGCTCGACCGTGCATGTGAGCTCGTAACTCTGCTCGGTGCAGGTGAAGTCGTTGACGGAACTATCGACGTTTACGGCGGCAAGCAGGAGCCTTACAAGATGAAGCTCGAAGTTGAGCGTATCAACTCCTTCCTTGGACTCAATGTAAGCGCTGATTATATGAAGAACGTGCTCGAAAAGCTCGAATTCAAGGTTGACGGCGACACTCTCACCGTTCCGTCCTTCCGTGCAGACTGTCGCTGCATGAACGATATTGCCGAGGAAATCCTTCGCATTTACGGCTACAATACGATCGAAGCGACTCGCTTTGTTACACCTATCACCTCTGGAAGCCGCACACCTACTCAGCGTTTTGAGCTGCTCTGCGCCGACCTGCTCTGTGCAATGGGACTTTATGAGTGCGAGACATTCTCGTTCATCAGCCCGAAGTATTACGACAAAATAAATCTGCCCGCTGACGACGTTCGCCGTAAGTCTATCGTTATATCTAATCCGCTTGGAGAAGATACCAGCGTAATGCGCACCACCGCAATTCCGTCTATGCTCGAGGTTTTAGCACGTAATAATAATTATCATGCTGAAAAAACCGCACTTTATGAAATTGCGACAACCTACACTCCCGATGCAGACCCGACCAAGCTTCCAGAAGAACGCCGCCATATCGTAATGGGATTCTTCCGCGACGGCGACTTCTACACTCTCAAGGGAATGTGCGACACACTTCTCGACAGAGCCGGAATAACTAACGCTGTCTACACCGCTGAGTCTAACGAGCCGACCTTCCATCCGGGACGCTGCGCTAAGATAACCGCAGCTGACGGTACTCTGCTTGCAGTTATCGGTGAAATTCATCCGGCTGTACAGGAGAATTACTCCATCGACGCACCGGTTTATATCGCTGATTTCGATTTCGAGAATCTGTTTGACAAATCTAAACTCGAAAAGACCTTCAAAGCGCTGCCTAAATTCCCGGCTACCACCCGTGACTTTGCATTCGTATGCGACGATACACTTGAAGTAGGAGCTATCGAGGCTGTTATGAAGAAGGCGGGCGGAAAGGCACTCGAATCTATAAAGCTGTTCGATGTATACCGCGGCAAGCAGCTCGGCGAAGGCAAGAAGAGCGTAGCATTCAGCGTAACTCTCCGTGCAGCTGACCATACTCTCACTGATGAGGAAGCCGACAAAGTCGTAAAGAAGATCCTTACTCTGCTCGACCGTGAGCTTGGTATCACTCTGAGAGCATAATTAAACAAGCATAAGATTAAACCACAAAGCTAACAGCTCTGTGGTTTAATCTATTTATATCGCAATTTAAATCATTTAATTTACTCCATTTTTCTTGCATTTACGCGCGAAATATGGTATACTGTTATTATATTCTACGTAAAGGATGCTCATAATGAGCCAACATAAAAATGAAATTAACTCTCGATAAAATCCGCGAAATAACCTGCGGAGCCGAAACAGTGACCGAAAATGACGGAAGCTTTTCATTTTGCCGTTTTACCGCAGAACAATCACATATGTATAAGCTGTTTAGAAATCTCGAGTTTTGTCGAAAAACCTTCGCTACAGCGGGAGTACGGCTTGCTTTTACGACCGACTCGCAGAATCTTAGCTTTGACTACACCTTTGGATATGGATCAAGCCGCCCTTATGGATGGTTCGATATTTATGAAAACGGCATTTTGACCGACCACGTTGGAAGCGACAGCTTACTGCATAGTCAAGGGCACGCTGATATAAAGCTTGCTGAAGGCATTAAAAAGGTTGAGGTATATTTCCCATGGTCAAAGGCAGCTTCAATCTCTGACGTAACGCTTGATGATGGTGCGGTCGTATCTCCAGTTAAACGTTCGAAGACTATGATAAACTATGGAGACTCTATCACTCACGGATACGACGCGGTTTATCCGTCGCTATCCTATGCCTCGCAGATATCAGCTCTACTCGACGCGGATTCATATAACAAGGCGATCGGCGGCGATACCTTTTTCCCGCAGCTGCTCGCACTCACCGAACCGGTATCTCCAGATATCGTGACCGTTGCATACGGCACAAACGATTGGAGCAAATTAGAAAGACCTGTATATGAACAAACCTGCACAAACTTTTATCAACAACTCAGTGAAAAATTCCCGAATGCAAAAATATTCGCGATAACACCTATCTGGCGCGCAGATGACAAAAAAGAAACCGCATTCGGTGCGCCGCTATCTGCTGCTCGTGAGATGATATCAAACATTGCTGGGCAGTTCAATAATGTCACGTTAATCGACGGCGTGCCGCTCACACCGCATTTCAGTGAATTCTACTCTGACGAATATCTGCACCCGAATGACCTTGGATTCTGTCAGTATGCGCAGCGTCTTTATCTGGAGATAAGCAAGTATCTGTGACAGGCAAGGTATTTGAAAGGAACTACTAATGGAGAACAATTTCTCTCAAAAATTTGCATTTCTTAGAAAACGAAGCGGAATAACACAGCAGAAGCTGGGAGAATATCTCGGTGTCAGCAACCGCGCTGTTTCTAAATGGGAAACTGGGCTTGCACTGCCAACTACCGAAAATATCTACAAACTGTCAAAAATATTCAATATCCCAGTCGACTATTTCTTTTCTAATCAGTCAGACGAACTAGAAAAGTCTGAGACTTCAAATGCAACAATGAGTTCACTGACCGGACTATACCTGATAGGGCGCGGTCCGTCAAGCTCACATACGATAGCACCTGAGAATGCCTGCCGTATGTTTAAATCAAAAAATCCAAACGCTAATTTATTCCGCGTCACATTATATGGCTCACTTGCCAAAACCGGAATAGGTCACGGCACTGACCGTGTAATAAAGGATGCCTTTGCGCCTATCAAGTGTGATATCATATTTAATTCGAGTGAAGTAAACATACCTCACCCGAACACGATGGATATAATTGCATATAAGAACATTACAGAGCTCGACCGCATACGTGTAGTGAGCACTGGAAGCGGACAATACAAAACCGATAAATATCCGATGATAGAGAAAAATGATATATATCCGGAAGCGTCATTTGAAAAAATCGCGAATTACTGCCGTACAAACAATATACATCTATGGCAGTATGTTGAGGAGATCGAAGGCAAAGAGATCTGGAATTATCTATCTAAAATATGGGATGCGATGAAGCGCAGTATCACACGCGGACTTGCAGACGAAGGTATACTTCCGGGAGGACTTGGCGTACAGAAAAAGGCCAAGCAGCTTTTGAACCGCCAGCATATCGACGAATCCGCTGAAACACGCGAAAACCGCATGGTATGTGCATATGCTTTCGCCGTCAGCGAACAAAATGCCTGCGCTGAAACGATAGTCACCGCGCCGACCTGCGGCTCATCCGGAGTGCTTCCGGCAGTGCTCTATTACCAGCAGCAGAAGCGCGGATATTCTGACACTGATATTATCCATGCACTCGCTGCCGGAGGAATAGTTGGAAATCTGATAAAAACAAACGCCTCCATTTCTGGAAGCGAATGTGGATGTCAGGCTGAAATAGGCTCGGCCTGCGCGATGGCTTCAGCAGCGCTCGCGGAGCTGTTCGAGCTTGATCTTGACAAGATCGAATACGCAGCCGAAATAGCAATCGAGCACCATCTCGGACTCACCTGCGACCCGATATGCGGACTTGTGCAGATACCATGTATCGAACGCAACGCTGTAGCTGCAATGCGTGCGATAAACGCAGTCAGCCTTGCAAGTTTTTTAAGCGATTCGCGTAAGATATCGCTTGACAAGGTTATACGGGTAATGAAGGAGACCGGACTTGATATATCAAAGCAGTACAAGGAAACGGCTGAAGGCGGGCTTGCAAAATTAAATGTCACTGGAAGCTGATAAAAGTACAACCGTCGTACCAACTGGTACGACGGTTGTATAAGGTATGTGAAAAGTTTGGTTAAATAATTAGAGTGCTCTGCGGCGTTTGAACACCAGAGCTCCGCCAGCCGAAATGAGCAGTGCAGCAACCGCAAAATAAATACCGTCATCAGTCTGTGCCGAAGACTCTACTGCTGTTTCATTTGCAGTATTTGCAGAATTCTTCTTTGCCTCAGCAAAGGCAAGTGCATCTGCTTCAGTTCTGAAGAATGCTACATATTCAAGGTAAAATTCCGCACCTACGTATTCCTTTGATGGAGTCTCTCCAAAAAATCTAATAAACACTTCGCTGGTAAGATTCTGGAATGTACCTTTGTTGATTTTTGCCGGATCAAAGTTCAGAACGGTTACGTTCCAGTCACCAGCTTCAGTAGTACCAGCATCATTATAATACACAGTATTCCAGCATGTCGGAAGGTCTACTGCCGCAGCAAGAGTAGTCTTGTAGCTCATAAGCATATATGGATATTTTTCAAGGTTGATAGCTCCCTCTGCTTCGGTCGCATCCTTATCTGCCCAGTAAACATTGACCTGTGTCGGATACTTGTCATCAGCAGCAGCTACCATTTTGAGACAAGTCACACCGTCTTCTTCAGTAAGCTCGGCTACAGAATGCCGCCAGTATTCATGTGCTGGCTTGTTTGACTCACCGCAGGTACCGTTGCAGATATATTCTGCGTCAAAGTAATACGGTGTCTCGGGTAATGCCTCAGCAGAAGCTATAACTCCTCCAAAGGTTGTGAGCACAAGCGCCGAAAGGCATCCTGCGATAGTACGGGAAAGTGATTTTTTATTGAACATCATTTCAATACCTCCTCGTATGATGTACAAACATTATAGCATAATACAGATTTTGTTACTTGCAATAATTCACACAATGACAGGAAATTTTCACACACTTGATTTTATTTCCGGAAAGGAAGCATATTGATGAAATATTTATATCTCAACGATATCGACCCGACGATCAAGAGAACGCTCGAATACAAAAATACCTATGCTCATCTGCGGTATTGCTACAATAAGCTCTCATACACCCACCGTATAATGTGTATCACTGGCGGCTCATGCACCTTTATTAGCAATGATTCTGTTTTCAACTGTGAACCTGGCGACATTGTATATTTTCCACCCAATCAGCTGTATGGTAACGACTACTCGAGAAACGAATTCAGTGTTATAAACATATTTTTCGATTTTCTCCCGTACCGCGACGATTCGCTTAAATACGCACGAATAAGTAACCGCTCTGATTTCGACCCGCAAGATATAGGTGAAGAGGTGCATTTTTGTGATAACAGCTTTTACAATTCGATTCGATATATACGGGATTTTCCTAATTCACTCAGTATGACTGCTGATATCTGCCGCGAATTCAATGAACGGCGTATATGCTATAAAAAGCGTTCAAACGCAATGCTCACAAGCCTCTTGATCTCTCTTCTGAGATTTGGTGACAACTGTGCTACACGCGAAACAATGCAAACCACCGATGCTATTATTGACTATATTAACCGGAATGCACGACTTTCACTGACCGGGCAGGATCTATCAAAAATTTTTAACTATCATCCCAACTATATAAATAAATTGGTGCAGTCAGCCACATCAATGACACTGCACCAGTATGTAATAGATACTAAAATAAAGCACGCCGCCGAGCTGCTGCGAGAGACCGATATGTCAGTTACTGACATCGCTATACGTTACAGCTTTTATGACAGCAGCCACTTCGCAAATGTATTTCGAAAAATTGCCGGAGTCTCGCCTATGGAATACCGACGACTCAATCGGAGACCCAATCCTGGCGTGTCTTATGATTAGAGCACTGTATTTTCACACGCCGCATAAATACAAATCCAGCGATATCGGCAAGCAGCCAGCCTATCGGTATCGACCACCAGATGCCAACTACTCCAATAAAGTCAACGGCAGATAATGCGTATGCAAGAATAACGCGCATACCAAGCGAAATTATCGTGAGTATAAAAGATATCGTCGGTCTGTTAATTCCGCGAAAATAGCCGTATAAAAGGAAAAGTATTCCGATAAGCGCGTAAAATGCGCCTTCAATTCGCAGATACTGCACGCCTATCGATATTATATCTGCGTCGGCTGCGTCTATGAATATTCCCATAAGCGACGGTGCGAATATAAATATAACAAGCGATACTAATAAACAGAATGCTATCGAAGCAAGCAGCGCTTTCTTTGTCGCGTCGGCGATTCGGTCATTCTTGCCAGCGCCATGATTCTGCGATATCAGGATTGAGTAGGCATTGCCGAATTCCTGCGCCGGCATATACGCAAAGGTATCAATTTTCACCGCTGCGGCAAATGCTGACATAACCGCAACTCCAAAGCTGTTGACAAGTCCTTGGATCATCAGAATCCCGAAATTCATGACCGACTGCTGCGCCGATGATACAAGCGAAAAATGCAGTATCTCTCCGATCGGTTTATCTCCGTGTAGGAATTCATTAAATGACGGACGGAATATCGGCTCCTTGACACATACATATACCGCAGCACCTACGCCAGCGATGATCTGCGATATTACAGTAGCTATCGCAGCGCCGTCAAGTCCAAGCGAAAATCCGGCAACAAATAAAATATCGAGAATTATATTTATCACCGATGAAACGCACAGAAAAACAAGTGGAACTACCGAATTTCCGGTTGAACGAAGTGCGAATGCAAAGTAATTGTATAAAAATATAAATATCAAACCCGGTACAAGCAGTCTGACATAGCTCTCAAGCATATCAAATATTTCAACTGGCGTTTGAAGCAGAGTCAAAATCGGTCGGCTGAACAATAGAACTGCAATACTCAGCAGTACAGATATAGCGCCTATCAGCACAAACGATGTAAGTACGCAGCTGCGAAGCCTGTCCTTATCCTGCCGTCCACCGTAATACGACATCAGCGCGCCGCTTCCCATACATAGTCCGATAAACACCGATGTAAGAAATGTTACAAGGCTGTAGGCTGAGCCAGCCGCAGCTACTGCGTCTGAGCCTACAAACTTGCCGACTACCCACATATCGGCAATATTGTACAGCTGCTGCATTAGATTGCCGAGTATCATCGGCAGTGCAAAGCTAAAGAGCGACCATGCTACATTGCCGCTCGTCAGATCTCTTTTCATAATATCTCCTGAAATGTTACATATTTTAAATATATCGTATATTAGTATAACATAAAATAAGACTTATTTCAATTGATACTTGAATAGAAAAAACGTCAACTCAAATACTGTTTGCTGTAAATTTTCATGTGTATCTGATATAATATAATCACGAAGCACAAAGCTTCGGGAAAGGGATTTTATATGTTTGATATGATATACACAGGTTCAAAGCTCGCAGAAGCGAGAAAAGCAAAGGACATGACTCAAATGGAGCTCGCTGATAAGTTAGGAATCAGCTTTCAGGCAGTTTCGAGCTGGGAACGCGGCAACTCCATGCCAGATATATCCAAGCTGCCAGAGCTCGCGCAAATACTCGATATAACGATCGATGAGCTGCTCGGTAAATCCGCACCACTTATTGACAGCGTTATTGCCGGAAATGCGGAAAATTACATTGAAGAAAATGATGTAAGCGTCGACGAAATAATAGAGGCCGCGCCTATCATGAAGCCCTCTCAGACCGAAAATATCGCCGCAAAGATGTCAGAAAAACGCAGTCTAAGTGAGCTTGACAATCTATTCCCATTCTTAGGCAGAGAAGTATGCGATGAGCTGTTCAAAAAGGCGATTACTGAAAAAAACTATCACGGAATTGAAGATATCGCACCGTTCGTCAGCAGAGAAACAATAAATGAAGTACTTCTCGAAAATGTTGACACCGACTTCCCGATAGGAGATATCGCCTGCTTCGCAGATAGAAAAATAATCGGACAGATCGCATTAAGGCAATGTATGGATGGTGGTATCCGTGCAATCAATGATGATATTCTGCCGTTCATTGACAAGGGTATTCTCAATGACATAGCGGATGAGGCATTTAAAGGAAACGGACTTCGCGACTTCGATGATATAGCGCCGTTCGTAGATAGAGATAAGCTCTGTGAGCTCGCCGCACTTGGGATCGAGCGTGACGGGATCCGCGCGATATCGGATATCGCACCTTTTCTCGGACGCGAATTCCTTGCTAAATATGTACGTGAAAAGTATCTTTAAATAATACGTCAGTCCAACCATAGGTTGGACTGACGCTTTCCTTTTCAACAAATGCGTTATTGATATTTGGACAAATCCATGATATAATATACACACCGCGGTAAATACAATATATGAGGTGAAATTATTATGAATCTAAGCGAAAATATCGCATTATTCCGGCATAGTGCAGGTATGACTCAGGAGGAGCTCGCTGTAAAGCTCGGAGTCACAAATCAATCGGTATCGAAATGGGAATCTGGACAGTGCTGTCCGGATATATCACTACTTCCTGAGCTTGCTGGAATATTTAATGTATCGGTGGACCGACTGCTCGGCTGCGAATTGCACGACCGTGCATGTGGAAGTGCTGTCGTATCAAATGACATAGTTGCTGAAATGCGCAGCAGACTTGAGGCTATGCCGCGTGAGGAAGCACATGAAACTGTGCTCAAATGGGTATTTGCACTGCACGCGATAATTTTATCTAAGGATATGACCACACCGCCATCAGGTAATCCGGGCTGGGATTCGAACGCAGCGATAGAGCACGCGCAAAAGCGTGAGTGGGGCTATTCCTGCGTCAATCTGCCGGAGATAACCACCTGTATGCGCCGCGAGTCTGTATTCTGGTCGGGAAACAAACAGCTATGCCTTGATAATCGTGCAATGCGGAAGATAAGCCGCATATCGAGGTTATTTGGTGCGCTGAATAAACTGAACAATTTGAAAGTACTGGTCGCCATGTACGAGCTCACTCTGTATAGCGAGGATGCGCACGTCAGCGCCGCAGAAATCGCCGAAAAATGTCAACTCAATGTCGGCGAGGTTATGAAATGCCTTGATGACCCGCTCGCTGAATTTATTCACACGAATGGCGATCTATATCGTATCAACGGTACGTACATGGATCTGCCTCCGTTGCTTGCAATGCTTGCGGGTGCCTGAAACATAAAAGTGCCGAATCGAGAAATACTCGATTCGGCACTTTGTTATGTCAATTAAACATGATCCGCCGGATTGATAAACAGCGGCAACGGGAACCATGCCGCCGCAATCGGAATTCGCATTCTGGTCGGCGATACAGCGCCAAAGAAGAACGTAACGGCTTCATGATGTTCGAGAGTAACATCGACTTTATTTATATCCTCAACGATAGTCGGAACACCATTCTTTACTTCGATACCGAAGCGCTCCTTTCTAGCATAGCCGTTGACTTCAACGCCAAGTGAGCCGTCAATAAGTCCAGTTGTAACAGCCTTTAGTTTCAGATACGCTCCTACTACCTTTTTGAAATTGAATATCGTGTAATTCTGGTCGTTAGTTACACTGAGATGGTCACATATCGCCTGCGCCTTAGATATGAGTTCAATATCATATGCTGGAAGCTTTATGCTCATTTTTCCACGCTCAGATACGTAATTGCGAGCAACATCATTGAAATCATCATTATTTGCGAGCGTAAGCTCGTTCATATCGCCGATGAAATATCCGATAAAACGGTCGCCGTCAAGAATTGCGTACAGCTTCGAGCTCCACGAGTGAGCGATGTCAAGGAATGCCTTGCGCGGACGTATCGCATGGCATACTTTCTTATTATGCAGCGCATAAATTTCATCAAGTAGACTAACATCACCTTCACATACTTCCTTAAATTCGAGCTTCTTAAATGGAACATCTGCAAAGCAGTGACGGATATTCGTGCTGTTTATCTCTAAACGGCAGGCAGGTGATGCCATCTCGTACCCAAAATATCCATATCTCTGGCGTTTTCCGCCAAGGTCTGACATATCTGCGCCCGCATCGATCATATCGTGTATAGCCATATTCATCAGCTCGCGCATATATCCCTTCGAACGTGAATACGGGTGTACAGCGACATTTCCGATACCGTGTGAACAGATTCTCTCGCCCATCACGTCAAACTCGCGCACAAACACACCGATAGCCGATTTCAGCTTGCCGTCGACCGTAACTACATAGTTGTTACCGCAAGGATCATACTCTGGCTTATAGAGCTTCGGAAGCAGCTTCACAAAGTCCTGATCGTTTCCGTTAAAGCCGAACACATAGTTGATAAAATCAACAAAATCGTCGCGCATTTCGGCGCTTCCGCGCCCTTTATAAATTATCGGTTCACTCATTTCTATTCTCCCTTATATAATTTTCAGCTTCGATTTTAAGCAGCGCCGCCTTAATACTAAGTCCCTCGGCGTATCCGGTCAGACTACCATTAGCGCCGATTACGCGGTGACATGGAATAACTATACATATCGGGTTGCAGTGATTCGCCATTCCAACCGCACGGCAAGCTTTCGGATTTCCTACCGCAGCAGCAATTTCACCATATGTACGAGTCTCGCCATATGGTATCTCGCAAAGAGCCTTCCAGACCTTCTGCTGAAATTCAGTACCCTTAGGCTTTATAGGTATGTCAAATACAAAACGCTGTCCGTTAAAATACTCACATATCTGGCAATAAGCTTTATCCGTAAGCTCTGATCTGACATTGCTTTCTGACATAGCCTTAACAAAGTCAATAATTATAATTGCATTATCCTCATAACCAATACGCAAAGTACCTAATTCAATTTTATAGTAAGCAAAATTTATCATGGCAGCACCTTCTTTGTCAATATTATACACGACATGAGCCCCATTGTCAAGCTATATTTTAATTATATTTGCACTAAATTATCAGTTCATAATTATTTTAATATGTATGATAAAATAATTAACATTGACACTAAAACAGCGAATGTGAAATTTTAAGTTTGTTCACTCTTTTTTTTATGGATGTGGTATAATATATGCAGATAGAAAATATTTTTAAGGATGATGAAGACATTGAAAATAACCGCTAAAGATATAGCTGGACTTGTGCGTACACTGTCACGCACTGCAAATAAACCGCATTTTACCTCAGCAATAATCGCCGCTGCCGGAAGCGGAACTCGTATGCGCGCAGCTGATGGACAAACCAAGCAGCTGATGGAGCTCTGCGGAATGCCAGTGATAGTTCGAACTCTGCTCGCTTTTCAGGAGTGTGAGCTGATAAACGAAATTATCGTATCTGCCAAAGAAGACGAAATAAGCATATACAGCGAGTTTAAGGAAAAATACAAGCTTGACAAGCTTATTTCGATAGTCGCTGGCGGCTCTACACGTCAGGAATCGGTATTGCGGGGATTTGAGCAAATTTCTGACAGATCTGAATTTGTCGCTATTCATGACGGTGCACGCTGTTTGATAACCCCACAAACGATTGAATCTGTAGTCCGCGCTGCCTTCAATTATGGTGCTGCAACTGCTGCCACAAAGGTAAGTGATACTGTCAAAAAAAGCAATTTCAAAGGCTATATTGAGGAAACTATCGACCGAGATTCCCTTTGGCTGGCACAAACTCCACAAATATTCAAAACCGAGCTATACCGCGCTGCTGCATATACCGCACAGGATGAAGGCTTCAAGGCTACTGATGACAATCTGTTAGCTGAGCACGTTGGATTTCCGGTCAAGCTTATCGACTGCGGAAGTGATAACATTAAAATAACAACTCCCGCGGATTTAGCGGTAGCAGAGGTAATACTGCGCAGATTGGTATAACATGGTCATATTAAACAGAAAAGAGCTAACGCATTTGCGTCAGCTCTTCGCTGTATTGAATCCGCATATAAAACAGTTACTCTTTTAAAGCTTACTGTCCTATTTCAAGATTCAGAACTCCTGCTGGTTGTTCTTTCTGTTGTTGTTGCTATTGTTGCTGCTCTGGTTCTGAGTCTTGTTCTGGTTGTTCTGAGAATTCTGCGAATTCTGGTTGCTCTGGTTCTGATTGTTCTGCGAATTCTGGTTCTGGCAGTTGTTGCTCTGATTCTGGCTGTTCTGGTTTCTTTCGTTAAACATTTTGGAATACTCCTTAAATATCTGCCATAATAACGGCAGCTTAATTTTGTAAACTCTATTCCTATACACAATTTTTATGAATTTTAATTCAGAGAAATTGTAATTCCTTTGAATCTAAATTCTATTGAAATCCGGAATTGAACTTACATTTAAAGTATTTGCCAATATAAAAATTTTATACATCAAAATTAAATTTAATTAAATGCAGAGGATGGTTTTATATATGAATTTGTATCCTATGAAATTAACTCCAGTCATCAAAGAAATAATTTGGGGCGGCGATAAGCTTAAATCCGACTACAATAAATCCGCGCCATTCGATAAGCTCGCTGAGAGCTGGGAGCTGACCGTTCGTCCGGACGGCATGAATATTATCGAAAACGGCGAGTTTGCAGGAACGACACTTGACGAGTATATTGAAAAAATCGGCATGAATGTCATCAGCAGCAATTACAGTGCCGACCGATTCCCACTGCTTATAAAGTTTATCGACGCGCGCGACAGACTTTCGATTCAAGTCCACCCGTCGGATGAATACGCTCTCAAGAATGAAAATGAATTCGGAAAGACTGAGATGTGGTATATCGTCGAAGCTGATGAAGGCGCGGAGCTGGTATTCGGGCTGTCGAAGGATTATACCCCCGAAGAATTTGACAAAGCCATCGCCGAGGGAACGGTTGAAACGTTGCTGAATCGAATAAAGGTTCACGCCGGCGATGTATACTTTATCCCATCAGGACTCGTACACGCTATCGGTGCAGGAATACTTATCTGCGAGATCCAGCAAAATTCTAATGTAACCTACCGCGTATACGACTATAACAGACCCGGCAAGAACGGAAAGCCTCGTGAGCTGCACGTCGAAAAAGCGAAGGAAGTTATTGTAAACTATTCGTCTGAAGAAATTAAGAAGCTCCAGTTCAGCGGTAAAGCAGAAGTAACTTCAGAGCTGCTCGCTTCATGCGATAAATTCACCGTGCATAAATACGAAATATCCGGCAGCCGCAATATAAATGTAACTGACACGAGCTTTATTTCGCTTACATTTACATCAGGAAGCGGAACTATCATATATGGAGATATTAGATATGAATTCATCAAAGGCGATACATATTTTCTGCCAGCTGGACTTGGTTCAGTTGAAATTGAATCTGACGGCACAGTTTGCATAGCTGCCGAAATATAAAATGAGGTGATCAAATGAAAGCTATCGATATAATAAACGAACTTAATTCGTATGCAATAGAGCGCGATTACTCGAATACCTATGACACCTGCAAATCGGGCTCTCCTGAGACTGAGGTATCGAAAATTGCAGTTTCAATGTTCGCAACTCCCGATATCATCCGTCAAGCTAAGGAATGGGGAGCAGAACTGCTGATCGTCCATGAGCCGACATACTATAATCATATGGACAATCACTCTGATGATAGGATAGAAGTCGAAAAACGAAAGCTCATCGAAGAATCCGGAATCGTTGTGTGGCGCTTTCATGATCACCCACATTACACTGTGCCGGATATTATCTGCAAAGGCGAGATGAAATACATGGCACTTGATGGCGAGGTAACCTATGCCAACACATTTGACCTTGTCCGTGTGCATTTGAACAAACCCACAACTCCGCGCGATCTGGCAAAGATAATCGAAACTAATGTTGGAATAAAGCACATACGGATCTGTGGCGCTGCTGACGTTCCGTGTACTGAGGTTTCAGGAATGTTCGGAACTCCCGGCGGTGTTTTTGAAGAATTGAAGCGCGACGGCAGTGAGATAGTTATGACCGGTGAGGCGTGCGAGTGGATGCTCGGCGAATATGCCCGCGACGCTGCTCAGCTCGGGCATAAAAAAGCGTTGCTTATTCTCGGACACATAGGTTCAGAGCGCGACGGAATGCGTCTGGTGACGGATATGCTTAATGAGCTGCACCCTGAGCTCGAGACCAGATATTTCGAATGCGGCGAGGTATATACTTATACTGATTAGATATCTCTGCTTTTGTTGCTGCTGCGGTAGGTCATCGGCGTAACTCCACATTTTTTCTTAAACATATATGAAAAATAATGCTCGTCCGAAAATCCGGTCTGATATGCGATTTCCTTGACCTGCATATTTGTATTAAGCAGCATTGTCTTTGCTTTATCGAAACGTTGGTTCAAAAGATAGTCGTATGGTGTTGTGTTGAACGCCGACTTGAAAATGCGCATTGCCTGCGAACAGCTTTTATATATAAGCCCAGCAAGAGCGCTGACTGCGATATCGTCTGATATGTGCGCATCGATATAGCTCTTCATTTTCAATGCGTCAGCGTCTATCACTGAGCTGTTATTGAGTGTCAGGCGGTACAAATATTGTATCAGCTCGTGAAATATTATCGCTGACTTCGTATTTACAACCTCCGCCGGCTGACCGCTGCTGCATAGCTCGACGATACGGTCAAAATAGCTGTAGGCATTGGTATTGCTTATCACAACGGTATCATACAGCTGATACGCGCCGATCAGTCGCTCGACAAGCGGTCCGGCAGCGTTGAACCATATCTTCTCCCATGGGTCGTCACTATCCGAATAATAAAAGTGGTCGTTGCCGTACATAAGCATATATATATCATTCTTTTTCGGGTGGTATGTACTGTTGTTGAAGCAAACTGTTCCATTGCCATTGATAACATATTCCATACAAAGCACACTCGAATTTTTGCGGTCGATTACGTATGTGCCATCACAATATGACACTCCGGCTATTTGTATATAGAACGGTTCGGACGGATTTTCCTGCCCTACAAAATAAATATCTTCCTTCATGCGTGTATTCCTAACTTGATTGGCGATATTATCAATTTACTTTATACTATTATAGCATTATAATTAACTTATGTAAAGACATATTTTTGTTTTTTCAAAAAAAATCGTCAAATGACGTAAAATAGGATAGGTAACAAGCTATGCAAAATAATATTCCGCGTTCGGAGCATCCGAACCCCCAGTGGCAGAGAGCCGGCTGGAAAAACCTCAACGGAACATGGGAATTCGATTTTGATTTCGGACTCTCGGCTCGTGATAAAAAGCTTTTCGAGAAGAATGAAAAGCTTCCGCTTGAAATCGTTGTACCATTCTGCCCTGAGAGCAAGCTCTCCGGTATAGCTCACACCGATTTTATAAACGGTGTCGTTTACAGAAGAAAGTTCGAGATATCTGAGGCTGAAAAATCCGGAAATATATTCCTGCATTTCGGCGCTGTCGACTATACTGCATATGTATACATCAACGGCAAGTTTGTAGGCAAGCATAAGGGCGGCTATTCGTCGTTCAAGTTCGACATCACAAACGCAGCTGTTGTAGGTGAAAATACGGTATTCGTAATCGCACAGGACGATGTACGCAGCGGCAAGCAGCCTCGCGGTAAGCAGTCCAGCAATTTCTATTCCATCGGCTGCGACTACACACGTACGACTGGAATCTGGCAGACTGTATGGCTCGAGTTCGTTCCGAAGTCATACATAAAGAGCGCAAAATATTACGCTGATATCAACGCCTGCACACTTACCGTAGTAGGTGAAACAGTCGGCAAGGGCAAGCTCACTATCGACACATCGTTCGACGGCAAGGCTACCGGTTCGACTGAGGTCGATTGTGTAGGCGGCGGATTCACTGCTGTTGTTAAGCTCACCGAAAAGCACCTGTGGGAGCTTGGTGTCGGCGGACTTTACGACGTATCATTAAAATTCGGCGATGACACTGTATCGAGCTATTTCGGACTTCGCAGTGTAGCTCTTGATGGCATGAAGTTTAAGCTCAATGACCGTACAGTATTCCAGCGTACAGTCCTTGACCAGGGCTTCTACCGTGACGGCATATACACCGCTCCGACCGATGATGACCTCATTAAGGATATCAAGCTTTCGATGGACGCTGGATTCAATGGCGCGAGACTTCATCAGAAGGTATTCGAGGCAAGATTCCTCTATCACTGCGACCGTCTCGGTTATATGGTATGGGGCGAAGAAGGCAACTGGGGCATGAACTACAATGACCCGCAGGCAACCGAGTTCTTCCTCAACGAGTGGATGGAAGTTGTTGAACGCGACTTCAATCACCCAGCACTTATCGGTTGGTGTCCCTTCAACGAGACATGGACATATGTTGAAGGCAGAGCTGCAAACACCATGCTATCGTCGATATACAACTTCACAAAGCGCATCGACACCACCCGTCCGGTTATCGACACCAGCGGCGGATATCACTTCATCACTGATATCTTCGACGTACACGACTACGATCAGAACCCTGAGACCTTCAAAGCACGCTATATCCCGCTGCTTGAAAAGGGCGAGCTCTACGACGATAAGCACCCGCGTGTTGTACACCGTCAGGAAGCATACGGCGGAGAAGCTGTATTCGTAAGCGAGTACGGCGGAATCCAGTGGAATGCTGACAACTCTGTCGGTTGGGGCTATGGTGTAGCTCCGAAGACTGAGGAGGAGTTCATCACACGTTATAAGGGACTCACTGAAGCGCTGCTCTCTAATCCCGCAATTCTCGGCTTCTGTTACACTCAGCTCTACGATATCGAGCAGGAAATCAACGGTCTCTACACCTACGACCGCGTTCCAAAGTTCGATATGAAGATCTTCAAAGAAATCAACACTCAAAAGGCTGCAATCGAGGAATAATATTAAACAGTATGACCGCTTATCATTAATTGATGAGCGGTCATTTTGGCGTTATAGATACTATAGGATCACCATCTGGCAGCTTGAATTTTGGCGAATACTCATCCTTCATCTCACGGCGGTACGCACTCGGAGACATTCCTGTCACCTGCTTAAAAACGTCTTTAAAATAGTTCGGGCTCGAGAATCCGCATTCAGATGAAACCTGCGAAATGGACTTATCCGGATTTTTAAGACGCTCTATCGCCTCTCCTACTCTGAGATTCTGCAAATACACACTAAAATTCATTCCAACAACACGTCTGAACAAAGCAGATAAATACGACGGGGACACAAATACTTCATCTGCCGCGTCGCTGAGCGTTATATTGTTCTTATAATTATTTTTCATATACTCGACAACGTGCTCGATAAGCGAGTTCTTTTTTTCGTCTGAAGCACTATCTGAGGATATGCGGTTGAGCCATAAAAGCAGCTCGAATATATAGCACTGCATTTGCGTATATTTCAGCTCATCCTTCAAATCATCGTTATCCATAGATGTAATGCGGTTCATCAGCTTTGAAAAATTCAGCCGATATTTTACCGGAACAGTCAACTTGCGATTATTGAGACAATCGAAAAGCGAATGCTTGTCTATTATATCACGGTATCGGTCAAAATAGCTGTAGGTAAAACAGATAATAGTTCTGCCTTGTTCGTCATTGTTGCGCGAAACTGAGCGATGCACTTCATTAGGCTTGATTATAATCATATCATAAGGCTGCAAATCTACAATTTCTTCATTCAATATGTAACGCTTGTGCCCACGTTTAACATAGAATATTTCAAATATGTCATGATAATGAAAATATGGCATTGAAGTTCCATATGAGAGATCCATATTGTCAATATTTATGTCTCTGCTGAAATAGTCTGCTTTAATTGCATATTTTTTACTGTCATCCTCTTCAGGATAAGTTATATTTGTTTCATTTGAATCATTCATTGATAAAATACCCGTAATTTTTTCTTAATTCAATAATATATCCGTAGATAACATAATATTCAAAGTGATATAATAATATCGTACATAGCAGCAAATCTTGCCGCATTAAATAAAGCATAATTTTTAGGAGGAATATATAATGTTAAAACGTGCGACAACACTTATTCTGCTCGCAGCATTGCTCATCTCGACGATAGCTTCCTGCGGCAGCAATGACACGCCTAACGACAATAAAGACAGCTCCGACACAGAAACAAATGACAGCACATCTGCAGATACAACTCCGATGGAAACACTCGACCTTCCCAGTGATCTCAACTATGATGGATATACCTTCCGTATTCTCAGCCGTCCAGACGGTCGTCTTGATGAAATTCTCGCAGAAACTGAGACCGGAGACGTACTCAATGACGCGGTATACAAGCGTAATTCTATTGTTGAAGAAAAGCTCAATATAAAGTTTGAGATATCGCAGAGCAGCGCCGACTGGGAAACAGACGCACTAAACAGCATTTTAGCAAGTGATGACGCTTACGATGTAGTACTTCCGGCAGCCCGTGCAGCATTTATATATGCTCAAAACCTCGTATGTACAAACTGGTACGATATTCCAAACGTTGACCTTTCTAAAAGCTGGTGGAATCAGGATGTAACATCCCTTGCTATAAATGGCAAGCTTTACGCCTGTGCAGGCGATATTTCGCACGGAACGTTAAAGGGAAGTATAGGTATGGTATTTAACAAGCAGCTGCTCGATGACTACCAGATCGAATACCCTTATGAGCTCGTAACTGAAGGCAAGTGGACATTTGACGAATTCTCAAAGATGGTCACAAATTTTAGTCAGGACCTCAACAATGATGGTCAGATGAAAATCGAAGACGACCTGTTCGGCTACGGCTCTAACCACTGGTGTGGACCTATCAACGCGCTTTACTGCACCGGTGAGCGTATAATAACTGTCGACAAAGACGGCTATCCGCAGCTCACACTTTACAGTGAAAAGGTAGTTGATATGTATGACAAATACATGAAGCTTATACTCTCTGAAAGCGGCTGGAATCAGCTCGCCGGCAATACGCATCATCAGGCGTTCTGCGACGGACGCATGGCTATGGTCGATATCGGAATGGGCGATATTGCCTCGGGAATGTTCCGTGAAGCTACTGTCGATTTTGGACTTGTTCCGTGGCCTAAATCTGATGAGAGCGTAGATAAGTACTACTCTTATGTTGATGCTGGTCAGACCCTTTGGATCGTTCCGATCACCAATCAAGATCTTGAACGTACTGGTGCGATTCTTGAAACAATGGCATATTACGGTCAGAAAGAAATAATACCTGCATTCTATGATATAGCGCTCCAGAACAAGTATCTGCGTGACGATATGTCGGTACAGATGCTCGACTACATCAAGGATGGCGGCGTATTCGACCTCGGATACTATAATAATACCCAGTTCGGCGGCGGACTCGCAAATCCCGGCTACGACCTCGTTCATGACACAACCCTCTCGTTCACAACTCTGTACAGCCGTAATGAGCAGTCAGTAAAAACTCTTATCGAAAATTCGATGAAAATTTACCTCGAAGATTAAAATTTAAACCTCACTTAAATCAGTCGCTATCAGCATTAAAAATCTGCCGACAGCGACTGATTTTTGAAAGTTGATAAAATACCAGTAACCCCCCCCCATTCGGTAAAAAAACCGTAGACTTTATGGGGTGCAAAATGGTATAATATTATAGGAGAATTAATTTATGAAAAAACGCGCAATAACTCTAATATTGCTCGCAGCATTCGTCATATCCGCAATGTCAGCCTGCGGCAATAACGACACGCCGAACAACGATACTGAACCAACAGCGACTGATCCATCTGAAACCACTCCGGACACCGCACCAGTGGAAGCACTTGAAATTCCCGATGTAAAATACGACGACTATGCTTTTCGTATTTTCACCCGTCCCGGCGACCGCTATGATGAAGTTTACACAGAAACCGAAAACGGCGAGGTGCTCAACGACGCGGTATACAGACGCAATGCAATTGTTGAGGAAAAGCTTGGTATAACATTCGAAATAACACAGAGCAGTGCGGACTGGGAAACCGAAGCTCTCAACAGCATTCTTGCAAACGACGATGAGTATGATGTAATAATCCCGGCAGCACGTGCAGCATTTATATATGCTCAGAATCTCGTCTGCACAAACTGGTTTGATCTGCCATATGTAGACCTCACCAAAAGCTGGTGGAATCAAGACGCAGTCGAAAATCTTACGATAAACGGAAAACTTTACGTATGCGACGGCGATATCTCGCCCGCAACGCTCAAAGGCTCGGTCGGTATGATATTCAACAAGCAGCTGCTTGACGACTACAAAATCGATTATCCGTATGAGCTCGTAACCTCCGGTAAATGGACATTTGACGAGTTCTCAAAAATAGTCAAGAATTTCAGTCAGGACCTCAACAGCGATGGCAATATGACTATCGACAGCGACCTGTTCGGTTACGCTTCAAGTCCGTGGTGCGGTCCGATAAATGCGCTCTACTGCACTGGCGAACGAATCATCACTGTTGATAAGGACGGTTACCCTCAGCTCACTCTGTACAGCGAAAAAACTGTAGACATGTACGACAAGTATCTGAATCTTCTCTACTCCGAAAACGGATACAATGCCGTTGACTGGAGAGAAGCCGAAGCATTCTGTGACGGTAGAGTAGCTATGATCGACGTTGACATGAGAGCTATTGCTACCGGTACCATGCGTGAAGCTAAGGTAGATTTCGGACTTGTTCCGTGGCCTAAGGCAGATGAAAGCGTTGATAAATATTATTCCTACGTTGACGCTGGACACTCGCTTTGGATAGTTCCAATAACCAATCCTGACCTCGAGCGCACAAGCGTAATACTTGAAGCAATGGCATATTATGGTCAGAAGGAAATCATTCCGGCTTACTACAATATTACACTTCAGAACAAGTACCTGCGCGATGACGAATCGGTTGAAATGCTCGACTATATCAAGGACGGTGGTGTGTTTGACCTCGGATACTACAATGACTCGCAGTTCGGAGGAGGCCTCGCAAACCCCGGCTACAACCTTGTCAACAATACGACTCTGACATTCACAACCTTGTACAATCAGTACGAGCAGTCGGTCAAGACTCTTATTGAAAAGTCGATGAAGGTTTACCTTGAAGACTAATTGAATAATAAGTATATCAGCTGATACCTTATAGGGTCAGCTGATATTATTATACATCAATATTTTTAATAAGTCAATAGCGGCTTTTTAAAAAATATTTTTCCTTATTGACTACTGCTGTTTTTTATGATAAAATATAGACAGAAGCAACAATATATCGAAAGGTGTTAGTATAAATGCGCAAAAATGAGCTCATCTTCCTCGCAAATAAAAATGAGGAGCAGCATAAGACCGAGTCATATTTATCAGTTCGAAAGAAATATGAACCGCTTCGCCCTGAATTGCAGAAAAACCTGCATTGGCATGATTATTACGAGCTTGAGTTTATCTACGGAGGAAGCGGAACACATATTATAAGCGGTATGCAATATCCGTTAAAACGCGGCTGTCTCTACCTTTTAGTGCCGACTGACTTTCACTCGGTGCGTGAAAATCCCAGCGACACATTAAAGCTCTACAATCTGAACTTCAACGAGCTTATACTCCCTTCAGCTATGATCAGCGAAATAAATGATATCTGCGGTACATTAGCAGTAGAGTTGAGCGAGGCTGAGACGGTCGCATGTGAGCAGCTATTCGAGCAGCTTATCAATGAATATGAAAATCTGCGTTCGGACCGGGATATTATGCTGCGTTCACTTACATCTCAGATATGTGTACTTGCACTTCGCAGCTTTTACCAAAATCACCCTCGAATATCGTCAACCAGCAGCTCCGATCAGCCCGTTCAAACTGCAATTTCATATATCAGAGCTAATTTTAGAAATAATATAACGCTTACACAGCTTGCCGAGCTGGTACACCTAACCCCCAACTACCTTGGCGAGCTATTTTCAAGCTCAGTAGGAATGTCATTCAGCAGCTATCTGCGCAAGCTTCGTTTTGACTATGCTGTAAATCTGTTGACATCATCATCCTTGACAGTTGAGGAAATAAGCTCAGATGCAGGATTTTGTACACCATCGTATTTTATTGCAATGTTCAAAGAAAATTTTGATACGACTCCAGCACGCTTTCGACGCGATTTGCAGGCAAAGAAACGTTGATATAAAGTTATATACCTGCTCGATGACCTTAATAAAAGGCTTATCGAGCAGGTATATTTTAAGAAAACCAAGAAATTTTCAAATTTTCTCTTGACAAATCAGCTCGAATATGATATACTTGTAAAGTGATTTTCTTTACAGCTGCAAATTGCAGAAAGGATTGTCATATAAATGAGTTATAACGACCGTTCAACAACTAACGAAACCACATTTCGTGAAAAGGACCTTGAAGTATCACTACTGCTTGACTTTTACGGCGAGCTGCTAAGCGATTCAAGACGCGAGACTGCGGAAATGTACTACAATGACGACCTGTCTCTCGCTGAGATTGCCGAAAATATCGGCATTACACGCCAAGGAGTACGCGATAGTATAGCAAAAGCAAAGACACAGCTCTATTCTTTTGAAGAAAAGCTGGGACTTGTCAATAAAATGCGCGAGATAGATTCAACTCTCTCCGATCTGATAAAGCGTCTGGAGCAGATCAAAGACTCGCTCGATGCTTCAAAGCGGAGTGAAATAGACGAAATTATAAAAGAAGCAAAAACGATAACGATATGATTTGTCCGGAAGGAGGATGCCGATGTTCCAAAGCTTAGTCGATAAAATGTCGGAAGCTTTCAAAAAATTCAAAAGCAAGGGTAAACTGACCGAGGCTGACGTTAAGGCAGGAATGCGTGAGATAAAGCTCGCACTGCTTGAAGCTGATGTAAACTATAAGGTAGTCAAGGATTTCATAAAGACTGTTACCGAGCGTGCAGTCGGCGCAGAGGTACTTGAAAGTCTTGTTCCGGCACAGCAGATCGTAAAAATAGTAAATGAAGAGCTCTGCGAGCTGATGGGCGGCACGCAGTCGAAACTCAATATATCGTCGAAGCCGCCTACAGTAATAATGATGGTCGGCTTACAAGGTGCAGGTAAAACCACTCATGCAGCAAAGCTCGCCGGAATGTACAAGAAACAAGGCAAGCGTCCTCTGCTTGTAGCCTGTGATATTTACCGACCAGCTGCAATAAAGCAGCTTGAAGTCGTCGGCGGTCAGCTTGAAATACCAGTATTCCAGATGGGAGACAAAGTCAGCCCCGTTGAGATCGCGAAAGCCGGAATAGAGCACGCAAAAAAGCATGGGCATGATATGGTGTTCATTGATACCGCCGGTCGTCTTCATATTGACGAAGTGCTGATGAATGAATTAAAGGACATCAAAGCCTCCGTAGAGCCTTCCGAAATACTGCTCGTAGTCGACGCTATGACTGGTCAGGACGCGGTAAACGTCGCAGAGTCGTTCAATAACCTGCTCGATGTTACCGGCGTTATCCTCACCAAAATGGACGGCGACACACGAGGCGGCGCGGCATTATCAGTGCGCCACGTTACCGGAAAGCCGATCAAGTTCGTCGGTATGGGCGAAAAGCTCGACATGATCGAGCCCTTCTATCCCGACCGTATGGCTTCTCGGATACTTGGAATGGGCGACGTGCTCTCACTTATTGAAAAGGCTCAGCAGAGCTTTGACGAGAAGCAGGCAGCCGAGCTCGAGCGCAAAATGCGTGAGCAGACCTTTACTCTGACTGATTTTCTCGAGCAATTTAAGCAAGTGCGCGGTATGGGCTCTATCGACCAACTGGTCGGAATGATCCCCGGTGTTAATACAAACGCGCTGAAGGACGTTAAGGTGGACGAGCGTCAGCTTGACCGCGTTGAAGCGATAATCCTTTCAATGACTCCAGCAGAGCGTGAAAAGCCTGATATAATCAATGCGTCACGCAAGCGCCGTATAGCTGATGGAAGCGGAGTTAAGGTCGAAGAGGTAAATCGTCTCTTAAAGCAGTACGACCAGATGAAGCAGATGATGAAGAAATTCGCTTCGTTCGGTATGGGCAAGCGTTTTGGCAAAAAAGGCAAAATGAAGCTTCCCTTTTAATTTAAGTTAGAAATTCCCGTATATACGGTTTTTCAAATAAATATTATCTATATTAACATATTTTTGGAGGAAAATTTAAAATGGCAGTAAAACTCAGACTTACCAGAATTGGTGCTAAGAAGAATCCTTTCTATCGCGTTGTTGTAGCTGACTCGCGTTTCCCGCGTGACGGTCGTTTCATCGAGGTTATCGGTACCTACAATCCTATGGTAGAGCCCGCTGAGATCAAGATCGACACCGAGAAGGCTAAAACTTGGATAAAGAACGGCGCTCAGCCGACCGATACCGTTAGAGCTCTCCTCAAGAAGAGCGGCGCTATCGACTGATCCGGTTTAATATACTATTACCGGAGGCAGCGCAGTGGTCGAGTTAAAACAGGTTCTTACTGATATCGCAAAGGCCATCGTTGACTCTCCTGAGCAGGTGGTCGTTACCGAAACGGCTGATGGCGACAGCGTTATGCTCGAGCTTCACGTCGCTGAGGACGATATGGGCAAAGTGATCGGACGGCATGGCAAGATCGCAAAATCCATCCGTCTTGTAATGAAGGCGGCTGCCAACACCATAGGCAAAAGGGTCACTGTTGAAATTAAGTAAAAATCGGCTTTGCGCCGAGCAGCGGTCATATTCCCATTTCGGAATATGCCGCTTTTTACTTTATTCAACAATACAATTGCATTGAAAAAGCCGCTCAGTATGAGCGGCTTTTGTTACGTTTTCTTTTAATTGAGATATAATTCGGTTATCTCATCAAGTGTAGTTTTGATTTGCGATTCCTTCGAAGCGATAAGCGACGAGAATCCGCCATTCATCGTGTTGTTGTTTATATTGGTTGTAATTGTCGACATCAACGTACCTACATTAAAGAGGTTACCGATATCACAGGTGCGGGTATTGCAGATAAGCTCAAGCATTTTTTGTGACTCATTATCACGGGCATATTTATTTACCAGCGCTGTATCGTAGTATGCCGGAGTGATATATTTGTTCGAATAGTATGCCATATCCTCGAGAATTATCGAAGTAGCATCAACATCGCTGCATGATATCGGAATAGCCACGCAACCGGATGCCCATGACTGAATATAGGTATAGTAATTATCCTGATCCTCATCGTATTTTGGGAACGGGAGAATTCCAAAGTCGGTCTCCATATTGCGCATGCTCGGAACATTGTTCATAGTTCCGGCGAGGAATAATACAGTGCCTGATTCAAACGCAGTAGCAGCGGCATTTACCTGGTCCATACCATTCATAGCAGACGTATAATTCTTAGGATTATAGAAATGGAGCGTAACTCCGTCACTCTCATAAATTTTCTCTATCATTGTAAGCACATTTATGCAGCGCTCAGTTCCACCGGTAAATGTGAATCCATCATTTTCGTTATATGTTACAAGCTTACATCCAGCTGACGTAAACATCGGCTCTATATGGTTGTTGAGCACAGCAAGTCCTACATTGTCGTAAGCGTCATATTTGCCGTCATTATTGACATCCCCGCCAAATGCAGCAGCCATCTCCATCATCTTATCCATTGTCCACTTGCCGGAATCAACTATATCGTATGGATTTTCGAGCGAATAATCTTCGATAATACCCTTGTTGAAAAGTATGCAGTAGGAAGCACGGATAAACGACATACAAATATCACCATTCGCGTAATACGACTTTCCGCCGATGTTTACATCCTTATTGAACTGCTGGCTCCACCATGGTTTTGTGAGGTCAATATTATCGAGTGACGCTAAGTCATACACCATCTTATCACGTGCCAGCAGTGCAGCGTCTTGAATGGACGGCATAATGATATCATACGTATTATCATTTGCCATCACAAGCTTTGATATTTCCTTATACATACTGTAGCTGTACTGACTGCCAATATCCATATAATCAGCTTTTATGCCAATATTATACTTGCTTTCAAGTGCGAGATTGCGGTTATAAACAGCGTCATTTACAATCTCACCATTCGCCTCTTCAGCATATACATCAAGCGCGGTCCAGCGTCCGCTCATGTTGCCTTCCATCTTTGCAAGGATAGTAAAATCTCTGCCTTTACCGTCATAAGCTGGTAAATCTGGCACAAGCTCGGTCTCGCCTTGACTTTCATCAGATGAATCAGTAGTTACTGTGGATTTGTCGGTGTCGCTTGGCTTTCCGTTGTCTCCACAGCCTACAACAGCGGTAACCGATAAGCAGAGCAGCGCACATATTATGCGGTTATATAACTTATTCATAAGTTCATCTCCTATATGGAATATATTATGTATATAATTATACAATGTAACTTCTAAATATGCTATTAAAATCGCCGACAATATTTGTAGATATGTAGACTCAATACTTGACTGAAATCAAATTATATGGTATACTGTTTATAGTAAAAATAATTTATTTGGAGGTATATTATGAGTACCCAAACATACTTTGAAAACATAACGCCACAGCTGAGATCAGTTTTCTGCCATTCAATTGTAGAACCCATAATACACCAAAAGATCTCATATACTTACAGATTTCTGGTCATAAATGAAGGCAGCTGCGCAGTTACGATAAACAATAGCGTTCAGGTATGTGGGAAAGGAGACGTTATATTTTTACGTCCACGCACCGTATACAGCACAGAATTCTATCCTGAAAAGTTCAGCTGCTATAATATTGTATTCAATTTTTTTGGAAATCCTACACGCAATCCTACCATTGCCGAGCCTCTGACCGTATTCTTTCACAGTCGTGAAATCGAAGGAAATATGATACCAAAAGAAAATTTATTCTGTGAGAATCTTTATTTTATTGATATACCTGCATTTAACGACTCATTCGTTATAAGCGGAATGCCGGACACAGAAAAGCAGGCAGAAAAACTTTACTCTCTGTATAAATCAAGTATACGTACCAACCGTATGCGTCAAAATGCTGAATTATTAAAGTTTATAATAAATATCACTGAATATATAAATGACGCAGGTCAGTACTATAAAACAGATATAGTAAAGCGTATTATCGAATATATCGACGAGCACTGCGAGGAAAATATTACCTGTTCATCCATAGCAAAGCAATTTTCCTATCACAGAAGCTATGTAAATCGCATAGTACACAACTACACCGGATATTCGCTGCACACATATATCACACGCCAAAAAGTCAATCGCGCAACTCAGCTTCTGCTCGAAAGTGACCTTCCGCTTACCGAAATCGCTCATAAGCTGTCATTTTACGACAGCAGCCACTTCAGCAAGGTGTATCAAGAATACACCGGAATGAAGCCATCAGACATACGCAAAAACAGCGGCAAATTATTTATTTGCTGATAAAAATAACGACCGGAGCTCAAACAAATAGAGTTCCGGTCGACAAATTTATTTAAAGAAATTTTTAAGTCCGAGCATTTTTCTCAACTTTACAAGATAAAGCGTGACGATCTGCGTCGCAGCGATATCATATAGAAAGAATACGCCATTGCACAGCAAATACACCATACCGTGAAATCCGAGCTCGGTGTCGGGAATATGGAATACATAATTACTAAGCAGTATCAACAGCGTCAGTATTGAGTTGAAAAAGCTGAATTTCAATATCCACGATACGATATAATGCAGACGCTCGAACATCGCCTTGAGTATCGGATATATTCCGCCAAACAACATATAAAGCAGCGCAGCAAACTTTGACGGCAGCAATAGCAGCGACAGTGTTCCGGTTACAAGCCAAACGAGATATGGATATCCGCCACCGATTTCGATGACAGTCAAAAACACAAGCATTGACGCTATAGCTACCATTGTAAGGTCAAGTATCTCAATTATCGAGCCGAGCAGCAGTATAACGACTCCCAGAGCCGACAGTATCGCCGCGAGAGCGATTTTTTTTGTTTTTTTCATTTGAATTTACATCCTTGTCGAAGTTGTCAGCAGCAGGATATCAAATCTCCACCGCAGCATTCACACAGGCAGTCAGCGCATATAAGTCCTGTACAGATATCACATGGCGAGTGACCAACATTGTGTGCAGTTCTGTACCCGCTTCCGTAGCCTGCGGTATTTGTGCGTATCCGATCAAGCGCTGCGCGGTATTCATTATTTGTCGGGTCAAGGTAGCAGGCGGTCTCAAGGTACTTCTGCGCGTCGTAATACCATCCGCGTTGAATCAATACACAGCCCTTTAGATAGTTCCACTCTGCCCCACGGTTATTCTGTCCGACCGCGTCAAGAATCAACTCCGCCTCCGAAAAACGACGCAGATTGATAAGCTCACGCACCTTAGAATAGTCACCGTATGCTCCAGATGAATATGAAGCACCGTCAGACGATGTATGTCCAGAAGCGCGTTCCTTCTGTATTGCGTCATATGCCTCGTTGATCTCTTTCATTTTTTCTTCTACAAGATCAGACAGCGGATTATTCACATAATTATCCGGATGGTATTTTCGCGCGAGTTCGCGATAAGCCTTTTTAACTTCCTCATCGGTCGCGTCGCGTGAAACACCGAGTATTTTGTATGGATCATTCATATGCTTATTTTTTCCATTCTTACGCTATTTTAATTATCATTATCGAATAATTTCATTCTTGAGGATTCTTATCTTTAAGTATACTTTCAATCAATGCCGGCAATCCAAGATATATAACATTTCTGATTATATTCCCATACTCTGGGACCTTGCCGAAATCCATTAGCTCAACTGCCCTCTCTACCCCGATAAGCTCCATTGTCAGTGAGCTTCGTACAAACTCAGGATTAAAATCTGTCAATGTATTCTCTGTACTTGACGATCGAAACGGATTGTAATTGCCGCTTTTTAAATCATCGGAAAGGTCATCAACTGCGTCTGCGATATAAATAAACCTTCCAATATGCCGTCCAAGCTCGCCCGCTATGCGTACTTCTCTGCTGCCTTTATCAAAGCCGTATGAGCATACCGCTGCCATCAGCTCACCGAACGGCTCAGCGGCACGGTCAGGTGACAATATATTTTCCTTTTCAATCGACGCAAGCTCATCAAGCTTCTTTACTATGACCGCTTCAAGCTCATCTATATCGCCGCCCTTTTTGGCACGCCTCAGCATTCCTCCTGCGGCGGGAAGAAGCATATATGTACCAATCCGCTTTAAACCTTTATTATCGGTGATATCATCGCGCAGCTTATGATATGTCAACAGCGAGCTGACCCTTGCACAGTAATCAAGCTGTAAAGCGTCGACAAGAACAGCTCGCTTTTTTGTCGGGTGTGCAATACAGCGTTTCTTTTCGATATGTCCGGTCTCACCTGCGAGCGACATTCTAATAAGTGCGAGAAAAACAAAATCATAGCTCAATGTGAGGCGTGAAATGCAGGAGGTATTTCTGCCAAGTGCGGCACATAATCCACAGTAAACACTGCGATATAGCTCATATTCTTTAACTTTAAGCTCCGCACTAATCGGTTTTATATATCCGAACACGCAGACTACCTCCCACTTGTATTACTTCATACTAATATTATTTTACTCCTAACTATTTTATACAGGCTTAATTTACGTTAAACTTTTTGTAAATAATGCGATTTTTTCTTAATACTCTCACAAAGCTGCGCGAATAGCTTCAATAAGTATATCTGCCGCACGAGTCTGTCCCTTTACGTTCGGATGACCGTTAGCGCCGCATTCGTCCTTAAAATCGTATATCTTCTGAATCGGAACATAGTGAAGCTTTGAATCAACTTTTCCTTTTTCTTTGAATAAAGACGCAAGTACTGCGTCATAACGATTTCCCATCATTCCAAATACCCAGAATATATGCGTGTCTGGATATACCTCGCGTATGCGGTCTACGAATTTATCCGTACCTGCTTTAAATACATCGTCCGGTACGCGTCCACCCATATCGTTCGTACCTGCGTTGACAACTACAACGTGAGGTACCCAGCTTGCAAAATCGTGCGGCTCGTGTCCGATACGCATTTCATGCTCGAAAAACTCTGGGATACGATATCCCGGCTCGCCATGACAGTTCGATATTATTCCCTGACCAGAAATAGCTACCACGCGTATATCTGCGTCAAAAGCCTTTGCAGTCATATAAGCGTAAGTCTTTGTTGCGTCCTCTTGATATGTATAAAATGCACCAACATTGCTGCTGGCGATATCGCCGTAGCCGCAGGTTATCGAGTCGCCGAAAAACTCAAAGCGCAGCTCCGGCTTTTGAGGTGCGGGCAGCACAACAGTATCGTCGTTGCCTTCAAGTACTACTGATGCTGCTTTGATAGGGCAATTGCTCTCACTGAGCTTATACAAACGCAACGTATGTGCAGTATTTTCGAGGTTTTCAATCATTATGACTTCTGCTCCGGTCTTGATCGAATACTTACTCTCATATTTGCCATCAATTACAACCTTTACATAACAAGGCTGCTCTTTGAGGTAGCCGTCACTTTCCAAACTAAAATCCGACACAAAATGCAGCTCCACTCTGTCAGCAACAAAGCTGAACTCGAAGCCACTGAGACTCCAGCAAAGCTCCAATGCACCATTATTATATTTTGTACGTCCATATACGTTCTTTTCAAGCTGTTCAATCGTAACAGATATCCGTTTCATAATGATTCCTCTTTAAAAAATAACTAATAGAATAAACTCGGGCGGTCCGTGGACCGCCCATATATTGATTTTAAAACGTCCTACTCTGCGTCTTCAGACTCATCTGTTTCAGGCTCAGTTATAGTCACGCGAATTTTCTCGATGATTTTTTCATCCGTTTCTATAACTACAACGTGCATTCTGCCACAGTCGAATTCTGCCCCATTTTCCGGAAAGCTTCCAAGAACCCATGTGACCCAACCGTTTACAGTCTGAGGCATATCATCCTCGTTCTCCGGCGTAATGTCAAAGTACTCGAACATATCTATCGAGCGTGCATTGCCTGATACGGTGACGCTTCCGTCCGGATTATTGACAAACAGCTCAACGACCTCGTCGTGCTCATCCCAGATATCGCCGACCAGCTCCTCTATGACATCTTCAAGCGTCGCAATACCCATAGTTCCGCCGTAGTCGTCGAGAACTATTGCCATGTGAGCCTTTGCCTGTTGGAACTGAGTAAGCAGCTTCGATATCTTGACATGACACGGCACATACAGAGCCTTTCCAAGTATCGAGGTTATGTCTTTTCCTCCATCGCGGCTGAGATAATAGAAATCCTTCTCGTGAAGAACACCGATAATGTTATCTATTGTTTCATCATAGACAGGAAGTCGTGAGAAGCCAGTTTCATAGAATACCTCGGCGATCTCTTCCGCCGGCATATCCTTATCCACAGCTATAACGTCAACACGCGGCGTGATAATGTCCGCCACCTCAGCGTCATCAAACTCGATAGCCGAGCGTATAAGCTCGCCTTCGCGCTCATTGATACCGCCATCCTGTTCAGCTTCATCAACGATTGTGATAAGCTCATCTTCAGTCATGGCCGCACTGCCGGAAAATTTGAACACCTTTGCAAGCAGCTTTTTCCACGCGCCGAAAAGAAAATTCAGCGGTGTGAACAAGACCATAAGCATACGTATAAACGGCGCAATGACCTTTGCAAAGCTGTCCGGCATTTCCTTAGCAAGCGACTTTGGCGTTACTTCACCGAAAATCAGCACAACTACAGTCGTAACTATAGTAGACACAGCTGCACCGTTTTGAGGTAAAAGCTTCACAAACAATAGCGTAGAGATCGACGCAAGCGCAATATTTACAATATTGTTTCCGATAAGTATCGTCGACAGCAGCGCGTCATAATCATCTGCGAGCTTTATTACCAAAGCAGCGCGTTTATCACCATCGGCTGCAAGGTTCTTCATACGAACACGGTTAAAGCTCAGGAAAGCGGTCTCAGTGGCTGAGAATAGTCCTGAAAGGACAATACAGATAAAAATTGTAATTAGTTCACCCATCATAAGCTCATTCCTCCATTCGTCAAATCAAGACTACATACGGAAAGCCCATGCCGGTGATGCAAATTACATCGGGCAGGAGGTGAGTTGTCACCCATAAAAATCAATCACTCTTTCATTATTTATTTTGCCGTACTATGGCATTCAAATGCCATTCAAGCGGCATTGATAATATTATACAATATCCCGAGCGATTTTGCAATGGTTTTTCAAATATTTATTTAAAATATTCGTGAACAAAATCAAATGAAGGCACTCTAAACTCGAGTGCCTCCGATATTTATTGGACCTGTTCGATAACCTTTCAAAAGCTAAAGCTATGTTTTTTGAAATTTGTTTCACGAGCGATAAAAGTAAAGACCGACGATTGAATCGGTCTTTACTGCATTTATTGTGTTCAGTTATTAAAAAGTCATTGACAGATACTTATGCTGCGTGTTATAATTTAAATATCAGCTTATCCTTCGAGCTCTTTGTAAGTTTCGATGAGGTTTTCAAGTCCGGTCTTTACGCCGCTCTCCATAGAAGCCCATCTTGACGCAACCGCAGTGCTCTTTTCAGCTATTAAATTGCGGAATAAATATGGAAGCTTATTAAGCTCATCACTATGAAGGATCGAGAAGTCGTACATACGACCGTTCATGATGATGTCAAGCATTGCAACCGACTGCTCGTCGCGGGCGTACTTGCTTGTAAGCGCAACATCATAGTACGCTGGAACTACAGAGAAATGGCTCTCGCGCGTCAACGCCTCAACTATCGTGCCGACAAACTCGGTATCCTTAGATGTTTTTGGAATTGACAGCAGCGAGTAGTTGTCCATCGAGTTGGAGTAGTAATTCTCCTGCGAATCGTCGAGCTTCGGATAGGGAAGAATGCCGTAATCGTCTTTCATTTCACGGAAGCTGGTAAATGCGCTCTTAATCGGGCTTGTCATGAAAGCTACCTTTCCGCTTACGAACTGCTGTATCATATCGTCGTTGCTGAAATTGATAAATGCAGTAGAATCGTAATATAGCGAATATACCTTTTCAACGCCAGTCTGCATACGCTCCATATTCATGTTCGTTGACGGGATTCCATTTTTATCAAAGCTTATCAGCGGAATGTCAAAAGCTGAGTTCCACGCGTCAAGGTTAGTAGCCTTATTTCCGGCGAATCCGAAAATGTCATCTTTATCAGCCGAACCATTGTTGTTGATATCCTGATACAAATCCTTTGAAAGCTTAATGAGCTGGTCTATTGTCCAGTCGCCGTCGAGCACCATCTCGTAGAGGTTAGGCATTTGCTGCTCCTCGGCTATACGTTGATTGAAGAATATCGCATATGAAAGCAGCAGGGTAGTTATCGACAAATCACCAACTGCAACGTACTTGTGTCCGTTGACGCTGAAAGCTTCATTCGCACTCTGCACCCACCATTCGCGGCTGAAATCAACTACCGGAATATCGTTCCAGTCATAGTAATAGCCTTCGAGCGCCGGCGCGCCTGCCTGATACGTAAATACCGCCGTCAGGTCGTAAACGTCGTCCTGCGCCATGCAGCTCTGCACGATCGCGTTGACCTGCTGCGGGTCGTTCCACGCGTTAAAGGTCGGTATCGCCTTGATCTTAACGTTGAAGTACTCTTCGACCTTCTTGTTGCGGTTGTAAACAGCGTCGTTGCATACATCGCCGTTTTCTTCATCGACCCACATTTCAGAAGAATATTCTTCTGATACCGAAATTCGGAACTCGCGTCCGCCGTAATCCTTTTTCTCCAAAGCATAGAGCGGAGAAGTCGTTTCGTTCGGTGTTGTATCTACGGTATCATTTACGCCGGAGGTATTCTTGTCTATATCGTCCGGGGTAGTTTCATTGCCGCACGAGCAGGCAATGGAGGTGAGCATCGCGCCTAATAGCGCTGTCGATATAAATCGACAATACTTTTTCATCATAATAAATATCCCTTCTTACAGCATGAATTATTTTACAAATACGCATACCAACGCATACTTGTAATGTGTTTTATTATATCAGCAATAATCAGCTCAGTCAATGAAATTATCTTTAAAAACTGACTAATTTGAAACTGGAGATTCAATTTTATGGGACTTGTAAATTATTTTCCAAAAATACAAAGTGAAAATAGTCTTTTAATATATGTGTCGAGCATCGGCGTAGGTCATAATCAAGAAGCGATAACATTCACGCACCCGCATATACATTTTCACCTTACTATAAGCGGCTGCGGAATCGCAGTATTTAATGGAAAGCACCATATGCTTCCTGTTGGAACCTTGTTATATACTCCGCCAGGAAAACAGATTGAAATTGCTCCTGCTCCATGCGGCTGGATCGATAATTGGATATCGATTGAAGTTCCTAAAAATGAATCCTTTTCGATGATGTCGCTAAAAGACGATTATATAATTTTCCGGCCGAATGATATGAGCGAAATTATCAAAATATACGACAACGTAAACCGCTATCTGACAGACCACACTCTGCGTGGTCGGCTGCTTGCAGCGGCTGAGGCTTATCGGCTGATGATGCTTGTAAATATCGACCTCGAAAGTCAGAGCAATGTCAGCTTGTCCGAAATAAGCCTGATATCAGATGCAGTCGGTTACATCGAACAGCATTTTCAGGAGAAGATAACCCTTGATATGCTCTGCAAAGTCGGAAAAAACGTTAGCCCACAATACTTCTGCCGCGTATTCCACGCACACACCGGAATGCGTCCAGTCGAGTACATCCTGCGACATCGCATAGAAAAAGCAAAGCAGCTATTGTCGAATACTGAGCTGCCGATACATGAAGTGACTATTCAGTCGGGCTTTGAAAGCGAATCTTATTTCTATCGTCAATGGAAACGGTTTGAAAGCATTTCGCCGCTCGAATACCGCCGAACACATGCTGGAATCTTCGTTTAAACCGAAAATTGTGAAATTTTTGATAAAATCTTTGCAGATTCCAGTTTATTTATAGTTTTCCCCTTGATTTTTTCCTAAAAAAGCGATATAATAGATTATTGCAATTACTATGCGGAAATATGTGTACTCAATTATTCCACACTATCCTGACCTGTAGAAAGGATCTACTCAAATGAAAAAGATAAAAAAAGCCGTTATTCCTGCCGCTGGACTCGGTACTCGTATGCTCCCGATATCACGCACCGTGCCAAAGGAAATGCTTCCAATAGTCGACCGTCCGGCTATATCATATTTAGTTGAGGAAGCCGCAGCTGCCGGAGCAGAAGACATACTTATTATAACCGGCCGCGGAAAGGACGCTATTGAGAATTATTTCGACTACTCGATCGAATATGAGCAGAAACTGACCGCCTCCGGAAAGCTTGATAAAATTGAAGAGATGCGCAATATCTGCTCCATGGCGAATGTGTACTTCCTGCGTCAGAAGGAGACTCGCGGTCTCGGTCACGCTGTACTGACAGCGAAAAACTTTGTAGGTAACGAGCCGTTTTACATACTCTATGGCGATGATATTATCGTCTCTGAAACTCCGGTATGCACTCAGCTTGCAAACGCATTCGAGAGCCACGGAAAGCCGGTATGCGGCGTTAAGCCAGTGCCGTGGGAATCGGTATACAAGTATTGCTCGCTCAAAGCTGAGCAGAACGGCGACGGCAGCTACAATGTCACCGATATGATCGAAAAGCCAAAGCCGGAGCAGGTGTATACAAATCTGTCCATACTCGGCCGCGTGCTTCTTACTCCCGATATTTTCGATATTCTCGAAACTACAGCGCCCGGCGCTGGCGGTGAGATCCAGCTGACCGACGCAATGCGCGTTATTGCTCAGAATGGCGGCATGACAGCGGTAGATTTCGAAGGTGAAAGATTCGACCTTGGTTCAAAGCTTGGTTTCTTAACTGCAAACATAAAAGAAGCTGTCAAGCACCCTGAGGTAGGAGAAGATTTCAAGAAATTCCTGCGCGAATTCGTCGCTGACATGGACAAATAAAATAAGTAAAATAAAATAAGTAAATTGGAGAAAACATTTATGGAGAGAGTCTCAAAGCATAACTATTATCTTGACATTGCACAGACGGTAGGAGAACGCAGCACTTGTCTGCGAAAGAAATATGGCGTTATAATAGTTAAAAATGATACCATCGTATCCACTGGTTACAATGGCGCGCCCCGCGGACGCCAAAACTGTACCGACCTTGGCGAATGTATGCGCGACAAGCTGCAGATCCCACGCGGTGAGCGTTACGAAATGTGCCGTTCGGTCCATGCTGAAGCTAACGCGATAATCGCAGCTTCACGCGAGCAAATGCTCGGCGCTACGCTGTACATGGCTTGCGTTGACGGCAAAACTGGTGAGCTTGTCCCCAACACGTGCAGCTGTATGATGTGCAAGCGTCAGGTAATAAATGCCGGAATCGATACGGTTATAATCCGCAATGGAAAAGATACATACCGCACGATCAAGGTGGAAAGCTGGGTAACCGACGACGACAGCCTGTCCGGAAAGTTCGGCTATTAATATGTTAAAAAATGCAAAATTAGTGCGTGCGATCTCACTCGCAGCGGCGCTCTTGATGGTTGTAATTTGCGCTTCATCCTGCGCACTGAGCCTTAAAGAGGTCGACGGCAAATTGTACGATAAGAAAAATGACATCACATATATCGGTGCGCCGATATGCTTTGAACCTATAGCTCTTGAAACCGAGGTTTACGCGAAGTGCTCTAAGCCAAAGCTGGAGCTGCACGCAATTGAGGGCTTGTCTCCACTTGAATGGATTTCAGAGCCATATGAAGGTATCGGCGGGGTATGGTATGCCGAGGGAGTTGAGCTTCCGACGCTCGAAACCTTTGACGCTGACATAATGTATATCTGCGTTGAAAAATCAATTACCGTCGCGCTTGGTGTCGTTGAAGATAAGTCAGATATCGACGCGATCATTTCTGCATTTACAAACGGCGAGCCGTGCAGTATTGTAAACTCAGGCTCATCTTATAAGCTCAAATTCGCGTCAGCGAAATATCCCGGGATATATTATAATCTGTTATATATCGAGGGCGACGATGGAAATCAGTATATCTACGACCGCACAACTCAGACCTGCGTCAACGTCGGCGACGTAATGCTGAAATACCTCGAAAGATGAGTGACCGCAGCTTTACTGTACGCAGAGCAGCCGTGCCGGATATCCCGTCACTATGCGCGCTTGAAATAGAATGTTTCTCTCAGCCTTGGAGCGAAAAAAGCTTTGAAGATTTCTTCACAGTTGAATATTCGGTGGCATATGCGGCCGAGCTTGACGGAAAAATCGTCGGGTATGTGGGCATGTATCTTTCATTCGGCGACGGCGAGATAACAAATATTGCCGTCACCCATGAATGCCGTCGGATGGGAATTGCCACTGCGCTGATTGACGCGCTCCGTCATACCGATGGAGTTGAGCGATTACTATTAGAGGTGCGAGTCTCAAATGAAGGGGCACGACGACTGTATTCTGGATATGGATTTAAAGAGGATGGTATCCGACGCGGATTTTATTCTAATCCACGTGAAGACGCAGTACTTATGAGTCTTAGTTTAATTTAAAAAGGTTTTTATATGTTAATTCTATCTTTTGAAAGCTCCTGCGATGAAACCTCAGCCGCAGTCTGCGAATTTGATGAAAATAAAAAGCAGATACGCTCAAATATTATTGCGTCGCAGATAGAAACTCACAAGCTTTATGGCGGAGTGGTACCGGAAATAGCCAGCCGGGCACACTGCGACGCTATTACAAATATCACCTATGAAGCGCTCGATACTGCCGGAGTTACGCTTGCCGATATTGACGCTATTGCCGTGACAAATACGCCCGGACTTATCGGTGCATTGCTTGTCGGAGTGAGCTTCGCGAAATCGCTCGCGATAGCAAACAACATACCGCTTGTTCCGGTAAATCACATAAAGGGGCACACCGCTGCAAATTATTTCGTACACCCTGATTTGAAGCCTCCATTTTTAGCACTTGTAGCGTCTGGAGGACATACATCTTTGATACGTGTTGATGATTACACGACATATACGACCATCGGAAGAACGCGCGACGACGCTATCGGAGAAGCCTTCGATAAGGTCGGGCGAGTCATGGGGTTACCATATCCCGGCGGCGCTGAGATGGACAGACTCGCTTCGATAGGAAACCCGAATGCGATAAAATTTCCGTCAGCCGCTGTAGTCGGAGATAATCTTGACTTTTCATTCAGCGGACTGAAAACAGCGGTAATAAACCATCTTCACAACTGTGACCAAAAAGGCGAAAGCTACGTAAAAGAGGACATCGCAGCGTCGTTTACGAAAACAGTTATCAGTTCGGTGACAAAGAAGCTCGAAATGGCATATGAAGCTACTGGACTTGATAAAATTGTAATAGCTGGCGGAGTGTCTGCAAATTCGCACTTGCGCGCCGCACTTGAGGAATTCTGTAACAAACGGCAGATACATTTCTATATGCCCCCGCTCAGTTTATGCGGCGATAATGCGGCTATGATCGCAGCTCAGGGATATTACGAATATTTAGCTGGTGTGCGTGGTGATTCAGCATTGAATGCAAAGGCAAGCGGACAATGAGTATCGTCGCTCTTGTACTATGTCAATCTTATACAAGTTTACACAAAATTCGACTTTATCTGTCAAATCTGTTGAAAAGTCTAACACCTTTTTCAACAGCCTGTGGAAATCCCATGTGAAAATATGTTCTTAAAGTCAAAAATACGCTTTTAAAGCCAATATTCGTCAAGATTCGCAGAATTATTCGCTTATTAGCTGTGGAAAAGCCCGTTGAAAATGTGGAATAAGTGTCAGATATATAAGCATATTCAACATTTCCATAGTTTAGTACAAGAAGTTAGCTTCAATAAGCGTATACTTAACATCTTAAAAGGCATATCAACAATATGAAACAAACTGAATATATAACAGAATACTACAATAATTACGACGAAGATGCCCGACTTGAGTCAAAGCACGGTCAAGTCGAGTTTCTGACTACCATGCGTTATATCGAGAAATATCTGCGACCCAACTCAAAGATAATCGAGATCGGCGCAGGTACTGGAAGATACAGTCATACGCTTGCAAATATGGGCTATCACGTCGATGCAGTTGAGTTGGTCGAACACAACATCGAAATATTCAAACAGCACACAAGGCCCAACGAACCGGTTACCATAGTGCAGGGCAATGCGCTGTCGCTCGACGGATTTGAAGATAACACATACGATATTACGCTTCTGCTTGGTCCAATGTATCATTTATTTGACACTGAAAGCCAACAAAAGGCACTGTCGGAAGCGATACGCGTTACTAAACCAAACGGCATTATATTCGCCGCCTACTGCAACAATGACGCTACTATCGTTCAGTTCTGCTTTGGGCGCAGATATCTTGAAAATGAGCACTATAAGGCGCTTATCGACCCGGTCACATTTAAAGCAGCACAATTTCCCTCGCAGCCATTTTCGCTCTATCGCCGTGAAGATATAGACACACTAATGTCAATTTTTGATGTGTCGCGTCTGCATTATATAGGCACGGATATGGCGACTAACTTTATGCGCGAGGAAATCGACAGCATGAGCGAGGAACTTTTCGAGACCTATCTTCGCTATCACTTTTCGATATGCGAGCGCGCGGATATGGTCGGAGCTACTCACCATATGCTCGATGTATTCCGCAAAAACTGAGCTTATACTTAATACAGTTAAAATTTTATTTATATAAATGGAGAATTCTATAATGAACAACTATGAAGAAAACATCTCTGCTGCACTGAAGCAGTTTGAAAAGGTTCTGCGCGGTCAGCTGGAGCGCGTCGAAAAAATCAACGCCACGAAGGATTTCGTTGATTACTCCGCGCTTCCGACCATCACTATTGGTATCTGCGGCGGCGACGGTATCGGTCCGATCATCACCAAGGCTTCGCAGAATGTACTCGAATACCTCCTCGCTGACGAAGTAAAGGCAGGAAAGATAAAGTTCAAAGTCATCGACGGACTCACCATCGAGAACCGTGCAGCCTGCATGAAGGCTATTCCGGATGACGTAATGGACGAGCTTTACAAGTGCGACGTTATCCTCAAAGGTCCGACCACCACTCCGCGTGCCGGCGATCCGTGGCCGAATATCGAGTCAGCTAACGTTGCTATGCGTAAAAATCTTGACCTTTTCGCAAACGTTCGTCCTGTTAAGGTTCCAGACAAGGGAATCGACTGGACCTTCTTCCGTGAAAACACCGAGGGAAGCTATGCAGTCGGAAGTCAGGGTGTAAACGTCACCGACGACCTTGCAGTAGATTTCTGCGTAACCACCACTGAGGGAACAAACCGTATTGCTCGCCTCGCATTTGATTACGCGCGCAAAAACAAGAAAAACCGTGTTTCGGTCGTAACTAAGGCTAACATAATCAAGACCACCGACGGAAAGTTCCTGCGTATCTGCGAAGAGATCGCTAAGGAATATCCTGAAATCACAACTGATGAGTGGTTTATTGATATCATGACAGCGAAGCTCGTCGACGAGAAACGCCGCACAGACTTTAAGGTATTCATTCTTCCGAACCTGTATGGAGATATCATCACCGACGAGGCTGCTGAATTCCAGGGCGGCGTAGGTACTGCCGGCTCGGCTAACATTGGTAAGAAGTACGCAATGTTCGAAGCTATTCATGGCTCCGCACCGCGTATGATCAAAGAAGGACGCGGCAAGTACGCAGATCCTTGCTCAATGCTTCGCGCTACCGTACTGCTGCTGTCACATATCGGATATCAGACTGAAGCAGACAAGCTTGAGCGTGCGCTTGATATTTGTATGTTCGAGGATAAGAAGTATGTCATCACTGGACGTGATACCGGCGCTACCTGCGATGAATTCGCAGCGTATGTAATGGATACGATCCGCGGACTCTAATATATAAAAAATGACTATGCCGCGCCGATTTATATCGGCGCGGCAGCAGATAATAGATAATAATATAAATCAAATTTCTAAACATCTCAGAAAAGGATGGGCATATCCATGAAAACCGAAAACAGCCGGAATGAATATTCACGCAGGATATCGCGTGAAGACGTATCTCCGGCCGTTATAAAGCGGCTTCCGCGATATTTCCGATATCTGCGTGAGCTGCTGCGAAACGACATACTGCGTATTTCATCCGGGGAGCTGTCTAAGCTCATGCACGTGACCGCGTCACAGATACGGCAGGATCTCAACTGCTTCGGCGGTTTTGGTCAGCAGGGCTATGGCTATAATGTTAAATATCTTTACGGCAAAATAAGCGATATACTTGGCGTTACGCAAAATTACAACGCAATTATAATTGGCGCAGGCAACCTCGGAAGTGCGCTTGCATCGAGTCCGATTTTTGAAAAACGAGGTGTGCGCCTTACCGCGTTGTTTGATGTGAATCCCGAAATCGTTGGCAGAAATATATCCGGATATACTGTTCAGCCGATGGATACACTCGAAAATTACATATCCGAAAACACCGTAAATATCGCCGTACTGACTATGCCTAAGGAAGTAGTGCGTGAAACGGCCGAACGGCTCGCCGTACTCGGAGTAAATGGTATATGGAATTTTGCAAGCACAGAGATCGAACTTCCAGAGCAGAATGTTGTAGTACAAAACGTACATATGGGAGACTCGCTTATGACATTGTGCTATGAGCTTGCAAAACGCAGTGAGGAAAGCCGCGAATGAGCAAATGCATGAAGCTTGATTACGGAAGCAGTGTACTGTCGCTTCCCAAGGAACGACTTCTTACTGCAATTCCTGAAGCGAGTGGATTCGACCTCAAAGTTCTTATACTAATTGCTTCAAATGAATCGCTGAGAAGTGATTACGATTCCTGCTGCAATGAAATATGCAAACAACTCGATTGCACCAAAAGTGCGCTTGAAAAGTCAATTTCATTCTGGTGTGAAGCAAGTATTTTATCATGCGGCGACAGCCCTAAAACTACGGCAGCTCACCCAGCTGCACCGATAGTAAATACAGAACCGAAGATTGAAGCCACGCCAACAAACGATACAGCTAAAGCCAACGCTGATAAGTCAAAATCTGAACCGGAGTCAGAGAAAAACAGTTCAGAACCGGAAAAGAAGTCCAAAGTTCTTATGGCGCAGCAGCTTCCAAGCTACAGCGAGAGCACTTGTGCAGATATTATTGAAAATACACCTGAGCTTTCCGACGTAATAAATATGTGCCAGCAGATAATGGGCAAGATCTTCACTCCGGCAGATACTGCGGTAGTCGTATCATTGTACGACCACCTCGGGCTCAGCGGCGAATATATCGTAAGCTTGTTTAATTATTGCTGCGTCAACAACGGCAAAAAGGCGATACGATATATCGAAAAAACCGCGCTCAATCTCTTTGATGAAGGTATCGACAGTTTTGATGCGTTTAATGAATATTTAAAAAGGCAAGAGGAGCGCAAGGGCGCGATTCCCGAAATACGAAAAATGCTCGGTCTGGGCTCGCGTGAGCTCACTCCAAAGGAAACTAAAACCTTCGAATGCTGGCTTGACAAGTGGAACTACAGCATGGCAATAATCCGGCGTGCATGGGAAATAACCATAGGCAACATAAAGGAGCCGTCCATATCATATATGGACAAGGTACTCGGCAACTGGCACAAATCCGGGTTTACAACACTTGAAGATATCGAAGCTGCTGAAGAAAAATATAAGAAAAACAAGCAAAACCCAGCACACAGCACACAGACAGTAAATGGTACCGAATCCGGCTTCCAAACAGATGAATTTTTTGAAGCCGCACTTCGACGCAGCTATAAGGAATAACCATAAAATGCGCAATCTCGCGTTTTTGAGAAAGGGATGGTCATATAAATGAGCTATAACCGAGAAAATTATATAAGAATACGCGAGGAATTCGAGAAGCGCAATCTGCGTGCCAGACAGGAAGCCGACCGCCGTACGGAAGAATTGCACGCAAAGCTTCCCGATGTAGCAATTATTGACAGGGAACTATCGATGACCGGAGTGCGGATATTTGCGGAATCGATGAACGGCAAGGCTGGACTTGATGAGCGGATCGCAAAGCTGCGACGTGAAAATGAAGAAGCACGGAAAATACGTGCAAAGATACTTGAAGACCACGGATATCCAGCGGATTACTCGTCAGTGAAATATGCTTGTGATAAGTGCAGCGACACTGGTTTTATCGGAAGTCAGATGTGCGATTGTATGCGCCGCGAGCTTATAATGGCTGGATACGAGAGCTCAGGAATAGGCAATCTGATACGTACCCAGAGCTTTGAGACCTTTGATCTCAATTATTACCGCCAAACCCCTGAACAGCATGATAGAATGGCTCTAACGCTTGAAAAATGCAAGCAGTTCGCATATAATTTTGAAGCTGGCAGCGGAAAGAATCTGCTGTTATGCGGCACTACCGGACTTGGCAAGACACATATGTCGACCTCAATCGCAAAGGTAGTTATCGAGCGAGGATTTGATGTCGTGTATGATACCGCACAAAATTTTCTGTCTGACTTCGAGTACGAACGCTTCGGACGCTCGACTGGAGACAGCTCAGAATCACGAACACAGAAGTATTTCAACTGCGACCTTTTAATAATCGACGACCTTGGATCTGAGGTGTCGAACCAATTTACGATATCTTGCTTCTATAATGTAATAAACACAAGAATAAATTCTGGACGTTCGATGATACTAAACACAAATCTGCGCGAAAAAGACATCCGTGAGCGTTACAACGACCGTATAACAAGCCGTCTGTTCGGTGAGTTTAATATATTCTTATTCTTCGGAAAAGATATACGCGAACAAAAAACACAGGAATAAAATAATGGCTGTCATTTGACAGCCATATTTTTATGCCTTTTTCTTTGTATGAATACATTCGCAGAAAAGCGCGCCTCCGATAATCATAACCACACCCAAAGTACGCGTCAATGTCAGATTCTCGCCAAGGAATATTACCGAAAATATAACCGCTGACAAAGGCTCTAAGTAGCCGCACACCGCCGCAGTCTGCATAGGGAGCCGACCGATCGAAGAAAAGTATAAGTAGCATCCAAGTCCGGTATTGACCATGCCAAGCAGCAGCATCCACAATATACCGTCAAATCCAAGCTTAATAGATTCCGCAAATCCGCCGCTTATAAAAGCTCTCGACAACACAAATACAGCTACCGTCAGAAAGCTCACACATAACTGTACAAGTGAATTTTCCATACCAGTTATATTCTTCGCTCTTCGATTGGTCGTCACCATGACCGCATACATAATCGCTGACGCTCCGCCAAGTATAAATCCTAATACACCTCCGCCAGTATCAATACTGCCATTTACAAGCACGATTCCTACAAATACAACAGCAAATCCACAGAGCTTGCTCCATGTCAGACGCTCGCCGTACAAAAGCGGAGACAAAGCCATTACAATTACAGGTCCGCAGTAATAGAGCAGGGAAGCCGTACTTACTCCGATCTGCGCGTATGCTTCATACAATAACATCCAGCTGATTCCCATAGCTATACCGGAGATGATTATGTATATAAGATCCTTCGGATATTTTGTAAATGTAAATTTGTGACCACTGACAACAAATAAAAGTATAAGCAGTAAGCTGCCTATCAGCGTTCTCAGCAGCACAATAGATACACTCGAAAGTGAAATTTTATCTGCAACGATACCGTTAGAACCGAATAATAACAGCGATACGATATACATTATCAGTGCAGATATTGAATATGGCATTTTATTTTTCATTTCTGTCTCCGACAAACAATGTGCCAATAGCTTCACCATCAACTATTCTATATATCAAATCTGGATCATCACCACGACATATGGTTGCATCTATTCCGTTCGATATAGCCAACTCAGCCAAGCGCAGCTTAGTAATCATTCCACCGCGTCCACGATTCGTTCCAGCGCCGCCAGCCAGCGCTTTTATATCATTGTCAACATTATATATCCGTTCAATCAGCCGAGCGTCCGGATATATATGCGGGTCGCGGTCATATAGTCCGTCAACGTCGGATAATATTATCAGCCGCGATGCCTTACACATAACGGCGACTATCGCTGACAGCATATCATTATCTCCAAACAACCGCTCCGGTGACTCGATTTCATCATAGCCCACTGAGTCGTTTTCATTCACTATCGGAATAATGCCATCTATTAGCAGAGATTCAAATGTGTTTATAAGATTCTGCTTTTTATTATCATCGGCTATATCCTCAGCAGTCAGCAATATTTGAGCTATAGTTTTACCATACTCGCTGAAAAATTTGTCATACAAATAAATAAGTCTACACTGTCCGACTGCCGCAGCAGCCTGCTTCTTTCCAAGACTATTCAGATCAGCTTTATATCCGAGCAGACTTTTACCCTGCGCGATAGCGCCCGACGATACAAGAATCATTTCATATCCTTTACCGACAAGGTCAGTTAATACACGCGCAATTCGATCAAACAGTCGAAGATCGCTTTCACCTGACTCACTTGTAAGTGTAGACGTTCCGACCTTGACTACTATTCTGTTATGTTTAATATCCATTTTATTTTATCCTCACTTTTCAATTTGGTATTGACAAATCGTCAATAATATTATATCATATTTATATCAATAACAAAAGCGGATATTTATCATACTATACATTACAAAATATCATGAAAGGCGATTATTATGGATATCAGTATTCAAAAGCTCACCGCATTCGTAAAAGCAGCTGAATTCGGGAGCTTTACTAAAGCAGCTGAGCTGCTGCATTATTCACAATCTGGGATAAGCCGAATGATAGCGGACCTCGAAACCGACTGGGGAACGGCGTTGCTTGAACGCAGTAAAGCCGGTGTTCGTCTGACGAGCGATGGATTATGCCTGCTTCAATATGCAAAAAACGTATGCGAAGCTTCAGACAGGCTTATCGAACGTATTGACGAGCTGAATGGTCTGCGCTCCGGAATGATACGTATTGGTACATTTTCGAGTGTAGCTACACATTGGCTGCCAAATATAATCAGCAAATTTCAAAAGGATTATCCCGGTATTGATTATGAGCTGCTGCTCGGTGATTATAGCGAAATTGAAGAATGGATAGCGAATGGACGTGTTGACTGCGGATTTCTGAGACTGCCAACAACCCCTGACTTCGAAACAACATTTCTTAAACGTGACGAACTTCGCATAATACTGCCAAAATCTCACCCGCTTGCTGACGTTGAAATATTTCCTATAGAGTCGATCTGCGACTATCCATTTATTTTACTTGAACACGGCTCAAAAACCGAAGTTTCCGAGTTGTTCGAACGCTTTTCTATTTCGCCGCGTGTGCATTTTACTACATGGGATGATTATGCAATAATGTCCATGGTGGAGAGCGGACTTGGGATAAGTATACTTCCATCATTGATACTGCAACGCATACCGTATGATATTGTGTCAAAGAAACTATCAGTTCCGGCGTATCGCGACATTGCGCTCACTTTGAAAGACAAAAAAACCGCCTCACTTGCAGTGAAACGGTTTATTGACTATATTGATATATTATAAATCAAATGAAGTCGCCTTAGACTTTTGCGATATAAAGAATACAACCAATGTCATAGCGCAGAGCAAGGTGCATATGACCATAGACACAGTATAGCCGAATGACATAGTCATGCGTCCACCAAGCACTCCTGCAAGCACCTTTGGTATGCCGTTGCCGAGCGCGTACATCAGCGAATTCGCCGATGCTTTTGATTCAGGCGCAACGTGTTCAGTAATATAAACTGAGCCGCAATATGTGAACACAGTGACCGCAAATCCGGTGACAAGCCCAACAAGCAGTAATAACGGCACATTAGTCAGAAATGCAAGTCCGGCATATCGCAGCGTCACAAGTACAAGACTTATCAGCAGCAGAGATCTTATACCAATTCTCTTGAACAGGCGGTTGAACATAAGAAAAAACGGAATCTCACCAAGTACAGTTACGAATACATTTATTCCCCATACCTGCTGAGATAGTCCGAGATCACCGGTCAGATGGTTCGGGAAATAATTAAGATAATATGCCCATGTAAACTGCGCAACTCCAACAAATAGGAATATCAGCATAAGCTTCTTGTCACGAAACAGGGGAATAACGCTTGGACGTTTATCATGGCTTCCATGTCCTTCTACCCGCGGCGACAACATTATAGTAATGATCGCGAGCGCCGCCATTACAAGATATACATAGAATATCAGCGAGATATTGTTTTCGGTAAATCCGGTGAGCAGCATTGGCAGTAAGCCGAACATAAAAGTTCCGCATATTCGTATAGGTCCATACGGCGTATCATTTTCAGTAGTATATTCGAGAGTGATTATGTCAATAAGACCGCCGAACGGAGACATGAAAAACATAACTAAGGTTAGCATTATCGCAAGATACCAAAAACTATGTCCAATTCCGAGCAAATAATAGAATATCGCCGAGCCCGCGACCGAAGCCGCAAGTACCAAGTTCTTTGAACGCGCGCGGTCCGCAAGCAATCCCCATAATATCGGCGCGAAAATAGATACAAACGGACCTATCGCAAGCAGAATTCCAGTGATATCATCAGGATGATAATTGCTGATATATATCTGAATAAAACAATAATAGAGAGCGTTTAGTCCGTATACAAGCGCGTTTGCGCCGTAAAGCGGAAGTGTTTTCTTGAAGTTTTTCATTGTCAGTTTTTAATACCATAGTTAAGCATCGCAAGCGAATTCGAACTTACTAAGCCATCCATGTTGTATAATATCAGCACTCTATCTGCGCCCGACTCGCGAACAAAGTCAATGACCGGAAGCTTATAATATCGCAGATCGAGTATTTCGAGGTCAAAATGTGCGGCAAGAAATGGAGCAAGCGAATGTCCAAAGCTATCCTTTATCAGTATCAATTTCTCACGCTCAACTGATCTCAGCGGACTTCCATCGGCCGGATATATTTTCACATACCCATTGTTTCCGCCGATAAAGCTGCTGTATTTATCCTTGACATCAAGGTAGCTGCGGTCGTACATCCCATCAAGGGTCTTACCGTTGTCAACAATTTCAGTAACCATATCGTCGTCGCCGTCCCAACGGAAAAACTCGATAGTATCCGGAGCTATCCACTTCATTCCAGCCTTCGACCATGTAGTGCCGTAGAATTCCTCGCTTGCAGTCTCGCGCGTGAAATAATCAATAGGATATGGCTCGATCCCGTATGATTTCATGATCTCAACATAGGCGTAATAAGCGCCGAGAGTAGTCCAATGATGGTCGGTGCGATAGTAGACATATTCGCCCGAATCAGCACGTGATTTCAATGGTTCAAGCAGCTCGATATGCGGAGCTTCGAGTCTGTCATACACATAGTCAAATATCTGCTCTGTACGCTCACTCGCCGGATACAGTGACGGCATATATTTTTCGAGCACGTCCTGTGAACGTCCGGCGATCGCGACTTTAAAGTCTATACCAACAAATGCGCTGTCAGACGAAGTCTCCATAGCGCTAAGAAAGCGGTTTATTGCCTTCACATTTTTGTCTGCCTCACTTAGGTTAGGATAATCGTTTTTAGCGATTATATGCCCGTCAGAGCCGAGAAGAACATCGTCATTTTCCTGCTTAAACAATGCTATTTCAGATATAGCCTTAGTACCGACAAATATGTTTCGCAGCGGTATCTGGTCGGAATAATAATCGGCTATTTCCGAGGTAAAGCTGCCGTCAACCAGTGCTTCAAGCGAGAATTTCGGCTTTAACTGAAGATAGCGATTCTCATCCTCCGAAAAATCATTGTCCGGAGTAAACAAAGTTGCAGCTGAAAATCCATAGATCACGGCGAGAACTCCGCCTATCGTAAGTATGTCGCTTGGCTTGTATTTTTTTAACATAATAAATTCCTCCAGCCCAAATCAAAAACGGAAATACAGGAACGGATTGAACGTTGAATCGACAAGGTACGCCATGCACACTAACAAAACCAAAGTCGTACCAGCTGCCGCAGCCGTCTTTACAGCCTCCGATCTCTCTGTCAGCTTGTAATAAAGCTTTTTCGGAAGCGGTGTGGAAGCTATTGCAAGGATAACAAAGAAGGGAAGATTGCGGACAAGATTGTACGCGTCGCCCTGATTTGCAAGTGCCGTTACATTAGCACCGAACATATTGCCGAGCCACACCATTCCGGCTGAAAGGTCCTCAAATACGAACAGCAGCCATCCAAACATGACAAAGAAAAGTGTATAGATATGCGATACGACTGCCGGCGCTCTCTTCAACTTATCGAGTAAGAATGTCTTTTCGATCATCAGCAGGACAAAATAATACAGCCCCCAGAGAATATAGTTCCAGCTTGCACCATGCCAGAATCCTGTGAGAAACCACACAACAAATATATTGCGCAGATTCAGCAGCTTTGAGCAGCGGTTGCCACCGAGCGGTATGTATACGTATTCGCGGAACCACGTTCCAAGCGATATATGCCATCTGCGCCAGAACTCTGTGATACTTTTTGATATATACGGATAATTGAAATTTTCGAGGAATCTAAATCCTATCATCTTTCCGAGTCCGATTGCCATATCCGAGTAGCCGGAGAAATCGAAGTAAATCTGGAACGAATAGCAGAGCATTCCCATCCATGCACCGAGAACTGTTCTCTGGTCTGTCGGAATTACTCGAAAATACTCCCAAAGCTGTCCTGCCATATTTGCGAATAGTATCTTCTTGCCCATACCCGCAACAAACGTGCGCACACCATCAGCAAACAACGGAACGCTATGCTCACGGCTGACGAGCTGGTCGTCAACATCCTTATATCGAACGATAGGTCCGGCAATAAGCTGCGGATAGAGTGTTACATACGCACCAAATGAAGCGATATTGTGTTGTGCTCCGGTATCGCCGCGATAAACGTCAATGACATACGACAGCGCCTGAAATGTATAGAACGAAATTCCGATCGGCAGTTCTAATTCAAGCAGCGGAAGTCCGGACAATCCGGGGATAAGCCGCAGATTTGACACGAAGAAATCATAATACTTGAAAAATCCAAGTATCGAAAGATTTATAACAATACTCAGGATCAAATGCAGCTTTGCGCGTTTTTTGTTATCCTGCCTTAAATTTTTCTCAACTAACAAACCGAAAATATAATCGACCATTATTGTGAAAATCATCAGGAAAACATATACAGGCTCACCCCAGCCATAAAAAACAAGGCTGACCAAAAGCAGTACGATATTTCTTATCTTCAATGGAACTATGTAATATATAAACAGAGTCACCGTGAGATAAAGAAACAAGAATTCGAGGCTCGAAAATACCATAATAAAGTTCCTTTCAATTTAATACACAATCAATATTTTACCATATTTCTATAATATTTGCAATAGATTTTCTGCAAAAAATCAGCCGCACCCGATTTAATATCGCGTGCGGCATTATTATGCTGTAATTGATATATTAAGTTGCTAAGTTAAATCAAACTCCAGAGTATGCAGCGAATCCGCCATCAACCGGAACTACTACGCCGTTTACAAAGCCGGAAGCGTTGTTGTCAACGAGCCAGAGCAGCGTTCCAAGCAGGTCGTCTGTAACACCAAAACGATTCATAGGAGTGTGACCAAGGATCTTCTGCGAGCGTGCAGTATAGCTTCCATCGGGATTTATCAGAAGGTCGTGGTTCTGGTTGGTGAGGAAGAATCCAGGAGCGATAGCGTTTACACGGATTCCGACCTTTGCGAAATGAACCGCGAGCCACTGAGTGAAGTTAGAGACAGCAGCCTTTGCGCCCGAATATGCAGGGATTCTGGTCAGCGGACGGAATGCGTTCATGCTCGATACGTTAAGTATAACTGCATCGCCCTTCTTTGCCATATCCTTTGCAAATACCTGAGTCGGAAGCAGCGTGCCAAGGAAGTTGAGGTTAAATACAAACTCAATTCCGGCAGGGTCGAGGTCAAAGAAGGTCTTGATTCCGTCAACTGCACCATCGAGGTCCTCAGGATCAAGGGTATCCTTCGAGGTAGTACCCTTAGGATTGTTTCCACCTGCACCATTCAAAAGAATATCAACAGTGCCAAACTTCTCGAGGATAGTCTCACGTGCGGCTTCGAGGCTTGCCTTATCAAGTACGTTTGCAGCAACTGCAATAGCGGTGCCACCGTCCTTTTCTATCTCAGCAACGATTTTCTCAGCAGCTTCAGCTCTGAGGTCACATACTGCGACCTTAGCGCCGTTCGCCGCGAGTGCCTTTGCGAACTCGGAGCAGAGAACTCCGCCGCCGCCTGTTACGAGAGCTACCTTTCCGGAAAGATCAACTTTAAACGGTAATTTCATAATATTATCTCCTATCAATTTATCAAGTATAACTTATATTATTCCGCCTATCATGCGGTTCGTATATATTATATTTTAACTCATTTTAAGATAAAATGAAAGAGGTAATCGGCAAATTTATCAATTTCTTTACGCAAATATAGGAAATCAGCGCACTTAAATCGTAAAGTATTGATTTTCAGTCGGTCAATTTGAGAGCAATACCACTTGATTCTTTGCCAATACAAATGAAGCAGGGTCAAGCGATATCCCACTCAGCATATGCGTTTCGTCGACAAGCTCAGCCTTCATGTCTGACAGGTTTGTACTGATTTCAATATCATCCCCTACATTCGCAATAAGTACTGCACGCCGTCCTGAATTGTCAATCGCAGCAAGCGCATAAACATCGCCGTGCTCATATATAGCTTCGACCTGAGTTCCAAGCGCGTACAACTCACCGAATGCTTTGAAAGAATAGTATGTGCAAAGTGGTTCATATGTCATCGGATTAAATAATCCGCCGTACACCGACTGACCGATTCTCGCATCGTAGTAACAGAGTATATCTGTCTTTTTATTCTGCATTGCGATCATCATCGCAGCAGCACGCGCGGATGCACACGATGTACCGCGAAGACTTACTACCGGAGCGTTATTCCACTCATTTAGCTGAGTTTCTACATTTCCGAGTCCGCGTTTAGTCAGCTCACAATCAACAAAATCCGCCATAGCTTCAGTTTCAGTAACAGACGCATAACTATGCCATGAGAAGAAATCAAGCGGAAGATCATGCTCTTTTACATAATCTAAGAACTTGACCGCAAAGTCCATGAAATACTTTTCACGTGCATTGGCAGTACGACTTCTATCAACACTTGCGCCATACCATTCCGGCTCAGCGAACAATCCATAAAATCCACACGACGCAAATCCACCGACCTTGATTTTTTCGCCAAAGCAATTCTTTAAGTGGGTTGAGGATATTTCATATAATTTGAAATAGTCCTCCATGCTTCCAGTCCACATCGCATTTTTTCCTGTACTTGGTTCATCATTATCCGGTTCATTCCATATCTCCCAATAGGTTATGCCGTACTCGTAACCATCTGCCCACCCCTCGTTATAATGACGTACGATATGCTCGCAGATACGCGCCCATTTGTTATAGTCAGATGGCGGCACTATATTATATATATTCAAGTGTCGGGAATTTTCGATAGTCACGCCAAGGCGATATATAGGCTCGCATCTGGCAGCCATAAGCTGTTCTATGAGGTTATCGGTAAATGCAAAATCGTATGAAGCCGGATCATTTTCGTCCGCACCGAAATCACGGAATATATTCGGGATATCTACATAGACATTACCACCAAATGGACCGCCGACATCGTGCAGTCTCGAATATGGTATATGTGCGTCCGTAAGCCAGTGCATATGCGCGTCAGACACTCCGAGCCGCGGCGGCTGTCCGACTGCGTGCATAGCCTTTACTTTTCCGATAGGCTTTGAGAAATCAAATTTAATATTCATTATTGAAATCACCCTTTCGTGATGTATATTAAGTATATGATATCGTATTATAACAGAGATGTCAATATATTATTTACGAAACATTTTCGTTTAGAATGCACTTTAAGATATCATCTCATATCTTCACGAGGCGAATGTCCAGTCGCCTTTTTATAAAAGCGCGAGAAATACGAAGCGTCCGAAAAGCCCAGCGATTCTGCAACGTCAGCTACGCTCAGCTCACCGCTGTTCAGCCACATTCGCGCCTGAGAAACCTTCAAATAGTTGAGATATTCAAGTGGCGGCATTCCGTAATATTCCCGAAACAGCCTCCTAAAACCCGATTCGCTCAAATGGCATAACTTTGCAAGACAGCTCGTGTCTATCTTCGCAAGGTCAGTCGTGCGCAGATATTTTACCGCCGGATATATCGCCGCATATCGTCTGGTCATCAGTTCTTTTCTTTGCAGCTCGAACGCAATATCACTGAGAAGTCCGTACAGCATACTTTTGATCTGCGGGTTAGTTGTTAATCCCCGCCGTCCAAGCGAATCTATCCGATTAAAGCTATCATGATAATATTGCGGATTTTTCGGAGTAATGATCATTTTATCATCGGCAAAGCGCAGCTCTTCACCATTCTCACCATATACAAGAAAGTTTATGAGGTAATCGGATGTTCGTTCAGTTTTATGCGAGCCGGTAATATCGAAGTGGCAATTATATTCTGACAGCTTTGGCGTATAAACTATATCATTTCGTATCGCGCGGTCATAAATATTCCCGGACTCATCGATATATTCAAACTCAACATCATTGATAAACATTATCCCATTATCTGGACGACCGCCATCAGGAGTAGTAAATGTTTCTCCAGCCTCCCAGTGATGGTCTATAATGATAATATCGTGAATATCGAAGCTTATACTGTTAAGATCTTGAAATTGTATCGTTTTTATAAATATCACCTAATTTATCATAAATTTATTATAAGCTGCAATTTAATTATAACATATTTGCAAATCTATTTCAATACCTCACCAAGACAATATTTAGTTATTTTTTTAACTATATAGTTATATTGTCCTATATTTATGGCAGAATGTGCATTGTAAAAATCTTTTCATTATGGTATTATAATATTAGCAAATTTACATTGATTTTAAAAATTAAATTTCACATAATTATTTTGATCAAAGAAAGAAGGAAAACTAATGAAAAAAACTCGCTCGCTCTCTATTTTGCTCGCAATACTGATGCTGTCCTCCACCGTATGCGGCACTGTATCATGTGGGTCAGAGGACAATCCGAATCCTACTGATAGTACCCCCCCCCAGAGCACAGATTCGATTTCTGTAGAGTCAGTTGAAACTGATCGCAGCCAGATCAAGGATGAACTTCCCGTTAAGGATTATAACGGCGAGGATTTCACAATCCTATATCGTGACGAATGGTCGTATGAATTCTTAGCAGAAGAACAGAACGGCGATATCATCAACGACGCGATATACGCGCGCAACAGTGTAGTCGCTGAGCGTTTTAATATCAACATCAATCTAATCGGTCTACCTGGAACATATAACAGCAATACGTTCATGACAGCAGTAAACAATTCGGTAGCAGCCGGAGACAGCGACTATGACCTCATCACTGGATATCAAGCGAACATGATAACTCCAGCAATGGAAGGATACTTCATGAATATATATGATATACCCTATATAAATACCGAAGCTCCGTGGTGGTCTGAAATGTGTAATGATTCGCTTACCGTCAACGGCAAGCTGTACATGACCACCGGAGACATCGCACTAACGCTTTGGGATAATATGTACGTATTCTATTTCAACAAAAAACTCGCTGACGAATATCAGATACCTAATATATATGATATCGTCAACGACGGAAAGTGGACGCTCGACAAGCTTTACGAACTGTCAAGCACAGTGTCAAGTGACCTTAATGGAAATACCATTTACGATGAAAATGACTTGTATGGATTTCTGACATCACCACAGAATCATATGCGTGCGTATATGGTATCCTGCGAAACGCCTATTACAAAACTCAACTCACAAGGACTAATGGAAGCCTGCCTCAATACTGAGCGCACTCAGACCATGCTCGACAAGCTTCTGAGAATTCATTGGACTGATAGCTGCTGGATGAAGAATGCAGCGCTCGACCAGCCAAACAGCACACAGGAACCGGTAATATTCACCTCTGACCGTGCGCTCTTTATGTCCGGATACCTCGGAACAGCATCTAATATGCGCGATATGAATACTGATTTCGGCATAATCCCATATCCGATGCTTGATGAAAATCAGGACGGCTACCGCACCACCAGCCACAACAGCGTTTCCATGATGTGCTTCCCGGTCACAGTTAGCGACTCCGAAATGAGTGGTATTATAACTGAGGCACTGTGCGCTGAAAGCTATCGCAATGTGATTCCGAAATATTATGATATTGCACTTAAAGCTAAGGGCGCACGTGACGACGAATCAGCTGAAATGATAGACCTTATCCGTGACGGACTCACCTTTGACTTCGGATGGGTCCATTCAGTACCGATGGATTCGATCGGAATCATTATTCAAGACCTTATAAATAATAACTCAACTAATTTCGCGTCCGCATGGGCAACGAAGGAAGCTGCTGTAAACAACGGACTTAAAAAAATAAATGAGGCATACGTAAATAACGTAAACTAACATTGACTGATAATTTAGCAATTATCGAAAGGAATCATACGCAAATGAAACCATTCAAACCGGTCAAAGCCGCGGTAATAGGCTGCGGAATGATCTCCGACATCTATCTTTCAAACTGCACAAAGCGATACAATGCGCTTGAAATAGTCGGCTGCTCGGATATAAAGCCTGAGCGCTCGGCTGATAAAGCAGAGAAGTACGGGATCAAGCAAATGACCAATGAAGAGATCTGGAATGATCCGGAAATCGAGCTTGTAATAAACCTCACATACCACACCTCACACTATGAGGTATCAAAAAAATCGCTGCTTGCCAAAAAGCACGTTTACAGCGAAAAAATGATGGCTGTTGAGTTGTGGGAGGGAGAAGACCTGCTGAAAACCGCGAAGGAGATGGGCGTTTATTACTGCGGCGCACCCGATACATACCTCGGCGCTGGACTTCAGACTGCACGTCAGATATATGACAGCGGTATTCTTGGAAAAGCCGTAGCTGCAAATATAACTCTCGTGCGAGGATATCACCATGAGCGCTTCAGGACCGACCCGGAACGCCGATTTGCATTCTGCCCAGGCGGCGGCATAATTTTTGACATGGGCTGCTACTATCTGATGGGGCTTATAAATATTCTCGGTCCTGTCAAGCGTGTATGCGGATTCTCGCAAATACGTGAGCCTGACAGCCGATACTATATGCACCCGAACAACCCAGAGTATGGAAAGGTCATGAAGATAGAAACAACCAATAACCTCGCTGGAACGCTTGAATTTGAATGTGGCGCTATATGCAACATCCTAACATCATCCGAATCAATAGGCTACAACAGTTATATGCTGTTCTGCACTGAGGGGCAGATGAACATGGGCGACCCCAACAACTATGGCGAAATACCAGTAGTAAGCACAAAAGCGAGCCACGGGATCCAAATGCCGCTCACTCACGCATACACCGATAACAGCCGAGGACTTGGTGTGTGCGACCTTGCATATGCGCTCCGAAATAACCGTGAACCGCGCTGCTCAGGAGAGCGAGCATATCATATGTTCGAAATAGCGCACGGTATTATGAAAAGCGGTGAAACAGGCGAAATATACACGATGAAATCGACCTGCACCCGACCTGAGCCATTCAAGGCTGGCTGCACGGAATATCCCGAAATGGTAATGGATATTTAACATTTTTAATTATTGCAGAAATTCAAATTATTAAAGGCTGGTAACTATATAATGAGCAGAATTGGATTACAAATGTACACGCTCCGCGATTTTGTAAAAACTCCAGAGGATTTTAAAGCAACCATACGTAAAGTAGCTGATATTGGAATCAAGCACGTGCAAATAACACCGCCCGGATATTTTACAGTGGCGGAGACCGCTGAAATACTTCGCAGTAATGGCATTTCCGCTGACTCGGTATTCCGTTCGACCGGAAAAGTAGTGGAATCTATCGAAAGCGCTAAGCGTGACGCTGATATCCTCGGTGTTGACGTGCTGCGCACCGACTCTATCCCCTCTGAAATGAGAAAGGATGCTGACGGATACCGTCGCTATGCTGAGCTTATGAATGCCGAAGGACGTGCCTGCAAGGCCGCTGGATTGCGATACATATATCACTTCCACGCGTTCGAGTGGATAACCTTCGGAGATGTACGCGGAATCGACATACTACTTAACGAAACCGACCCCGACGCGGTAATGTTCCAGCCAGATGTATTCTGGCTCACCAACGCAGGTACTGAGCCGTCAACTTCACTCAAAATGTTCAATGGACGCGCATTCTTCATGCACGTCAAGGACTACGCAATAAAGCAGCTTGAGGGCAAAATCGAGAATGTACCGTACAACTTCGCGTCTGTCGGTACGGGTAATCTGAACTGGCAGGGAATAATCAAGGCTGCTGATGAAATCGGCATTGAGCGCTTTGTGATCGAGCAGGATATGTGCGATGGAGACCCGTTCGAGGCTGTGAAGCTAAGCTTTGAAAACCTCAATAAAATGGGAATCAAATAATAAAAAATAGGGATCGAATGCACTTCGATTCCTATTTTTATTATTATCAAATACCGCTACTTTCGCGTATTACTAAGGCTGAACGTATTTCTGCAAGTGATACAACATGATTGGGATTTGTGATATAATCGTACATCATTTCAAACGCCTTCTGTGCAATTGCATGATATCGGTATGATACCGTCGTTATCTGCGGCGTAACCATTGATGTTATCGGTAAGTCGTCAAATCCCACTAACATTACGTCATCAGGAATTTGCAGACGTTTATCACCGTTGTACCTGAAACGCTTAACTATACGCAGAGCCTCTGCCGCGAGCAGATCATGGTAGCAAAATATTCCGACTGGAAGCAGCTCAGGCGCTTTTGATACGCGGCGGAGTACCGAATTAAGAAAGCTGTTAAGCTTTGCAATGTCGAGTGTACCACCGCTATTTTTTATCGGCATTACTGAATCATCTGCAAGCGTATATCCATTGTCTGCAAGAAATTTGCGGTATCCGTTGACACGCGGGTCTGAGTCGATATATCCGTCAAGTCCAAGATACACAAATGATTTACAGCGGCATTCGAGCAAATGCTTCGCGACTTGAACACCAGCGTCGAAATTGTCGACCATGACCGTATCACAGCCGGGGAGCCCGAGATTTCTTCCCATAGAGACAAGCGGCAATGGGCAATTGCGGTATATTTTCAAAATTTCAGGGGCAAGTCCGGGGCAAATAAACACCCCTCTACAGCCAAGTTCATATAGATTATCAAGTATGCGCTGTTCACGATGGTAATCACCGCCGCTGTCCGACAGGATCAAATCATATCCGTTATATGACGCAATATTGCTGATATGCTTGACGAGCGAAGCAAAAAATGGACTTTCGATGTTGTTTACAATAGCTCCAAGCAGCTTTTTATCAGCGCTGTCCCGCAATCGTCCAAGAGGCGATGAAGGCGGTGCATATCCAGTGGTTATATAATAACGCTTACCGACAAGCCGTATAAGATGTGCATCGGAGAGAAGCGACATCAGTTTAACTGCCGTCTCTATAGAGCAGCCACAGTATGAAGCAAGCTCGCGTGTTGTAATAAAGAAATCTCCTGAACCGCCAAAGCTGCCATCAGTCAGCTTATCTGCTATAGATGCAAATAGCTCATTTGTATGCTTCATAATACGGCCCCGCCTTTGAATAAAGTCTCTATTAGACCTGTTCGATAACCTTTAATAAAGATAAAGTTTGGTTATCGAACAGGTCTATTTTAATAATTCAAAACTATTCCCCACTAATAATTTTACCAAGTCCGCGCACAACGCAGTACTGCGGCTCATTCGGCACGATAATCTCGCGTCCCAACTCCGTCTGAATATACTCGCTGAGTCCCGGCATCAGAGCGCCGCCGCCTACTAATATGATCCGCTCGACAGTCGCTTCTTTTCCAGCATAGCGCGGAAGATTCGATAGTACAGCATTTATTGAATCCGCTGCACCCTTGATCTGCGGTGCAGAATAATTCAACAGCTCTGTATCCGTGATCTCTATACGCTTCGGCATTCCAGTAGAGGTATCGATTCCAGTAAATTCTACCTTTTGCGTCCCAGATAAGGTAAAATCGAGACCTTGCTTTGCTTCTCGGGCCATGGATATATCTACCGCTATACCGTACTTACGGCGCAGTGCAGCTGCAATTGATTTATCCGCCTCATCTCCACCACCAAAATATGTCTCAGTGCGCAGTATATCACCGCCTCGCAGATACGAACATTCGATCGAACCAGCTCCTATATCGCATACAAGTGCGCCGCCGTCATCGTTGTATCCGCTGCCTATGAGTGCAGCTATCGGCGATTCGATAAGTTCTATGCGGCTTACACGGCAATCATTCAGTGCACGTCTATACAGCTCGCGGCTCTCTCCGTCAATGCCGCACTTGACCGCAGCGTATACACGCTTTCGTCCATGCGGCGCGGCACGCTCTATAAAACGGTCAAGCATTTCTGCTGCCAAATTAAAATCGGTAACTATACTGTCATGAATCGGGCTGCGAACAGTGACCGCACCTGGCGTTCTTCCATTTATCATCAATGACTCAGTTCCAACAGCAATTACATTTCCTTCTGGATCAACTGCTGCAATTGACGGCTCATCAAGTGCAATATTCCTGCTGTTATCAGTGGCATTCAAATATATTTTTGTACTGCCGTCTCCAAAATCAAGTCCGATGGCTACTGACATTTATTACTCCTTATATTAACATGTTACATAAATTCCCAGATTACTATAATCGATAGATTATAATCCGCGGAACCCTTTTCCAATGACCTCGCTTGAATTAGTTATCGTCATAAAGGTATCAGGATGACGCTCCTTCAGATATCGCTGAAGCTGCACCGCCTGATAACGGCGCATAGTTGCAGTGATAAGATATTTTTTCGAGTGTGTATATCCGCCTGTACCTTCAAATATCGTACAACTGCGTCCCAGCTTATGCGTGATAAAATCCGCTATATCCTCCGGCGATTCAGTGATTATCGAGAAGCACTTACATTGATTTATACTATCAATGACAGAGTCGATACAGAACGTCTTCAATATCAAACCAAGCAGCGAGAATAATCCGGTTTTAGCTCCAAACAAAAACGACAAAAGTGTTATTCCCGCGTCGCTTATCAATAGCCCTGTTCCGATATTCATTTTCGTATGCTTTTTCAGTATCATCGCGATTATATCAGTTCCGCCGGTACTTCCGTCACAGTTGAAAAGTATAGCTGAACCAAATGCCGGAAGCAGGATCGCGAATATGAGCTCAAGCAACGGTTGGTCTGTAAGCGGTCCATTCATTGGAAATATATACTCAAACAGCATAAGTGCGCCCGATAGCGTAACAGAACCGACCACAGTTTTAAGACCACAGTCTCGACCTATAAATGCAAAACCTATAATCAGCATTGCGATATTGATTATCGCTGAAACATTGCTCGCACTCGAAAGTCCGAAATAATTTCCGAGAATAACCGATATACCACTTACTCCGCCAGTCGAGAAATTGTTGGGAAATTTGAAGAAATAAACTCCAAGCGCCACTAAAAGCGCGCCGACAATACAAAGCAGATATTCTTTTATTATTTTTTTAATATCGTGTTTCATTTTTTGTTAGCTGCAAAGTACGTTCCGATATGTTTACCATCGCTTATCTGGTAAAGGACCTCAGGATTTTTACCATTCACTATAAGCATAGGAATACCTGCCGATGTAACTATCTGCGCCGCTTTGATTTTGGTTATCATACCGCCAGTACCTCGTTCAGAGCCTGCACCGCCTGCATATGAGATTATTGTATCGTTTATCTCGTCAACTCGGCTTATCAGCTTAGCGTCAGGATTCGTGCGCGGGTCGCATTCATACAGACCATCAATATCTGACATGTTGATGAGTATATCCGCACCGCATACAAGCGCAACATATGCAGAAAGCGTATCGTTTCCGCCAAATTTTATCTCCTCGCTCGATACAGAGTCATTTTCATTGACGATCGGCACTACTCCAAGCTCTAACAGCTTACAAAAAGTACTTTCAGCGGCAGAACGTCTAACCTCGTTGTCGATCACATCCTTGGTCATAAGTATCTGAGCGACCGTATGACCGTATGCGGAGAAGAAGCGCTCATACATCTGCATAAGCTCAGCTTGTCCTATCGCGGCAAGTGCCATCTTTTCCTCTGTATTTGACGGGCGGCGACCGAGGCTCACTTTCGATATTCCAGCAGCGACCGCTCCAGAGCTGACGAGAACTATTTCGTTACCTGAATTTTTGAAATCTGCCAGCGTTCTTACCAGCGCCTCCATGCGCCGCAAATTGATATTTCCAGTAGAATGTGTGAGTGTGTTCGAACCGATCTTGACTACGATTCGCGAATAATTATTCAAAATGCTCATGTTATTATCATCTTTCTTAATTTTAAGGAATAAATCAGTTTTTAATCAAAGCGTACATTTTCATATCGAGTATCTCGCCATTTTTTACTGCATTGCTGCGTAGTACTCCTTCAAATTGAAACCCCGCCTTTTCTAAGACACGGCAAGAAGCTGTATTGTATGCAAACGGCTCGGCGTAAATTCTTATTATATCCGTATTCTCGAATACATATCTGCAAGCCTGCTTTACAGCGCTTGTTGTATATCCGTTTCCCCAATAAGACTCGCCTATATAATAGCCCAACTCAGCCGTCTGTGAGTGGATATTCTGACCTCGGAATATCCCGACACTACCAATCACTTTATCGTCTGCAGTAATGGCAAATGCGAAGGTATCAGTCTTATCCGCAGCCAACATTGCAGAAATAAACTCCTCTGCGTCTGCTGCTGTATATGGATATGGGATCCCATCACGCAGGTTGTCTAATATTTTCTTATTGTTTAATAGCTCGGCAAGCTCGTATTTGTCATCAATTTTCCATTCGCGCAGTACGCATTCCATTATTTTTCCTCCATGACATAAAATCCTATTATATATTATAATCCCCCGCACGCGAAATTTCAATATGAAAATATGAATTATTTAAACTAATTGTCGACGATATTCTCTAACTTTACATTTTTCCCTTGATTTTCTATACCTTATCTGATATAATTATTTTATTAGACCTGTTCGATAACTTATACTTGTAGATAACATTTTATTTGAGGTAATTATGCAAACCAAACCTGAGCTGCTCGCTCCAGCGGGATCTCCAGAAGCACTCGATGCGGCTATTGCCGCTGGTGCTGACGCGGTGTATTTCGGTACTGCGGCTTTCAACGCCCGTATGAATGCTAAGAATTTCGACGGTGACACATTGATCGAAGCATTCAAAAAGTGCCGCTCGCACGGCGTAAAAACCAACATAACACTCAACACGCTCATTCATGATAGAGAAATGGATGAGTTGCTTCGCCACGCTGAATTATTGTACAAGCTCGGCGCTGACGCACTGATCGTTGCAGACCTCGGTGCGGCAAGATTGATACATCGCTACTTTCCCGACTTCGAGCTGCACGCCAGCACTCAGGTTGCAGGGCATAATACATTAGCTGCAAAAGAGCTGCAAAAGCTCGGTTTTTCCCGTATGGTAGCAGCACGCGAGCTTTCGTTTGAAAATTTGTCAACTGTATGCCGCGAGTCGCCTATAGAAACTGAACTGTTCATTCACGGTGCAATTTGTGTGTCGCAGTCGGGGCAATGCCTTGCAAGCTCGCTGATAGGCGGAAGAAGCGGCAATCGCGGTGAATGTGCGCAGCCCTGCCGGCTGCCGTACAAATGTGAGGGCTGTTCAAAGAAGGAAAGCTATGCGCTCAGCCTTAAGGATATGTGTCTCGCAGAGCATATCCCTGAGCTGCTGAAGCTCGGCGCTGCTTCATTCAAAATCGAGGGAAGAATGAAAGCACCCGAATATGTATACGGCGTAACATCAATATACCGTCGTCTGCTTGATGAGGGACGAAATGCCACTTTCGACGAATTAAATAAGCTCCGTTCACTTTTCTCACGCAGTGGATTCACTGACGGCTACTTTGTAAACAAACTCGGACGTGAAATGCTCGGTATACGCACAAGCTCGGACAAAGCTGAAAGCGCCGCAAATACGAAAACATCGGTCGACTATGCTAAGCTATGCGAAAATCGGCGGCGTGAACAGTTGAAAGCTGTGGATATATCGGCAGTATTCAAGCTTGGTGAGCCGTCAAAGCTTACACTGCGCTGCGGCGAGTATGAAGTCTCAGCTTTGGGTCAAGCTTCGGAAGCGGCTAAGAATTGCCCGCTTACTATAGATTCAACAGCTAAGAATCTGACAAAGTTTGGCGGGACATGCTTTAAGCCTGCTAAGCTGTCAGTTGATATCGACGAGCGCGGTGTAATGCTTCCAATATCTGCATTGAATGCTCTTCGACGCGACGCTATATCAAAGCTGAATGAGCTTATCGAGCATGAATCAGAAAAAGTTCGGACCAATCGTCTGCCGGATAAACTCGAGAAACCATCCGGTATGCGTACTAAACAGCCTTGTACAGCCCGGTTCACATTTCTGGAGCAAATTCCAGAAAAACATGATTTCAACATTGTATATCTCCCACTTGAACGCGTCGTATCAGATATGCAATCTCAAATAAACATCGATCCAAATACAATGGGTGTAATAATTCCGCCCGTTATATTTGACTCAGAGCTTGGCGATATACGCAATATGCTGGCTGATGCAAAAGAAAAGGGAATATCCCACGCGCTGGTTTCGAATATCGGTCACATCGAACTTGCGCGTGAAGTCGGCATGACCATTCATGGAGACTTCCGACTTAATGTATACAACAGCTATACAGTTGATTCACTACTTGAAATTGGATTTAGTGATGTTATCGCGTCACCTGAATTGACTTTGCCGCAGCTGAGAGACCTCGGACTTCCGGCAGTTATATATGGACGAATTCCGTTGATGACACTCGAAAAATGCGTGATACGCGATCTATATTCTTGCAAGATATGCAGTGAGCGTCATTTTCTTCCGCTTATCGACCGCCGCGGAGTGAAATTTCCACTTATGCGCTGTTTCGATCACCGGAATATTTTATACAACAGTGTGCCGATCTACATGGCTGACCGTCAAAATGAGCTTGCACGCGCCGGGATCAGCAATGTAGAAAACTGTCATTTTATCTTTTCGGACGAATCGCCTGATGATGTCAAAGCTATTATAAATGCTCATCGCAACGGACTTACAACGGATATGAATATAAGGAGAATTTCAAAATGAATATAGACGTAAAAATCAAGCTTGTACGTGAAGATGTCAACATTCCCGAATACGCTACGCAAGGCTCGGCAGCGCTTGACCTGCGCAGCGCCTCGAAAGAGTCGATAATAATTGCTCCCGGTGACCGCGCATTGATTCCGACCGGCATCGCCATATCTCCAGAAAGCGCTGATGTAGTCGCGCTTATCTGCGCGCGCAGCGGACTTGCTTCAAAGAAGGGGTTGACCCTCTCGAATGGTGTAGGCGTTATCGACAGCGACTACCGCGGTGAGATTTCAGTTGCAATGATAAACCTTGGCCATGAAGCCTGCACTATTGAATTCGGTGAGCGTATCGCCCAGCTGATGTTCATGCCAGTAATGCACGCCAAATTCATCAAATGTGATTCACTCGATGAGACTGAGCGCGGCGCAGGCGGGTTCGGTTCGACGGGAACGAAGTAAAGGAATAAAATAATCATGTCACACAGTAAATTATACAACGCATTTCTCGTGCTTGTCGGAATCGTGATAGGCTCGTTTGTTGGACATATCTGCAAGGGCGTGGCGTTTCTGTCGTGGCTGGCGTTCGGAATTGACTTCGGGCTCGAGTCCCCACTCGTGCTCAATCTCGGCGTTATGCAGCTGACCTTTGGAATCAGTATAACTCTTACGCTTGCCACTGTAATTTTCGTAATACTGTCACTGCTTATAGGAAGGGCGCTTGCACGATGAATAAAATAATACTTGCTTCCGCGTCGCCAAGACGGCGTGAGCTTATGACGATGGTCGGCGCAGCATTTGAAGTTATAACCGCCGACTGCGACGAAAATATCGAAGGTAAATTAACTCCGGCGGAATATGTTTCTGAGCTTGCACTGCGAAAGGCGAAAAGCGTACTTGACAAGTGCGGCTCGCCAAATAATATGATTGTAATCGGAGCAGATACGATAGTCTGCCTTGACGGGAAAATTCTCGGAAAGCCGAAGGATATGGCTGACGCTGTAAATACACTGCTCATGCTATCGGGACGCGAGCATTCGGTATTTACCGGACTCGCTGTAGTCGATAACAGCAAATCTGTCGCCGATGTCACACAGACACGCGTAAAATTCACAGAGCTTACCCGTGAGGAGTGCGAACGATATGTCGCTACCGGCGAACCGCTCGACAAGGCGGGCTCATACGGTATTCAAGGAATCGGTGGAATGTTCGTCGAGCGTATAGACGGCGACTATTTTAATGTCGTCGGACTGCCTATATCGCGCCTTAGAAAGCTGCTCGCTGAGCAGTTTGATACCGCGCTTATCTAAGGCAGTCGAAAGGAGTCAAATGCTTCTAACATATGACACACCTATACAATATATGACCGGAGTCGGCGAGACCCGCGCCGCGTCGCTTGCTAAACTCGGGATAAACACAGTCGGACAGCTGATCCATCACTATCCGCGCGGATATCAATTTCGCGGCAATATAAAGCCGCTCGCGTCAGCTCAGCCGGGCGAGGTCGCATCGTTTATGCTTATAGCTGCGACAGAACCGATGGTATCTACATTAAAGCGCGGCATGACTGTATGCAAGCTGCGAGCCTTCGATGAATCGGCGAGCTGCGAAATAACATTTTTCAATCAGCCATTTATGAAAGATGTGATCCGTAAGGGCGGCGAATACCGCTTCTGGGGTAAGCTGACAAACGAATACGGAAAGCTTACACTCGCATCTCCAGTAGTTGAACCTATCGTTGAAAATAAGCCGCTGCCTAACCTCGTGTCTGTATACCCTCTCACTGCTGGAATAACGCAAAAGCTGCTGTCAAAGCTTGTAATGACCGCCCTTAACGCACTGATACTTCGTCCAGACGCGCTTGTTGAAACTCTGCCTGAGGATGTCCGGAAAGAAAATGATCTATGTACGCTCGCATATGCACTTTCAAATATACATTTCCCGCCCGACTTTGAAACCCTTGCAATTGCTAAACGCAGATTGATATTTGAGGAGTTCTATAATTTCATACTTGGTGCCGGAAAATCGAACAATAACGACACCTCAACCGCTCCTACTCTCGCTAATACAGATATTACTCCTCTGCTTGACTGCTTTTCATTTGAATTGACTGGCGCTCAAAAACGAGCTGTATGCGATATTGCAGCAGACTTATCAGGAACTAAGCCAATGCGCCGACTTGTATCGGGAGATGTCGGAAGCGGTAAGACCGCCGTTGCAGCTGCCGCGGCTTTCATTGCCGCGAATAACGGCTGTCAATGCGCACTTATGGCTCCGACTGAGATCCTCGCCACGCAGCATTACAGCGACCTTGAGCCGCTGTTCAGACAGCTTGGATTTGAATGCCGGCTGCTTACAGGCTCGACTAAAGCCTCCGAACGCAATAAGCTGCTTTCAGGGCTCGCCGACGGCTCAGTGCAGCTTGTAATCGGTACACACGCACTTATTTCCGAGGAAGTAAAATTCAGCTCACTCGGGCTCGTTATCTGCGACGAGCAGCACCGCTTCGGTGTTGGTCAGCGTGAAGCCCTGCTCGCAAAGGCTGAAAAAGGAAATATCACCTGCCATCAGCTGACAATGAGCGCCACTCCTATACCCCGCACACTTGCGATGTTTTTATACGGCAACCTTGATATGTCAGTACTTGACGAACTCCCACCGGGACGGCAAAAAGTCAAGACCTTTGTTGTAAATGAGGGATACCGCGAACGGCTTAATGGATTCATACGCCGTCAGAGGGATGAAGGACATCAGGTATACGTGGTATGCCCATCGGTCGAGGAAGCGGAGAGCGGCGAAATGTCACAGGAGGATATTCGATTATTCGACTACGGCTACGACGCGGAAGAGATAATAAATTCACATATGCCGCCAAAGGCTGCAACAACGTGGGTGAAGGTACTTGAAGAATCACTCCCAGACCTGCGTTTCGGATGTGTTCACGGCAAAATGAAGGCTTCAGAAAAGGATTCGGTAATGCGAAAATTTGCAGCTGGAGAACTTGATGTACTTGTATCGACTACCGTTATTGAAGTAGGCGTGAATGTACCAAATGCAACGCTTATGATAGTTGAAAACGCCGAGCGATTCGGACTTTCTCAGCTTCATCAGCTGCGCGGACGTGTAGGGCGCGGAAATGCTCCGTCATGCTGCGTGCTTGTATCGGATACGATGCAGGACAGCCGAGCACACAAACGTCTCGATGTAATGCGTACGACCTATGATGGGTTTAAAATCGCGGAGTTCGACCTTGGCGAGCGCGGTCCGGGTGATTTTATACCGTCCGGTGACGGCGACGTTCGTCAGCACGGTGAGTTAAAGTTCCGCCTTGCAAACCTATGTGAAGATATGGAACTGCTCGAAGCCGCTGTAAAGGCTGCAAAAAAGACGCTCGCTGAAAGCTGATACATATTTATATATAATTATATTTTTTAAATTGATAGAGAGGAATAATCAGCTATGAATCAACCGCTTGCCGACCGTGTAAGACCGCTCGATTTTGACGATATGGTAGGTCAAGAAAAGCTCGTCGGAAAAAACGGTGTTCTGCGCCGCATGGTGGAGTCGGGACATCTGACTAATATGATATTCTTCGGTCCCCCCGGTACAGGAAAAACGACCGCCGCAAATATCATAGCCGAGCACTCCGGAATGACGCTGCGGCGGCTAAATGCGACTACCGCGAGCCTTTCTGATGTAAAAGAAGTTATTGAAGAAACGGGTACTATGCTTGGAAGCGGCGGAATATTGTTATATCTCGATGAGATACAATATTTTAATAAAAAGCAGCAGCAGTCGCTGCTTGAATACATCGAGGATGGGCGTATCACGCTTATCGCGTCGACTACCGAAAATCCTTACTATTATGTCTACAACGCGATAATATCACGTTCGGCAGTATTTGAATTCCGCCCAGTATCGGCTGACGAAATCAAGCGCGCGTTGCTTCGCTCGCTTGATAAATTAAATAGTGACGGCGGAAATGTGACGCTCAGCAATGACGCACTCGAATATCTGTCGAACTGCGGTGCAGGCGACGTAAGACGCAGTATCGGACTGCTCGATAACGCCTACTATCTCGCCGAAGCCTCAGGCGGAGAGATCACAGTGGAGCTTATCGAAAGTTTCACGCCAAAGGTGCTCGGAAGCTTTGACCGCGCGGGAGATGTTCATTACGACCTTTTATCCTGTCTGCAAAAGTCAATACGCGGTTCAGACCCAGACGCAGCTGTATTCTATCTCGCAAAGCTGCTTGCAGGAGGCGACCTTATTTCAGCGTGCAGACGGCTTCAGGTGATGGCAAGCGAGGATGTAGGACTTGCGTACCCGATGGCAGCAGTGATCGTTCGTGCCTGCGTCGAAAGCGCCCGTGAGCTTGGATTGCCGGAAGCACAGATCCCACTCGCGAATGCCGCGATAATGCTCGCAACCGCTCCAAAATCTAACTCAGCTGACGCTGCAATAACAAAGGCAAACGCAGATATATCCATTGGAAAGGGACAAAACGTTCCGACTCATCTACGCAGTCCGAATTTCGTTGGGTATAAATATCCGCACGATTATGAAAATCACTGGGTGAGACAGCAGTATCTTCCGGATGATATCAAGGACGCACATTATTATGAATACGGGCCTAATAAGACTGAACAGGCAGCTAAAGCGTACTGGGATAAAATAAAGGGAGATATTAAATAATATGATTAAACTGGATTCACTCGCACTTGAAATGACGCGGTTTTACTCCGGAGACCCAGCGCGAATACAGCACTTCATGAAGGTTCACGCATATTCTGCGCTCATTGGACGGCTCGAGGGGCTCGGAGAGCGAGAAATGCTCGTACTCGAATGCGCAGCGTATACACATGACATAGGAATAAAACCGGCTGAGGAGAAATATAATTCATGCTCAGGAAAATTACAGGAGCTCGAAGGTCCTCCGGTCGCACGTGAAATGCTCACACAACTTGGTTTTGATGGTGAACTAACCGAGCGTGTATGTGCAATGATCGCGCATCATCATACTTATACAGGAATTGATACTCGTGAGCTGCAAATTTTGATCGAAGCTGATTTTATTGTCAATCTTTATGAAGGTAAATCAAGCCGAGAAGCAATTGCTGATGCAATAGATAATATATTCAAGACCGAATCTGGAATTGCGCTCATACGCAGTGTGTTCGGTAACTGAAAAGGTGGTCATAATTAAAATGAAAATAGTACAAATAGGCGGAGCAGGTCATGCGTTTTATGCCTACAATGCGATAAAGTCACACGCTTTTGATTTTGCCGCCCTCTCTTGCGGCAGTCACGGAATTGAAGCAGAGGGAACGAATGCGACTCTTGCAGACTTGCAAAGACGCGGATTCAGTCCAAAGTTATATTCGGACTGGCGTGAAATGATTGACTCCGAAAAGCCGGATATCGTTATAGTAAATCCGTGGTTCAACGATATAGCTGACTGCGCCATATACGCGCTTGATCGCAATATAAATGTATTCTGCGAAAAGCCGCTCGCGCATGATCTTGAAAAACTCACAGAGCTTGAAGCTGCCATTGCAAATTCGCGCGGCAAGCTCGCCGGAATGCTCGAAACGCGCTACGAGCCGACATTTACGGCGGCAAAGAAGCTTATTGGTGAAGGCATGATAGGTGAGATACGCCTTATGGATTCGCGCAAGTCCTACAAGCTCGGAAAGCGTCCGGACTTCTATAAATCACGCGATACCTATTGCGGTATTATTCCGTGGGTAGCTATACACGCTATTGACTGGATGATGTGGCTGTCCGGGAAGAGATACACCTCAGTGACCGCTGCTCATTCGTCGCGCGCAAACTTTGGTAACGGCACAATGGATATCACATCAGCTGCACTGTATACAATGACAGATAACGTTATCGCAACTGTAACCGCAGATATGCTTCGCCCATCAAAGGCGACAACTCATGGCGACGACCGCGTTCGTGTAGTTGGAACTGAAGGAATACTTGAGATAACCGACGGAGCGCTTACTCTGCTTTCAGATAATAGCGGCGGAAAGGTAGTTGTTCCGAATGAACCGGCGCGCGATATATTTGAGGATTTTCTGAATGTCATCGACGGCGGAGAGAGCGATCTGACTGCTGAAAGCGCAATAGAAGCGACACGCTGGGCATTAAAGGCACGCGATTATGCAGACAAAGCAAATTTAGAGGTAAATGTATGAGTACATTTAAATTACTCGCAATCGGCGATGTGGTCGGTCCGGAAGCGGTCAAATATATAAGCGAAAAGCTATGGGTATTCAGAAATGCAAATAAGATAAACATGGTAGTCTGCAACTCAGAAAATGCCTGCAATGGCAACGGAATCGACCCGCAGAGCTCGGAAGAATTGTTGTCAGGCGGATGTGACGTATTGACTGGCGGCAATCATACCTTCCGTAAAAAAGAAATACGCCGCTACCTTGACGACAGCAGCTACGCGATTCGACCAGCTAACCTTCCTGCCGGAACTCCGGGAAATGGTTATACCACTGTTAATATTGATGGAATACGTGTACTTGTCATAAATGTTCTTGGCACTATATATCTTGAATCGCTCGCTTGTCCGTTTGCGACAATCGACCGAATTCTCGAGAGAGAAACGGGCAGCTACGATATTGCCGTGCTTGATATACACGCCGAAGCAACAAGCGAAAAAATCGCACTCGGACGATATTTCGACGGTCGCATAGCGGCGATATTCGGAACTCATACGCACGTTGCAACCGCTGATATGCAGATACTTCCGAAGGGAAGCGGATATGTGACGGACCTTGGAATGAGTGGTCCGCCGGATGGTGTACTCGGTATCCGCGCGGATATCATTATCGAAAAGCTGCGCACTAAGCTTCCGGTCAAGTTTGAATTTGCCGAAGGCGCGACTGAGGTCAATGGTGTGATATTTACTCTTGATACCGATAAAAATCGCTGTGTTTCAGTCGAACGTGTTAAATTCTGAGTGAAAATTTAGATTAAACCACAATATGTGAAAAATCTCCTCACAAGAGGAGATTTTTTTATTTTCAGCTTTTTCTGTTTTCTTCCCCCCATACACACATCTGGTCGAGAATAGGTATCAACGACTTGCCGCGGTCTGTAAGGCTATATTCAACTTTTGGAGGTATTTGCGGATACTCTTTTCGGTCGACCAATCCATCCGCCTCAAGCTCTTTTAATGTTGCACTTAAAGTTTTATATGATATACCAGTGATATATCTTTTCAACTCATTGAAACGTACGATCGTATACTCCATCAGCGTATATAAAATAAACATCTTATATTTTCCTTGTATCAGTGACATAGTATAGCTGAATCCGGTTTCTTCAAGCTTTGAATTCTGCATACATTCAAGATTCATAATGTCGCTCTCCTTTTGGTAAGTACTTAACTTTAATGTTAGTATCGCACTTAAATGTGCGTACTTGATTTTTTATTATGTATCTGCTATAATTATATCATGGATCAGCAATAAAGTCAATCCATATACTGACAGATAGGAGTTTATAATTATGTGTAAAAAAATTGTTGTTATTACTGGAAGTCCCCGAAAGGATGGAAATAGCTTTGCTATGACTGATGCGTTCATTAAAGCAGCAGAAGCTAAAGGGCATACCGTAGTCCGTTTTGACGCAGCAATGAGAAAAGTAGGCGGATGTCATGCCTGCGAGACCTGTTTCAAGACCGGAAAAGCCTGCTCGTTTGATGATGATTTTAACATCATAGCTCCGGATATCTTAGCAGCAGATGCAGTAGTATTTACAGCACCTGTTTACTGGTACTCCATACCTGCTCAAATAAAGTGTGTGATCGATAAGCTGTTTTCGTTTTGTGTCGCCGGAAAGGATATTGGCGGAAAAAACTGTGCGATAATCACCTGCTGCGAAGAAGACGATATATCAGTAATGGACGGTGTGAGAATACCGATCGAACGCAGTGCTCAACTGCTGAAATGGAATATTGTTGGAGAAGTATTGGTTCCCGGAGTGCTAAAGGCCGGTGAAATTGCAAATACTGACGGCTGCAAAAAAGCAGCAGCACTGGCAGATGTAATATAATACAATAACGCTGCACCATGCAATGAAATTGCATGGTGCAGCGCAGTTTTATTCGTATATATTACGGCAATAACATGTCTGAGCTATCATATATCCGAACCGCCGAAATCAGCGCATCCTCGCGGCTCAGCGCCGGACAGACTATGACATATTCGTTTTTATTATACTGACCTTTTGTCGCGATCACATTCAGGTCGTCACTAAATAATATATTGAAAACCTTATGCCGATTTTTCATCGTAAGTTATCAGTTACTTTAATTTTCGATTTTATTATGTGCGCAGAGATCGGATATTGGACATTCACCGCATTTTGGTGCGCGCGCTGTGCAGACATCACGTCCGAAATTTACGATACGGTGGCAGAAATCCGACTGCTTTTCAGGAGCAATTATTTTGACAAGAATACGCTCGATCTTGACCGGATCCTTCAGGCTCTCAGGATAAAAGCCGAGCCGTCCACATATACGTATGCAGTGCGTATCTGTAACGATTGCCGGTTTTTTATAAACGTCGCCAAGCAACAGATTCGCTATTTTGCGTCCCACTCCCGGCAGTGTCAGCAGCTCGTCCATTGTATCAGGCAGTCGTCCTCCAAAGTTTTCGATCAGCATTTTGCAGGAGTCCTTGATATTCTTTGCCTTGACCTTGTAAAGTCCGCATGGACGAACGATTTCTTCAAGCTCAGTAAGTTCACAATCGGCTATTGATTCAAGAGTAGGGAAGCGCGTGAACAGCTCGCGGCAGACGATATTTACACGAGCGTCTGTACATTGAGCTGACAGTCTTCCCATTATCAGCAGCTTCCAAGCATCCCCTTCATATTCAAGGGCACAAACAGCTTCAGGGTATATTTCTTCAAGTCTCGCTACAAGCTCAGCAGCGATATTATTATCAATTGGCATATTTACCTCATTATTATGTATAAATGAATATTTACACCGCTTGATTGACGGTGTAAATATATTATATCATATGCTATAGCAATTGTCAATTTCTCTTGCTATATTATTTATAATTCAGGCTTCCAATCTGCATTTTTTTCGCCCCTTGGCAAAACTTCCGGAAATACCTCGCGCATTAATAATCCGAAATCCTCCATATCGCGCAGATTAGCAGTCAACACCTTCTGCGAAATGCCAGTGAGGGTCTTTTTTTAATTGTCCCAACCGCTTTGTTCCACCACGCAGATAAATTTTATATTTTAATTATAGTGTATATCCAAATAAATGCTAAGAGATTATATTAAATTTAATCTTATGAATTGTTCGATAGGCTTACTTTAATAATACAGCACGCCGCAGAAGCTGGTCAGGCTTCTACGGCGCTTGTGTTGGTATATATTCAGTTTTTATTCGTTTTCAACGTAATCGACTACGCGCACGAGTACAGCGGTCATATCGTCACTGCGCTTATTATTTAGTGCTGCATTGTCGATTATCTTTTCTGCCATTATTTGCAGATTATCCTCCCATTCATATGTGAGCAGGTTTGCTAACCATACCCCGTCCTCGAGCGATTGTGCTATTCCATCGCTCAGCATTATAATTATATCGCCCTCCTCAAGGTCAAACTTAATTTGCTCTGCGTCAAGCGCAGCCATAATTCCAATTGGCACAGTCTTTGACTGTAATTTGTATAGATTTCCGTTTCGTAGAATGAACGACGGCGCTGCGCCGCTCTTGATAAAGCATGCGTGTCCGCTTATCAGGTCTATCTCGGCGAGGTCGACCGTCGCCGAGCATTCACATCCGCGGCTGCGTATGAATCCGTTCAGCATTTCGAGTGTAACTGCCTTGCTGTTTCCACCCGACAACAGCTGTTCAACGAATATCGCGCACAGCTTTGAGGTTATTGCTGCCTCTCGCCCGCTGCCCATTCCGTCGGAAATCAATGTGTAAAAATAGTCTTCACGTGTTTCGAAGGTAAGCGCAGTATCTCCGTTCGCGCTTTCAGTTTCTTTTATGCTCGCTGCACGAGCCTTTTCGACGTTATAACGCCGCCTTGCCGACATCGTTACTTCAACGCTATCACCTTCGATATTAAATTTCGGTCGTGTAAGACGTGTATGTAGTGTATTTTCGGCAGCGGTACGTATTTCGTCCGCTCCGAGCCGCATTCCGGCAAGCTCTACGTTTGAGAGCACCACCTGCTTTCTTCTGTTTCCCCAGCAAATCGCACGCGCACCTGACATATCCATATATTTGAGTGAACGCCGCAGTTTTGATGTAAGTTCTGTATCGATCTTGTATTCAGCTTCATTTTCGGCAATAGATTCGTTAAGCAGCCTCGACATAGATTCATAATCCAGCGCAAAAGCCTCTGTTTTGTCACTTCGGATCAGCCGTTCAACTAACGCCGCCGTTTCGAGATTTATATCCGAAATTATATTCTCGATATTATAGCAGCGCTCACGCAGGTATGAAGGAACTGAATCGGTTTCGATCCTTCCTTTGGTGTACAGCTCGGTCGTGATTTTACTCTGTGCGTCCAGCGTAGATGTACACTCACGCTCGAAGCAGAGTGAAGCGAGCGAACACCGACTGCAATGCTTGTCGAACGAGGTGTCGCATATCTGCTTTAAGTCGATAATTCCGGGCCTTCTCAGTCTGTCAGAGAGAGTATAGATCACGTCCGAAAGTCGTCCGAGCGCCTCAGAAAGCGAGTTCATCCTGAGTATTGTATCATGCTGTTTCTTTTCTGTGATCAATGCTAAATCTCCGGTTTTATCATTAGTCTGCTGCGCAAATGCGGGCAGCCGCGGAAGAAGTCCGTAATATGCAAGCGGCATAAATATAGTCACTGCGCCAAGTGTATCTGGAAGTATCGTCTGTAGTACCGTAAAGCCGTCGAGTGATGCACCGAGAGCCATTGATACTATGCAGACCGCAGCCGCAGAGAATGCGCGTGAAAGCTTCCAGAACATCCCCGCAAGCAGTCCAGTAGCAGCGGCTATACAGGGGGCTGAAGTTATTGTATATATTCCAAAGTTCGTACCGCTGGCAAGTCCGGCAATAAGTCCGGCAGTACAGCCTCGAAGTGCGCATTCACGTGAGCTTGACCCGCTCGACCCAGCCCACAATGCGACTATAACAGCCGCAGTGAATGCAGGAGAAAAGCCGAAAATATTATAGTCACGAAGGGCGAATACTGTAACAAACATTATTACAGCCGTTCCGATCTCGGCATACCGCAGCAATCGTTCGTCTCGGTTGAAGACCATCGACATTGCGAGTGTCAAAAGTGGGCATAGGAAAAATCCGAGCACGAATCCAAACAGGTCGTAATATAGGAATCCGCCTGAGATAAGTCTATATAGACCGAATACGAACGCCGCGAAGCAGGATGAAGCTATACGAAGAAGTATACTTTCACCGAACATTGTCGCTCCCGCGTCACCTGATGCCAATGCGGCAGCCTGTCCACGAAGTCGGGTGATAAGCTTTGATTTGCCGCCGATTTTATGTGCATCATCATTTGCAGCTGAAAAATGACGAGTGTTGTCTGTATTTTGTCCGTGCGCGGGCGGCGTTCCTGCCGCCTTCTTTGTGTGAGACCTACCACGCACAGATCCTGATTTGGTACTGTTATCTGTATTACTTACTGCGATATCAGAAGCCACACGTCCAAGTGCGATCCGCAGCAGCAGCGTCACTGTGTAAACTATCGCCAATGCGACTGCCATTCCGCGGTTGAACAGGGACGATATTATCAGTCCTATGTAGACAGCTGGAACATATCTGTCAGCCGCAGCGAGCAGCGCTATTCCGAACGGATAGCATGAGAATGCAGCGCCTGATGAGCCGAGCAGTCCTGCAAGCAGCGCAAGTGCGAAGCTCTTAACAATTGCCAATGGACTTATTTTAATTTTTGCGCCCGTTTCATCTGAAAGCTTGTCTGCAATTCGATTTTTAAGTGTTTTTTCAAATGCCATGATATCTAACTTCCTTACCTTTGAATTTTCTTTTGGGTTTTCGTATTCATGTTGTGCTGATATTATACCACTTTTCCTAAAAAAGCTGTGTCGATTGATGTATGAACTATTTTTTCGGATTAGGCGGCGGCAGGACGGGGAATATCGACGACTATCGTTTCCCGCCGTCAAACGCCGGAATTCTGTCGCTATATATTCATTTAGGGAGTTTTTTCACGAGCATTTGCCATTATAACTTTATAATTTTATAAAATTTAATCATTGCATTATACATGGATAACGTGATATAATATTATATGATACTTTTTTGTGCTGGTATTGTATTTTTATACATAGATTTGGAAAGCATAAAGAAGCCTAAAATTTGTTGATTTTACGTAATTTGGACGCGTTGCCGTGTCCAAGACGAGCCATATAAAGGAGAAGCTATGTACAGAATCACTTTAAAAAAACCGCTTAACCCAACCGTAACAATGATGGATATTGAAGCGCCGCTTGTCGCTGCCAAAGCGAAACCGGGTCAGTTTATTATCCTTAGAACAGACGAAGACGGCGAGCGTATTCCTCTGACCATTGCAGGATATGACCGCATTGCCGGTACTGTGAGAATTATTTTCCAGATAGTCGGCGCTACTACTGAAAAGCTCAACCATAAAAACGAGGGAGATTTCATAGAAGACTTTGTAGGTCCGCTCGGAATGCCTACTGAGATTGAAGGACTCAAGAAGGTATGTATTGTCGGCGGCGGTGTTGGCTGTGCAATAGCGCTTCCTATAGCTCAGGCGCTTCATGAGATGGGCTGTGAGGTCACATCAGTTATCGGATTCCGCTCGAAGGATCTGCTTATTCTTGAGGACGAGTTCAAGGCAGCGTCTGAAAAGCTGTTCGTAATGACCGACGATGGCTCATACGGCCGCGAAGGCAACGTATGTGTGCCGCTCAACGAAATGTTCGCAGCCGGTGAAAAGTTCGACAAGGTCATCACGATCGGTCCGCTGATCATGATGAAATTCGTAGTTGCAGCAGTTAAGCCTACTGGCATTCCCTGCACAGTTTCGATGAACCCAATTATGATCGATGGTACAGGAATGTGCGGCGGCTGCCGTCTTGTCGTTGGCGGCAAGACTAAGTTCGCGTGTGTCGACGGTCCTGATTTCGATGGATACGAGGTCGATTTCGACTCGGCTATGGAGCGCGGCACTATGTACCGTGACTTCGAGCGTCACGCACATGAGGATACCTGCAACCTCTTCAAAAAAGCCTAACAAATACCTAAATTACGCGGCTTTTCAACTTGTCACGGCATCAGTTGGGGATTGAATCCAGCGGACTAAAGTCCGCATACTGATGCGAAATGTCTCCCGCCTATATAAGGCATCGCCGCTTTATGCGGCATCACCGCGGAACGTGGTGTGACATCGTGGCAACGTTATATATCCTGCCGCATTGAAAGGAAATTACTATAATCATGCCAAATATGTCAAATAAAAAGAACCCCATGCCCTCTCAGGAACCTGAGGTTCGTGCTCATAATTTTAAAGAAGTTGCGACCGGCTACAGTGAAGCGGCTGCACTTGACGAGGCTATGCGCTGCCTTAACTGCAAGCATATGCCATGTGTATCGGGATGTCCTGTAAATATTCACATTCCCGAATTTATCGAGAAAGTACGTGAGGGCGATTTTGAAGGTGCTTATCAGATCATAAGCAAAACATCGTCTCTTCCGGCGGTCTGTGGACGTGTATGCCCTCAGGAGACACAGTGTGAAGCTAAGTGTGTGCGCGGAATCAAGGGCGAGCCTGTAGGTATCGGTCGTCTCGAGCGCTTTGTTGCTGACTGGCACAATGCACATTCTAACGAAGCGCCCAAATGTGAGCCGTCTAACGGTCACAAGGTAGCTGTTGTCGGCTCTGGTCCTTCTGGCCTTACCTGTGCTGGTGACCTTGCTAAGAAGGGCTACAAGGTAACTGTATTTGAAGCACTCCATACAGCTGGCGGTGTACTTGTTTATGGTATCCCAGAATTCCGTCTTCCTAAGGATATCGTTAAGAAGGAAGTTGAAAATCTGAAGGCTATGGGCGTTGATGTTGAGACAAATATAGTTATTGGAAAGACTCTGACTGTAGACGAGCTGTTCGAGAACGGCTATGAAGCAGTATTCATCGGCTCTGGAGCAGGACTTCCGAACTTCATGAATATCCCGGGTGAGAGCCTCAAGGGCGTATACTCCGCTAACGAGTTCCTTACAAGAAGCAATCTTATGAAAGCGTATATCGATTCTCCGGTAACTCCTATCTCGAAGGGCGGCAAGGTAGCAGTAGTCGGCGGCGGAAACGTTGCTATGGACGCTGCGAGAACAGCGCTGAGACTCGGAGCAGAGAAGGTATATATAATTTATCGTCGTTCGATGGAAGAGCTTCCTGCTCGTCGTGAAGAGGTTGAGCACGCTATCGAAGAGGGAATCGAGTTTAAGCTGCTCAACAACCCGATAGAGATACTCGGTTATCATAATCCAGACGACCGCCGTGACCCGAAGAACGGTTGCGTAACCGGAATCAAGTGCATTCGTATGGAACTTGGTGAGCCGGACGAGCGCGGTCGCCGCCGCCCTGTACCGGTCGAGGGAAGCGAATTTGTACTCGACGTTGACACGGTAGTAATTTCGATAGGCACATCACCGAACCCGCTTATAAAGACTACGACTGAGGGACTTGAGGTCAACAAGCACGGCGGAATAATAGTTGAGGAGAATACCGGAGCGACCACTCGCGAGGGCGTATACGCCGGCGGTGACGCTGTTACAGGCGCAGCGACGGTTATTTCCGCGATGGGTGCAGGTAAGGTTGCCGCAAAGGCGATCGACGAGCATTTGTCGAAATAAGCTGAAACAGCGATAATATAAAAAACGAGAGCAAAATTTGCTCTCGTTTTTTGCGTGGTCATCACTCGTCAGTCTGCCAGTAATCGTAAAGAATTGCTTTGGTGTAGCCATAACTGTCGATAGTGTTTATTCCTAACTCTTCAAGTTCTTCAGCCGTTAAATAAAATCCGTCATAATTTATCCACTGCGTACAGTTTACAAAGCGTATCTCTGCCTGCGCGATTAGTCGGTCTGGGTAGGTCTGGTCATACACCGAAACAAGCAGCGCGCTTTCATATATTTAACGTTTGGTATTTTTATATTCGAAATTTTTCGGTATGTGCATATACACGTCGCATAAGGTTTCTGCCTTTTCGCTCATATGCTGATAGTCCGAACAGGTGCGAAATTCGTGCATTTCTTTGAATGCTTCCTGCTCCGTATTGTTGTTCACACTTTCGTACCATTGTGCGTCGACTCCGAGCGCGAGCTTATAATTATTATGCGGCTTTTCAACTACTTCAAGTTCAGGAAAGGTCAAGTAATTATCCTCCGGCAATCCGGTAAGCAGACGCACATTGCCGCTCGTACAATCGTCAGTGCATATTGCTGCGATCATTCCATCCGCTTCGGCTATGAAAAAGGTAAGCGAGTTCATATCTATGACTGATATGGAAAGGTATATTAGCAGATATTTTTTAAGCAGTGGTTTCATAAATTTCACCATTCGTCAACTTGCCAGTAGTCGTACAGGACAGCTTCGGTGTAGCTGTAATTGTCTAGTGTGTTGATTCCTAATTCTTCGAGAAGCTCCGGATAAACACCATATCCATGTTCGTCCCTCGTCCAGTCAGTGTAATTGACAAAGCAGATCTCCGCCTGTGCGAGAATGTGGCCCGGTCTTGCAGGATCATATACTGACACAAGTACTGCTGATTCAAAAATATATCGATGTATACCGCTGTATTCTGCAAGATACGGCATATCTAAAACGTCGAATATACTCTGCGAATATGTCCTTGAATGCGTATCATCCTTGCAGGCTTTCAGCACGTGCGACGATGTGAATACTTCATCTATGCTAATATCGTGCAATGTATTACCATAATGATGTGAATCTACGCCAAACATTAGCTTGTGACTGCCGCGTGCTACAGGGTCGCCGTGATAATCCATTTTAGGCAGCACAAGATAATTATCCTCCGGAACACCATACAGAATTCGCAGATTTCCATGTGCATTTTCATTCGTAACAACTGCCTCTATCATTCCCTCAGCTTCTGCGACGAAAAATGCAAACTTTCCTACACTGGTTACCATGTAAGTTATATTTCCATAATCTCCAAAATATTCGTCGTATCTATTATATTCGTTGAATTCGCCTTTTTTGATTTTGGGTCCTACACGGATAACCTCACCCTTCTTCATCTCGGTAAGACGGGTGTATTGCTCGGTTTGGTCGCTGTTCCATACGTTTTCCCAAGCATAAATTTTCAGCAGATATTCATCGTATTCGTTGACCTCATCTTCCGGCATAGCAAACAAAATCTGGTCGCCAGGCTTCATTTGATCGGCAAGGTCACAAACTGCGAATGTTGCTGTGATTACAAGCGCGATTCCGAATATGGCGGAAAGGTAGATTAGCAAGTATTTTTTAAGTAGCGGTTTCATAGATTTCACCATTCTTCAGTTTGCCAGTAATCGTATAAAACGGCTTCGGTGTAGCCGTAGCTGTCGGGGATGTTTATTCCTAACGTATCGAGTGTATCCGGACCTATAACTGATGACAAATAGCTGCCTTCATCGCTTTTTTTATCTATTTGCCATGCTGAGTACATATAAATTCGAATCTCTGCTTTTGCAATCAGTCTTTCTGCATTATTTAAATCATACATAGATATGAAAAGTAAACGTTCCTCAACGCAGCGATAGTATGACGTGCCATCCTCACCTCTTATATCATAAGCATCGCTTAAACGCTGCTTATACTCAGAATTGCGCATTTTCTCATTGACTTCAACTGAAATATCGCGGTTGCTTTTTGCTATATAGTCATTACCTATACGCCTTTTAGGATATGGATTGAGCAGCAAACTATATCGGCTTCGAGGAATCATATCAGGAAATTCTTCAAGCACGGCATCAGAAAATCCAGTTCCTGGTTTTCCATATGGAAGCCAACCGCCGGAATATTCTGCCTCGATTTCTCCATCGCCTTCAGCAATAAAAACAGAACTCTCTTTAAACATTATATCATTCGCTGGATGGTTAAGGATATTATCGTATCTTAAATACTCCCCAAAATCCATTACAGAATGGAGGGTACCTACTCGAATTGGCTCGCCGAGCTCCATTTCAACCTTAGCTATACTTTGCTCAGCCTGGTCATCATTCCAACTACAACTCCACGCGTATAACTTTAAAATATGATTCGCTTGATTTACCTTTTCATCTCGAACTTCAAATAAAATCTGATTGCCAGGCTTCATACGATTCACAAGATCTCCAACTACAAATGCAATTGTAATTGCAAGCAAAACACAAATTACAGCAGCAAAGTAAATTATTAGATATTTTTTAAGTAGTTGTTTCATACAATTTAGTCACATATAGCCGACAGAAATATTTCCGTCGGCTATATATTTTAAAATCAAAGCTTACGGCTAGCAATATAGGTAATTCCCTGTAGCATATCCGCTGGCAGGGCATTCCCATCTGTGCATACTTATGCCGCCTTTACAACCATCATCAATACACACAAATCGTCCCTTACCGTGTGAAATATTCGTTACTGTCAATTCTCCAGTATGATCATGACCATTAAACGTATAATATCTCGACCAATCATATTCTCCCCAAGATGATTCAATGTTATTATGAGTACCGTATCCATGCTGGATATATGTTCCATCAACATTTCCCGGTGAGAAATAGCATCTCTTGTCTGCTGCAAGAGATAAAGTCCCCACAATAGTCGACGACTGAAGCGACGGAATCGTGTACGTCAGCACTAAGCCATCGAGACTGCCGTGATCTCCAGGGCAGCAGTCCTCATGAGCCAGGGTCGGAAGTGCGAAGCTGCCTACAATCCCTGCTGTAAGAGTAGCGGACAGGATAAGCGAAAAGATTTTTTTCATAACAATTTTCTGTTCGTTGCCTCAGGTTTCGTCTGACGCTGTTGAGACACACTTTCACAGCGTATGGATACAGCTCTTTTTATCCATTATATGTCAGTATTCATGCAGAGTTACATTCGTACTAACACATCAGACTATTGCAATTTATGTAAAGCCTTGCAATCAGCTATACATCAATAAGGAGAAATATTCTTTTCTTTTCAGCATAACTTTATTCTATCTGCATATATAATACCATATACAGCACTATTTGTCAACAGTTTTAGCTAATATATTCTATCTTCGTCGATATAGCTATATGTAGCATATCGATTTTGTATCATATCACTAAGCGAAAATGTAAAATCAAAAAAGACATCGAGCTATGCTCAATGCCTTTCAATTGCTCTATATCAGTAGCGCTATTTTGCTACATTATCCTCTGCGGTTATAATCCGACTTCGGATTTACGATCTCACGCCAATCAAGTCCGCCTGCTTCAAGTGCAGTTACAAGTACTTCGGCAGTTGCTATATTCGTAGCTACCGGAATATTGTATACGTCGCACATCCTGAGAAGATTGTACTCCTCCTCGTCGAACTCTATGTCTTTTGATGTGTCACGGAAATATATCAGAAGGTCGATCTCATTATATGCCACGCGCGAGGTTATCTGCTGCGCGCCGCCATGCGCACCAGAGAGAAGTCTCTCAATTTTAAGTCCGGTTGCCTCTGCTATATATTTTCCAGTAATTCCCGTTGCACAGAGGTTGTGTTTGCAGAGTATTCCGCAGTAAGCTATGCAGAACTGCGTCATAAGCTCTTTCTTTTTGTCATCCGCAATGATTGCGATTTCCATTTATATCAATCCTTTCGTTATATATCCTATATACTTCTTTAATCCCGCCTCAGACTCTGCCAAGCAGTCGTCTTATCTGCCGCTTTGTGCGTATCCCGCCAAAGCCCTGAAACAGCGGTACATACCTGCCCATTATTCGACAGGCGATATTATCAAATGCAGCTGCGCAGTTTTTTATTTCCTGTGAATCAGCAGCAAGCCTGCCGTTTTCACTTAGTATCATTAGCTCCCGTTCATAGGGAACTATTCCGCAGAGCTGTATATAAGTTTTATCAATAATTTCATTTATACCAGGTCGTGAGCCTTTTATTGCTCCGTCAAAGTCAAAGCTGTTTATAAGCAGTCTCTGTTCACCGACCCGCCACTCCGACAAATACTCGCCAGTCTTATCCGCCGCACGTATACTTGACGGCTGATGTGATGCAACTATGATCGCACTGCTCGTGATCCCCATGCCAAGAATAGCAGGTGATACAAGTGAGCCGGGAGTATCAAGTATGATATAGTCAAATGCTTCATCTGAAGCTGCCGAAATAAGCATATTCTGAAGCTCGTCAGTAGTAAGCTCGTTGCCGCCTTGAAATGGTGCGGCAAGGAAACAGAGTTTATCGCAGCGCGAATCTCTCAACATTGCCTTAGAAACTGGTATTCTGCCTTTTGCTGCATCGTAAAGGTCATATATGACCTCATCCTCAACTCCAAGAAGAAGATCAAGACAGCGCATATCAAAATCACAGTCAACAAGCAGAGTTTGCTTTCCACGCTTTGCGAGTGACATAGCTAAGTTAGCAGCGCAGGTCGATTTTCCTACTCCGCCTTTACATGATGTGACCAGTATTGTCCGCACCTTATTTGCCGTATTCGATTCTGACACATCCCCTCATAACGCCGGACATATATCCTGATTTCAACATTTTATCACATAGTACGCTTTAATGCCTGCATTGACAGCTGACATGAATCTGCGAAATTTACCTCCACCAATTTTATAGATTTGTGATATCATAACAAATCTCACATCGGTTTGATGATATATTAGTATATAATCACATATTAACTAATCCACTATAAATATGATAACACATTTTTGTGTTTATTGTCAATAGCTATAGAAAAGTTTTTTGGTATTATACTGAATTTTTACGTTTTGTATATATTCTACTATTCTATATTGTGCAATATGCCGGTAAATTGAGAGACAAGCAACTTTTTGTGCGTTATCAGCTTACTGAGATAATCTGCAAACGCAGTTTCATAGTATTAAGATAGCGCGTATTTTAGTCGAAAACACCTGAAATAATAATATTTTGATTAGTTCAGTCATTTCGACGAATTTCGATACAATAATGGACCTCCTTAAGATAAAGTTCAATATTCCATTAAACCTAAACAATATCTATAGATTTATTATTGTATTCACAACAAAATTGCACTCAACTATACTGCATAGCGCTGATATACGTCAGCGTATATATTATACCACACTTTTTCCGCTTTGTAAATACATATATTTATCTTCTTTAAAATAAAAAGCAATTTATTTTTTTACAAAATCACTATTGTATTTCCCGCAGAAATATTGTATAATAATTCATAAATAATAAAATAACAGGAGAAACTAAAATGGTTCTTGAAAACATGGAATTTATCCGCCAGTTCGACCCAGAGATCGGCGACGCTATCGAAAAGGAATATGCGCGTCAGCAGAGAGGTCTTGAGCTCATCGCTTCCGAAAACGTTGTATCCCCCGCAGTTATGTCTGCTATGGGTACCGTCCTCACAAACAAATACGCTGAGGGTTATCCCGGAAAGCGTTATTACGGTGGATGCGAATGCGTTGATATAGCAGAGAATATCGCTATCGAGCGCGCTAAGAAGCTCTTCGGAGCTGAGCACGCTAACGTTCAGCCGCACTCTGGCGCACAGGCTAACACTGCCGTATACCTCGCTCTTCTTAAGCCCGGCGATACCGTTATGGGTATGAATCTCGCTCACGGCGGACATCTTACTCACGGAAGCCCTGTCAATATCTCTGGTATTCTCTATAACTTCGTTCCTTACGGCGTTGAAGATGATACCAGCATGATCGACTACGACAAGGTCGAAACTCTCGCAAAGGAATGCAAGCCGAAGCTTATCGTAGCAGGCGCGTCGGCATATCCGCGTGTTATCGACTTCAAGCGTCTCTCTGAGATCGCTAAGAGCGTCGGCGCATATCTGATGGTAGATATGGCTCACATCGCTGGTCTTGTAGCTGCTGGACTCCATCCGAACCCAGTTCCGTATGCAGACGTTGTCACCACCACCACCCACAAGACCCTTCGCGGTCCGAGAGGCGGTATGATACTCTGCCGTGAAGAGCTTGCTAAGGCTATCAACAAGGCTGTATTCCCGGGCACTCAGGGCGGTCCGCTCATGCACATCATCGCAGCTAAAGCAGTATGCTTCGGCGAAGCTCTCAAGCCCGAATTCAAGGCTTATCAGCAGCAGATTGTAAACAACGCAAAGGTTCTTGCCGATTCTTTGATGGCTGAAGGCTTTGACCTTCTCTCCGGTGGAACTGACAATCACCTTATGCTTCTTGACCTGCGTTCTATGAACATTACCGGCAAGCAGCTTGAAAAGCAGCTCGATGAGGTTTATATCACCGTAAACAAGAATGCGATCCCTAACGACCCGCAGTCTCCGTTCATCACCAGCGGCGTAAGAATCGGTACTCCGGCTGTAACCTCACGTGGTCTTGTTGAAGACGACATGAAGAAGATCGCACACCTTATAAAGCTTGCAGCTGTAGATTTCGAAAACAGCGCCGACTACATCCGCGGCGAAGTTACCGCTATCTGCCAGAAGTATCCGCTTTACGAAGGCAACCTGAAATAATATCAAAGTATACACCGAGTTCAGAATAACTGCAAAATGATTCAAAATCTTGATTTGTACACGGTATTCCTGCATACAGCGCGTTGTGGAAGTATATCGCATGCCGCACGTGAAATGCACATTTCTCAACCTGCCATAAGTCTCGGAATCGCCAAGCTGGAGGAAGAACTCGGTGTAAAACTGTTCTTTCGCACAAATCGCGGGATCAGTTTGACAAGTGAAGGCGAAACGCTGCGCGAACATCTTTCAAGTGCATTTGCAATGATCGAGGCAGGCGAGGATAAACTGCGTGATATCGCCGGACTTCGAAGCGGTACGCTTCGGATCGGTGCGAGCGATATGACACTGCGTTTCTTCTTACTCGACTATATTCAGCGTTTTCACGACCACTTTCCCGGAGTCAAACTCACTGTAACAAACGCGCCAACTCCATCGACGCTTGCAGCGATACGCAGCGGGCTTATAGACTTTGGCGTGATAAGTGAGCCCGGCGGTGATGATGAGGATACCGACTCAATCGAGCTTATCCCTGTGCGCGAAATACACGATATATTTGTGTGTACGGACAAATATCCTCTGATAGGGCGAAAGGTAGATATATCTGAGCTGGCTAAATATCCGTTGATATTGCTTGAGCGTGAGACATCGACAAGAAGGTATATCGACAATTTCTTCGGTACTGGAGTACTGAACCCTGCAATAGAGCTTGCTACAAGCGACCTTCTGCTTGAATTTGCAAAACGCGGTATTGGAGTAACGTGTATCGTCGAGGATTTCGCACGCGCTGACCTTGAAGCAGGTCGACTTCACAAAATAGAGCTGAAAAAAGAGATCCCTCCGCGGCGCTTTATGCTTGCGTATCTTAAAAAGCTGCCGCTTCCGGCGGCTGCCGGCAACCTGATAGGTGAAATAAAGAAAAATATGTAGAGTTTTCCAATAATACTATGTTTTTCTATTTTGAAAGGATTTGATAACATTGATTAAAATAAACAGTGCAGAGATACTTTGCGTCGGAACTGAACTGCTGCTTGGAGATATAGTAAACACCGATGCAGCTTTTATATCAAGGCGGCTTGCGGCGCTGGGTATAAATCAATACTTTCAGAGTACAGTTGGTGACAATCCTGAACGTCTTTCTGAAGCGCTCCGGTTAGCACTTGACAGAAGCGACCTTGTTATCATGACCGGTGGACTCGGACCGACATATGACGACCTGACAAAGGAAACCGCTGCGCGTTTGATGAGACGAGAGTTGAAGCTGCACGAAGAGAGTCTGGCAAGAATACACGCAAGACTCGATCGCCGCGGTATTGAGATGACAGAGAACAATAAAAAACAGGCATATCTTCCTGAAGGCGCGGTTGTATTTAAAAATAACTACGGCACAGCTCCCGGAATGGCTATTGAGGATGAAGAACGAGGCAAAATAGCGATATTACTGCCAGGTCCTCCGCGTGAATGCGAGCCTATGTTCGAAGAAGAAGTTGAGCCGTATTTGAAGAAATTCTCGAGCCACATCCTATACTCCCGAAATATCCACATTTTTGGAATGGGAGAATCAAAAGTTGAGGACACTCTGCGCGATATTATGACTACATCGCTAAATCCGACAGTTGCACCTTACGCAAAGAGCGGGGAAGTGCTGCTGCGAGTAACTGCGGGCGGCAGCAGCGAGGATGAGTGCAAAATATTGTGCGATGAGATGATAGAAAAAATCAAACTAACTCCAGTCGGAGAGTTTATCTATGGAATCGACATCGGCACGCTTGAAGATGCACTTGTTTCTGAGCTTACCGCTAAAGGATTAAAAATAGCGTCGGCTGAGTCCTGCACCGGCGGGTACGTGGCAAAACGCATTACAAACGTTAGCGGTTCAAGCGGAGTGCTTGACGGCAGTATCGTAACCTACGCGAACGAAGTAAAAGAGCGCTTTGTCAATGTTTCACGTGAAACATTGACAAAATTCGGTGCAGTGTCACACGAAACCGCAATTGAAATGGCTCGCGGAGTTCGTGAACTGTTCGGTTCTGATATCGGCGTATCGACGACTGGTATCGCCGGGCCTACTGGAGGAACTCCGGAAAAGCCTGTTGGTACTGTATTTGTCGGTATTTCTACAAATAAATATGAGGATGTTCGCGAACTTCATGTAGGAAACGGACTCGCTGACCGCGAATACGTGCGATATATTTCAGCAAGTAATGCTATTGAAATGGCGTTACGAGCAGCTAAAAAGCTCAGTTAAAACCATATATTTGACTATAATTTGTATAAACTTAAGGAGAATCCATTATGAATGCACAGCAGACTATCGCCGCAATCGAGAGCGGCAAATACGCTGAAATCTTCACTACTCTTTATGGAGAAGAAAATGTAAAAGCTCAGGAAGCACGCTATGTCGGCGTTGTAAATGAATTTGCAAAGCTGTTCGGAGCTGACCGTGAAATCTCGCTCTTCTCGGTAGCGGGCAGAAGCGAGATTTCCGGAAATCACACCGACCATAACTGCGGACGTGTACTCGCAGCTTCGATCAACCTCGATATTATCGCCGCAGCTTCTCCGCGCGACGATATGCACATCAGTATCAAATCTGAAGGCTTCCCGATAGATGAAGTTGACATCACTAATCCCACCGTTGATGAATCGCTCTACTACACTTCAAAATCGATCATCTCCGGTATGTGCAGCGGATTCCTCAAATATGGACATAAGGTAGGCGGTTATGACGCTTACACTACCTCTAACGTATTTAAGGGCTCGGGACTTTCCTCCTCTGCTGCTTTCGAGGATATGGTTGGACTTATCCTCAACGGATATTACAACGAGGGAAGTGTTGATAACGCTGAAATCGCAAGAATTGCTCAGTATTCCGAGAATGTATTCTTTGGAAAGCCCAGCGGACTTATGGACCAGACCGCTTGTGCGGTAGGTGGATTTGTTGCAATCGACTTCAAGAATCCTTCCGATCCAATTATTGAAAAACTTCCATTCGATCTCACCGCTGCTGGTTACAGTCTCTGCATTGTCAATACCGGCGGAAACCACGCAGACCTCAACGAGGATTATGCGTCCGTTCCAGCTGAAATGAAGAAGGTTGCTGCTTACTTCGGAAAGAATGTACTCCGCGAAGTAACACTTGACGAGATTCTCTCGAATATTCCGAAGCTTCGTGAGCTTGCAGGCGACCGTGCTATAATGCGCGCTATCCACTTTGAAAACGAGAATGAGCGTGTATCTGCCCAGACTGAAGCGCTCAGAAACGGCGATATCGACGGATTCTTTGCCGGCGTACTCGCTTCTGGAAACTCAAGCTTCAAGTATCTGCAAAACGTTTACACTGTAAAGAACGTATCTGAGCAGGGACTTTCTCTCGCACTCTGTGTCGCTGATAATGCGCTCAAGGGCAAGAAAGCTGCATACCGTGTACATGGCGGCGGATTTGCCGGAACAATTCAGGCATTTGTTGCAAATGAAGATGTACCTGCATTCAAGTCGGCTCTCGACGCTGCATTCGGCGAAGGCGCAGTAACGATACTCAAGGTTCGTCCATACGGCGCTATACGCATCCAGTAATGTCAAAGAAAAAGAAGAAAAATCACGCGCTCACCTATTCTCCGGAATCGGTGAGCGCGGTAAAAAAGCAGCTTAAAACATTTAACTGGAAGCGAGTTATCACCATAGCACTATCAACTATAGCAGCGTTCGCGGTATATGAAGCTGTATTGAGCTTTGAAGAACAGCAAAAGCTCGGGTACAGTATAATTATGCCGATATATTATGTGATCGTAACTATTCTTGTTATTGTTGTGGTATTTCTGAATCACGGGTTCTCCAAAAAGCAATTCACTCCTGATATGCTAAGAGAGGATGTTCCGGAAGATGAGGCACTGCGTATATGTGCAAAGCTGAATCGACACAAGGCGCTTGCAAAGAAATTCATGCTTGTGCTGATCCCATTTATGCTGGCATTACTGCTTGATATTATTTATCTTTTCTATGGTGATATGCTTTCAGCCGTTTTCAAGATGTTTGTACCAAATTCGTAATAACTATGACAGATTTTTCAGTTTACACTCTCGCGTCAAGCTCACGCGGAAACTGCACATATGTGCGCTGCAATGACACAGAGCTGCTTATCGACGCTGGTATCAGTATGCGCAGAATAGAAACTGCACTATGCGGACTTGGTACCAAGCTTTCTAATATCAGCGCAATATTTATAACTCACGAGCACAGCGACCACGTTTCAGCACTCGAAACAATATCAAAAAAATATCCTATTCCGGTACATTTCGTTGAAGCATCAGCAATGGCGTTTCTGGGAACTGAGAAAACTCGCACCGTCGGACAGGCTGCTGTAATACATCCGCCGATCTATTGTGAATGCGTTGGCTCGCTCAAGGTGCAAAGCTTTGTAACACCACACGACAGTGCAGGAAGTGTCGGATTTGTTGTAAGTGACGGAACTGCTGAGCATACATTTGCTTTGGCAACTGATATCGGATGTATCACTGAATCAATAGAAACCGCACTGATCGGCGTTCAAAATGTGATACTTGAATCAAATCACGACGAGAATATGCTTCTATGCGGCGCTTATCCGTATCAACTTAAGCGCCGTATTTTATCAAGGACCGGACACCTATCAAATGAAGCGGCTTCAAAATTCGCACTTCAACTTGCAAACAACGGAATGAAGCGGCTGCTGCTCGCTCATTTGTCGCCTGACAATAATCATCCAGTGCTCGCACTGCGGACTGCCGAGTTAGCGCTTGAAAATACTGATGCAATGGTAAATGTAGCGGCGATGTCTGAGCCAACACAGCTTGTATAAGCAAATACATACACTAATTATATAATGCTTAAATTGACAATAATATTTGTCGGCACTATCAAGGAGAAATATCTCACTGACGCAGTTGCCGAATACGAAAAGCGACTGTCTGCATACTGCACAGTCAATAATATCTGTATACGTGACGAACGTCTTCCTGAGCGTGCGTCGCAGGCAGAGATCACCGCTGCACTCGAACGTGAAGGTGAGCGTATCCTCGCCGCGATACCTCCACGTGCATATACTATTGCTTTATGTGTCGAAGGAAAACAGCTGTCGTCTGAACGTTTTTCGGAGCGCCTGTTATCACTTGCAAACGAAGGATATTCAGAAGTATGTCTGATAATAGGCGGCTCTGACGGGCTCTCAGATGCGGTAAAACGAACAGCTCGTATGCGGTTATCAATATCCGAAATGACATTTCCGCACCAGCTTATGCGTGTAATACTGCTTGAACAGCTATATCGGGCGTTCAACATCGCAGCAGGTGGAAAATATCATAAATAAAATAGCAAAAGGAAATTATGGATAATACATTTATTACGCCAGAAGGTCATAGCGGTTTTTTAGCGAAAAAACTTTTCAACGAGATGGGGAAAATTCAATGGGGTGCTGTTGCATATATTGACAAAAACGGCGGCGGTCCAGAGGGAAATCACACTCACAGTGATGATCATATATTTATCATCGTTGAAGGTGAAGTGAAAATCGTCTTGGGTGATGAATCGCATATAGTAAAAAAGGATGAGACGTTCTTTGTTGATGGAATGACACCTCATTCTATCTGGAATAATGGCGAAGATACCGCCAAAGTTATTAAAATATCAGTCGCAAGATAAACTAAGATATAGCAATAATTAAATTTAATCTGGCAGCTTGAAAAGGAAACATCAGATGAATATTCTTAAAAAAATTGCCGTCCGCGTAATTCCGGTCGGTGTGCTGGCATTTATCATAACTGCAACAATTGCATATCAGCGCGGAGTATACGATATCACCTTTATCGAGCGCCCACAATCAAGTACAGCCGCCGACTCCTCAAATCCGGTTACAGATCCTCCGTCAGATGAATTACAGTCTACAGATCCAGCAGATACCGGTGAAAACAGCGCGCTTCCACCGGATGATACGTCAAATAACAATGATAATCCACAAATTAAAACCGATTCAGTATCAGAACTGTTAAATCAAATGGAATCTACAAAATCGGTTGTCTCACGCGGATATAATATTACCGACGGCGAATATGGTATCGGCATGAAGCTAACTCTGCTTGACCCATCAATCGGTATATCAAATAGCTTTTCACTTAGAAATAAGCAAATAGACGTAGCCGTGCGCATACCGGATGAGGTATACAGCGGCTATACAACCGTCACGGAGACGCAGACAGTCAAGCGCCCGCTTGTTGAGATATATATGGATTATATCCTTGTCGACAACGGCAGCAGTGTTATAGTGCTCGATAAAAGCGGCAATGTTATAGCACGTGGCTTTGACATTGAGCGATATCAACCCGCATATACACGCGACAAAAATGATATTGCACTATTCAAAGAAACTGACCAAAAGGGTGTAACTAAATACTACTATTTCAATGAAGGCAACGAGTTTATCGAAAGTGATTACAACGACGCAGCCGATAATCGCGGGTTATATATCAACTATCCGAGCTATTTCGGAAAAACCGACAACAGCTATCACCGATTCTATAATCAAAACAGCGGATTCTACGGCTACGGAAACGCGAACGGCTCAATGCGCACTGCTTATCGCTATACGCAGGCATACAACTACAGTGAAGGGCTTGCAGCAGTCGTTGACAGCAACGGCATATTGACATATATCCAGCAGTGGTTTTATAATCAGCTCAGCGGCACACGAAACTATCGTGACCAATTCAACCGCTATGTGACCTCGAATTACCTTCCGCCGGATTCACACGGAATAGAAACGCTTGGCTTCTATTACTTTGACCACGGGCTTTGCCGCGTCCGCAAACGCATCGTTGACAACTACAAAAACGAGCGCATAATGTCAGATAAAGATATAATCATACGCCGCGACGGAACAGAGTTTGAGGTACCAAGCGACTATGAGGTGCTATCCTATTCCTGCGGAATGATCCTGCTTAAAAAGGACAGCAATTACGGGTATATCGACTACACCGGAAAATGGATAGTACAACCGGAGTATGACTACGCAGAGCCTTACAATGAAGGGCTTGCAGTAGTCGGTAAAAACGGAAGCTATGGACTTGTCGATAAAGATGGAAATTTCGTTATACCCATGATATTCGACTACGTTCAAAGCTGCTCCGGCGGAATTATAGCCGCTTGGGACAACGATAACGGTTGGGCTATTTTCAATAAAGTGAATTGAACAACAGAAAGTGATGGTAATATTCATAAACAATGGAGAAATGCAAAGAATACTTCGCGGGAAATGTTGACGTATGCGTAGTTGGCGCTGGTCACGCCGGGATAGAGTGCGCGCTCGCAGCAGCAAGACTGGGGCTCTCGACAGTACTGTTTACTATAAATCTGGATGCTGTCGGTAATATGCCATGCAATCCGTCTATCGGAGGTACAGGAAAGGGACACCTCGTGTACGAAATCGACGCACTTGGCGGTGAAATGGGGCGCGCCGCTGATAAAGTAATGCTGCAAAGCCGTGTGCTTAATCTTGGCAAGGGTGCAGCGGTACATTCAAAGCGCATTCAGGCTGACCGTGCGGCATACCGTACATTGATGAAGCGCACGATCGAGCGTACACATAATCTAAAGCTTATTCAGGCGGAGATTACAGATATCCACACGTCTGTGGAAAACGGAGAACGAAGAATTGACGCTGTTGTTACTAAATTCGGGGCTGTTTGGAAATGTAAGGCAGCCATTCTGTGCTCAGGAACCTACCTTCGTGGGCGCGTCATTGTAGGTGAGACCGCGTATTCATCAGGACCGGACGGTATGCTTCCAGCTAACGAGCTGTCGGCAAATCTCGAGCGCGAGGGAATCACTCTTATGCGCTTTAAAACCGGAACGCCTGCACGTGTTCACCGTGATTCAATTGACTACACTAATCTCGAATTACAGCCCGGTGATACTTTTGTAGATCCGTTTTCGGTCGATTCAGACAGGGAAGAGCTAAATAAACGTGAGCAGATACCCTGCCATATTGTCTATACAAACAAAAAAACTCACGACATAATTCGCGCAAATTTGTCACGTTCACCGCTTTATTCGGGAATGATAGAGGGCATTGGTCCGCGTTACTGCCCAAGTATAGAGGATAAAGTAATGCGGTTTGCAGATAAGGAGCGCCACCAGCTGTTCATCGAGCCGATGGGGAATGATACAGATGAAATGTATATTCAGGGCTTTTCATCATCTCTTCCAGAGGAAGTTCAGCTCGAAATGCTTCATAGTCTCGAAGGATTCGAAAATGCGCAGGTAATGCGTACCGCTTATGCCATCGAGTATGACTGCATTGACCCGACTCAGCTATTGCCGACGCTTGAATTCAAGGCGATATCCGGACTCTACGGCGCGGGGCAGTTTAACGGTACATCTGGATATGAGGAAGCCGCGGCACAGGGACTTGTTGCCGGTATAAATGCGTCTCTCAAAATCAAGGAAGAAGATCCTATGGTACTGACACGTCAGAGCTCATATATAGGTACGCTTATTGATGACCTTGTGACAAAGGGAACCAAGGAACCCTACCGAATAATGACTTCACGCTCAGAGTACCGTCTATTGCTGCGTCAAGATAATGCGGCAGAACGGCTCACACCTATCGGACGGCGTGTCGGGCTGATATCGGACGAGCGTTGGCAGAGATTTATTGACGAGCGCAATGCTGTTGAAGCGGAAGTGAAACGACTTGAAACCACGTCTATTCCACCGAGTATAAAGCTTCAGGAAATACTTGAAGCTAACAATTCTACAGCTATAACTACGGGAGTAAAGCTTGCTGAGCTGCTTAGACGACCTGAGCTGAGCTATGACAAAATCGCAGAGGTCGACATTACACGACATGAATTACCGCCGAGGGTACGGGAACAGGCTGAAAATCAAATAAAATATGCCGGTTATATCAAACGTCAGCTTGCCGAGGTTGCACGAGCTGCTAAGCTCGAAGAAAAAAAGCTTCCGGTGCCATTTGATTATTCGGAGATAAAGGGAATTAGACTTGAAGCAATACAAAAGCTAAATAAGCTTCAGCCGCTCAGTATCGGTCAAGCTTCAAGAATAAGTGGTGTATCACCAGCGGATATATCAGTACTGCTGATATATTTCTCGCAGAAAGGTAACTGACATGAACGAATTTACCAGCAAATTTACATCTATTCTTTTGAGAAATTCACTTGATGAATTTGCGTCGGCAGAGCTCGCAGAAAAGTTTGAAGCTCTGACTGCTCGTATGCTTGAAGTCAATGCGCATATGAATCTGACCGCTATCACTGATATCGACGGAATCATTTTAAAGCATTATGCCGATTCGCTTACAGCTGCAAAGTATATTCAAAGTGGAGCAAAGCTTATTGATGTTGGCTGCGGCGCGGGTTTTCCGTCACTCCCACTGGCAATCGCACGTCCTGATATCAGCATAACTGCACTTGACAGCACTGCGAAACGGATAAACTATATATCAGAGACATCGGAAATACTTGGAATATCAAATATTTCCGCAATAACCGGACGAGCAGAGGAGTTCGCAAAAGTGCCGGAATATCGTGAACACTTTGATATTTCCTGCGCGAGGGCTGTCGCAAAACTCAACGTTTTATGTGAACTCTGCATTCCATTTATCAAAAAAGGCGGAAATTTTCTTGCCATGAAGGCTAACGCTGATGGTGAACTTACCGAATCAGAGGGTGCAATAAAGAAGCTCGGAGGTAAGCTTATTTCCTCCGATAGACTTAACCTTACCGGAAATACTGATGATGACAGCAATCCTCGAACCCTGATACTTATCGAAAAAATTTCCCCAACGCCAAAAAACTATCCGCGCAATAATTCGCAAATATCGAAAAAGCCGCTCTAAGCGGCTTTTTTTGCGCCTCAAAAACGAGATTTAGCCGGATTCGATTATTTTTCGACGGCTCACATTATTTTTCACAACACAAAATTCGTCAGCCTTTTCGTGGGAATTGTGGTATCCTATATACATATATTTCCGGCGTAATAATACCGGACAAGCAAAGGAGAAACAAATATGACTACCCTCAATTTATTTCGAAACCCCAAAAAGGAGCTTGAAGCTGAACGCGCACAGCTCGAACGCAAATGGCAGGAGCTTTCCGAAAAGGAAATCGCTCTGCGCTCAGAGGTAGAACGCACCGCGGCAGAGAAAGCCGCTGCCGAACTTCGCGCCCGCCGCATGGAAGAGTATGGACGAATACACAATATCGCTACCGACCGGATAATCCCAAATCCATCACAGCCACGCAAACAATTTGAAGACGACTCTATAATCCGATTAGCCGACAGTATACGTCAATATGGCATATTGCAGCCGCTGACCGTTCGCAGGATCGACGATGGGCTTGTATTAAATGATAATGCAATTGACGGTATTGCCACTTATAGCAAGGATATGTTTGAGATAGTGGCTGGTGAACGCCGGCTGCGTGCCTCTAAGTTGCTGCAGCTCGCGACCGTTCCGTGCATAATCGTAGACGTTGACAGCAAAAAATCAGCAGAGCTCGCGATAATCGAGAACATCCAACGTGAAAATCTCAATATATTCGAACAAGCAAGCTCGATTGCGTCGCTTATTGACATTTATAGCCTGACCCAAGAGGAAGTTGCAAAACAGCTTTCGATGTCGCAGTCGTTTGTCGCAAACAAGCTGCGCATTCTTCGCTTGACTGCACCTGAACGCGAGCTAATACTAAAATACAATCTGACCGAGCGTCACGCACGCGCACTGCTGAAGATAGATTCAGTAGAGCAGCGCATACGAATAATTGAGTACATAAATTCACATCAGCTGAACGTTGCAACTACTGAAGCGTACATTGACCGTTTTATGGCTGAAAACGCGAGCGCTAAACGTCATCGCTCACCGCGCCGTATCATCCTAAAGGACATCCGCATATTCTACAATTCTATTGACAAGGCAGTATCACTTGTGCGGCAGGCTGGGATTCCGATCGAAAGCGAACGCAATGAAGCCGATGATGCTATCGAGGTGCTGATACGCATTCCAAAAGCTAATTCGTCCGCACACTGAGTTCGATCTGCAATGTTTCACGTGAAACATTATACGATATTATCCGCGTCAAACAAAATATTTCGACTAATCCCGCTTTTATCTCCCGTATTAACAAAATAACCATTGACTTTTTTCGCGAATGTTGATATAATATATTATATTATTAATTTTACAACTATCAGCGGAGGGAGCCGCATGGCTTTTACAATTTCATTCGCTAATCAGAAGGGCGGCGTAGGCAAGACTACATCGGCAGTAAACTGTGCTGCCGCTATAGGAGCACTCGGCAAAAAAACATTGCTCGTCGACCTTGACCCGCAGGGCAATGCTACGAGCGGCGTAGGTGTTCCACGCAAGCGGCTGCGTGCCTCTACATACGACGTAATAATCGGGCGTGCGTCTGCAAGCGAAGCAATAATCGAAACAAAATTTGCAAATCTTTCAATAATGCCGTCTCAAATCTCACTCGCAGGAGCAGAGTTTGAACTGGTGGACATGGACAACCGCGAGCTGCTTTTCAAAAACGCGATCGCGGAGGTCGAGGATAACTATGATTATATTTTTATAGATTGTCCGCCTTCACTCGGCATACTTTCAATAAACGCACTCGCAGCGAGCCACGGCGTTATAATACCGATGCAGTGCGAATTTTATTCGCTTGAGGGACTGTCTCAGCTAATGTTATCTATAAAACAGGTAAAGAAGCTGTACAATACATCGCTTGAAATCACTGGAATTCTGATTACAATGTTCAACGGTCGACTAAATCTATCAATGCAGGTTTTGGAGGAGCTGAAAAAATATTATGCGGACAAGCTCTTCGCGACCGGAATAGTCCGCAATGTCAAGCTTTCCGAAGCACCAAGCTACGGTGAGCCGATTATTTACTATGACAAGTACTCAAAGGGTGCTAAGGCGTACATGGATGTCGCCGGAGAGATACTCGAGCGTACTTGATACAAATTGAAATACTGGAGACTTGAGTCTGAAATATAGTTCAGGCTTGAAAGGAATGGTCATATAAATGTCAAAAAGGAAGGGTCTAGGCAGAGGAATGGAATCCATTTTTCTCGACAATTCACTGGATGCACCCGAGAGAACCAGCACCCTCCGCATTTCTGAGATCGAACCGCGCCGATCTCAGCCGCGCAAAAGTTTTGACGCGGAATCACTATCACAGCTCGCCGATTCTATCGCGGCAAATGGACTGATACAGCCGATCATTGTTCGTGCTGTTGAAGGCTCAGATTTTTATCAGATAATTGCAGGAGAGCGTCGTTGGAGAGCAGCAAAGCAGGCGGGACTTGGTGAAGTGCCCGTTGTAATACTCGAAGCCGACGACCGAAAAGCTGCTGAATATGCGCTTATTGAAAATATACAGCGTGAGGATCTAAATCCGATTGAGGAAGCACAGGGCTTCCGCTCACTCATTGAGGATTATAATCTCACTCAGGAACAGGCAGCTAAACAGGTAGGAAAGAGTCGTGCAGCTGTTACAAACTCGCTGCGTCTGTTAGAGTTGCCGGATAATGTGCTCGATTTGATCGCTAATAAGCAATTGAGCGCCGGTCACGCACGTACGCTGCTTGCGCTAAGTGACAAGTCGATAATATCTGAAGCAGCTAATATAATAGTCAGGGACGAGCTGTCGGTAAGAAGCGCTGAGGCGCTTGTGAAGAAGCTCAATGCTGAACCTGCGCAAGAGAAGAAAAAGGACCCAGTCGCTGAAAGCTATTATGTATCGCTTGAGAGAAAGATAACTGACACTCTTGGCTGCAAGGTAAGAATCACTCATTCAAAACGCAGCCACGCGCTCTCGATCACATACAAAAATACCGCTGAGCTTGAATCGCTGATTTCAAAGCTCACAGGCGATACGATCACTGATGACTGATAATTTTTAGGACAAAATTACAAGGAGATATACAAAAATGCTTGATATTAAATACATCAAGGAAAATCCCGATGACGTTATTGAACGTCTCGCGAGAAAAGGCAAGGACGCAAAAGAGGAGATCGCGCACATTCTCGAGCTCGACACAACGAGACGTGCGATGATTTCTGAAAACGAGGCACTTAAGGCTGAGCAGAACAAGGTATCAAAATCGATTCCTCAGCTCAAGAAGGAGGGCAAGGATGTTGCGCCTATCTTCGCTCAGATGAAGGAGCTCTCGAATAAAGTAAAGGCAAATGACGACAAGCTTAAGGAAGTAGAGCTTGAATATACAAATCTAATGCTCGGACTGCCGAATCTGCCTGACCCAGACCTGAAGCCGGGCGAAAAGGAGAATAACGAGCCTATCCGCTATTTCGGCGAGCCGCATAAGTTTGACTTCACTCCTAAGCACCATGTTGACCTCTGCACAAATTTAGGTCTTATCGACTACGACCGCGGCACCAAGCTTGCAGGCAGCGGCTTCTGGATTTATAAAGGAATGGGCGCACGCCTTGAATGGGCACTGCTAAATTACTTCATAGACACACACACTGCTGACGGATATGATTTCATTCTTCCGCCGCATATGCTCGAATATCAGTGCGGACTTACAGCAGGTCAGTTCCCGAAATTCGCTGACGAAGTATATAAGATCGAGAATCCGACAGATGACCGCACACACTATATGCTTCCGACTGCCGAAGCTGCACTCGCAAGCATTTACCGTGACGAGATTCTGACTGAAGCAGACCTTCCGAAGAAGTTCTTCTCGTACACTCCTTGCTTTAGACGCGAAGCTGGTTCATATCGTTCGGATGAGCGCGGCATGGTTCGTGGACATCAGTTCAACAAGGTTGAGATGTTCCAGTACACTAAGCCTGAGGACTCAGACGCAGCATTTGACGAGCTCGTTACAAAGGCTGAAAATCTCGTAAAGGGACTCGGCTTCCACTTCCGCACCGTAAAACTCGCAGCAGGTGACTGCTCGGCTTCTATGGCGCGCACATACGATATCGAGATTCAGATTCCGTCGATGAATGGCTATAAGGAAGTTTCATCTGTATCTAACGCACGCGACTATCAGGCTCGCCGCGGTCAGATACGCTTCAAGCGCGAATCGACCGGAAAGACCGAATTTGTTCACACACTCAATGGCTCGGGACTCGCTACCTCGCGTATTTTCCCGGCTATGGTCGAGCAGAATCAGCTTGCAGACGGCAGCGTAGTTGTTCCGGAAGTACTCCGCAAGTATGTAAACTGCGAAGTTATCAAACCAGTTAAATAATTAACTCTCAACTTAGCAAATCAACGTTGTACGCTTATTTTGAAGGAGGATTCAAGTGGATTTTTTCAAAGAATTTTTTGAAGCTTTGGGCAATGATCTAAATAAAATCTTCGGCGAAACGATTACGCTTGGAGATAATCCGATAACAACGCTCAACATTATAGTTTGGTCGCTTTATATCGGCTTTATTATCGGAATAGGCATCACTGTTTATAATCGCTGTGTACTCGGTACGCTGATACGAAAGCTTATCGAGCGTCAAGCTTTCAGCGATGGAGGAGCGGTAACCGTAGCCGAACTCGGCTGCGGTAATCCGTTCATCAAGTTCGCTCTGCGCGAAAAGGGAACTCTGAGACGTATAGTATATATGGTAGGCGATACTCCTGAGACAAGAAAACGCGAAAGCTTTGACACCGCGAAATTTTATCTTCCGGAGCAGAATATACACCGCGCTGAGGTAGTATATGGAAGCAGTGGAATGAATATCGTATCTGTTCTTTTGTCGGTGCTGGCATTTCTTGTAGTTGTTATGGTAGCCTTCTTTGTCATACCAAATCTGATACAAATGCTGACCAACTTCATCGCCGGTGTTACACCAAACAGCAATATACTTTGATTTAAATTGCATAACAATTTAAATCAAATATACTAATTGAACCGGAGGTACAATGACAAAATCTCTGCATAAAAGTGATTTTGAACTAACAATATAATATGGATAACAGAAAATCAGGTCGTCGAACACGTCGTCACCGCAGTACATTCAGTATATTTTTGACTATACTGATAATCGCAGCGATAGCAGTAGGCATCGTCGCCGCAGGAATATACTTCTCAGGCATAAGATATTTTTCGACCACAACCGAAGATGGAATGAAGATAAATTATTTCGGACGAGTCGACGCAGAGGGAAAGCCGCTTAACGGCAAGCTCTACTATTCGGACGGAGTTACCGGTGAAGTTGAGATGGACAAAAACACTATTGTATACTCCAACGGCGATGTGTATGAAGGCGGTCTCAATAACCTGCAAAAAAATGGTCAGGGTAAATTGATATATGCTTCCGGCGATGTGTACGAAGGAGAATTCGACCACGATATGATCACCGGATATGGCACATATTCATTTTCGAATGGCGATGTGTATGAAGGAAACCTCGTCGATGGAAAAAAAGAGGGAATTGGTACATACACTTGGGTCGACGGCTCAGTCTATACAGGCGAATATAAGAACAACATGAAAAACGGCGAGGGCAAGTATGTATGGACCGACGGCTCATCCTATGAAGGTACGTATGTAAACGAGCTCAAGGAAGGCAAGGGCACATACGTATTCCCGAACGGTGACCGATATGTTGGCGACTTCGTAGCTGATGTTAGAACCGGAAACGGTGTATACACATGGGCTAACGGAGAAATATATGAGGGCGAATTCCTCAACAACAAGATGTCCGGCAAAGGTAAATATACTTGGCCAAGCGGACGTATATATGAGGGATATTTCGAAAACGGAAAAATCGTTCAGGAAGAAAACTAAAAAAACTGCTGCACTTTTGTGCAGCAGTTTTTTCATCTGTCATGCTCGTTTACAGTAAGCTTTATCAATAAATCAATATCATCCGGCTGAATCTTTGCGGGATATGCAGCCTTATTTCTGACAGTCTCGCCACATTTCTCGCAGCGGTATATTATAATATATCCCTTTTTGGGGTCTGGGATAACCTGCACAGGGCGAAGCAATCCACGACAATCGTTGGCGCGGTCGCCGGGATTTATATCGACGTGCAGTGAGCACAAGCAGCGTGGACAGTGGTCACGAGACGTAACTCCAAGTGGTTTGACCTCATGCCCGCAGTTCGAGCAGATGAAGCCGTTATCATTTTTTTGAAATCTTTTTTCTTCCATATTTACTACAAATTTCCTCTAATAATTAGGTATTCTTTTATTCTGAAGCGGACACAATAAAGCTGAAATTACCGAAAGGAATCAAGGCTTTTATGATACGCACAAAAAAATCAAGCAAAATTTTTGCTCTCATTCTCGCCTTCATTATGGCAGTAGTGATCACTGCAGCAATGTCGGCGATATCAGTATCCGCGGCAGTAAACGATGAAGGTGGTATGCCATCGGCTGGAGACAGTCTTCCGAACACCGACAACAATGGCGGATACAACGATGACAGCGCAAATGACAGCGGTGATAATTCAGACAACCGAATGGGCGGCATCTCGCGCAGCGGGAATGGAATGGCTCGCAGCAATGATGAAGGTACCGAAAATGGAAACGGTAACGGAGATAACGATAATAACGCCAACAATAATGATGACAGTGATACAGGAACAGTAGCAGCGCCTCCGCTCGAAGGCGATAATAGCACAAGCGGCACTGAATCCGGCGGTATCGGTATATGGGGTATTATCATTGCAATTCTGGTCATACTTGCCGTTGTACTGCTCATATTTGCGTTTCTTCCTAAAAAGAAATAACGTAAGCCTAAATCCGATGCTAAAGCATCGGATTTTTTATTTTCCGACACAGAAGTGATGGAATATTCCATCAACGATATCTTCGGTAACACGCCGTCCGTCAAGCTCACCGAGCTCAGCAAGTGCGGATTCAAGGTCAAGTCCAGCTGTATCCGATGTCAGTCCGGATTCAAGCGCACACAATGCCGAACATATATATCCATGTGCACGGATAGCTACGGCATTCTGACGCGCGTTGAGTATCATCGCCTGATTATCATAGTCTATATCTCCAACTGCAAACAGCCGCTCAACTGTAGCTTTCAGCTCGTCGATTCCTTCACCGGTCTTTGCTGATATTGTAGCAATATTTTCAAAGCTTGAAATGAGTCCGCAGTCAAATTTTGTCTCTCCCGCGTCAGATTTATTCAGCACTGCGATCTTTGCCGCGTTAAGCTTATCGATGCGTGCAAATAATTCCATATCTTCCACGTCTGCTTCACGTGTAAGGTCGAACACTGCGACAATAAGCTCCGCATTTTCAAGCTCAGCTATCGACCGCTCGACTCCGATCCTCTCGACTTCATCAGAGGTTTCGCGTATTCCAGCAGTATCACAGAGCCGCAGAAGCACTCGGCCAAGCTTTACGCTCTCCTCAACTGTATCGCGCGTAGTTCCGGCTATGTCAGTAACGATCGCTCTATCACGCCCTACAAGACGGTTGAGAAGCGATGATTTACCTGTATTGGGCTTTCCTACAATTACAGTTCGTATACCCTGCGTAACAGCCCTGACAGCCCCATAAGAGCTGCACAGTGAATCAAGCTCACCGTCGAGCCATCTAAGTTCGGATATTATCTCATCGTCAGACATAAGCGTTAGATCCTCGTCAGGGAAATCGACTCCAGCATATACACTTGTTACTACAGATTTAAGCCGCTCGTACAGCTTGTCAGCCTTATCGCGGAATATGCCGCGCTCCTGAGCCGCTGCAAGTGACAGCTGCTCATCGGTTTCAGCGTCGATAAGCATACCTATCGCCTCCGCCTGTGACAGCGACAGCTTGCCGTTAGTAAATGCTCGGCGGGTAAATTCACCTGCACCAGCCTGTACAGCGCCAAATCCAAACACTGCTTCAAGTACACGCTCGGTTATAAGTATTCCGCCGTGACAGCTGATTTCGACTACATCCTCTCCGGTATAAGAATTCGGAGCACGGAAAATCGTACACAGACCATCGTCTATCCGACGAAGCTTATCCTCACTATCAGTTCTCTGATAGATATAGCCATATACAGCGTGATTGCTCGGATATTCCTCGAGCGGCTTACCCGATGAAGGCTTGAACATCGCAGAAGCGATATCGACAGCTTCGTCACCGGATATGCGTATTACCGCGATCCCGCCTCTGCCATATGCGGTAGAGACTGCGGCAATTGTGTTATTAGTCATTTTTATTTTTCCTTATCTACAACTTGTCAATATATCCCCGCCCCTAAGGCAGAATCACCCGTAGGGCGTGGACATATTGACAAGTTGAAAAATGGCTGTATCATTTTGAATGACCTCAAAACGATACAGCCCGTTTTATTTACTATTTTTACGAATCGGATGAATCGTTGTCATCAGACGAGCCTACAAGACTGTTAATATAGTCGTCAAAGCTCTTGAACTTTGTCGGCTGCTCGCGCTGCGGACGCTCCTTCGAACCATAAGTCGATATCAGATCTGACAGCTCCTCAGCGGTGAGATCATCTCCGTCGTTATACTTCGGAGTCACCGGCTTCTGAGGCTGCTCCTTACGCTTCTGGGAACGAGCTGGACGCTCCTTCTCCTTGCGCTTTGATGAGCTCGCCGATTTCTCTCTGCCATCGTTTCGATTGCTGCTATTCTTATCTCCGCGCTCACGATTTGGTACGCTGAATCCTTCACTTTCGAGATATACGACTACACGTCGATTGTTTTCAGAACCAATAGAATTTGTTGAAACACCTTCGATATTCTGTATCTCTGAATGTATTATTCTGCGTTCATATGGCGGCATAGGCTCAAGCATAACGCTTTTCTTATACTTCTTGACTCTCTGGGCCATACGCTGTGCAAGCGCACGAAGCGTCTGCTCGCGCTTACCGCGGTAATTTTCAACATCGACCGTGATATGCACATAATCGCGTGATTCGTCTTCCTCGCGCTTATTTGCTGCAAGATTTGTGAGATACTGCAGTGCGTCGAGCGTATCTCCGTGATGTCCGATAAGCACGCCTGCCGCTTCACCATTTACTTTGATCTCGCGGTCGCTCTTTTTAAGAACATTCATCTCGACTTCGGCTTCAATATCCATATTTCTCAGCAGCGTATCAATAAATTCTTTCGCTACCAAAGCTCCCTCGCGGGAATATATGACCTTTAGCTTTGCCGGAGCAGAACCTATACCAAGGAATCCTGATTTCTCCTGCTCGACTATTTCATAAGTCAGCTTGTCAGCAGGTATCCCGAGCTTTTCGGAGGCTTCAGCGAGAGCTGAGTCAACCGTCTTTCCGCTTATAATCATTTCCTGTTTCATCATTAACACTCCTTTCCATCAAAATTGGAACACGTCTAATATTTACTTGTCGTTTCGTTTATCGTCCTTCAACTTCGGAGCTTCATCAGGCGATACGCCTTCCTTGAGCTTCGGTCTGCCGTCGTCTTCCTCGTCATCAGCGCTATCAGATGAAGTAGATGTTGTCTCGTCTTCGTCATCTTCATCGTCTATACGATGGAGTGAACGTACCTTCTGCATTTTCTTCTGCTGCTTTTTCGACATTGATTTTATATTCAATTCTCGCTCTGCTGCTTTATAATCCTCATCGGTAAACTTCGGTATAGGAAGCATTTTCGACAGTATAAACTGCTGAACAAGGCTTAGAATATTGCGGAAGATCCAGTAAAGACCGATCGCAGCAGCAACTGTGAATGTGATGTATACCGAGAGAAGCGGCATTGAAAGATTCATTATCTTCATCGAAATGTCGTTCTGTGCCTCAGGATTAGGATTATACATAAGCTTACGAGTAAGCCATGTGCTGCCGAGCGTTACGACGAGCGTAAGCAGCGGGATGAGCAGCAACAGGCTGAAGTTGGTAAAGCTCGGTATCTGAGAGAGATCGAGCATACCACCGAAAATAGTAAAGTTAGGAAGTACTTCCTCGGTAATAGCTGATCCGCTTCCATCAACGAAATTCGATACGCCAAGCTCGCGCATTTTCGTGATAAGGTCGATCTGACGCACGCTTCTGCCTGCCTCAAACATCGCATATGCCGATTCTTCAGCACCTGAAGCTATCAGCATTTCATATATCTTAGCCTGAATGTTATTGATAACGTCAACACTGAAGCTGCAAATATATTTCAGAGGACTTGTAACAACATTATACAGCGAGATAAGTATCGGGAACTGAATGAGCATTGGTAAGCAGCCGCCCATCGGGTTGAAATTCTCCCGCTGGTAAAGCGCCATGATCTCCTCGTTCAGCTTCTGCTGAGTCGGCTTGTCCGTCCGTCCGGCATACTTTTTGCGTATAGCCATTTCTTTTGGACGCAGTGAAGCCTGCTTCACCGAATTTTTCTGCTGTTTGATACCAAGCGGAAATAGGATAACCTGAAGTATCAGCGCAAATAAGAACAGCGCCAACGCATAGTTATGCGTAAGTTGATAGCTTATCTTGATTATCCAGCCGAGCGGTATATTTATTATATCCCAAATACTGCTCATCTTGTTGTTGTAAACACTCCTTAATTTTTTATTTTCAGAAATCAAAGATGGTAAAATCAGCGATTTCTTTTTTTCTTTTCGGGAACGGGATCATACCCGCCCTTACAGAATGGGTTACAGCGCAGAATCCTCCACACCGTCAGCGCAAGCCCTACAATAAAACCGCGCTTTTCAAATGCCTCGATCGCATACTGCGAGCAGGTCGGAACGAACCGGCAGCATGGCGCTTTCAGCGGTGAAAGATATTTTCTGTACAGCTCGACGAGCCATATGGCAATATGTTTCATTTTTGATTTTGTTTTGTTAAGAGCCGCCGGAAAGCAGCTGTCATATCCTTTTCTATATCCTGCGACTTTGCATTAAGTATAGAAGCGCGGGCAACTATAACGATAAGATTTCCCTTTCGAATATTCTCACCACACGCAGAGAGACTTTTCTGGGCCATACGATATCCCTCGCGTATTATTCTCTTTGCGCGGTTTCGTATTACAGCATTTCCAAGCTTTTTGGTTACGGTTATACCCACACGGTTGCAGCGTTGACCGGATGGATCCGCCTTTGCAATTCGTGCAGCAGCATAATCTGGCAGGGTATACACTACGACGCAGCGTCCGACGTACTTTTTTCCCTTTGAATAGGCTTTTGAGTATAGATGATTTTCGCGTATTGCGCGCAGCTTCATTGTATTCCTTTCCCCACGTAGCTATTTAGAGCGTTAGTTATGATATATTACAATAAAAACCCCCGAAATACGGGACATTTCCCCGAGCTCTTCGGCGGTTCATCGAATTGCTATAAAAGCTTAAATTGACGGCAAAGTCAGATACGACCCAATGATAATGAAATGATCGGGAAGTATCTGTCCCTGCGGCAATCTAATCCGGCGCGGATATCCTGTTGTTTGTAAAGGATATACATTCGCTTGGCAGTAACTCAGTATGTGAGTCTCTTTCTGCCCTTTGCGCGTCTTCTCTTGAGCACCTTTCTTCCGTCAGCGGTTCTCATTCTCTTTCTGAAACCATGCTCAACCTTTCTCTGACGCTTCTTCGGCTGGTAAGTTCTAAGCATTTTGGCACCTCCTTAGCTATATTGAATCTTATATCTCCGTACCGTTATGTTGTAACGTAATCGGCGCGGGGCTATATTCATGCAGTAATTGATCCTACTGTAATTTAAAATCACAGAATAACACCTATTATTATACACAACAATGATAGGGTTTGTCAAGGGCTTTTTAAAAAAAAGTGGAATATCCGAAAAAAATTCACTAATTCATCCCGTCTTCACCTTTTTACAGCTCTGTCCGCCAGCTTTTAATTTTTAATTAAAAATTATCTGTAATATGCTACAAATAGCCGCTTTTGCTCTTGATTTATTAAAAAAAATATGATATAATAATTGGTGATATATATTTAGATGTAATAAAACTAAAATAATGCGTCAAAAATCCGGAAAGGAATCTATAAATGCAGTCCCTTAACGACATATGGGAGCTCGCGGTAAGTGAGCTCGCCAAAAAATACGAAAAATATACTGTCGATCTCTGGCTTTCATCGCTTGTACTCTGCGATCTTAATGATTCTACAGCGGTATTTATCTGCGACCCCGGACTCAGATATAAAATAGTCACGCAGAAATATCTCGAGGATATAACCGAAGTACTTGCAAAGGTGATCGGATTTAGAGTTGAGGTAGTAGTGATAAACAAAGAAGACAACCCCGCAGAGTACCTAATGTATGTGCCAAAGGGTGAGACAGCGCCCGAGCCAGTAAATCTTGCAGATTTTCCACCATCAAAGCCCGCTGAGGATGAAAATTCAGATGGAAGACAAGAAAGACCGCGCGCCGCACAAAATTGTCAGAACGAATACACCTTTGAGAATTTTGTTGTAGGCAATTCAAACAAGTTCGCGCATGCTGCCTGCGTCGCGGTATCAAACGACCCCGCTTGCTCAAGCAACATAGAATCGACCACCTATAATCCGCTGTTCATTTACGGTCCGAGCGGTGTCGGAAAAACGCACCTTCTGTATGCAATTATAAATCAGATACGAAATAACCGACCAAAGCTTAAGATAGTATATGTAAAAGGTGAGGAATTCACCAACCAGCTTATCGACTCGATCTCAAAGAAAACTCCCGAGAAGTTCCGTGAAAAATATCGCACAGCAGATATTCTGCTTATCGACGACATTCAGTTTATTGCCGGACGCGACTCAACTCAGGAGGAGTTTTTCCATACCTTCAACGCATTGTATGAGGACCATCGCCAGATAATTCTTACCTCCGACCGACCACCAAAGGATATCCAAACGCTGGAGGACCGTTTGAAAACAAGGTTTGAGTGGGGTATAACCGCAGATATACAGCCGCCGGATGCTGATCTTCGAGCTGCTATTCTCAAAAAGAAGGCTGGAGAAATGAATATCCAGCTTTCAAACGATGTGGTCAACTTCCTTGCCGAAAATCTCAAGAGCAATATCCGTCAACTTGAAGGAGCGATCAAAAAGCTCGGTGCAATGAGTCTCTTGACCGGTGTGCCAATTACAATTGAGGTGGCAAAAGCTTCGCTTTCCGACCTTATAACAGGAGGAGAGCCAGTAAGTGTGACAGTCGACCGGATCCTTGACCGTGTAGCGAAAAAATACGGTGTGCTTGTTGAAGATATGAAGGGCACTAAGCGAACAAAGGAGATTGCATATGCCCGTCATGTGTCTATCTATTTGATCAGACGGCTGACCGATAGATCACTTCCACAGATAGGAAAGATTTTTAATCGAGATCACACTACTATAATTTCATCGCTTAAAACTATTGAGAAAGAGCTTGGTTCAAACCCGCTCACTGAGATCGAGGTAAACGACCTTGAAAAGGAAATAAAGGGTTGAGAAGAAGCAACTGAGTGAATTTCCAACATGGTTTTAATATTATATCCACAAGTTTTCCACAGGCTGTTACAAAAAGTGTGGAAACTTTAATAAAACCTGACGGAATGTGCATTTTTTCAGGATTTTCCGGATAGAAAAATTAAAATCACATGCTATTGATAACTATCTTTTTTCTTTTACTCTATACTGTTTGCCAACAATTAAACTGCCAACAGCTTCAACAGCAGTATAAAACATCCTGCTGAGTTATAAACAGCACTGTCAACATCGTAACAGGATGATTTCCACATTTGTCCACAAGAGGACTAAAATATATCAACAAGTTTAAGCTACTGCAAAAATATCCCCAGAGATTCCACGATATTGTAACAGGCACATGAAAATTAAAAACTCTGAAAAATCCAGTAAACAAACCATTTTTCGGAATTTCCACAGTTTGAACATAGCCTACTACTACGACTACTAATTTATATCTTAATTTTATTGTTTTTAATTTATTTAGTTTTAGCTTTTTTGAAAATTAAAATTGCAATTATTACAATATCTGTTGATAACCTGCTTTTTAATCTTTGATACCTTCTTTAATAAATTAAACATACTTATTAAATCATTTAATAAAAATCGGAGAACTGATCTACAATGAAGATTAACTTTAATCAATCAAGCCTTGTCGAAGCAATCTCAACTGCTCTTCCCTGCGTTTCAGGAAAAAGCACAATCGCTTCTGTTGAAGGTGTTTTAATCGACTGCACAGGTGAAAATGCAGTAATAGTTGCATATGACCTTGAAAAAGGAATACGAATAGAATTCGATGCTGAGATAATTGAAGCAGGTGCCTGCATAATCAATGCTCAAAGTCTTAATTCGATCATCCGCCTTATGCCTACAGGTCAAATACTATTAGAAGTCAATGAAACATGGAGAGCAAAGCTCTCAAGCGGAAACAGTGAATTTGAAATAAATGCGATGAGCCCACGCGAATATCCCACACTGCCTGATATTTCTAACCGAAAAGGATTTAATATCAAACAGGCTGATATGCGAAATATGATCTCGCAAACTTTATTCGCAGTTGCACAAAATGACGGCAGACCCACATTCAATGGCGCACTTTTCAAGCTGGAAGGCAACCGGATAACAACTGTAGGATGTGATACCTTCAGACTTGCTATCCGCGAAAAAGTATGCGAGCTCGAAAATACCTCTGACGAAGAACTGAACACCTCCTTCATAGTTCCGGGAAGAACACTCAGTGAAGTGCTGAAACTTTTGAATGAGCCGGAGGAAATGGTAAGCATAAATATTAGCAGAAAACAGGTAATATTCCGCTTTGATAAGAAGAATATCGTTTTCTTCAGCCGTTTGATCGAAGGCGAATACATCGATTATGAGCGCATAATCCCTAAAAACAGTAAGATCTTCGTTAATATCGACACCGAAAGCTTCCAGCGTGCACTTGAAAGAGCATCAGTCGTTACCGATGAAGCAGCAGGAAAAAATAAATCCTCTGCTCGCTGCCATTTTTATGACAACCGTCTCGAAATTACGTCAGTATCAGCTAACGGCAAGGTTCGCGATGAAGTAGCGACGAGCCATGAAGGTGATGAGATCGAGATCGGCTTCAACTGCCGCTATTTAACAGAAGCGCTTAAAGCTTCTCAATGTGAAAAATTAAAGCTCTCAATGTCGACACCGTATATCAGTATGATCATTGAGCCGCTTGAAGCTGACCCGAACGACCATTTCACATTCCTTGTACTGCCGTTTAAAATGCTCAAATGATCGCGCAAAAGATTAAATTTAATGATTTCAGAAATATTGCCGCAGCAGATATCCCTCTCTCCCCAGGAGTGAACGTTTTCCTCGGAAATAATGCTCAGGGAAAGACAAACGCGCTTGAGGGGATTTACCTGCTTGCATCGGGAAAAAGCTTCCGGACTTCTCACGAACGCGAGATGGTAAGGTTTGGACAGCCGTTTTTTGAAGTATCGCTCGATATGAAAGATATACGGCGCGAACAAAACATTAAATTTAAGATTTATTCAAGCGAGAGCGCAAAACGACGAGAGTGTATTAAAAACGGCGTGTCTATATCAAGGATCGCTGATTTAATTGGCGTATTCCGTGCAGTGCTGTTCTGTCCGGAACACTTGGCGATAGTCAAAGCCGGGCCGGCAGAGCGGCGCAGTTTTATGGATATTGCTCTCTGTCAGCTTCATCCGCTATATCTCAGCGCACTTCAGCGTCACAATAAAATTTTAACTCAGCGCAATGCTCTATTAAAACAGCTTGCCGATGGAGTAGGTTCTCCGGAACTGCTTGAAATATATTCAGAGCAGCTCGCTCGCGAATGTGCTCAGATATATCGCCAGAGGCTTTCATACATTGATCGGCTCGATGAATACATGAAACGCTTCTTTGACGAGCTCGGTGAAGTGTCAATACACGGCGAAACTCCATCTCTCGGTTATAAGAACAGCATTAAAACTGCAGAGAAGCTGAGTGAGACAGACGCATTCAATTTGTACTTCAAGGCATTAACATCGAACACGGCGCGCGAGATCGCCGCAGGAGCGTCTTTATATGGCTCTCACAAGGATGACATCGAGATCATGCTTGATGGCTGTGAGGCGCGTCTGTACGCTTCTCAGGGGCAGCAGCGTTCACTTGCGCTTGCAATGAAGCTTGGAGAGGGCGAGATATCGATGGAGTGCAGCGGCGAATACCCGGTGTTTTTATTTGATGATGTGCTCTCAGAGCTTGATTCACAGCGTCAGAGTTTTCTCTTATCAAGGCTCGGAAATCGTCAGGTCATAATGACAGCCTGCAATCCGACTCCATATACAGGCGATGTAAATTTCATAAATGTGAGCGGCGGCGTTTATACTGCCGTAGGTCAGTAGGGGGAAGCTATGTACATCCACGCCGGAAACAACCGCATAATCCGTACCCGCGATATAATCGGCATATTTGATATGGATACCGCAACTATGACTCAGTCAACACGGGATTATCTCAGAAATGCTGAGCGAGACGGACGTATGATAAACATAAAGGAGGATATACCAAAGTCCTTCATAGTCACTAAAAATCAGTCGGGCGACGAGCATGTATATGTATCGCAGATATCGACGGGAGCACTTTTAGGCAGACTTAACAGCGAAATATAACTTAAACTTGGAAAGGACGCACGAAATAAATAGGCGATGATTTGCCTGTTTATTTCGGCGATTGTGATTATTTTAAATGTCAGAGCAAATCAAGAGCAATTATGATGAAAACCAAATACAGGTGCTCGAGGGTCTCGAGGCGGTCAGAAAGCGACCGGGTATGTATATCGGTTCAACATCTATACGTGGTCTTCATCACCTTATTTATGAAATTGTCGACAACTCTATCGACGAGGCGCTTGCAGGAGTATGCGATAAGATAATCGTTACGCTGCATAAGGATAACAGCGTGTCAGTGCAGGACGACGGACGAGGTGTCCCGAGCCAGATCCACCACAAGGTAAAGCTTCCGACAATGGAAGTAGTATTTACCGTGCTCCACGCCGGAGGTAAGTTCGGCGGCGAGGGCTACAAGATAGCGGGCGGACTGCACGGCGTTGGCGCGTCAGTCGTCAATGCTTTGTCTGAATGGATGGAGATCGACAACTGCTATGAAGGCGAGCGCTACACTGAGCGCTTCGAGCGCGGCAAAGTGGCACGTCCATTTGCGCACGTCGGTTCATCTGAGGGCAGACATGGACTTTATGTGCGCTTCCTTCCAGACCCGACTATATTCGAGGAAGTTGTATTTGATTATCAGACGGTGCTTAATCGACTCCGTGAGCAGTCATTCCTTAATGCAGGCGTAAGAATAATACTCAGGGACGAACGCGGAGAAAATTTATCCGATGAAGTTCTTACAGAATCGAGCGAAAACGATACCACAGAGAGCAGCGAGGCTTCTGAGAGCAAATCTATCGGAGCGTCTGAAATAGAGCTTTGCTATGAGGGCGGTATCAAGAGCTTTGTCGAACACCTCAACAATGTTCGCAGACTTGCAATGATACATCCTGAAGTTATATATATGCGCGGCGAAAGGAATGGTTCTATCGCTGAAGTCGCAATGCAGTACAACGACAGCTACAACGAGAATATCCTGTCATTTGCAAATAATATGCACACGATCGAAGGCGGTACTCATGAGACTGGATTCCGCACTGCTCTTACAGCTGTTCTGAACGACTATGCACGTAAGCACGGTATCTTAAAGGGAGATGACAAGAATCTCACTGGCGAGGATACACGAGAGGGCTTATGTGCGGTGATCAGCGTAAAGCTTACCGACGCACAGTTCGAGTCGCAGACTAAAGCTAAGCTCGGAAACTCCGAAATGCGCACCCTTGTTTCAGCTATTATGACAGAAAAGCTGACCGAATATCTTGAGGAAAATCCGTCGGCGGCTAAGGCTATACTTGAAAAGTCACTTGCGGCTTCAAGAGCGCGTGAGGCTGCTCGTAAGGCGCGTGAGCTTACACGTCGTAAGAGCGTGCTTGAAGGCTCTACACTTCCTGGAAAGCTTGCTGACTGTCAGGAAAGACACGTTGAACTCACAGAGCTGTATCTTGTCGAGGGAGACTCTGCGGGCGGTTCGGCAAAGAGCGGACGAAATTCGAAGTTTCAGGCTATACTTCCACTGCGAGGCAAGGTCTTGAACGTTGAAAAGAGCCGCCTTGACAAGGTTTATACTAACCTTTCGCTTATACCGATAATTCAGGCGCTCGGCTGCGGTATCGGTGAAGAATTCGACATTTCAAAGCTGCGTTATGGCAAGATCATACTGATGGCCGATGCCGATGTCGACGGTTCGCATATCCGTATACTTTTACTCACCTTCTTTTTCAGACATATGCGCCAGCTTATCGATGACGGTCATATTTATCTTGCACAGCCTCCGCTTTATAAGATAACAAAGGGAAAACAGGAGCGCTACGCATTCTCTGACCCTGAGCGCGATAAATATATCGCTGAGCTTGGCGGAAATGCTGAGGCGGAACGCTATAAAGGTCTCGGTGAAATGGACGCTGAACAGCTTTGGGAGACGACAATGAATCCGGAAACGCGTACACTTTTGAAGGTAACTGTTGAGGACGCTATGGCTTGTGATGAGACATTCTCAATTTTAATGGGAGATAAGGTCGAACCCCGCCGCGAATTCATTGAACAAAACGCAGTTTACGCCACGAATCTGGATATTTAACAATTTATCTACATGGATCTGCATTGTTAATTTTAATTTCCACATGGTTATCAATACAGTGTTGAAAAGTTGTTGCTAAAAACTTGAATGCTGATTTGATTAAATTTAATTATTTCTGATTACATGCGAATTTTTAAACTGTTGAATTGATGATTTGAGTTTTCCACAACTATGTGAACAATCTTGTGGAAAAGTGTACAGAAAGCTGTTGAAATACCATTGACATGAGATCGGCTGTTGATATTTTTATTACAGTGCCGATTCTCATATCCGAATAGTGAAAAATCTGAAAAATTTATTTTTCAGATCAACTTTTGTGACCCTATTGCGGTCATTGACCGCAATTTGGCTTCGCCAACCGAGCCCCAAAAGGGCAGAAAGGAAGCTTTCGCTGTAGCGAAAGCTATGGTTATATTTATATAAATGGAACACAAGGATAAATCGGAAAATCTTGAGTTTCCGAATCAAAAAATCGTAGGCGTTGAAATGCGCAAAGAGGTCGAGAGCTCATTTATCGCATATTCGATGAGCGTTATTATGTCCCGTGCGCTGCCTGATGTCCGCGATGGTCTCAAGCCGGTACATCGCCGTATCCTATATGCGATGTACGAGGACCACCTTACCTACGACAAGCCATTCCGTAAGTCGGCGACTACCGTCGGTAACGTGCTCGGTCGATATCATCCGCACGGCGATACTGCCGTTTACGACACGATGGTTCGTCTGGCTCAGCCCTTCTCGCTGCGCTACCCTCTCGTAGAAGGTCACGGTAACTTCGGTTCGGTCGACGGCGACCCGGCTGCTGCTTACCGTTATACTGAGGCGAGACTTGCACGCTTCGCAAACGAAATGATGTCGGATATCGACAAGGACGTTGTAGATTTTTCACCTAACTTCGATAATCGTTTGAAGGAACCCGTAGTTCTCCCGTCGAGATTTCCAAATCTGCTTGTCAACGGCTCTATCGGTATTGCGGTCGGTATGGCGACATACATCCCGCCGCACAATCTTGGCGAGGTCATCGACGGTACGATATATCAGATGGATCATCCTGACTGCACTGTCAAGGACCTTATGCAGTTTATCAAGGGTCCGGACTTCCCGACCTGCGCAACGCTATACGGTTCGAACGGTATATACGAGGCTTATTCGACTGGACGCGGACGCGTCATGGTTCGTTCGAAGTGTACTATCGAGGAAGAGAAGCACCGCATAATCGTTACAGAGATCCCATATCAGGTCAACAAGAGTATGCTTGTTGAGTCTATGGCCGGCATGGTCAAGGATAAGCGCATTGAGGGCATTACCGATATCCGCGATGAATCCGGACGTGACGGTATGCGTATCGTTATCGAATACCGCCGCGACGCTAACGGTCAGGTAATACTGAATCAGCTGTATAAGTATACTCAGCTTCAAGATACCTGTGCATTCAATATGGTCGCGCTTGTAGACAACGTTCCGAAGATACTTAGCCTGAAGGAGATACTCAAGCACTACATCGACCATCAGGAGAGTGTTATCACACGCCGTGTTAAGTTTGAGCTTGAAAAAGCTAAGCGTGAGGCTCATATATATGAAGGCTTGAAGATCGCTATCGATAATATCGACGAGGTCATCGCGATCATTAAGAGCTCATCATCGATACCAGATTCGAAGTCGCGCTTGATGGAGCGCTTCGGATTGTCAGATGTACAGGCTCAGGCTATTGTCGATATGACGCTTGGCCGTCTTTCCGGACTCGAAAGACAGAAGGTTGAAGAAAGACTTGCAAAGCTGTATGAGACCATAAAGGAGCTCAGCGAGATATTAGCGGACGAGGGCAAGATAAAGGATATAATCAAGACCGAAATGCTTGCGATAAAAGAAAAGTTTGCAGACCCGCGCCGTACTGAGCTGGTCGCAGCTGAGGACGATATCGTATATGAGGATCTTATCGACCGTCATACCTGTGTTATCACAATGACTCATGCTGGATATATCAAGCGTCAGCCGGCTGATACCTATTCGGTACAGAAGCGCGGTGGTAAGGGTATAATCGGTATGTCGACCAAAGAGGAGGATTATGTCGAGGATGTGATTGCCGCGAACAGTCACTCACTCATTATGATGTTCACTAACACCGGTAAGGTACACACGCGCAAGGCTTATCAGATACCTGAGGCTGGACGAACTGCAAAGGGCTCAAATATTATCAATATTCTTGAGCTTGAAGCAGGGGAGAAGGTGACGGCGGTAATCTCTGTTCCGGGCTTTACTGAGAACGAGTACCTGTTCATGGTCACAAAGAACGGCGTTGTCAAAAAAACGCTGCTTACTGAGTTTGAATATCAGCGCAAAGGCGGTAAGATCGCGATATCTCTTGACGACGGCGACGAGCTCGTATATGTTAAGCATACTACAGGTGACGATGGGATCATTGTTGCAACACACGAGGGTATGTCGGCTCGATTCAGCGAGAATGATGTCCGTCCTATGGGACGTAATGCACGCGGTGTAAAGGGAATCACACTTGCGGATGGAGACTATGTAGTTGGATGTGCGCTTATCAGCGAGGATACGTCGCTTCTCACAATAACTGAGGGTGGATTTGGCAAACGCTGCGAGTTTGATAATTTCTCAGCTCATAATCGCGGAGTCAAAGGCGTAATGTGTCATGGTATCAGCGAACGCACTGGAAAGCTTGCAGGAATTGCGTCGGTAAGCGAGAGCGACGATATACTAATGATCACTAACGACGGCACTATTGTGCGCACCGCAGTATCGGGAATCCCGTTCTATGGACGTTCAGCAGGCGGAGTTATTGTAATGCGTCTGTCAGAGGGGGCGTCGCTTGTGAACTTCACAAAGGTTGCTGCTGAGGATGAAAATGAAGATATCGTTGAATCTGATGAGAATGACGAGGCAGAGAACAATATAGCAGATGAAGTCAGCGATGGAGAGGGCGAAATCATTTCTGACGAGGAGTAAGATTTATGAAGCGTTTTATTGCGTTCATTCTTATTTTAGCACTTGGAGTTATGTTTGTTTCATGCGGTTCGACGGGCGATTCAGCTGAATTACTCAATGCTTTCAAGGACCTTGTCCCGAAGGCGAGTGAGCTGTATAAAATTGTATATGACGACGTATTGCCGCATGGTGAGGAGTCACAGATAGAGGGATATTATAGAATATCGGAGGATTCAGAATATCAGTCGATAGCCGAGATAAAGTCGGCTATCGGTGAGGTATTTTCGAACGGATATGCGAAAATACTTTATAATACGGCGTTTAACGGCGTTGCAGTAGCGGAAGGCTCGATAAATGCTAAGTATATGGAGCTTGACGGACATCTGTATGTAAATCCTGAAGCTACGAGCGATTTCGGAAAGCCTCGCGAGTTTGATATATCAAGCGTTCGTGTGGTCAAGCAGAATCGATTCAAGGCGATAGTTGCCGTGAATGTAGCTGGAAGCGACGAGGTCCTCGAGGTGACTATGCAGAAGGAAAAAGGTCAGTGGAAGCTTGACAGCGCGGTTTATTAGACGTGTTCGATAACCTTTCAATTTAATTTTTAAAATCCTAATTTCATCAGCATTTTAAAAATCTTAGGTTATCGAACAAGTCTATTGAGTTTTGCAGCAGAAATTTTTAGTTTTTTTGAAAAACCGCTTGCATTTTCCTTTGAGATGTTGTATAATAGTATAAAGAAAATATGTTCGCGGAATTTGAGACATACGTTCCGTAAAATAGATATATGGAGAATTTATTATGAAATCAAATAAACAAACTAAGCCTGTTCCGGTGCAGATAACCGATGCTGAAGAGAGAAAAAAAGCGATCGCGGGTGCCATCGGTCAGATCGAAAAGAACTACGGCAAAGGCTCTATTATGCGTATGGGTGAAGCGCCTGAACTTGAAGTGAGTGCTATTTCCACTGGCTCGCTTACACTCGACCTTGCGCTTGGAATCGGAGGTGTTCCGCGCGGACGTATCGTTGAAATATATGGTCCGGAATCTTCGGGTAAAACGACAGTCGCACTGCACGTTGTAGCTGAGACTCAGAAGGCGGGCGGAGAGGCAGCTTACATAGACGTAGAAAACGCGCTTGACCCTGTTTATGCTAAAGCGCTCGGTGTTGATATCGACAAGCTGTTAGTATCTCAGCCGTCGAGCGGTGAGCAGGCACTCGATATCGCAGAGGCTCTTATTCGCTCTGGTGCTATCGACGTTGTTATAGTCGACTCGGTAGCGGCACTTGTCACTCAGCAGGAAATTGAGGGTGACATGGCTGCATCCCACGTTGGTATGCAGGCAAGACTTATGTCTCAGGCGCTGAAGAAACTGTCTAATGCAGTATCGAAGACGAATTGCGTTATTATCTTTATCAACCAGCTGCGTGAGAAAATCGGTGTTATGTACGGTAATCCCGAAACGACTCCCGGCGGACGTGCGCTCAAATTCTATGCGTCGGTTCGAATCGACATACGCCGTGCGGAACAGCTCAAAGAAGGCAACGAAATATACGGTAACCACATCAAGTGTAAGATCGTAAAGAATAAGGTCGCGCCTCCGTTTAAGACGGCAGAATTTGATATTATCTACGGAGAGGGTATCGCACGCTCGGGCGAAATTGTAAATATCGGTATTGAGCTTGATATTATTGCAAAGAGCGGTTCGTGGTTCTCATATAACGGACAGCGTATAGCGCAGGGTAAAGAGAATACCCGCAAATACCTTGAATCAAATCCTGAGCTGCTTGAAGAAATTGCAGAAAAAATCAAAGCTAAGCGTGATGATGTTGAGCAAATGCTTGCTAAGGATTACGGAGAGACAGGCGGTGACGTTGAGGAAGACGATATCGATCCGGATGATGAGGAGCTCGATATCCGCATTCTCGAGACCGACGACTCTGCGTCCGACGAGTAATGCCGGAGATACATATTTCGATAGTCGGACTAAAGCCGCGTAATATGGGCGATGAGGTCGAGCTTGGAATAAAAATCGATGCAGTAAACAATAGTACGGTGATGAACAGTGAGAGCCGGATATTTACTATAGCGTCTCAAATGCTGTTTGAAATCGGAAATATCGGAGTGAACGTGCTTCCATATGAGCTTACACCGGAGCAGTTTGATTCCCTTGAGTACAGCGCCAGACTTTGGGAAGTCGTAAAGAAGGGGCTCGACCTTCTATCATATGGCGACAATACACGTCGGCAGCTTGAAACCAAGCTGCGCAGCCGTGGCTTTGATATTGAACTATGCGCTGAAGCAGCGGATTATATTGCCAATAACGGCTATATTGACGAGGAACGGATGATAGAGCAGTATTTCAGGCAGCTTGCTGAGAAAAAGCTGTACGGTCCGTCGCGGATTCGTCAGGAGATAATGCGCAAGGGCTTTTCACGTGATGTAGTATCAGATAAGCTCAGTGAGCTTATCGATGAGTTCGATTTTTATGAAAATCTGCGTGATATTGTCGAAAGAAAGTTCGATTTTTCCCATGCCAACGGCAATACCGCTGACGACAGAAAATACCGTGAATCCTTCATTGCATCAATGTTTCGTCTCGGATACTCACCGTCAGATGTGCGTCAGGTCATACGTGATTTGTCGGAAGAATAAATTTATATTAGGTGATTTATTATATGAAAGATAAAATAAAAGTCGGTTTTGTATCGCTCGGCTGCCCGAAGAATCAGCTTGATACTGAGGTCATGCTGCACGAGCTGTACGATGCCGGATTTGAGATAGTGTCTGAGGATATCGACGCAGATGTTATCGTAGTCAATACTTGTGCTTTTATCGAGAGTGCAAAGCAGGAGTCGATAGATAATATTATTGACGTTGGCTGGTTGAAGAAAAATCGCACGCTTAAGGCTATCATTGTGACTGGATGTCTTGCGGAGCGCTATCGTGACGCTATTTTTGATGAGCTTCCTGAGGTAGACGCAGTTCTTGGCGTAGGTAGTATACATAATATAGTTGAAGCTGTTAAAAAGGCTGCTGCTGGTGAGCGCTATTCATCATATGAAGATAAGAACGATGTTGAGCTCGGCGGCGAGCGTATCATTACCACCCCTGAATATTTCGCTTATTTGAAGGTAGCTGAGGGCTGCGACAATCGCTGCACCTACTGCGCTATTCCGTCGATACGCGGTAAATTCCGCAGCCGTCCGATGGAGGAGCTGATAGAGGAAGCAAAGACTCTTGAAGCACTCGGAGTGAAGGAATTATGCGTAATCGCTCAGGATACGACCCGATATGGACTTGACCTGTACGGAGAATATAAGCTTGCTGAGCTGCTCAACCGTATTACCGAGGAGACCTCGATACCGTGGATACGTATTTTATATTGCTATCCGGACAAGATAACTGATGAGCTTATCGACACCATGAAGAATAATCCACGCGTACTTAAATATATCGACCTTCCGATCCAGCATATCTCGGACAATATGCTGCGTGCTATGAATCGCCACGGCGACGGCGCACTCATTCGTTCGGTCGTCAAGAAGCTGCGTGACAATGTACCGGGTATTGTTATCCGTACAACGGTTATCGTCGGTTTCCCTGGCGAGACAGAGGAGGATTTCGTCGAGCTCTGCGAATATGTCAAGGAAGCTCGATTTGACCGTCTCGGAGCGTTTACGTATTCCCGCGAGGAGAACACGCCTGCGTATGATTTCGATGATCAGATCGATGAGCAGGTGAAGCAGGACCGCTGCGATATAATTATGGCGGAGCAGGGAAATATCAGCGCTGAACTTAACGAGCTTAGAATCGGACAGACGCTTGATGTGCTCTGTGAAGGATATGACCCTGTATCAGAGACATACTATGGCAGAAGTGAATATGATGCGGCTGAGATCGATGGTAAGGTTTACTTCCGTGCGCCAAAGAACAGCGTTGAAGACGGCGAGATGGTACGTGTACATATCACGGAAGCTATTGATTACGACCTTATCGGCGATATAGTAAAGGAGAAGTAAGATGAATCTACCAAATAAGCTCTCGCTGGCGCGGGTCATAATGGTTCCGCTGTTTGTTGCGGTTATCGTGCTGCCTGAGTCGCTCGTTCCCGATACGTGGTCACGTATACTCGGCGCGGCGATATTCATTCTAACTTCATTTACCGATATGCTCGACGGTATGATAGCGCGTAAGTGTAACATGATCACCGATTTCGGAAAGTTTATCGACCCTCTCGCGGATAAGTTTATGGTGTTCGGCGCTATGCTGGCAATACTGTATAAGTTCGATTATCTGCGTCCGGTATTCATCTGGGTAGCGCTTATCGTAATTTTCCGTGAGTTGGCAGTCACATCAATGCGAATGATTGTTGCAAGTAATGCTGGAGTAGTAGTTGCAGCGGCATGGCTCGGCAAGGTAAAAACGGTAACTCAGATAATCTGCATCGTTGTAATTCTGCTCGAACCGGTCATTATTCCTGAAACAGCGGCTATATACAGCTGGCACTTATTCTCATGGATAACTATGGCGGTTATGACAATCATGACGATATGGTCGGGTGTCAACTATATGAAGGCATATTGGAAATTCCTTGACCCGACAAAATAAGATTTTGTTAAAATAAAAATACAGCAGTATGTCAATAATTCTGACATACTGCTGTATTTGATTTATAGGTTATTCAATTTCTGAGTATTTTTCGATAGCACTTTCAAGTTTTTGTCTTATTGTGCTCATTTTACCGGCTACTGTTGAAACCAGATTGTCAGGAGAAGTATATTGTTCCCCAGTTGTGAACATCATACGCGGATATGCTTCACCAAATAACTGCATATGGAAGAAGTCGATATTCAGTGTTGCACCGTCACGAATTATAGTCAGCATTTCCTTGATGTCGTCATCGCGGGAATATTTTTCCTTGAGCGCTACCTCATAGTATTTCGGAGTTACATCCATATAGCTATAGTAGCAGAGCGCTTCCATTACCTTTGAGGTGAGTGGAATATCTCTTGCAGTTTTCGGTACAAGGAATACAGATATCGAAGTTCCGAGCGAAGAAAGATATTTATCCTGCTCTTTATCATATTTAGGCATTGGAACGATTCCGAAGTCATCATTCATGTCACGTATCATTTCAGTCATTTTGAGGAAGTTTATCATCAGTGCAAATCTTCCTTCACCGAAGTATGTTCCGGTGTCATATGTCTGAGAGTCGTGTGTATTGAGTGATACTACATTATCATTACTGTATACAAAGTTGTAGAGCTTTTCATATACCGATATATACTTTTCGGTAAGATCGTTTGCTGTGATCACGCCGTTGTTATCCTTCGAATATGCGGAAACATCAGTGCCAATTGACAATTTTTCAAGTACGATACGCTCAGCTACAGTTCCCATTTCATCGGTCTTATAGTCGTATACTCCATCTCCGCCGTCATTTCCAGTCGCAGTTCCGAGTTCTATCATCTTGTCGAGAGTCCAATCTCCGCTGCGAACGAGATCATATGGATTTTCAAGACCATAGTTGTCGAAAATTCGCTTGTTGAAGTATACAACTCCGAGTTCTTTGTATACAGTAAGTGAAGCATCGCCGACGAATTCGAACAGCTTGTCCTCGATAGCAAATCTATCGTACATATCTTGGATCCACCACGGGTTGTCAAAGTTGCAGTATTCAAGGTCTCTGCCTTCGACATAGTAGCCTTCCTGAGTTGAAGTTGCTAAAGCAGGAAGCAGTCCTGATATAAGGTCATATTCGCCATTATCTGAAAGGATATCGTTGGTTATCGTGTTTATAAATGTCGCTCTTTGATCCCAGTGACCGTCTATTACAACAAAATTAAAGTCAATACCGAGCAGTTCCTCGACAGCTTGGTTGCGGTTAAATATCGCATCGTCAACTATATCTCCGGTTTGTTCAACGTCATATTCATACCGTGCATGAGTTGGCAGCAGGATAGTAAATTCTTTTCCGTCGTTGTCTTCCTTTTGAATTGCGAGCTTGGGAGAGTCATCGACAATTTCGTCAGTTGTGCTTAAATCAGACGAGGAGTCGTCCGGGGGGGGGTTATCTGCAGAAGTGTCACCACAGGCTGCGGCCGAGGTGAGCATTGCTGCCAGCAGCAAAATAGATAGAATACGCTTAGACATATATAATACCTCCATATATTTTCATAATATAAGTATATCATATATAGGAGATTAAATCTACAAAAATATTCGGAAGAATATCATAAATGTTTTGATTTTCACATTTATTATTGACAAATATCTATTTGCTTGGTATAATTTATTTGAGGTGGAGGCATATATATGAAACTTAATGATAATAATGAATTATTTCACATTGGTCTTAAACGAAATGAAGGTGCGCGGCTTGCGATAATCTGTGGAGACCCAGAGCGTGTAAAATCGATAGCGCAGCTGATGGATGAGCCGATGCCGCTTGCTGTCAGGCGTGAGTATACATCATATACGGCGAAGCTTGACGGCGAGCGAGTCATCATTATCTCACATGGAATCGGAGGACCATCGACTGCTATCTGCGTTGAGGAATTGAAGATGTTGGGAGTGGAGACGATCATTCGTGTAGGTACGTGCGGCGGAATGGCGATGAAGGTATGTGCTGAAGATGTTGTCATTGCACAGGCGGCGATTCGTGCTGAGGGAACGTCGCGTGAATATCTGCCGATCGAATTTCCGGCAGCAGCGGACTTTGATGTGACAAGTGCGCTTGTCAGTGCGGCTGAGAAGCTTGGTAAGGCGTATCATGTGGGTGTCGTTCACTGTAAGGATTCGTTCTACGGTCAGCATTCTCCGGCGAGAATGCCAGTTGCAGATGAATTGCAGACGAAATGGAAGGCATGGATTTCCGGAGGTGCGCTCGCGTCGGAAATGGAAACGGCGTCGCTGTTTTGTGTTGCGTCGACTCTTGGTATTCGTGCGGGTGCGGTGCTGCGTGCGATATGGAATCAGGAGCGTGCGAATGCGAGTATGATTGATGAGGTTGAGGCGGACGAATTGGCTGCGGCGCGTATTGCGGTTGAGGCGGGACGGAGTTTGTTGAAACAATTACCACATAAGTAAAAAAGTCGATTTTGTCAAGCGGAATATTGACACTATATAAAACAAATACTAAAACCACAGCAGAGATAAAGTTTGTGGTTTTAGTATTATATTTAAGGGGTGTTATTATGCTTGAAGAAATTACATTATCAGTATCAACATTTCTGTTTCTCATTTGCAGTCTCATAATCGGCAGTCTTGCGCCGTCTACTCCAGCAGAACAAGATATGCCGAGTGAGAGTATTATTGAGTATGCAGACGAGATCGAGTGTATGGTGGGTGTAGATACGGCAGTTCCAGAACGATTCAGTATTGTTGGTGTTTGGCAGTGCTTTGACTGCACATATGAATTTACGAAATCGGGTACGCTTATTGTTGGTGATAAGACTATGCGGTATCAATTACACGGTGATGAGCTGATAATTGACGGCGCTGCATATCCGTTTGAAGCAGTGAATTCTAAGGTTATAAAAATTGATAATCGGACGCTGTATCGTGTGAAATGACGAAAAATAAAATCGCGCACAGGTCTTGACAATCTGCGCGCGATGTGCTATAATATATACAAGACGATTGCCATTGACGGTGGCGGTCGTTCCGGAATAAATTAGCAAATGAAGGAAACGCCGCTTCTACCGCTTAGGAGCGGTTATTTCTTTCTGATTACTTTTTTCTGTTGAAAATAGTAACAATCAGATTGATAACTTCAATGATAACGATGCAAAAAGACAGAAATGCCTGAATCATATCGGCAGATATCATTGATGTCACCACCTTTCGATGGAACAACCCTCGTCTTGCGAAATATATAGCATGGATTATTATATCATATTTTGTCTAATATGTCAATAGAAAACAACCCCTCCAACGTTTATACGTTGGAGGGGTTACTTATGCAATTATATCAATTACTGTTCATCGGGTGCGTAGAGAGCTGCGAATTTCTGGAGTCTCTCATACTTAGCCTTGGCATTTTCCTCAGCCTTGTTGAAGAGCTGCTCAGCACGCTCCGGGAACGCAAGTGCGAGACGGCTGTAACGAGTCTCAGACTTGATGAAGTCAACGTAGCTTGCGCTCGGTGCCTTAGAGTCGAGAGTGAAGGGGTTCTTACCCTCAGCCTTAAGTGCCGGGTTGAAGCGGAACATCTGCCAGTAGCCAGCCTCAACTGCACGCTTCATCTCAGACTGGCAGTTAGTCATACCGCCCTTAACACCGTGCATTTCGCAAGGTGCGTAGCCGATGATGATGGAAGGTCCATGATATGCCTCAGCCTCGGTCATAGCCTTAATGGTCTGGTTCATATCAGCGCCCATTGCGATCTGTGCTACATATACATAGCCGTAGGACATAGCGATCTCAGCGAGATTCTTCTTGCCGATAGCCTTACCTGCTGCTGCGAACTGTGCGACCTGACCGATGTTGGAAGCCTTCGAAGCCTGTCCGCCGGTGTTGGAGTAAACTTCGGTATCGAATACCATGATGTTTACGTCCTCGCCAGAAGCGATTACGTGGTCGAGACCGCCGAATCCGATATCATATGCCCAGCCGTCGCCGCCGAATATCCATACGGACTTCTTAGCGAGGTAATCCTTCTCAGAGAGGATATCCTTAGCAACAGGGCAGCCTGCAGCAGCGGCCTTTTCGAGCTCAACGATGAGAGCGTCAGCAGCTGCGCTGTTGGTGTTTCCATCGTCCTTAGTATCAAGGAATGCCTTAGCAGCAGCCTTGAACTCATCGGAAGACTTGTCAGAGTTCATGCACTCTTCGACCTTAGCGATGAGACGAGCACGGATAGCCTTCTGACCAAGGTAAATACCGAGACCATGCTCAGCGTTATCCTCGAACAGCGAGTTAGCCCATGCCGGACCCTTGCCGGTGTCGCGGTTTACGGTGTAAGGAGTTGCCGGTGCAGAACCGCCCCAAATGGACGAGCATCCGGTTGCATTCGAGATATACATTCTCTCGCCGAAGAGCTGAGTGATCAGACGAGCGTAAGAGGTCTCAGCACAGCCTGCGCAAGAGCCCGAGAATTCAAGCAGCGGCTGCTCGAACTGGCTTCCCTTGACAGAGGTCTTTGCGAACGGAACGTCCTTCTTCGAAACCTTTGCTACGCAGTAATCGAATGCGTCCTGCTGAGCAGCTTCCTGCTCCTGCGGAACCATCTGAAGTGCCTTGGTCTTTGCGGGGCAAACGCCTACGCAGAGTCCGCAGCCCATGCAGTCGAGTGGGCTTACCGATACGGTAAACTTCATGCCGTCAAGTCCCTTACCGATAGTCTTCGGAGCAAACTTAGTAGCTTCCGGAGCTTCAGCAACTTCCTGCTCATTGAGGAGGAACGGACGGATGGTAGCATGAGGACATACATACGAGCACTGGTTACACTGGATGCAGTTTTCAGGGATCCAAGTAGGAACAGTTACAGCAACGCCGCGCTTTTCGTAAGCAGCTGCGCCCTGCGGGAATGTACCGTCAACGTGGTCAACGAACTTAGATACAGGCAGCGAGTCGCCGTTCATCTTCGATACTGGGATAACGATATCGTTTACGAACTTAACGAGCTCAGGACGCTTGCCGGTAGCCTTTTCGCCCTCTGCGTCAGCGTTTACAGACTTCCAAGAATCCGGAACGTCGATCTTAACGAGTGCGTTTACACCAGCGTCGATAGCGTTGTAGTTCATCTGTACGACTGCGTCGCCCTTCTTAGCGTAGGACTTCTTAGCCATGTACTTCATGTACTCAACAGCCTGATCGATAGGCATGATATTAGCGAGAGCGAAGAATGCAGACTGAAGAATGGTATTGGTGCGCTTGCCCATACCGATTTCGATAGCCTTGTCAATAGCGTTTACAGTGTAGAACTGAATATTATTGTCAGCGATGTACTTCTTGCACTCAGCGGGGAGGTGCTTGTCCAGCTCCTCAGGAGTCCACTGGCAGTTGAGCATGAAGATACCGCCCGGCTTAACGTCGTTTACGATCTTGAAGCCCTTCAGGATGTAGGACGGATTGTGGCAGGCAACGAAGTCAGCCTTAGTGATGTAGTACGGGCTCTTGATCGGGTTGTCGCCAAAACGCAGGTGCGAGATGGTTACGCCGCCGGTCTTCTTCGAGTCGTACTGGAAGTATGCCTGGATATACTTATCAGTGTGGTCACCGATAATCTTGATGGAGTTCTTGTTTGCACCGACAGTACCGTCGCCGCCGAGACCCCAGAACTTGCAGGAGATAGTACCCTTTGCAGCGGTGTCAGGAGCGGGCTTTTCCTCAAGGGAGAGACCGGTGACATCGTCGACGATACCGATAGTGAAGTTGTTCTTCGGAGCGTCCTGTGCGAGATTCTCATATACTGCAAAAATGGAGGAAGGAGGAGTATCCTTCGAACCGAGACCGTAACGACCGCCAACGATGTCAGCCTTAACGCCCTTAGAAGCAAGTGCGGTAACAACATCGAGGTAGAGCGGCTCGCCGAGAGCGCCGGGTTCCTTGGTTCTGTCAAGAACGGCGATCTTCTTAGCGGTTGCAGGGATAGCTTCAACGAGCTTGTCTGCAACGAACGGACGATAAAGTCTTACCTTAACGAGACCGACCTTCTCGCCTGCTGCGAGCATGTAGTCGATAACTTCTTCTGCAACGTCGCAGATGGAGCCCATAGCGATGATAACACGATCAGCATCCGGTGCGCCGTAGTAGTTGAAGAGCTTGTAATCTGTACCGATCTTAGCGTTGACCTGATTCATGTAATCTTCAACGATAGCCGGGAGTTCGTCATAGTATCTGTTGCAAGCTTCGCGGTGCTGGAAGAAGATATCTCCGTTTTCAGCCGAGCCGCGGAGTACAGGGTGCTCAGGGTTGAGCGAACGTGCTCTGAATGCAGCGATAGCGTCCTTGTCGACCATTTCGTCGAGATCCTTGTAATCCCATACAGAGATCTTCTGGATCTCGTGAGAGGTACGGAAGCCGTCGAAGAAGTTGATGAACGGAACACGACCCTTGATGGTCGAGAGGTGAGCGACAGCACCGAGGTCCATAACCTCCTGAGGGTTGGTTTCAGCGAGCATAGCGAAACCGGTCTGACGGCACGCATATACGTCGGAGTGGTCACCAAAGATGTTCAGCGCGTGAGAAGCTACGCAGCGCGCAGAAACGTGGATTACGCAGGGAAGCAGCTCACCTGCGATCTTGTACATATTCGGGATCATGAGAAGCAGACCCTGAGAAGCGGTGTAGGTGGTAGTGAGCGCACCAGCAGCGAGCGAACCGTGAACGGTACCCGCAGCACCAGCCTCGGACTGCATTTCCATGACTCTTACGTTCTCACCGAAAATATTCTTAAGTCCTGTAGCAGACCAAGTATCGGTGAGCTCCGCCATAACACTGGACGGAGTAATAGGGTAAATGGCGGCAACTTCGGTAAACGCGTACGATACGTGCGCGGCAGCCGTGTTACCATCCATGGAAACCTTTTTTCTTTCGATTGCCATGTTGTGGAAATCCTCCTGTATATAAATAAAATTTTGACATTATCAGCATATGGACGTATCCGTGATAAACGCCATTATCTCGTGCGATGGCTCGCCGAAATAGTGCCGTTTCTGACACAAAAACGCCACAATAATATTATATATCTTTTCGGCGAAAATGTAAAGGCTTAAAATGATAAAACTTATGAATTTTTTCGAAAAAAATTTGTAAACATGGCTGTCAGGCTTGATTTTGTGCTAATTTTTGTAAATATCAGAGTCGAAAATCACCCTTTTCCATTTATCCATGCAAATCTGCGTATCGCTTTTTCACGTCCGGCGGGAGTTTCAATTGAGAATATCGCACTCAGCTGCCCTCTCATTCTTTCGAGCAGCTTTTGCAGATAGCGTTCATTTGCTCGTGCCTCTAACTTGTGAATCACATTCAGCGCACTGTAATACGCTTCATCGCTGCTGATATCACGCTGTGCGAGAGTACGTGCGTTTTCAGCTGACAGTGGTACTGCCGGCTCACGTCTGCCAGACATCAGTGATAGTATTGCCTGCTCGAATACGAGCTGACCAAGATTTATAGGTACTCCGGTTGCGCTTGATATTTCGCGTGCACAGCGCTTCCAGAGTGCGTCAAGACTATCGCCATCGAAGCTATTCACGAACTGATTCTCAACTTGCAGCTCATCAAGCATGTGCAGCAGTCCGCCGATTCCGCATACTGATTTATTTACTGTCGGCATTGGATAGCTGACGTGGGTGAAGTTTCGCTTTGCGTCGAAATATACGTCGTATGAATGTATCAGTTCGGCTATAGTGGCGTTCAGCAGCCTATTGTACTCAATGCACGGCGCTTTTATCCGGCTGCGCTTGACGGCTCGCAGCTGCGATAGGGCTTTTAGCATTAGCTCGCGATTGAGGCGGATACCGGCGTGCTGCAATGCTTCTATTGATTCGAACGTCGCCGATTGATCACCAAACAGCTGTAATATTGCTTTATCAGTTGGTATTCTTGACAACACAAGGTCAGTACTGTAAAGTATTGAGCCCAGCAGCATTACAGCGGTTGAATTTTCGACTGAGCTCGATTCGCCGTCGGTATATGCCTTTATCATATCGGCGAGCCGGTCGAATATGCGCAGCTCAAAGTCGTTGTATTGTTCAGCTGTACAGAGTCCGACGCGCTGTGCTTCGGCGGCAAGAGAGAGGGTATAGTTCGCTTTGTCTATGCGGGTATTGTCGATAATTCCTGATGTAATTTCGTTATGATCATAATTCGTTATCTGCATATTCTCCATATTCTGCCTCCTCCGTATCAGCATTATATCCGCCGTTTATCTTTGTAATAAGCCCCTCGCACTGGTCGGCAAGCAGCTCGGTTGAACCGCCGCAGAAGTTCTCGAAACAGTTGAACATAAACTCGATAAGCTCATTGTCACTTATTTTGTCGTGTGTTTCGGTCTTGATATAGTAGAAATTCTCAGTGATCGAGTTGACGATTGCAGCCCAGTCGTCCTGTGTTGCAAAGGTGGAGCGCGAAAATGCATCGATGAGCTTTCCGACTGCGCCGATACCGATTTCAATGCGCGAATTCTCGTGGAGTGCTCGAGCACGGGTATGTGCGGCTTCGAGTGCGTCCGCCGGAGATAAAACAAGTCCGCGCGGCTCTGTTTTTTCGTTTAGCTCAAGGATTGCGTCAGCGTCATATTTCGCGGCGGCTTCACTGAGAGCAGTTGTTCGGGATAGTAATGTGAGTTCGTTCATGCGATATCTCCTATATGAATAAAATGTAAATAATTGCGGGTTGTACTTGACAAATGCTATTGTATGTGATATACTAAGTATAGTAAAATATAAAATGTATTATTTTGCGAAAATGGATATAGAATAATTATACCACTTGACAAGCATATTGTCAAGTGGTTTTTATTTTATTTATGAATTTTCAGCGGAGATGAGAGTGAAAGTTATCAACATACAGTTATCAACATTTTCCACATGGTTGACTGTTGAAAATGTTGATAATTCTGTCCCGGATCGTGTCACATAATAAGGCTTTAATACAGCTTTTCAACATATAACTGCAGAAACCTGTTATTATGTCAAATTTCATATACACGTCTATCAACAGTTTTTTCAACAGACGTATTTACATATTACCAGTATTTGCGGTCAAGGCTGCGCAGCTGTATCGCTTCGGCTACGTGCTCTTCACGTATTGTATTGCTTTTATCAAGGTCAGCGATTGTCCGTGCCACACGAAGCAGTCGGTCGTAGCCACGCGCTGAAAGTCCAAGCTTGTCGTATGCCATTTTTATAAGATCAGAGGCTTTCTTTTCGAGTATACAGAGCCTTGATAAATGGTGATTTGTCATATCTGAATTCTTATTTATCATCGGTATGTACGGATCTTCTGCCGTTAAAGCCGCGAACCGCTCACGTGCAAAGTTCCGTGCTTCATTGACACGCTTGCGTATATCAGCCGAGCATTCACTTTCCTGCGGAACAGAAAGCTCGTCATATGACAGCGATGATACCTCGACCTGTATGTCGATACGGTCTATCAATGGTCCGCTTATTTTTGCGAGATATTTCTTTATATCCCCTTCTTTGCAGGTACATTTGCGTGACGAGTGTCCGAAATATCCGCATTTGCAGGGGTTCATTGCAGCTACCAGCATGAATGAACATGGGTAGGTCATTTTACCGGATGTGCGGGTTATAGTGACGCTTCCATCCTCGAGCGGCTGGCGGAGTGATTCAGTCACGTTTTTATTGAATTCTGGAAGTTCATCAAGAAAGAGTACTCCGTTATGCGCGAGCGATATCTCTCCTGGCTGTGGAGTCGTGCCGCCTCCTACAAGACTTGGCGCTGACATTGTGTGATGCGGAGAGCGGAATGGGCGGTGTGTTATGAGCGACACTCCCTCAGGAAGGATTCCTGAAATTGAGTGTATCTTAGTTGTCTCTACTGCTTCATCAAAGCTCATTTCAGGAAGGATGGTCGGAATACGCTTAGCGAGCATTGATTTTCCGGTGCCGGGCGGACCTATAAGAAGTATATTATGCCCTCCGGCAGCTGCGATCTCGAGTGCGCGTTTTACCTTTTCCTGCCCCTTTACATCAGAAAAATCAAGCTTCGAGCGCCCGATCTTCTCGGTGAACTTTGAGCGGTCGAACACTATCGGCTTCATTGGATGTCTTCCGGTGAAATGGTCATAGAGTGCGGCGGCATTTCTTACTCCGTATATGTTTACTCCGTCGACGACCGAAGCTTCTCCTGAATTCTTCATCGGGACGAAAATATTTTTGATCCCAGCTTCCCGTGCGGCAAGGCACATACATAATACGCCATTTACCGGGCGAACGTCGCCGGAAAGCGACAACTCACCTATGAAGCAGCAGTCGGATAGATCTATCTCTCCGGAGAAAATATGTGTGGACTTCATAATGCCTGCAAGCAGAGCAAGGTCATATGACGAGCCCTCCTTTTTGCGATCAGCTGGTGCGAGGTTTATTGTGAGCGCCGTTTCAGGCAGGGTAAATCCGCTGTTTTCAAGCGCCGCTGCGATACGGTCCTTTGATTCCTTAACGGCGGTATCGGCAAGACCGATTATTTCGAACTGCGGCATTTTGTCCTGTGAATTGCATTCAACGCTTACAAGAAATCCGTTGATTCCTGACAATCCTGCCGAATATACGATTGATAACATACTTACATCTCCATAGCTTTATAGCTTTAAATTGCTGCTACAATAATTTTAACATATTTGAAACAAAATTACAATACCTAATTTTAAATTTTATTCGATAATATTACTATGGAACGTAAATTTTTATTACTATAGGCTTTAGAAAGGGAGTATAATTTACATGAAAAATCAAAAGAACGTTGAGCTGCGCATATCGGACGAGCTGCTCGAAAAGCTATATTATGTTGCCAAGAGTGAGGGTCGGACGCTAAATAATCAGTTTTTGTTGATGGCGCGAAACAGTGTTGCGTATTTTGAAAAGACAAAGGGCAGGATAACTCCGGCTCAGTTGGATTCGATACGTGGTGAGCTTGATAACGCGGATAAACAGTAAAAATGGCGCTGCATTTAAGTGCAGCGCCACTTTTTGTAGCTATATCTTTTTGATGGGATGGCGAATTACAGTTTTACATTTCTCAGGCGCAGCTTTTCGTGGGTCTGACAGATATATTTCATGGTGCAAACGAGAATTTGATAGGTCGTTCTGGAAGCCATTTTCCGCTATATATTTATCCATCAGAGCTACCGATTCCGGTTCACTATCATAAGACCCGATGTGCATTATTTGGACGCATAGCCCCTCATCAATTGTTAAAAATTCTGCTTTTGAGCAATCGATTTTTTTCTTTCTTTCAGCTTCATCAACTGCCCAGTCAAAATCAGCGCGTGTTACAAATTCAGGAAAACGGATTACTGAGATCCAGTTTAGGCTTGATTTGTTGGAATAGTCAAAGCCATCTGTACCGTCCTGCCACCAAAAGCCTTCTAACGGAGGTACTACATACTCAAAAAATCCGCTGATCTTGTGATCGCTTTTATAGCTCATTTTGATTGTATATGCAATAGCATAAAGTGTACCTATCGCCTGTTTATACGCTCCGTTTTCCTCGTTTGGATCACCGCTGCCCTTTACGGCAATATAATTCATACGCGGTATATCTACAATTACCGGAGCTTTTTTTGGCATATAGTATTCTTTATACTCTTTTTTGAAATCAAATGGCATAAAATAAAGTCCTTTACTTTCAGCGTATCTGTCCGTCGCCCTGAATCAGATACTTGCTTGTTGTCAGTGCGTCAAGTCCCATTGGTCCACGGGCGTGAAGCTTCTGCGTGGATATTCCAAGCTCTGCACCGAAGCCAAATTCGCCGCCGTCGGTGAAGCGTGTGGAAGCGTTCACATATACAGCTGCTGCGTCGATTTCTGACTGGAAACGTGCTGCGTTGTGCATATTCTTTGTGATTATGCACTCGCTGTGTTTGGTGTTGTATCGGTTTATATGCGCGATAGCTTCATCAATACCACTGACTACTTTTACAGCAAGTATATAGTCGTCGTATTCTTTTGCCCAGTCGGATTCATCTGCTGATTTGCAGGCTATTATTGCCTGAGTTTTTTCGCAGCCGCGAATTTCGAGCGGGTGTGTCAGCGCTGATACGAACTTTGGTAGGAATTCAGCCGCGACAGCCTCGTTTACGAGCATAGTTTCGACCGCATTGCACACCGACGGACGCGATAGCTTTGCGTTCAATGCGACGTTTACCGCAATATCAAGGTCAGCGCTCTCGTCAATATAGATATGACAATTGCCTGCGCCGGTCTCGATTACCGGAACAGTGGCATTTTCAACTACGCTGCGTATCAGTCCCGCACCACCGCGTGGAACTAACAGGTCGATATATCCGCGCATTTTCATGAGCTCAGTCGAGCTTTCACGCGATGTGTCGCTGACTAATGACACACAGTCAGGTGAAAGCCCATTTTCAGAAAGTGCATCGCGCATTATCGCAGTCAGCGCAAGGTTGGAGTTTATTGCTTCCTTACCGCCGCGGAGGATGCAGGCGTTGCCAGTCTTAATACAAAGTGCAGCTGCGTCCACTGTAACATTCGGGCGGGCTTCGTAGATTATTGCGACTACTCCAAGCGGCACCTTGATGTGCTCGATAACAAGTCCGTTCGGACGTGTCGTGCGTGTGCCTGAGCCGATCGGGTCGTTCAGCAGCACGAGCTCACGAAGGCTTGAAGCGATTGCACCTATACGCTTGTCGTCGAGTTTTAATCGGTCGAGCATGGGTATCGGGACACCGTTGTCAGCGGCTTTATCAAGGTCGGTTGCGTTAGCTGCGATTATTTCGCTGCTTCTTTCTACGAGCAGCTCGGCAATTCGCAGGAGTACAGTATTCTTTTTTGCAGCCGACGCTGCGGCGAGTTCACTCTTAGCAGCATTCGCAGCTTCACAGAGCGAGGTTATATATTCATGTACGGACATTGGTTGATCCTTTCATTGACAGATTAAAGTTAAAATGTGTCATGTTTTCAACATAATGTGATTTAATTTATTTTCGCAGGATAGATTTTAATTTTTAGTATCTCGCACGTGCAAGCGATTTCAGCGCCGATTCAAATTCGACTAAGAATCGGTCAGCTTCTTCAAGTGTGTTTTGCTCGCCAAGACTTACACGTATCGTAGAGTCGGCAGCGTGGTCGTCAAGTCCGAACGCCTTCAGCACATAGCTTCCGTGTCCAGTGTTCGATGAGCAGGCAGAACCGCTTGATACAAAGATTCCGGCGCGCGATAAGCTATGCAGCATTACCTCGCTGCGTATCGCAGGAAGACGGACGCTGAGAATGTGGGTACAGGATTCGCCGGTGGGAAGATTGAGAGTTACTCCGGGGAAGCGAGTTTCATCGGAGAGTGCGGCTATGAGTTTTTCGCGGATAGCACTCATGTGCTCGAGATTTTCTGATAACTTTTTATATCCGGCAGCTGCAGCAGCTCCAAATCCGGCTATACCTATCACATTTTCGGTTCCCGAGCGCATACCCGATTCCTGTCCGCCGCCAAAGATTATAGGTGCGAGCTTTTTTGATTTAATTACATTTGGTGAAACATAGAGTGCGCCGACTCCTTTTGGACCGCCTATTTTATGTGAGGATAGCGTGATGAGGTCTGCGCCGAGCGATTTTTGTGTGAATCGATGTTTCAAAAATCCCTGTACACAGTCAGTGTGTACGAGCGCGTCAGGATTGGCTGCTTTCACAATATCGGATATGCGGCGGATATCGTAAACGGCACCAGTTTCGTTGTTGACGAGCATAAAGCTTGCGAGGATAGTATTTTTGTCTGCGCATTCTTCAATCATCGCATAATCAGGTACACCGCCAACTGTGGGTATGCACACGACTTCAAAGTCGCGGCGCTCGAGCTCCTTTGCAGTTTCCATTATCGCGGGGTGCTCGCTGTCGGATATGATTATCTTTTTTCCGGGTGAGAAGCTTTTTGCAGTTGCTGTTCCTATAAGTGCAAGATTGTCGGCTTCAGTTCCACTCGCGGTGAAGATAAGCTGGCGCGCGTCGAGCTTGGTCACGCACCTTACTCCGAGTGCGGCGAGAATTGCTGTACGTGCGTTAGAGACGTATTTTTCAGCTTCAACGCCGAGCGAGTGCAGTGACGAAGGATTGCCCCAGTGCTCCATTGTGTCGAGCATCGCCGATTTTGATTCGGCACATAGTGGTGTTGTTGCGCTATTGTCAAAATATATGCAGTTCATGATTATTTGAAACTAAAGTAATCGAGTATTGCGATTACATCTTCGATATGTGTATCGTACATATCGGCAAATGCAGTGTAGGTGAAGATATATACCTGATTATTTTTGATCGCGACAAGCTGCATGAACTTGTAGTCCTGTTCTCCCATTGAAGCGGTATAGATATATTGCTTCGCTGGCGTTCCGTCAAGTGTGCAGTCAGAGGTATCTACATACTCCATGTTCGGGAATATCTGCTTTAGTTCAGCTTCATTCAGTGTCCAGTAATCGTCGATACTGGTTATGTTAGTATCAAGTTCAAATGCTACGAGCGAGATGTTCGACGGGTCGCGTCCGCTGAAATAAGCCGAGGTCACGCCAGTTGAAATATCAGCCGTCCATTCATCCGGCACGTAGAGATGATAGGTGAGAGCTTCATCTGATATCTCCTTGAATCCAAGTGGAGCGGTTCCCTTATCACCGCAGGAAAATGCGGTAAACGCTATAATACAAATAAGCAGTGCAGTTATAATTTTTTTCATGATTTGCAGTTTCCTTTTTAAATTGAATTTATGTCTATTATACACTTTTTAAGACCTTCATGTCAACCTGATTTTGTAAATAGTCATTCTTTAATTGTTAAGAAAGCAAAAACGCCGTCGTTTGTATGGACGAGCCAGATAAGGAAGTTTTTCATGCAATAAGAGACGGTACATACACTACTAAGTGATGTACCGTCTTTTTATTAGTGTAAACTGTGTGTACAGTTTCCCTGCTTGTTATGGTATACGACACATCAAAATCATGGCTTGACGCTATATTGTAGCCGACGGGCAAGACAAAAATAGGGACAGCGGCAGAATATCAAAGTCCTGCCGCTGTTTGCATTTCTGCATTATTGTAGCTATTCCTGTTTTCTGCCGTTATAATATGATATACGGTTTAGGCACATTGTAACCCCTTTGAATTTAGCTTATGTAGCCATATTCGCCGCTTCAAGTTCTTGGCTGAAACGCCCACGCGGTTGAATGCGGGATTTCCTCTCGATTTCATCCGCAGGCATTTGAGTAGAAATCTTATTCATAATTTCTTCAAGACGCGGATTTATTGAAACATTGCGTTCATTCTTTCTTCTGACAATGCCTGAACACCCGACAGGCGAAATATAAATCTTTTCCGGCGCATCAGCTGATATGATTTCCGGCAACGCGCAAAATGTACTTGTTTCCGGAATTTCAGTGCAATTTAATGGAACATCTTTAAGCGGGATAATGTCTTTTCCTAAATCAAAAAACCGTTCTGTTTCCGTTATCTGTTTTGTATGAGGTAATAACTCAAACATATGATTTGAAAAACATATGCTATCGCGGAATGAATCAATTAACCTTGTTCCAATCCAGCGAACAACAGGAACTGCCCACGAATTGCCTATTGCCTGATAACGATTAGTCCTCGACGCACCTTCAAGATTAGTGTAATTATCTGGAAAGCCCATTAGGCGTTCACACTCTAACGGCGACAGGCGGCGCAAACGCCCATCTTGTGCGACAAACAAAGACCCGTTATATGCGGCGGCATTCCCATTCCATTTTGTACCATATGCTGAATATAAACAATCAGAGTATTCCCGGAATACTTCAAAATCATGTCCGTCTTTCTTGAACGTTAGTTTTGCTGACGGATATTCAATAAACTCCTTTCGATGAAGTTCAAACAACACAGATTCCGGATGAAAATCCTTTCCACCCGCAACCACATAAAGCCGTCTACGCTGCTGGGGCAGACCGAAATATTTTGCATCCAAAACACGCCACGCCACGTTGCGTGTTTTACCTTCCAACAATCCGGCATTCGGCCAATTCGTGACGGATAACACATCATCAAGTCCTGCAAGAGAAGAAATTAAACATCCAAAAGCATTCGTTTTATCTTTTAGGACACCTTCGACATTTTCCCAAAAGACAATGCAAGGCTGTTTCCCCTGTCGTTTCCTTACTCTATCGTTCGCCTCAACAATGTCAACGAATTTAAGAGTTAAATTGCCGCGTTCATCGTTAAGCCCATTTTTACCGCCCGCCAATGAAAATGCTTGACAAGGTGTACCCCCACAAATCAAATCCGGTGCTGTAATCTTTCCTTGCTCTATGGGTAGCGGGATATTATTCATATCGCCAAGATTGGGGATATTAGGGAATTTTTCTTTCAAAACACGCGAGGGAAAAGGTGCTATTTCAGAAAACCATTGAAAGGAAAGCCCTAACGGGTTCCATGCGACGGAAGCCGCTTCAATCCCGGAGCAAATACTTCCAACTGTTTTAATCACAGGACCGCCCCCTTTCTTTTTAGTCATCGTTTTCTGCAAGGAACTTGTTAAATTCCTCTTTCCATTTTATCAAATCATACCATGGGCAGCCAATACAGCCGTTTTCATCCGCCTTTGAAGTGCCTTCCCACATTTCAGAACCGGTGTAATACCATTTTATCCCGAAAAAGTCCCCACGCTTGCCTGTTGAAACACACCGTTTGCAATATCGTTCTTTCTGCAAGTTCGTTTGGTTTGTCAAAAGTTGAAACTTTTTCTTGATTTCTTCCTCTGACATAGATGTTTCATTGATTGTTTCACCGTTTACCCATCTTGACGACGGAAATTTATGGTCTATAATAAGCTCAGATGCTGCTTGTGGCGAATCGAAGCAAGCATCTTTAAGCGGCAACACAGTTTTTATTTTGCTTTGCAAGCTGACGGAGATAGAAAAACGTTTTTCATTGTCCGCCGGGTTACGTGGCAATCTAATAAGCAAGTCAAAGAACTGCTTTCCACCGCAAGTTCCACAATCCATTTTGCTTGTAGCAATATAATAACCCATCTGCTTCAAGGCTTTAATTCTTGCCGCAGGTTGAGGATTGCTTTGCGGGACAGGTCCGCATTTTCTACACTGCCATTTTGTGAGAGCATCTGTACCGTTTAGCGCATCGAATACAGCTTGTGTATCATACGCCTGCTTGTTTTCCCAAAACTGCCGTTGTGCATTTTGCCATAAAATATTTCTTCCCGGATCAAGCTCTGTATAGCAATCTAAGACCCACGCTTTTATATCGTCTTTGATCAAGGGAATATCCGTTCCCTGATATTTTGCCTTTATCGGGACACATCCGTTCCATGTTTTAGCAGGATAGCGAAATGTTACAGCAAGGTAATAGTCTTGCATACCGTGAATCTGAAACATTGCCCCAGTGCGCACATTTGCGTTTATCCGCATATTTTCAAAAGAATACGCCACCAAATTCACCCCGCTTTCTAAGCATAACAATCCGTGTTTAATATAGCACATTTTGGCAACACACTCAATAGCTAATCTTCGAATTTTTTGAGTATCGTTTAGTATCGGTTTGTGGGTTTAAGCGACAAATAAGCGACAAATGATCATAGAAAAACGGTGAAAAACCTTGATTAGCAAGAGCTTTGGTCGTTTTTAGTATTTTCCTTCTCAAAGATGAGCTATACTCTATAATTTTGATTTTCAGTACCAGCATTCTTTGGGATGACCAAGCCAAATTACTGCCTTATGTGGCGTTAGCATAATGACAGCGTTTGTTTTTTTTGGTACGACCGAACCTATAAGCCGGGTTCTGTGATTGGCAATCATCTATCTTGACGCGCCGTTGCCGACGCGCTCGCGAGTAAACTCGCTGCCACAACAATGGGATCTGCCGGGCAGACAGCCGCGCTGATAAAACGCGGATCCCATATGAGGTGTTGCTTCGGATAGGGTTTACAGCGAGCCCATGTTACCATGGGTTCGGGTGAGCTCTTACCTCGCCTTTCCATCCTTACCGGCAAGCCGGCGGTATATCTCTGTTGCACTTTCCCGGAGGTCACCCTCGGCGGACGTTATCCGTTATCCTGCCCTGCGAAGCCCGGACTTTCCTCATGATAATACCTTTCGGCAACATATCACGCGATTGCCCGGCTCGGTCGCAGTATTATTATACCACATTACCCGGGCAATGTCAAGTCTGATGTTATTTTATTACTCTAAATTATGGTTGCGAAGTATAAGATAGCTTTCGTCATCTACAAAAATTATGTGTTCAATAAGCTTCACGTTTATATCGGACGCAAATTTTTGCAGCTTAAGTGTAAAGTCGATATCTTCATTCGATGGAAGCAGATATCCGTTTGGATGGTTATGAGCTACTGCGATGTACGCCGCATGGTTCATAACTATTATTTCGTTTATTTCACGCATACTGACACTGATATCGTTTACGCTTCCAAGCCCTATCTTATCAGTTCTAATGAGATGGCGCGCATTATCGAATGAGGCAATATACATAAGCTCTTTGCTTGTATGTATGAACTTACCTTTGAACATCTCTATTATGGATTCTATAGTCTTATATATTTTGCGCTGTTTTTGATTTTGTAAGCTGCAACGGCGTATTATTTCTTTGACTACCATTAGTTGGATAACTGATGCTTTTCCAATACCGTCGACACTGTTCAGATCGCGCATATCAGCTTCAAACACATCTTCAAATGAGCCAAATCTATCGATCAGTCGAACGGCTTCTTCACGCGTATCCTTGCGCGGGATAGAATAATATAAAAGCATCTCCAAAAGTCGATGATCTTCAAAGCCCTCAAGTCCTTCATTTATCGCGCGTTCACGCATTCTCTCACGGTGTCCATCAGCCTTTGCTGGTTTTGCTTTTTGCGGAGTGCTTTCTGTTGTATTTTCTTCAATCTCTGGAGATATGGTAGTTTTCATAATTATATTTCCTTTGCTTTACAAATAACGATGTATACTGTAATTATACCATATTTATCGACAAATTTCAACACTATACTTTAAATTTATCTTAATTTCCTTGTCTGACAAGGCATATATTTGCATATCAGCTGTCATGAGACAATATAGGCAGCACAAAAGATAAAAAAATTCGTTAATATGTCCTATAGCCAAACGCAGACATTTATGATATAATTATAGTTAACACAATTATTTATTACGGAAAGAGTAATCACGATGAACGAAAATCTCATTCGCGAGCTGAATGGCTCTGCGCTTGCATATCTCGGTGATGCGGTTTTTGAGGTGCTCGTGCGAAAATATCTGCTTTCGTGCGGAATCAGCTCCAGCGGTAAATTGAATAAACTTGCTCTTAGCTTTGTGCGTGCGACAGCTCAGAGTGCCGCGCTCGATAATATTCTTCCTTTGCTTACGGAAAATGAGGAATATATATATAAACGTGGACGAAATGCTAATGGTATCGCTATACCACGAAGCGCTTCAGCAGTTGAATATCGGCGGGCTACCGGTTTTGAAGCGCTGTTTGGATATCTTGATCTAACGGGGCAGTCAGAACGCGCTGAGGAGCTTTTTAAGCTTGCGTATGTAGATGTAATTAAGTCTATTGAGAATCCAGACGCTGCCGACAATGGAAAATAAAAATATAATACTCCCGAATAAAACAAAGGAGGATCTAATATGATCAAAGTAATGTCTGTCTTTGGTACAAGGCCAGAGGCTATAAAAATGTGTCCGCTTGTCAAAGCGCTTGAACGTGACAGCGGTATCGAGAGTATTGTTTGTGTGACTGCTCAGCACCGTGAAATGCTTGACAGCGCTCTCGGATATTTTGAGGTCAAGCCAGATTATGACTTGAATATAATGAAACGCGGACAAACTTTATCGAGCATAACTGCCGATGTGATACTTGGTCTGGAGGATGTACTTGCAAAGGCAAAGCCCGATATAGTACTCGTACATGGAGACACGACTACAAGCTTTGCAGCTGCTTTAGCGGCTTTCTATGCCAAGGTTACCGTTGGACACGTTGAAGCTGGACTGCGCACATATGACCGTTATTCTCCGTATCCCGAGGAAATCAACCGCAATCTTACCTCAAAGCTTGCGTCGCTTCACTTCGCACCGACTGAGCTGAATCGCTCAAATCTTGCGAAGGAGGGTATTACCGACGGCATATTTGTAACAGGTAATACTGCGCTTGATGCTTTTCAGTATACTGTAAAGCCCGGATATGTATTTGCAGACGATAAGCTGCGCACACTCGATTTCGATAATAAGCAGATAGTTACACTGACTGCTCATCGTCGTGAAAATCAAAACGGCGGAATCGAAAATATCTGCCGTGCTGTACTTGCACTCAGTGAAAAATATCCGAATTTGCATTTTGTATATCCGGTACATTTGAGTCCGGCTGTACGAAACACTGTATTTCCGATACTTGACGGTAAGCCCGGAATTACGCTAACCGACCCAGTCGACGTAGCGGATATGCACAATCTTATCTCAAAATCGCACTTTATTATGACCGATTCCGGTGGAATACAGGAGGAGGCTCCGTCATTCCACAAGCCAGTGCTTGTGCTGCGTACAGAGACTGAACGTCCTGAGGCCGTAGCTGCCGGGACAGTAAAAGTTATCGGAACTGATAAAGAACGTATAGTCGCTGAAGCTGAGCTGCTGCTCGAAAATCGATCGGAATTTATGCGTATGGCGAGCGCATCCAATCCATATGGAGACGGTCATGCATCCGAAAAAATCGTGTCCGCCATCAAAAATGCGTTAAAATAGGCTGATATTCACAAAATGATTGTGCAATATTTCCATTGACAAGCTACCGCTTTAGTGATATAATATATCTGTAAAGCTCAAAGATAATGAAAAGGAATCAAACCATGAATTCTCGTAATTTCGCATTTGCATACTTTACCTATTACTTTTATTTCGGCCGAAAAAAGTAATAGTGATTTCTGCTGCGAAAATTGAGCTGCCATAAAAGGCTTAGCGATAAAAATCCAGACCTCGCGGAAATCACCGCGAGGTCTTTTAGCATCTAAATTTAAAAATATAAACTCAAGGAGAACTATACAATGATAGTAGTAGTAAAGAGCCAGACCAGCGAAGAGAAGCTGAACAACCTTATTTCCTTCCTTAAGGATTACAATCTGAACGTGCACGTTTCACGCGGTGAGTTTCAGACGATATTAGGCTTGGTAGGAGACACAAGGAAGGTAGACATAGACACGATAGCAGGACTGGACATAGTAGAGTCAGTAAAGAGAATAAGCGAGCCATACAAGAGCGCGAACAGAAAGTTCCATCCGGACGATACGGTGATCACAATACCGTCAGTGAACGGAGACGTGAAGATAGGAGAAGGGTTCGAGTTCATAGCAGGACCTTGTTCGATAGAGAGCGAGGAGCAGATAATTGAGGTAGCAGAAGCAGTAAAGAAGGCAGGAGCAAAGCTGCTTCGCGGAGGAGCGTTCAAGCCGAGAACATCGCCGTATGCGTTCCAGGGACTGAGAAACGAGGGAATCGAGCTGCTGCTTGAAGCAAAGAAGGTGACAGGCCTGCCGATAGTAACAGAGATAATGGACGAGAGACATCTTGACTTGTTCGCAGATGTAGATGTAATACAGGTAGGAGCAAGAAATATGCAGAACTTCGAGTTATTGAAGGAGCTGGGACATTCAAAGAAGCCGATACTGTTGAAGAGAGGACTAGCGAATACGATACAGGAGCTGCTGATGAGTGCAGAGTACATCATGGCAGGAGGAAACGAGCAGGTGATACTTTGTGAGAGAGGAATCAGAACGTTCGAGACCCAGACGAGAAACACACTCGATATCTCAGCAGTACCGGTACTGAGAGAGCTTACGCACTTACCGATAATAGTAGACCCGAGCCACGCATGTGGAATAGCGAAGCTGGTAGAGCCGATGGCGATGTCAGCGGCAGCATGTGGAGCAGACGGAGTAATGATAGAGGTACACAACAATCCTGAGAAGGCGCTTTGTGATGGCCCTCAGTCTCTTACTCCAGCTCAGTTCGAGAAAACAGTTAAGAGAGTAAAAAAGATCTACGCGGCTTACTGCGAGGACTGAGTTACCCTTAAGATAATAGGTTAAAATTGAATTATTAAAAAACACAGCCAATATTTATTGGCTGTGTTTTCATATGCAAATTTATATCAAAGCACAAAGCTTCATTTTCGTCTTTATAAGTTTATATATGTAAACTCCGTTCGGAGGTCGATATTTTATATATAAAGAACCTATCTAATGTCTTGCCTCTGATTATTTTGCGTAGTCGATCGCTCTGCTTTCGCGGATAAGATGTACTTTTATCTGACCCGGATATTGCAGCTCAGCTTCGATTTTCTTGACAATGTTGTGCGCAGTTACTACCATCTGCTCGTCGTTTATTACCTCTGGCTTTACGGCTATGCGTATTTCACGTCCTGCCTGAATGGCGAACGCCTTGTCCACTCCGGGGAAGCTGTAGGTGATCTCTTCAAGCTTCTGTAAGCGCTTGATGTAGTTCTCGAGATCCTCGCGTCTTGCACCTGGACGTGCTGCCGATATCGCGTCTGCCGCCTGTACGATTATAGCGGTTATAGTCTGCGGCTCTACGTCGTTGTGGTGCGCCTCGATCGCGTGGATGACATCTCTGTTCTCCTTGAACTTCTTAGCGATGTCAACACCAAGCTGTACATGCGAGCCCTCGATTTCCTGTGTGAGCGCCTTACCGATATCGTGGAGCAGTCCGGCGCGCTTTGCTAGCGTGCTGTCGACTCCAAGCTCGTCTGCGATCATGCCTGACAGGGTCGCGACTTCGATAGAGTGGTTGAGTACATTTTGTCCGTAGCTTGTACGGAAGCGAAGCCGTCCGAGCAGCTTTATCATTTCAATGCTGATACCGTGGATACCAGTTTCGTATGTAGCACGTTCTCCTGCCTGTTTGATCATCGCATCGACCTCACGGCGAGCCTTCTCGACCGTTTCTTCAATGCGTGCCGGGTGAATGCGTCCATCCGAAATGAGCTTTTCGAGTGCGATTCTCGCGACTTCACGACGTACCGGATCAAAGCTTGAAAGTGTGATAGCTTCGGGCGTATCGTCGATGATAAGGTCAACGCCAGTCATCGCTTCAATAGCATGAATGTTGCGTCCCTCGCGTCCGATTATGCGTCCCTTCATTTCGTCGTTAGGCAGTGCGACGACCGATACGGTAGTTTCTGCAACTGTCTCAGACGCGCAGCGCTGAATTGCCAGCGAGAGAATATTTTTAGCCTTTTGGTCAGCTTCTTCCTTGAATACCTGCTCATACTCAACAAGCTTTTGAGCTGTTTCATGCTTCAGCTCTCCGTCTAAGCGGGATACTATCTGTTCCTTTGCTTCTTCGGCAGTGAGACCTGCTATTCTCTCGAGAGTTTCGAGATGCTTTGCCTTGATCGCCTCGATCTCGTCGCGGGTATCAGAACATTCCTTGAGCTTCTTGTTCAAGAGCTCTTCCTTATGTTCGAGCGTTTCAAGCTTGCGCTCGCTTTGTTCTTCTTTCTTTGCAACACGGCTTTCGAGTCTTGAGAGCTCGCTTCTGCGCTCCTTCAACTCGCGCTCTGCTTCGTTGCGTTGGCGCAGGATATCCTCCTTAGCCTCGATAAGAGCTTCCTTCTTTTTGCTTTCTGCGGTATGCTCGCCTTCTTCTATTATGCGCTTAGCCTGTTCTTCGGCAGAGCCAATTTCCGCTTCTCCCACCTTCTTTCTGTATGTAATACCGAGAAATATACCCAGCGGTATACACACTGCAATAGTGATGAGAACACTTATTACAATTTCAAACAAAGTATAGAACACCTCCTTAAATGATGTTATAATAAAAATTTCTTAATGCAATTATTTCAACGTCCAAGAACCAATTCATTTATTTTGATCTGTCAAGATGTTACTCATAATATAAATATATGGTAAATCTTGTCAATATTATATGCGTTGGCAGCAGCAGAACTGTATATCTAATTACACCTACATATATTTTATACAAAAAATTGCATTCTGTCAAGAGGATAGACGCATTTTCAACGATTTACCTATACTTATCGTGAAAATTTGTGAAAATTTAATCTTCATCTATCCGAATATCGTATGTATTTAAGGTTTCGAAGGCTTCGTCGCAGAGCGCTTTGAAGTCGAGCTTGTTCTCCTCGGCTATGACCTTTTCCGGTTCAGGGCGTGTGCGAGGGTGGCGCGGAGTGAATACTGTGCAGCAATCCTCATACGGGAGTATCGATGTTTCGAAGGTTCCTATACGGCGGGCGATGTCAATTATCTCCTCTTTGTCAAGACCGATGCAGGGACGGTATACCGGCATATTAACGACTGAATCGGTTACAGCTATTGCACGCATTGTCTGGCTTGCTACCTGCGCAAGGCTTTCACCGGTAATTATCGCACCGCATTTGTTACGTCGTGCTACGCGCTCGGCGAGCGTCATCATGTATCGGCGCAGCAGCAGTGTGAAATAATCCTCGTCGCAGTGGTCGCGCAGTTCCTCTTGAATATGTGTCAGCGAGATAACATGGACCTTGATGCGCGTGGAATATTCGCACAGTATGCGTGCGAGTTCGAGTACCTTTTCCTTAGCGCGTTCACTCGTGTATGGGAAGCTTTCAAAATGCAGCGCTTCGAGTGTAACACCACGTTTAGCCATCATGAAGCCGGATACAGGGCTGTCGATTCCGCCTGAGAGCAGCAATAAGCCCTTTCCGCTCGAGCCAAGAGGCATTCCGCCTGCGCCTTTGAATTGACCGGCGTGTATATACGCACCCTGCTCACGTATTTCAACTCGAACGACGATATCTGGATCGTACAGGTCTACCTTCAAATTAGGCATTGCTTCGAGCACTGCCGCGCCGATCTCACCTGCGAGCTCAGGTGATTTCATCGGAAAGCGTTTGTCTGCACGTCGAGCGTCCGCCTTGAAGGTGCGCACGCCCTTCATGAACTGCGGAAGATATTCCTTTGCAGCCTGATATATTGCTTCGATATTCTTCTCAACTACGCAGGCACGGTTTATCGTGACTATTCCGAATACCTTCTTCGCATATTCAAGCGCTAAGTCGAGGTCGCAGTCATCATTCAGTGGTTCGATATAGATAGTGCTCTGAGCTCTGTGTATATCAAAATCTCCGGCACGTCTGACACGGGCTTTCAGCTCCTTCATCAGCAGTCCCTCAAAATATGAGCGATTTGCTCCCTTTAGTATAAGTTCTCCGTATTTACAGAGCAATACTTCTTTCATTATAAATGTAAACATCCTTTCTGGTGTCAAATATTATCTTTTGTCATTTCATGAGACAATAAGCTGCATGGAGATTTTCGATCTCCACGTCGGCTGAGGTACGAACGCATTCGCCGTCGAGCGACCATGATATCTCTTCCGCTCCATCAAGACTTTCGAGTCGTCCGCGCGTGAATTTGCCGTACATTACAAGCTTTGATGAGCTTTTATTACGGCGCTCAGAATTTTGCAGCGCGCGCAGCTCGAATGCTGCCTCGTTCAATTCTGCTATGCTTTTCGGCATTTTAACAAGTAGATACTCGTGCATTCCGTCTCCGAGGTCTACCTCTGATGGATCAAGGTGAATAACGCCGCCGATAGATAGAGTATTTGCAAATGCGCCGAACGCGAAATCATCCTCTATGACAGATTCTGTATTATCGTTTTGCAGGGTGAGTTTCAGGTGATATGACTTGATGTCGGTGAGGTGCTTTGCGCCCTCTAAAAGATATGCGAAATGTCCAAACATATTTTTCAGCGGTTGCGGAGTGCCATATGACACTTCTGTGAAAGCTCCGAATGAAGCGATATAGTTGAAGATGTGTCCGTTGATACGTCCACAGTCCATTGCACATGGTGTTGCTCCCATGATAGACCAAGCGGCTTCTATCGGGTCATCAAAAAGCCCGATACTTGCTGCAAAATCGTTAGTTGTACCAGCGGGGATATATCCAACTGGCGGACGTTTATCTTCATCAATAGCGCAGAGTCCGGATACGACTTCATTCAGCGTACCGTCGCCGCCCGCGCATACTACCAAGTCAAAGCAGCTGCCATTCGATGCGGTATATTGCGCTGCGTCGCCTGCCTTTTGGGTCGGACGGACGAGGCAAGCGTATCCACTTTTTGTAAATATGTTAAGTATTTCCAAAAGGTCGCTTCTCAGCTTAGGTTTAGCGGTATGTTGATTTATTATTACAAGCGCTTTTTTCTGCATAAATTCCTCCATGACAAACTTTGTCAGTGCGCATTCATCATTCGACAGCCGCTCATTTATGACTTCATCGAGCAGCTTTGCAAGTATTCTGCCGATACTCTCAGGCTTAACGCCAAGTGTGATCAGCTTATCACCATTTATTTTAAGCTGAGATATTGAAATACATTCATCATTTTCACGTATTTTATGCACTATATCACGATATTTATTCTCCAACCTTCCGCTTTGTGCTGCCAGCTCGATTATATTTTCTGCGCAGTCGAGCCCGACCTCGCAGCACAAGCGCTTTACAGATGACTTACAGTCGATTTTATCGTGAAGGTGACTGCATATTGTGCGTACACGAGTGCAGGTTTTCTTATCAAAGCGGAGGTGCGTAAGCGCCGTAGCTGCTATTTCGGGTGATATTTCGGAAAATAGTGCTGCAAGCTTGATCGGTGTTGAGGCGGAGGATATAGACACTAATTTCACTGCACGCTCATACTCTGCACAATCTGCAAGCTCTGGGATAATTGTTTCTATTATTTGTCGAAAGTCAATAAGTATTCGAGCTGTATTTTTGCCGCATAGCAGTTTATCGAGCTCGACGCTTATCCGTTCTCGCGAAATTTTATTGAGCAGCCCACGGAGTGATATCGCCGCATTTGCGGTGTCGTCGTCAATGCGAAATCCGAGTACCGATGCAAATCTTAGAGTTCGCAATATTCGCAGTGCGTCCTCAGAAAAGCGGCGTTCGGGTTTGCCGACACAGCGAACAATGCCGCTGCTAAGGTCATCGCGCCCGCCGAACAGGTCGACAAGTCCGGTTGCCGGCGAATATGCCATTGCGTTTATTGTGAAATCCCGCCGCGACAGATCGGCTTCAAGCGAGCTTGTAAACTGCACTGAATCTGGTCGGCGGCAGTCGGTGTATTCACCGTCCACGCGGAATGTGGTGACTTCGACAGGTTCGCCGTGCGATAAGACCGTTACTGTACCATGCTTCAAACCGGTAGCAATAGCTTTGAACGGTTTTGCGGTATTTTCGGAGATAGTGCTATCGAACAGTTTGAAAACCTCGTCTGGATGTGCCGATGTAGTTACGTCCCAGTCGTTCGGATTACGCTCGAGTAGAGTATCGCGTACGCATCCGCCGACAACATAGGCTTCATGTCCATGTGCGTTCAGCCTATGGATAACGCTCGACGCGCTGTCGGGTATTTGCAGATTTATATCAGCCTTTTGATTCATTATACCTTTGCCGGCTCGCGCTTGTAGCTGTTCTGTGTGCTATCGGCTTTCGTCGGCTGTTTTGACGCGAGCTGTTCGCGTGCAACGGAGAGCATAAGTTTGATACGGTTTTCCTGATTGACTCGTGTTGCTCCCGGGTCGTAGTCGATAGGTACGATGTTAGCTTCAGGGTGAAGTTCGCGCAGACGACGTATCATACCCTTGCCGACGATGTGGTTCGGTAAGCATCCAAATGGCTGGGCACAGACGATATTTCCGTATCCGTTCTCGATTAATTCGAGCATTTCAGCAGTCAGCAGCCAGCCCTCGCCCATCTTGCTTCCGTATCCTACGATTCCATCGACCAGCTTTTTTAGATGTGCATACGATGTCGGTGCTTTGAACACGCCCTGCTCGTTTATTATGTCGATGATGAATTCTTCCATACCCGACAGATAATTGAACAGTACTGTCGCAATACCTTTCTTGAGTCCGCTTCCGCCGTACAGCTTTACGTCCTCAATGCGGTTGTCTGTCTTGAAGAGAATGAAGCTCATCAGTCCGGGAACCATTACCTCACAGCCCTCGGACGCTAAAAATTCTTCAAGGTGATTATTTGCAAGAGCGGCAAACTTTACGTATATCTCGCCGACGATTCCCACTTTTACGCGTTCGACGCTGCGGTCGACTGGAACTGCGGCGTAATCCGCGGCTATCTTTTCCATATACGAACGCATTACACGCTTTGCGAATCCGCGGCCGGCGGCAAATTCATCGGTGAGTTGATTTACCCACTGTGTGGTAACTTTATCTGCTGCACCTTTGACCGTTTCATACGGGCGCACCTGATTGGCGAGCAACATCATCATGTCGCCGTATGCCATAGCTGCTACCAGTTTGCGAATAAGTCCAAGTGTCCAATGGAAGCCGCTGTTCTTCTCGAGTCCGGAGAGGTTGAGCGAAATGACTGGTATGTATCCGAGGTCCGCCTTTTTCAATGCTTTTCGCAGCAGATGAATGTAGTTCGACGCACGGCAGCCGCCTCCGGTCTGAGTTATCATAAGTGCGGTTTTAGACAGATCATATTTACCGCTTTTCAGAGCGTCTATCATCTGTCCAATGACCAGCAGAGCCGGATAGCAGGTATCGTTGTGTACATATTTCAGTCCGGTTTCGACTACCGCACGGCTGTCATTAGTTAGAAGCTCCATTTTGTAGCCGTAGCTGCGGAATACATTGCGTAGCAGCAGGAACTGGATCTCAAGCATATTTGGGATGAGAATGGTATAATCCTTCTTCATCTCCTTTGTGAATTCTACGCGCTCTACCGGATCAAATCCAGTTTCGCACGAGCCACAATTATTGCAATTATGTTCCATTATTGTATAAATTTCCTTTCATATCAAGAACGCCCAATCATTTTATATACCGGTATACCAGCTGTCTTTACTGTAAATCTCCCCGATTCTACAGGCTCGCCAGTGAAGTAATCACACCATTTTGCGCTGGTCGGAAGGTATACCTCACGTTCATCGCCTTTATTAGCAGCTATCGGCGCTACAAGTAGGTCGCCGCAGAACATATACTCATCGTCTATGTTGTAGGTTTCTGCGTCATCGGTGAAGTCCATAACCAGTGCGCGTACTGGTGGCTTTCCGGTGGAGTGGTATTCATCGAATGCCGACTTTAACATCGGTACGAGCTTTTCTCGCAGCTCGAGCAGCTCGCGGACATCATCCTCGCAGTCGAGTTCAGCCCACGGCACACGCTCGCAGTACCACGCATTTATCAGGCACTGCACACTGAATACTGTAGATTGCAGACGGCGGATCAGCTCGTTCTTGTCCTTTGCATGGCGAACTTCAGGAGTCCAGAGCACGCCGGAGAAGGACGACTGCGCAACTCCGCGTATGAAGTCACTGTGGTCGTAGAGGTCGCTGTAAAGCACGAATGGATAGTTTGCGGCGAGCGCTCCAATGTTTCTCACCTCGGAGAGAGTCGGCTTATTGTCGAGTGCGTCCATTATCGCTTGACAATAGAGCGTACCAAACAGGGAATGATACTGCTCACCGTCAAGTCCGGACGGGAATTCAGAGGTGAGCGGGAAGCTCCAGCTTCCGGTGAGGTCACTCGAATCGCACTCGTCGAGCTTGAAACCATCAATACCTTTCGAGGTGAGCAATTCACGATGATAATCGGCGAATATGCGCTTAGCTTCTGGGTCTGCAAAGTCCGGAACCACGCCGCCCCATACCATGTAATCGCCGCTGTGAGGCTTGAGCGCTTCATGTATCGGTGAAGTTGGGTGACAGAAAGCGTGCTCCCATAAATTGAGGTGGAAGCCGTCGGCGGTCAGCTCGTCTATCATCTTCTGCGGGTCTGGATAGCGTTCACTCCAAATGTATGAGCATGAATATGTGTTGGTCTGCCAGCCGGGTTCAAGTCCGAGAATATCGCAGGGTATCTTATTATCGCGGAAGTATTTCGCCATATTCATAACTTCATCCTGCGTATATTTGCCATAGCAGCGATAGAGTACGCCGAGTCCCCACTCCGGAACTTCGCAGCCGCCGCCTGAGAGCATATTGTACTGCGATACGATATCGGTTATTGTGTCGCCTTCTATAACGTAAACGTCTACTCCTTCAGCTGCTGGAATGAGCACGCTCATTACCGCGCTGCTGTCATTTCTGACTGCGTACAGCTCGTCGGTAGTTTCCATTACCTCTGATTCGGTGTTCGATACCGCTTTAACTGCGCCGTTATTCTTTTTCTTGCCGCAGTATACTTCGATATATCTCGCGGTATCAAAATACATACCGTAGCCCTTGTTTGTAACAAAGAAGGGTACGGGTGCATGGCTGTCTCCGGTATTGGCTACCGGGTCGGCGTTGACGGCGAGCTTGAGCTTTCTTCCGCGGTGGTTGAACTGTTTAAGTTGTAGTCCGAAGCCGTATATCTGCGCGTCATCCTCGATTGGAAATTCGATCAGGAATCCGCGTGCTGTCTGCTTTGCTGTAAAGCGTGCAGCCGGATAGGCGATGTTGGTTTCGTTATATGTGAAGCCCTTGCAAAATACAGAGGGTACGAGCTTTTCAGGAGTGCCAAATGTGAATCTTTTCATTGTGTTATGATTCCTTCCTGTTGATTATTTGTTACTTTCCGCTTTCACGCTGTTTAGCTTCACAGGCGGAGAACAGGCTGCGAAGTCTTATCTTCACTGCGCCAAGGTTGGTTATCTCATCTATCTTTATCTGCGTGTATATCTTACCTTCGCGTTCGAGTATCTCGCGGACTTCATCAGTCGTTATCGCATCAACACCGCATCCAAATGATACGAGTTGTACGAGGTTCATGTCGTCCTGACCGGCGATGTACTTAGCTGCCGCGTACAGGCGCGAGTGGTATGTCCACTGGTTGAGCACCGCGACCTTGAATTTCTCGACGTGATGGCTCACCGCGTCCTCTGTTACGACTACCGCGCCGCATTCGCAGACGAGTCGGTCGATTCCGTGGTTTATCTCAGGGTCGACGTGATACGGACGACCGGCAAGCACGATGATCGGCATTTTCTTTTCCCGGGCAATTTTTATATATTCCTCGCCCTTTGTGCGAACCTTAATAAGGAAATTGTCGCGCTCGGCATATGCTGCTTCGGTTGCAGCCTTGACCGCAGTCTTGTCAAGCCCTTTGAAGTATTTAGACAGTATTTCATATATCTTGACCGCGAAATCCTTCGGACGGTGAACTCCGATGTAGTCGCGGATGAATGTAATTTTATGGTCGGCGATATCAGGCACGTTCGCGCCGATGACCTCTGGATAATATGCGACGACTGGGCAGTTGTAGTGATTGTCTCCGAGCTTCTCGTCAAAGTTGTAGGTCATGCAGGGATAGAATATCGCGTCGACATTTGATTTGAGCAATGCTTCGATGTGGCCGTGTATAAGCTTTGCCGGGAAGCATACCGTGTCAGAAGGAATGGTCTGCTGACCGGAGATGTAAAGCTTGCGGTCGCTGCGCGGAGATACCACTACTTCGAATCCAAGCTTTGTAAAGAATGCGTGCCAGAATGGGAGCATTTCGTACATATTGAGTCCCATTGGCAGTCCGATACGCGCACGCGGCTTTTCGGGTTTGGTGTTGTATTCGTTGAGCAGTGAAAGCTTGTATTCGTATAAGTCGTAGTGTTCGCTCGAGCCGCCCTTTAATGTCGGACGCTCGCAGCGGTTGCCGCCGATAAATTTACGTCCACCGTCGAAGGTATTGACGGTCAGGCGGCAGTGGTTTTCGCAGATACCACAGGTGACGACCTTTACGTCGTGCTTGAAATCTGCGAGCTTTTCAGCGTCGAGCAGAGTTGACTCACCCTTTGCGCAGTCCATTGAGTATATCGCAGCGCCGTATGCACCCATTAGTCCGGCTATATTCGGGCGAACTACATTGCGTCCGATCTCCTGCTCGAATGCACGGAGTACCGCGTCATTAAGGAATGTACCGCCCTGTACGACGATATGCTCGCCGAGCGAATCGGCGCTTGCAGCACGAATGACCTTGTAGAGTGCGTTCTTGACTACCGAAATCGAAAGTCCGGCGGAGATATTGTCGATAGTCGCGCCGTCTTTCTGAGCCTGCTTGACCGACGAGTTCATGAATACCGTGCAGCGTGAACCGAGGTCGACCGGAGCCTTTGCGAGCAAGCCTTCCTTGGCAAATTCGGCGATATCCTGTCCAAGCGCACCGGCGAAGGTTTGCAGGAACGAGCCGCAGCCCGACGAGCAGGCTTCGTTGAGGAATATATTATCAATCGCGCCGTTGCGTATCTTGAAGCACTTGATGTCTTGTCCGCCGATGTCGATGATGAAGTCGACCGCGGGCATGAATTTTTTTGCGGCAAAGAAGTGCGCCATGGTTTCGACGAGACCGAAGTCGACCGCGAATGCGTTCTTTACTATTTCCTCGCCATAGCCGGTAACGGCGGATGAAGCGATCTTGATATCCGGATATTTTTTATAAAAATCGGTCAGGAATTCGCGGATTATCGGCACTGGATTTCCGCTGTTCGGACGGTAGAGCGAGCAGAGAATATCGCGGTTTTCGTTCATTACTACCGCTTTGACTGTGGTCGAGCCCGCGTCGATACCTATGTATGCTTTGCCTTTGTAGCTTTCCGGCGACGCGTATTCTACCTTGTCGGCAGCGTGGCGTGCGGCGAATTCGTCGTATTCGGATTGTGAGGTAAAAAGCGGCGGGCAGGCGAGGTACTTACCCTCAGTGCGATATCCCGAAATGCGCTCGATGCTTTCAGATAAAGTAGCGGTATTTTTTCCGATATCTGAGCCGAATGCAGCGCCCATTGCAACGAAATACAGCGAATTGTCAGGGCAGATTCCGGTTAGCTTCAGCGATTTGTCGAATGCTGAGCGAAGGCCGTCCATGAATGTAAGCGGACCGCCGAGGTATACGACCTTTCCCGAAATCGGGCGACCCTGAGCAAGTCCGGCTATAGTCTGGTTCACAACTGCGTTGAAGATACTTGCAGAGATGTCCTCCTTGCGCGCGCCCTGATTGATGAGCGGCTGGATGTCGCTTTTTGCGAATACTCCGCAGCGGGAGGCTATTGTGTATATTTTTTCACAGCCGTGCGACAGCTCGTTGAGGTCGTCCGGAGTGACTGCGAGCAGCGTTGCCATCTGGTCGATAAATGCGCCCGTACCGCCGGCACACGAGCCATTCATGCGCACCTCCATCGTGCCGTCGAGGTAGAGGATCTTAGCGTCCTCGCCGCCAAGCTCGATCACAACGTCCGCGTCCGGGATAAGCGATTTTACCGCGAGACGAGTTGCGTATACCTCCTGTACGAATCCGATATTGCAGGCTTCTGCCATGCCCATTCCGGCAGAACCGGAGACAGAAAGTACAGCGTCGCCAGCGCCTTTTATTTCGCTTTGCAGCTGCTTCAAAAGCTCGATCGTGCTTTCGGTGATTTGTGCGAAATGACGCTTATATGATTTGTATATGATTTTATTATCGTCGTCGAGCACGACGCATTTTAGTGTTGTTGAGCCGACATCAAGTCCTATTTTCATTGATACCCCATCCTTTTTAGAACGCTTTTACTGCCGATATAGCTCGGCACAAATATATATATGTTTACTAAACTAATAATTGCTATTTTAGAAGCTAAATGTGCAGTGTATAAAAACAAGTGCGTACCTTAATATTATATCACAGGGCAAATTTTTGTGCAATGAATATAGTGTTAATTTATAAATTTTTTTGAATAAACATTTTTACTTTTCCGGTGAAATCACCCGAACTGGCACGTTTCGGTTGCGGCATTTAGTTATCACGGACGCAGTTCTGCGCGACTCTCCGTCCCAGAATGCAAGCACGAGGTCGGCTTCGGCGATGATCTCGTCATTGCGGCGATGTGGTGCGCCGCGACCATATCGGCGGTAGTCGGGAAGAAATTCGATGATCTCGATCCCATTAGCGAGAGCCCAGTCGCGTGCGCAGGAGTCGATACCCTTAGCGCCGCCGGAGACGATAGCAGTGGTTTCTGGTGGGAGGAAGTCGGCGAGCGTGCCGCCGAAGTCGGATAGATTGAGTTTGCGTGAGCCAATTACAGCTACTTTCATTTTGTTTTACCTCTTGTGTTAGATATATTTTAATTCTGAAATAGATATATTTTATAGTCATTTATAACATTATAACACAAAATAGATGTATAATTAGATAAAGTATAAATAATGATTTTATAATAATTTCAATGTGAAATCCTTTATAAATTAAAGTTATTTATATATAAACTTTAGTGCATTCAAATTAAGTTGAATTAAGTCTATTTAAGTTAGATTAAGTATATTTTTAATTCATTTTAAGTAATTTCATACACTAAGTCAGAAAAATATGTATAATATATAATATATATTTAATTGTCGAGGTAAAACTAAAGATATGAAAAATTTAACAGTAAGATTAGATAACGAAATGCTTGATAAATTACATTATATTGCAGATTATGAAGGACGTTCTGCCAATGGGCAGGCATATGTTTTGATTAGGCAATGTATCGAAAACTTTGAAAAACAGCAAGGCGAGATTCCGATTAGCAAACGAAAAGGTTCAGCAGAAAAATAAAAAAATCGCGTGTAGGTCTTGACAAAACTACACGCGATATGCTATAATATATGCAAGGCGATTGCCATTGCCGTGGCGGTCGTTCCTGAATGAAATTTGGAAATGAAGGAAACGCCGCTTCTACCGCATAGGAGCGGTTATTTCTTTATGATTATCTTTTCTTGTTAATCATATCGATAACACCAATGATAACCAAACAGAAAGTCAGGAATACCTGAATTACGTCTGTAGATACCATAATGTCACCACCTTTCGGTGGAACAACCCTCGCCTTGCGGAC